>NZ_JMCL01000056.1 GCF_000690905.1 Pseudomonas sp. Ant30-3 | reverse complement strand
GGACTGATCCGCCAGTACCTGCCCAAGGGCACGGACTTGTCGGTGCATAGTCAGGAAGCCCTGGACGCCATCGCTTTGCAACTGAATATGCGACCGCGCAAACGCTTCGACTTCAAATGCCCGATCGAGGTGATGGGCGAAGTGATGCAAGAAGCCGTGGTGATGCGGCATGATGCTCCCGCTTCAATTCAATAACCGTGTTGCACTCAGATCCTGCAACCGCCGAGGTTTCGCTTAGTGAATTTAACTAATAAATTATTTAATCCATTGGTCAAAAAGCATTTAGGCTAAATAATTAAACTACAAGGCATTCTCAATTGAGGTAAATTGAGTCTACCGGAAATGGTATTCAGCTGCGAACGCTACGTAGCTGCTGCCTCGATCATACCGACCGGTTCCGGGTTAAAGCGGAACAGTGCCGCTCAATAGACGATGTAAACACGCCAGACGAAATGGACATTTGAGGATTAGCCGCATGGACGAACGCAAAGAACGAGAGTTGAACAATTACCTGGACCTGCTGTTCTGGATGGAAACGGCATCGTCGGCCGAGATCCAAGGGACATTGGCGGTCGCGTCTGGTGTGACTAAGGAAGACCTTCATTTGGCCGTAAAGTGCATGATGGAATCATACCGGCCTGACCTGGCGCGTTACTTTCCCGATTTGAAGCCAAACAGATCATTTCTAGCAGAATTGCGCTGCCAACACGCAGCGCTGGCCGAAGCGATGCAGCTACTAGAGGACTCGTTGACCCAGCGCAAGCACGACCCGTCTTTATCTCTTGAAAGGGAATGACCCCGCCTTGCTCTGAGGTGTGACTCGGCGGGCTGTCACGACAGTCCTCTAGGAATGAAAGCGCCGGCAATCAGTGGATAATGATCGGCACAGGCGAAATCCCTACGACAACCTACAGGGCGTTCTCATTTGAGGTAATTCGAGTCGTGCGATACCCTTGAACCATTTGGGGGCGGGATGAGGCTCTACTGGCTGCGCGATGACCAAAGGGAGCGCATCAAGGATCTGCTGAAACTGATGACCTCGCTTGCTGGGGAGGCTGACCTGGAACACCTGATGGTGGATGGCAGCATTGTCCGCGTTCAGCAGCAGGGTGCCGCAAAAAAAAAACAGCACAGGCCGCCAAGGCCATGGGTAAGTCCCGAGGTGGCTTGAGCTCCAAGATTCACGCAAGCGTAGATGCCTTGGGTAACCTACTGCGCCCGCCGATAACGCCGCATGTGTGAGCTTTCTACGAGACCTGCTGCGGTGATTCCTGTCGACTCGATCTGGTTGGCCACCGAACTGATGGACATGCACACCGGCACCGATACCGCGTTGGCGCGAGTGGTTACGGTGTTCGGTGCGACGCAGCCGCACTGCGCGTATCTCTTTGCCAATTGCCGTGGCAATTGCATGGAAGTGTTGGCGCTCGATGGCTTGGGGATTTGGCTGGCAGCACGTCGCCTGCACCAGGGCCGATTTGTCTGGCTGGGTAGTCGGCACGGTTCACAGCTGGAACTTAGTCCTGAGCAGCTTCGGGCACTTGTGCCTAGGCTTGACGCATGATGAGTGGGGGTATTGAGCGAGTTCTGGCCACAGCGCTGAGTATGTAAGTCGAACGGATCAAAAAAAGAAAAAGAGCTTAGAACCGGCATGGGCAGCCATCAAGCTGCCCATGCCGGTTTGTCTACTCGTTGTCGAACGACTCAAGCTCTTGGGGTGCGATTGAGCAGCAATTGAAATAGCGAGCAGTCAATAATAAACACGGCCAAGATCGGCGGAAATCGCAGCATCAGGATCACAGTCAGCGCTACTGCGGAAGCGCTTGCCAGTATGCCGATGAAGGTGAGAAGTTCGATCAGGAAACGTATCAACACCATGGAAGTCTCCTTGAGCTGATTCGATGTTGGTTCAGGTCCGGAGCGTATCGGCTCCCATCTACCTGATGGACTTTGCTAACCCATGCCAAGGGCAAAGCGCCCCTACAGATATCCCCGTTCTGCCAGCGATACGCAGCCTTCATAGCCCACGACGACATGATCCAATATTTGAGTGCCAATCATGTTGAGGGCGTTTTTGAGGATTGTGGTCAGTGCGCGGTCGGCTTGACTGGGCTCCGGGTCACCGGAAGGATGGTTATGAACCTTATGTGCCCCGTTTTCTTATGTGTCCGAAGGTAGCCACACCGGCGTAGATCAAGGATTCCGGCCCAGCATCAGGGCACATAACCGCAGGTCAAGCGCAGCATGACATCTCCTTCGCTTTTCTAGAGAGGTGGTTGTCATGTTGGAACATCACTTTCGGTCGTTCAAGGCGATTGACCGCATCAAGGCCCTGTGGCTGGGCCCGCAGATCGAGCGTTACGTCCAGTCGCTCGACGAGCAGCACACGTCCAATGACACGGTTCGGCAGCATGTCCGGGCGCTCGCGCACTTCAACAATTTCGCCATCGCAAGAGGCGCTACGCAGTTGCAGGAACTTCCCGATCATGTCGATCCTTTCGTCGAACGATGGAAGGCCGAACATGGCGGCTGGTGCAAGAACGCCCAGGACAGGGCGGCAGTTGTCGCGCATAGCCGTATTCCCGTGGAGCGGATGTTGTGCGTGGCCTTGTCCGGCTACACGCGACCGAGCAATAAGCCCGCCATGCCGTTTTCCGTCTCCGTCCCGGCTTCTTCACCTTTCTGGTGGAGGAGAAGGGGTTGCTCCGTACCACGCTGCACAACTACATCTACACGCTGCGTCCATTCGAGTCGTACCTAGCGCAAGCCGGTATCGCCTTGGCCGAGCTGACGCCTTGCTTGCATCACCGATTTCCTCAGCGAGCGCGCAAAAACACAAATCCGGCATGCTCAACAGCGCAGGGCCTTGCGCGTCTTTCTCCGCTATCTGCACCGAGAGCGCATCCTGGTCACGGATCTCGTGCGCAGTGTGCTGCGCGGGCGCAGCTACAGGCAGGCCTCCATTCCTCGCGCCATTCGCTGGGAGGATGTCAAGCGACTGCTTGCCAGCATCGATCGGCGCTCGGACCTGGGCAAGCGCGACTATGCCATTCTGGTGCTGCTGGCCAGCTATGGGCTGCGTGCCAGGGAGATCGCGGCCCTCTGCCTGGACGACTTCAACTGGAAGCACGCCCAGGTCAGTATTCCCATGCGCAAAGGCGGGCACTCGACTCGCTATCCACTCTCGGCGACAGCCGGCGAAGCGGTCATTGAGTATCTGCAGGTTCGACGCATCGACGTGGTACATCGCCAAGCTTTTCTCACGGTCAAGTCGCCCTACACGCCCATGCAGCACGCCACGGTTTCATCGATGGTCGGCATTCGGCTGCGAGCCGCCGGCATCCAGGTATCCCGAGCGGGATCGCACACCCTGCGCCACGCCTGTGTACAGCATCTCGTCGAAGCCAATGTCCCCTTCAAGGTCATCGGCGACTATGTTGGCCACCGCAACCCGGCTTCCACATTGGTCTACGGCAAGGTGGCGCTGCACAAGCTGCGCGAACTGGTCATCGCAACCGCGGAGGACGTGTTATGACTGCTCACTGGAATGGCTTTCACAGCCCCCTCACATCGAACAGTACTTGCGCGCCAAGCGGACCATGGGATGCAAGTTCGCCAGCGAAGACCGCCAACTGCGTCTGCTCGACCGGTTCCTGGATGAGCAAGGCATCGACAGCATTGAGGCGATCGATGCCGGATGCCTGCAGGCCTTCCTGGTCTCCCGTCATCGCACCAATCCACGCAGCTACAACAACTTGCTGGGCAATGTGCGACGGCTGTTCGACTGGATCGTCAGTCAGCAGCTGCTCGCGGCGTCCCCTGTACAAGCCAGGGCGCAGCCGCAGACGGCCCGGCGGCTGCCTTTCCTGTTCCCGCCCGAGGCCATCCGACAACTGCTGGTCCATGCCAAGGCATTGCAGGACACTCGCGCGCGCCGCTGCGGGGCGCCACCTACGAGATGATCTTCGCCTTGCTGGCCGGCCTCGGCCTTCGGGTTAGCGAGGTAGCCCGCCTACAATGGGGCGACGTGGACCCGGAGCGCGAAGTCCTGGAGATCCGAAACACCAAGTTTGGCAAGGACAGGCTGGTGCCATTCTGCCCCAAGCTGGCCGCCAGGCTGCGCGGCTGTTTGGCCCTACGCGAGACCCGAGGTTATGCCTGCGCGGGTGCCTGCTTCCTGTTCTCCTGGAATGGACGAGATCCCATCAGCACGAACAGCATCCGCAATACGTTCCGCGATGACCTCCTGCCGCAATTGGCTCTGGATGTCCCGGCCGGCGTCTTCGGACCGCATGTCCACGGACTGCGTCATTCGTGTGCGCCCAGCATGGGCGCAATCTTGTGGGTGAAAGTCCCGCCGTGAGCTGACCACAGCGAACGAAGTGAAGCGCAACTGCATGAGGGCGACCGAGTGTGGGGAGGAAGCGTGAATCGAAGCCATGAGCCGATGGACAAGAACCGGATAAAAGGCGAAGCCGATCAGGGTGAGCGGGCACGAAACCGCGAAGCTCTTGTGGTCAAGGATCAGGCGGTGTAAATCCGGCGGTTGTGTGGTGAAGGATTGCGTTCTTACCTGGGGAGATCTCGCCTCATGCCTGAAAGGGCGACGGCGTCAGCCGGAGCGAGAAGTCAGCAGAGGCCGTAGTAGTCTTTTTTTGACGAAGGGCCGAACGAGAGAAAGCGTTATAGGCCATGTTGATGCGAACGACCGGAAGTCAGATGCCTGCCAAACGCGGCGCGGATGGAGATAACGAGCGGTGAAGCCGTGAGAAGTCCTGTCAGCGACGAGGCCAATCGCCCGCAAGATGAATCCAACAACGCAGGGCAAGGGCTGCTGGAACGGGCCTTTGCGAGAGAAAACCTGAAACGGGCGTGGAAACGGGTCAAAGCCAATAAAGGTGCAGCGGGAGTCGATGGTCTGGATATTGAACAGACCGCCGAACATCTCCTGAGCCAATGGGCAGCGATTCGTGAACAGCTTCTTTCGGGTGTCTACCGGCCCAGTCCGGTACGGCGTGTGGTCATTCCCAAGCCTGACGGCGGTCAACGTGAGTTGGGTATTCCGACGGTCACCGACCGTTTGATCCAACAAGCGCTACTGCAAGTCTTGCAACCACTCCTCGATCCAACTTTCAGTGAACACAGCTACGGCTTTCGCCCGGGACGTTGCGCGCAGGACGCCGTATTGGCGGCTCAACGGAATGTGTCCTCGGGGCGCAAAGTTGTGGTGGATGTTGACCTGGAGAAGTTCTTCGACCGGGTCGACCACGATATTTTGATGGGCCGTTTACGCAAGCGGATTGCGGATCGGGCGGTTATCCGGCTGATTCGGGCGTATCTGGATGCGGGGACGCTGATCAATGGCGTGGTCGAGAAAAGCCGCTGTGGGGCGCCGCAAGGCGGCCCGCTAGCGCCGGCAACAATAGAGCAAACTCTCGGATAAAATGGGGGCTGCGCATTGCCAGGGAGAGTTTTTCCCCAAGGCATGCAGGATGCCCCGACGTCGAGATTGTTCTCGTCATTGAGGGCATCGCCTCCACTGATGGGAGACCTCAGTCATGAGCCGAAAACCGCGGATTTGGCGTATTCGTCTGGCTTTTGAGCCAAATCGATTCTCTCTTGAACAGCTCGAGAGGGCCTACGAGCAGCTTAAGCCGACAGAATCGCGGGCTTCCTCAGAATTGTCGCCATCCCAGCCCTCTGTGACAGAGCATCGTACTGCCAAGCGAGGTGAGCAATGAGCCAGGCTGTGATGGTGGCGCTCTATGCCCGGGTGACCAACAGGCTAAACGCGGCA
The DNA here is from genome assembly GCF_000690905.1 of Pseudomonas sp. Ant30-3. Classification (GTDB taxonomy): domain Bacteria; phylum Pseudomonadota; class Gammaproteobacteria; order Pseudomonadales; family Pseudomonadaceae; genus Aquipseudomonas. The sequence continues at coordinate 65,786 of NZ_JMCL01000056.1, read as the reverse complement.
CGATTGAAAGCCAGATTGCCGCGTTGACAGAGCGGATCGTGGCTGATGGTGTCCACGTGGCTGAGGACATGCGTTTTGTCGATGCAGGCGTCAGCGGCGCGACGCTGATTCGCCCACAATTGGAGCGACTCAGAGACCGCGCTGCACTTGGCCTGGTGGAGCGTCTCTACGTCCTGTCCCCAGACCGGCTGTCGCGAAAATATGCTCACCAGGCATTGTTGATGGAAGAATTATCGGCGTGCGGCGTACAGGTCGTGTTCCTCAATCATGCCATTGGCGTCACGCCTGAGGAGTCGTTGCTGCTGCAGATGCAGGGCATGATCGCGGAATATGAGCGTGCCAAAATCATGGAGCGCAATCGTCGCGGCAAGCTTCATGGAGCCAGACGCGGCAGCATCAATGTGCTGTCGACTGCGCCCTACGGTTATCGCTACATTCGTAAGCAACTTGATGGCACACCCGCACAGTACGTTATCGACTTGCCGCAAGCGGCGACGGTCAGAGCCATCTTTCAATGGATTGGGATGGAGCGGCTGAGCATCGGCGAAGTGGTGCGTCGCCTTGGGGCAACAGGCACCGTAACCGCCTCAGGTAAACCGTATTGGGATCGCAGTACTGTATGGGGAATATTGCAAAATCCAGCCTACATGGGCCGGGCTGCTTTCGGCAAAACACAGGCGCGTGATCGTTTACCTCGGATACGCGCACAACGCCACACTGCCGAGGTGCCCAGGAAGGGGTATTCAACTGTACGTACGGATCCAGGTCAGTGGATCGAGATATCCGTACCGGCGATCGTCAGCGAAGGGTTGTTTCAGTCGGTTCAAGAGCAGCTTGCCGAGAATCGCAAAGCGCGTCAGCGCCGTCATGGTGCGGTCTACCTACTTCAGGGTTTGACCGTTTGTGGCCATTGTCACTACGCCTATTACGGTAAAAAGGTCAGCAAGGCAGCAGCCAAAGGCCAACGTCGGAACTATGCCTATTATCGTTGCATTGGAACCGATGCCTACCGTTTTGGTGGCGAACGCGTCTGCGACAATCAGCAAATACGAACGGATCGTCTCGATGAACTGGTGTGGCAGCAGGTTGTTGAACTGCTCGCCCACCCTGGAAGGCTAAAGAATGAATATGAACGTCGGCTGGGTATCCTCGAAGAAAAAGAAAAAACAAATCCTGATACTGCCGCACTGGAACGACAACGACTGCAGCTGGATAAAGGCAAGTCGCGGCTCATCGATAGTTATGCCGAGGGTATGATCGAGAAAACGGACTTTGATCCAAAGATGCGAAACTTGAAGAGCCGTCTGGAACAGCTTGATCAGCAGATTCAGGACTCACGGCGTCATCAGGTGGGTCAACGCGAGCTGTTTCTCGTCATTAATCGTCTCGAAGAGTTTGCCGCGGCTGTCCATGACCGATTGGGCACACTGGATTTCGTCACAAAACGCGAGATCATCCGCGGCCTGGTCAAGCGTGTCGAAATTCATAAGGACGAAATTTTGGTGGTGTTCCGGATTGATCCGGATCCCGGGTTCAACGCCAGCGAGACGTCGACTGACTCAGGCATCGGAGAGAAAAGTATGCAAGATCGTACGCGGCGTACTGTCGCCGTTGCTGGCGAATGTGCTGCTGGACGAAGTGGATCGGGAGCTTGAGCGTCGAGGTCATTATTTTGTCCGCTACGCCGACGATGCGAATGTGTATGTTCGCAGTCACAAGGCGGGGCCGCGGGTAATGGCTCTGTTGAAGCGACTGTATGAAAAGCTGCACTTGAGTGTCAACGCGAGCAAGAGTGCGGTGGCGAGTGCATTGGGTCGCAAGTTTTTGGGCTATGAGTTGTGGTCAGCCCGCGGCGAAGTCAAGCGTGCTGCATCCTATAAAGCGCAGAAGCAGTTCAAGCAGCGAATACGCTGGTACACCCGACGCTCGTGTGGTCGTAGCTTGCAGCAGATCGTCGATGAGCTGCGACCTTACATCTTGGGTTGGAAAGCTTACTTCGGGTTGTCGCAAACCCCAGCCGTCTGGCGTGAACTGGACGAATGGATACGACACCGGTTGCGAGCTATCCAGCTGAAACAATGGAAGCGCGGAACGACGACGTATCGTGAGCTGCGAGCACTTGGTGCGAGTAACCAGGTGGCGCAGAAGGTGGCAGGAAACACCTGCCGCTGGTGGCATAACAGTCGTCTTGATCTGAATCGCGTGCTTGATATTGCGTGGTTCGACAGGCTGGGATTAGTGCGTCTCTCATAACCTCAATCTCTCGAACCGCCCGGTGCGGACCCGCATGCCGGGTGGTGTGGCAGGGGAACGGCCTATGAAGGCCGTCCCCTATGCCGATTTGCAGTCCGAACGCTGCTGAGGTGGTATCGCCAGGGAATTGCGCCTGCCGATCGCCTGCATCATCTGTCGACCTTCCTCGGGCACCTCAACCCAGCCAGCACGGCCGTGTACCTGACCATCACCAGTGACCTGCTCAGTGCTGCCAACCAGCGCTTCGAGGCCTTTGCACCCTTGCTTGGCGAAGAGGTGGCACCATGAAACTCCAGAGTTTTTCATCGGTCATCCATGGCTACATCCTAGACTACCTTCCCCGGCACAAGGGCTTGCAGCCCAGCACTATCCGCAGTTACCGCGACAGCCTGCGCCTGCGCCTGTTCCTGGTCTTCGTCGCCGGAGTGCATCACCGGGGCGTAAGCGAACTGGAGCTGGAGCTGGAACATTTGGACTACCACGCGGTGCTAGCTTTCCTGCGCAACATGGAGGTCGAACGTGGCAACGCCATCAGCACGCGCAACCAGCGCCTGGCGGCGCTGCACGCGCTCTACGAGTACATCGGCCGCACAGTCCCCGAGATGCTACCGTCCTGCGCAAAGGTCGCGGCCATTCCGATGAAGCGCTGCCCTCTGCCGGAGATGAAGTTCCTGGCACGCGATGAAGTCGAAGCCTTGTTCGCCAGCATTCCCGCTCAGGACAGGCTCTCGATACGCGATCGCGAGCTCTTGATGCTGCTGTACAACACGGGGGCACGGGTCTCCGAAGTAGCCCAGTTGACGGTCGGCCAGCTCGATTTGCAGTCGCCCGCCCAGGTTCGATTGTTGGGCAAAGGCTTGAAGTGGCGGACCTGCCCCTTGTGGAGCCAGACAGCGAAGGCCTTGCAAGCCATGCTGGACAAACGCGCCGCCTCCTTGGGGCCCGCCGAGCCGGTGTTCGTTGGGATGGGCGGAGCGCCGATGACCCGCTTCGGTATCTACAAGCGCATCCGTCACCTTGCGCAGGCCTGGGAGGCTTCGGCCAAGCCCTTTTCGCAGGTCCGGGTCACGCCGCATGTGTTTCGGCATACCACCGCGGTTCATCTGCTCGAAGCTGGCGTCGAGGTGAATGTCATTCGGGCTGGCTGGGGCACGTCAGGCTAGAGACGACCAACCGGTATGCCGAGATCACCATCCGCATGAAGACCGATGCTCTGGAGCTGTGCGAGTCCGTCGCTGCAAGCCTGGGACGCTCGCGCAAACCCGCGTGGCAGGACGATGCCGCAATGCTGGCCTGGCTGTCGTCCTTGTAGTCACGACCCGCGGCTGGGCTGGACGACCTGCTTTCGCTTCGCTTGATCGTCCAGCCTCACAACAACCATCCATCTGCCGATCGGGCGGGGATTCGCCATCTTGGCGGCTCGCCCGTTATGTCTCCTGTGACTGGGCAGAAATCCTTGATCTACGCCGGTGTCGTCGCCTTCGGACACATAAGAAAACGGGGCACATAACTGCCATTTTGTGGCGCGCCACAAAATGCACCATAATTACGGCGGCAGCGTTGTGTTCCAGGGCGATCTTGACCACTTCCCTTGGGTACACGCTGGCCCCGTCCAGGGTGCCTCTAAATAGCTCTCGGAAACCAATGACCCGAGGCTTGGTATCGAGCAGCAATAGCGCAAAGACTTCATGCTCGTGGTACTGCAGCAGTGTTTGCAGATGGCTGAAGACGTGCTTAGGCTCAGTCAATGCACGGCCTTTCGACAGACGACTCATTGCGAGTTGTTGAGCCATCTGCAGGATGTCAGCTTCGGTGACCGGGGATTCCATGACATAGGTGCCGGATGTCTCTCCAGCCCGGAGTTTGTGATATTTCATGACGGTATTCCTGTGCGAATGCGGGGAGGTTGAGGCGCGCGGTTACTGGACGCAGGGTCTAGCGTGCCGGCTGGCTTGGGATTCCAGCTTTTGGGCCAGTGATGTTTTTGCAGGCGTTGCCGGTTGGAGTTCTGCCTGGCTGTGCATGGTCTCAGTGGCGGGAAAGAACTCCTCGACGATGACGCCGGTGTCTTCCTCACTGTCTTCAAACGCGCCGTTGTTAAAGCCCTGCCGTGCGGCGTTATCCAGGGCGGTTTGGTCAAAGCCAGCGCTTGTCTAGTCTCATCCAGCTGCTTGGCTTTCAGTAAAGCGTCTTCCATGTTCAGACCACTGCATACCGTGATATCCACGTAGAAGATTGGTGTACCATGGCTCTGCCGGGTGGATTTGCCGCGCAGGCGCAACTCCAGTGGCAGACAGGCCAGACGGTTGCCTGAGATGGGCTGGAAGTACTGCAACCGTGCCGTCAGGGTGCGGATGCTGATGAACCCGGTGGTTCGAAACACAAAGCTGCCCAGCGGATCATCGTCGCCAATCACCACGTTCAGCCGACCATAGGGCTTGCAGGCATTGCCTTGGGTCAGTGAACAGCCATCGGGTGAAGGGCAGGGCAATGTCTTGATACCGTCTTCACACTGTCGCTTGCAGGTGTCTCCATTGCCGACGCACAGTGGCCGGCCGGTGGTGCGGTTGAACAGGCTGTAGTCAGCCCGAAAGTTGAGATCAGGCTCATTGAACAGCAAACGGATTGGAATACTGCGCAGCTTACCGTCCTGGCCGTTACGCAGTTCTTCATTAAGTGGGTGCAGCAGCCAGCCGTCGCGGCTCTGTATCTGTGAAGTAATGGTAAGCTGATCATCTTTCTCCGGCAGACGCTTGCCGTTTTTCTCGACGACCTTGCCGATGGAAATGCGCCCAAGTACCGGTGGGGTGATGGCTAAACCTTTGCGCATGGTGGTTCTCCTGCATCTGAAAATAAAAAAGCCACCGGGATCTGAACGGTCCGAGTGGCTTGGGTGAGAGCTGAGGTGTTCAGGCAATCAGAAAACGTCGACTGCCTTCGCGGGTCTTGCTGTAGCGGGCCTGCAGGTAGGGTTTGTCCTTGAGCATCCGTTTGATATCCAGCCCGGTGCTGTCCTTGGACTTCTTCCAGCTGATGTAGCCCTCGGCAAACTCTGCACGGGTGGCTTCACCCATGGCCTGCTGCAGGACTTGTTTGAGCTGCGCCTCACGCTTCTCCTGCAGGGCAATGCTCTGGCGAACAGTCTTGAGCTCCAGGTAGGCGGTGGCCAGCTCCGTGTGCTGGCTGAAATCCAGGGTTTGACCGTTGTCTTCGGGGTAGAGGCAGCGCAACGCCGCTTCTGCAGAAGCTGTGCCATCGGCCGGTGGTGGGGTGTCACTGACCACGTAATCCCAGAACAACCGCTCCAGATCGATCAGCCGAGCAATCATCGACTCGTCCCGTTCGATGCGATGGATCTCCAGGTGCTGACCACCGAGCAGCACCGCGACATCGGCCGCTTGCTTGCCAGTCACGGCCAACTGGTGCATTACTTGTAACTGAACATACTCCGGCACTCCCTCTATCCAGAGGCGTGCGTCGTTTATGCCGGCTGTTTTGCGTTCAAGGATCTGTACATCGTCGGCGCCGATGACCTCTCGGTCGATGTTGGCCAGCATCCAGGACAGTTTAGGATCAGGATGCTGTAACACGGCATTGACCCGCCGCATCCGGTTGCCACTGCGCTTGCTGTAATGCCAGGCCACGATGGGCTCCAGAACATTGCCCCAATAGGCGGGGCTCTCTTCATCCTGCGGATTGAGCTTGGGTAGAGAGGTGTCACGGCCGGTTTTCTCCAGCCACAGTTCGAGCTGGGATTTGTAAGGGTTAAGGGCCACGTCAGCGGCGGCATCTGAACTGCCGACGCCTTGTTTACGCACGGCCAGCCAGTCCTCACGGGGCAGTTGTTTGGTCCCCTCCAGGCGCAAGGCTGGACGGCAGCACCTCTGAAGCCTGTGAAATGTTGTAAGCCGTAGCTTCCAGCGCCAGTCTTACGCCCAAGCGCTCACACTCGTTCAATGTCATGACTCGAGTCCATGCTCCACTCTCATCAGGTAGCGGGTCACGATGAACCTCATCAATCAACCAAGCATGGGGTAATTCCTCGAGCTGATCGGTATCGACCAGATTAACCAACCGCTCAATAACGCGTACGATTTTGTCCGAATTCTGTAGGCACCCCTTTTACTCGCTGCCCTTTTTACTTTCGCCCCCTTGTCCATCGATACTACTTGCCGAGCCTGTCTCTGATTGCCAGTGATCTTGGGACGAACGAAGCCAGCGTTCAGATGACCATGAGTGTCTTTCTCGCTGGACTATGCGTAGGCATGTAGTTCTACGGTCCACTGTCCGATCGCTATGGACGCCGGCCATTGTTGCTGGGCGGAATAATGCTTTATCTGGTTGCCACGATTGGATGCATGTTGGCAGGCAGCGTTGAGCAACTGATCGAGCCGGTTCTTACAGGCCCTAGGTGGTGCGACAGCTTCTGTGTTGTCGCAAACCATCGTTAGGGAAATTTATATGGACGCCTTCCGAAGCTCAATAGGCAGGCATGCTGGCGTTTAGGTAAGAGCAGTCTTATATTCGGCCTGTTTGTGCAGGCCGAACAGCCTGCGAGAACCAACCTTTCATAGCGAGCCCGTGTGCTGCGCTGCAGAGTTTATCGTCGGCAACACAGTAAGGTAGGGGTTGTTCAAAGGAACGTCATTGAACAGCCGAAGAGGGTCATTCAGAAGGTAGCCATGCAGCCTGCGTGATTTGCGCGGTCCGGTGACTTCACAGGTCCAGATGTTCAGGCCGTTCTCCTGCTTTCGGTGCAACTCAAGCTTCTCAAAGCGCTTTTGCACCCACTGCCAGTCTGCCGTCTTATCTTCTTTTGCGAAGACGGCTGACTGTGGGTGTTCCTGTGCGTAACGTTGAAACAACCCAGGACTCACCAAGTACACGGTATTGGCGACGGTATGCACCAGAGCTCTCGCGTCATTGATGATCAGTTTGCGGCTATCGATGTGCTGGCGCAGCCAGACCATGAAATGCTCGCCTGACGGCGGTGGTCGTGAGCCTCGTTCCTGTGAGGCAGGTGCCGATGGCGTAGCAGGCACATCGGATTCTTGTTGACCTGGCGCTTGTTTGGGTTCGTTGTTGCCCGGTGGTGGCGACAGAATTGGCGCGGTATTCGGTGTGGTGAACAATTCCAATAGATCGTCCAGGCCATCCGCAGGGGCTGCGGTTGCGGCTGGTATCACTGGTGCGGATGAAGGCCTTCCGTTCACCGTCATCGTAGCGGCTTCGCCACTGGGCTGTATGCGGGCGGCAGACTCTATTGACGCAGCCTCTTCCTGCACGACCTTCACGGTGCCGCTAAACGGCGGGGGCCGCTCCCCAGTTTCCCAGATCAAGGCTGGGGCCAATCGCAGCAAGGTGAACGTATGCGACCATCCACCCTCGCTCGTGATGACTGCCTTCCAGATGGCCTTGTCATCGGCTGTTGGCTGAAGCATGCCGTGATCTTGCAGAACGTTGAATACTGCGGTGTTACTCGACGGGATCCCTTCAATGCCTTGCGAAAACAGGTGCGCGCGCAGCTTGTCTGAGACGGTCTTGCTGACAAGCCATAAGGCGTCCTGTGTCAGCCAGCCGTCCGAGGCCTGTGGCTGGTTCAACCTCAGCTCCTCCTTGAGCAGGAAGCGCAGGCCTTCAAGCAGTTTGCGTTGGAGTGCATGTTTCGGCGCAGCCATCGCCCTGGTCGGATCGCCCCCCAGCTCCTGAGCGACAGACGCACGGTCGGCCTGGGTTACGAGCTCACCGAGCATGCCGGCATGTTCATATTGGCCGGCCAGCACATACAGTAACGACGACCACAGAGCGGGATAGTCGCTGAGCCAGTCCAGGATGTGACCATCAAGCAGGCGGTTGTAGAGTAGCCCAGTCGCAGCACTGTGCAGCCGGTACTCACGCTCCTTGCGGTAGCGGAAGCGGTACGGATGCAACAATGGTCCGTGCCAGGGGTGCCAGGTGTTGCCGTCGGCATATTCCACATGAAGGTCGACGGCGATCTTGCCTATATCGTGCAGGAGCGCTGCGTAGGCAATGGCGGCTGTCCAGGCTTCGGCTTGTGCTACTTGGTCCTCGGGTGTTGTGCCTGCTGGAAGAAGGTACGATTGCCGCAGCTTGAGCGCGTAGGCAACGATTTCCAGCCCGTGGTCGAGCATGCCGCCTGGATAGGCATGGTGATGGCTTTCCGACGCGGGGAATTGCTGGACCAACTCAGCGTAGTGTTCCAGTGGTGCGAGATACAGGGACCTGAACTGCTTGCGTGAGAGCGAAGTACGTTGCCAGATGTGTTCCAGCAGCTTCTGCCGGCGGGGCGTCGCCAGCAAGGATGCGGCCGACTCCGGCCGCGTCAGCCCCTTACCTTTTACAGCCGCTTCCGTGGGCGCCATCGGTGCCGACGCCGAGCGTTTTCGTTGGAACAGCGCGAACATGATGTCACCTGAAGTTGCGGTGGACGGGAGAGCCTTTTCCTTTTCCGGGTAGAGCCTTTCCCCTTGCCCCCATTCCATTGACCCTTCCCAGCCCTTTGACCTTTATCGAAGCCTTTACATGTAGCTCGGCTCGGGGAGTCGCTCTACAAGCTATCCGACACGGGGTCAGTCCTTTTTTGAGGTGAGCGCGATCCGCCTACCGGCGTTTGAAGATCTCGCCGATCTGTCTTGACGAGGAAAGGAATATTCCTTACTATCGGAAAAACTGTCATCCAAGGAGCACGCCATGCCAGCCATTCATGAACTAGCCACGCTCACATCGAAGGGCCAGATCACGCTGCCCAAGCCGATCCGTCAGGCGTTGGGCGTCGATACCGGCGGCAAGGTAGCGTTCGACCTGGGCGAGGATGGGCAGATTGTCGTCACCCGCGCGAATGCCGAGCATGAAGATCCGGCCATCGGCGCGTTTCTGAGTCTGCTGGCCCGCGATATCGAGGCTGGCCGGCATGTTCGCGGGTTGCCGGACGAACTGGCTCACGCCATGCTGATGCAGGCTGGGCATGACGTGAATCTGACCAACGAGATTGACGGCGAAGTGGCGCTCTGATGCAGCGGCATGGATGGACGCTACTCTTCCACGACTGTGTGATCGAGCAGTTGCAGAGGTTGTATACCGCCGCGCAGCGCGCGGAGCAGAATGACCCGATAGGATTTGCATCCAATGCCAACGTCAAGCTGTTCCGAGCCCTGAGCCAACTGGTGCTTGAAGTCGTTCCCGGTGAGCCGGCGCGCGATGAGTACCGTCAAGGAAACACACTGGGGCCGGAATACCGCCATTGGCGAAGGGCCAAGATCGGGAGACGATTTCAGCTGTTCTTCCGTTATGACTCGAGGGCGAAAGTGATTGTCTACGCTTGGGTCAACGATGAGAAAACGCTGCGTTCCTCGGGGAGCAAGTCCGATCCGTATGCGGTGTTTGAGAAGATGCTGGGTCGTGGAAATCCGCCAGACGACTGGGACGCATTGGTAACTGCCAGCCGGCAGAATTGGAGCAAACTGGAGTAATTGTTTAACGCGCGTAGCAGGTGATGACTATGAGCACAAGAACTCGCATCAGCAATGCAGAACGCTTTGGCCGCTGGCTCGGCCGCGGATGGCGTGCTTATGTGCGCAGAGAACGGCGGGTATCGGGATGGCTGGTTGCGCAAGGCGTGCCTCCGCCAGCGGTGGCTGTGTTGATCTGGGTCGTCAAACTCGCGGTGCTGGCTGTGTTGCTCTATACCGCTTTCTGGCTGGCTCTGCTGCTGGTGTTCGGCGTGGCTGCAGCTTGGGTGGCCCGCAATACCGATTGGGATGAGCCGCAAACTGAATGGCGGAGCGGCAATCTCGGATTTGGCCTTTACCATCCTGATGGCTCAAGGATCGATCCTCACGATCCCAACGACGAAATGTAGGAGTAACTCATTTTACTTCTTGGCGACATTCATCAGTGAGGTACCCCCTTTTCCGCCTGCCGTTTGCGCGTCCTTGCTGCCATTTACGAGGGCCTGAGTGATTGCACCGGCTTGGAAGCCTGCCCAGCCCAACGCAGTCATCCAAAACGCAGGCAGCACCAAGAACATTGTCCCCATGACGAAATTCAGCAACAGATCGCCCAAGGCATTATTCAACCCCATCACCGGATCGAAATTAGTGACGGGCCGGTTCCAACCCCAGCCCGAGCCATAGAGCGCGTCGAGGATGGTGCTGTCGATCCAGCGAGCGAGCTGGAACCAGAAGTCGACGAAAAACAGCGCGAACTGGACCACGCTGACGGTGACCACGGTCTTCAGGTCGTAGGTGCCCATCAACAGCACCAGCGGGATGCAGATCACCAAGGCCATTTTCAGCAGCGACAACACCATCGGCAGGGCCTGGCGCACCACGTCCATCGCCGGAAATGCAGGAATGGCTCCCACCGCAAGTCCCACGTCGCCCGCTGCGCGGGTAACGATGTTCGGCAGGGTCTTGTCGATCTGGCCACCATAGTCGGTGTAAACCGTTCCCTGATTGAGCTTCTGTTGGCGCGGGGAGGCGATCGCACGGATCACCGAGTCATCAACCTCGCTACGGCTCAGAAAGCCTGCCCAGCCGGCCAGGCGTGTAAGCAAGCTGGGATCGACCTGGCCCAGCAGACGTGCCCGCAGACCATTGCCATTGTCGCTCCACCATTGCTGGCAGGTCGGGTAGCCGCCCCCGCCGGGCACCTGCGCAAGGCCCGCGTCGCGGTCAGTGTCATAGGGCCAGGCATCGCGCGGCGTGCGTGAGTGGTAGGTGTCATAGTAGCCGCCAGTGTTGACGAAGTAGGTCGAGCCGATCCAGGTCACGTCATGCATCTGCGCGTCGTCGAGTTGGGGGCGACTCATGAACAATTTCGCCCTGGCGGGTCCATAGCAGTCGTGGGTGAAGTCCGCCACGTCCTGCGCAAGGACAGGGTCGTCAATGCGCGTGGCGTTGATCTCCATCCTCATTTGCCGCAGATCTGTTCCGCACGGGATCGCTGCCACCGAGGCCCCCGTCACCGCACGCGAGAGTGCATGCATGAATACCCACCACACCGGCACCTTGGCGCTCTGGTTGTTGAGCGTGCTGAATGACTGCGACCAGCCGGTATCAGTAGGTTGCGGAACATTAACCTGGCACTGTGCCGATCGCGCCTGGTCGTACTTGATCGTGCCGAGGTTAATATCGATAAACGGGATGCCAGCGAACATCAGCACGACGATGGCCACCCAGATGCGGTTCTCGATGCGCATCGAGGACAGGACGCCCTTGTTGCCTTCGTCGGCCCCTTCAGTACGTGCTTTGAGCCATTCCTGGATAATAATGGCTATAAAGGGAATGGCGAACACGCCGCTGGAAACCAGCACCGCCCAGATGCCGTTGTGGACGATCCAGCCCACGAGGGTCAGGTAATACTCCAGATAGTCAGTGGTGAAAAGCGTCATGTTCGAGGTCTCCCGTTAGACCGCCTGCATCAGCAGGCTGGCCTCCAGTGCGACGATCGCGATGACGCCGGCGATCTCGGTACGTAGCAGCCGGTGCCGTGCCGAGGCATCAGACTCGCGTGTCAGCAGCCGACGGCGCAGCCACACCCAGCCATAGGCAGTTGTCCAATAGAGACAGAGCCGCCACAACAGGAAGTAACCAGCCGCGTCCGCCAGCCAGCGTTCCCAGCCGACAATGCTGCCGACCAGGTAGAGGCCGGCGATGTTGGCTGCCATTGCCAGCGCAACGAGCAGCAGGGTCCACAGCAATGTCCTGGCGACGCGCCTGTTGAACAGCCAGCGCGGCTGCAGCCATCCTGCGTTCATGGCGTGCCTCCTGGATGGGAGCGCTGTAACTGGTCGAGGCGATCTGGCACCGGGTCGCCCTCGTAGATACCACGCGAGCCCGACGCGCGCGTGCCATGGCGTTGAATGATCGTCATCGGCGAGTTGTTCGCCAGCTCGCGCCTGATCTCCAGTTCGGTTTTGAGGTTAAGGATCTCGCGGTCGAGTGTGTCGCTTTCATGATTGACCGCATCGACGGCCAACTGGTTGACCGCGACATTGGGTTCTTTCTTTCCGGTCAGCAGCGTGCGCTGCAGCAGCAGAGCCTTCTCCAGTACCGACGCCAGCGCCACCTCGGACGCCAGGCGGTGGGCGAGGACATCTTGGTCGGGCTCGTCACGTAGGGCTTCGATAACGCCGCGGGTAACCGGCAAGGATGTACTGCCGGCTGCGCGCAAGTTCTCAGCGGTGGTATGGCGGGCGCCGCTGATCAATTCCTGCAGCGTTTCCAGCTTGGTCTCGTACTCTTCCTGAATCAGCGGCGTCAACCCGACGCCTGGCACGGTTTGGGTCTTGGTGCAGGTCTCGCAGGTGCGCTGCTCCTGTTCGCCGAGCACGCGTGTGGCCCAGTCGGTGGCCGCTTGCGGCGACGACCAGGTCTGACAGGCCAGGCTATTACAGCTCGTCGGCTCGATGGATGTTGGGTCGGTTGCACTGCGGCCATTGACCAGGTTGTAGCCGGCACGCGTTACGTCGCTGATCACTTTGATCGACGGCTGGCCGGCACCGCCAGCATTGCCGCCGCCCACCCAAGGCACGCCATCCTTGCCCCGGCTGGTTTCAGCCTGTTCGATGGCCGACACCGCGTCAGTGCTCGCCACCGCCTGGCGCAACGCCATGCCCTCGGCGAGCTGGCTCCAGTCCATCTGGCCGCCTGCCGTGTCGGCCATCTTCTCGGCCATCGCGCGGCAGGTCAGTTTGGAACGATCAAAATCGAGCCTGGCCTGAAGAATACCGTTGGTCAACAGGTTGTAGAGGCCGGGGTCTGCCCGCTGAATGATCAGCGCCGGCAACGATGCGACCGCGCTCGTCGCGTTCTGGATCACGCTGCTCATGATGTTCTGAAAACCATTGGTGAGGCCGTTGAGCTGGTTCTGGATCGTGGTGCTGATGTTCATGTCGCCGCACATCAGGTTGCTGTTCCAGCCCGCGCCCACACCGAGCGAATGCATGCCGGCCGCGCGGCTCATGGATACCGCGCTGCCGCCACCAATTGAATACATGAGGTCGTCGCCAATCACGCTGCCGCTGTTCTGGAAACCGTCGGTTTGGGCCGATACCAGGTTGCTGACCAGCACCAGCGCGCTGGCCAGCAGGGCCACCTGCCACCGCAACGGCAATTGGTGGAAGAGGGTGACAGGACGCTTCATTGTTTTCCCCTCAGTTGAAGTCTGTACTGCCGAGGAACGTCTGCCCGCGGCGTTCGCAACAGCTGTATGGGCGCCAAAGCGCCCAGGCATAATCACCTTGCTGGGCCTGGGTCAGCGGTTCGCTGTGGGGGAACACCACGCAGCTGTTGGAAAGACGCGGGGTGAGTTCCTGCCACTTGCCGGTCGAGGCATTGCTTTCCACCAGCGCGCCGGCCGGCCAGTAACCGGGCTGCGAGTTCGCGAGCAGTGGCTGGTAGACATGCAATTGCCCCTGCCGGGTGACGATGTCGCCGGCGCGTTGGGCGACCACGGCACCGGCCTTGTAATCGTCGGTCTGATGCAGAAATCCGCCGCGCGGATAGACGGCACCCCACAGGTTGAACGTGCTGCGCGCGCCGATCTCGCGCATGCCCGGAATCAGGGCCTCTGGGTACACGGCTTCGGGCACGTTGTAGCGCCAGGCCACGGTGTCGAGCGTGCTCAGCAGGTACGGCATGAACGCGGTGCCGGCACCTTTGCAGGCGTAACCTGAGGTGCTGGCAAATTGGCCGAACACATGACCGCCGGGATGGCCGATCACGTCGGCGTTCTTGAACTTCGCCATGTTGCTTTCATTGTCATGGTTAGTCGTGCCGTCGCCGCCTGCCTGGGCCGTCACGTTGGGGGCGCTCATGGCCCGCACTTCGATCCACGGGTTCTCACCGGTGTTGGAGTAATTCGAAACCACGGCATCCGGAATGTAGTGGCGCACCTTGGTGGAGCTCCGCACCGAGCAGCCGAACGGCGTGCAGAATAGCCAATAGCAGATCCCTACCACTCGGTATTCCAGGCACGATGGGGACAAAGTGGAAGACACGATGGTCGCGGTGTTGAGCGCGAACGATGACGAGGCGGTCGCCAATAAAATGGTGGCGATGCCGGTACGCCGAAGACGGGCACACTTCATGGTTGAGTCCTCCGGTAGGCCTCGATGCGTGCGATTGCCTTGGCGACGTCCGGCTCGCCATAAACTACGTAGCGTTGATCCATAACGATGGCGGGGAGGGTGGTAATGCCCAGGCTCCAGGCATCGGTCACGTCCTGGTAGGTCCTGGCCAGACGTTGTTGCAGCGCGGGGCCGCCGTGCTTGAGGCGCTGCTGTACCAACAGTGATGCTTGCTGGACATCACGTGGAAGATCGGTCGACAGTTCGGCTTCAATACGCGCGGGTGCATCCAGTTCGATCAGTCGGTCAGGTGTACCTTGCACGGGATGTTGGCGGTCGGTGATGACCCAGATATCCATTGCACTAGCCGCAGAGGCATACAGCGCTATGACCAAGGCCAGGCACCTGATCGGGCTGGGGGGAAGAGAACACAACATGGCGCAGCATCCGGTGGTTCATGACCTCGGTAGTGCAACGCATCGCGCTTAACGCGACGACAAACAATCGGAATTGGGAGGTGCCCGGTTTCCATGCGCCGATGAATCGCGGTATTTCGTGGACAGCAGATACCCCATCGAAAGCATCGCTTCCGATGGGGTGTTGGAGCGTCAGCAAGCTGGCGCGAAGAGGATCAGATCAATCCGTGTTCGGCGAACGAATAAGGATCGCCTTTCCCGATGATGAAGTGATCCAGCAGACGGATATCGACCTGTCCCAATATCTCCTTCAATCGCTGGGTCAACGTTTCGTCCGCCGTACTGGGTTCAGTGCAGCCGGAAGGATGATTGTGGCAGAGCACCAGAGCGGCGGCGTTATGGTCCATACAGCGCTTGAGCACCACCCGTGGATAGACGCTCGCGTTGTCGATAGTGCCTTGGAACAAAGGCTCGTAGGCCAGCACCTGATGCTTCGAATCGAGGAACACGGCGCCAAAGACTTCATGCGGCTGTGCTGCGATTTTCAGCTGCAGGAAATTGCGCACATCCTCCGGGCTTTGCAGCGAGGGGCCACGAGTGAACACTCGCTGCTCAAGGATGAGCAACGCCTGTTCGATGATTTGGTCGTCGTCCGGTGTGCCGACGGGATTGAGTGAAGCATTACCACTGATCATGGAGAGGGATGTGGACATGGGAACCTCCTTTAGGAATTGGAGGCAGCCGTCCCTGGAGGGCGGACCCTCCGGGACAGTGACGATAGGCATCCGCCACCGCTTGCGCGGATGGCCGTTCGCTCGGGGGATGCGTGGCGAACTGGCGTGCAGTCAACGCGGTCGAAACCGCGCCATAGCCTTGAAGACTGCGAGCTATCTGGGCATGTCGCCGACGACGTCGGCAGGCATTTGGTGATGAGGTTGTGCTGCGTTTGGCGCTGTACCGTTGGCAACCAATAGGTCCAAGGCCGACAGCAATGCGTCGTCTTCGGCCGGGCCGGCCAGGGTCAGTGACTGGCCGCTGTGGTGGTCGATCAGGCGCAGGGTCGGGGTAGCGCTCACGCCGTTGTGGCGTGCTTCGTTGGCCTGCCCCTGGATGACGGCATCGGGCCGCTCACTGGCGAGGCAGGCTTGCACGGTGGGGTCCTGGCCGGGGTACTCGGTGTCGGGCGGCAGGCCCTGGCCGTCGCTGCGGGTGTGCTGGTAAATCCAGCTGATGGCTTGCCAGAACGCGTCATGGCCGTGGGACTCGCCGATGCATTCGGCCAGACGCGCCTGTCGGGTCGCTGCCGGCTCGTGCATGGCTAGCGGCAGGTGGTGCCATTGCAGATTCACCTCCGGGTGCTGGTCGATCCAATGCCGCAGAATGGGATCATAGGCCTTGCAGTACGGGCATTCGAGGTCGGCGTATTCGACAATGGTGAAGCGCGCATTCGCGGGGCCATAGCGCCAAGGTGGGCCGGCTGGGAGCTGGGCAGCGGTAGCGTCCGACGTGTGGGTCGTCTCATGCGACTCGTCGGCCCACGACCAAAACCAGAGCACGAGCAGGACAGCAATCACCCAGCCCAGCAGCCAGACCCCGCACGGCCACCGACGGTAGAGGAGAAGAGTGGGCGAAGGCATGGCGGGCTCCTCGACGTCAATCAAACAGGTCGTAGCGCAGCGGCTCGATGCCCCGCGCCCGGTCGATCTGGTCGGCAACCCGTAGCGCGGCTTCCAGTTCACTGATGCCGTGCTGCTGCATCAACTGAAAACGTTCGGCCTTCTCTTCGGGTTCCGTCATTGCCAGCGCCAGGTACAGGCTGGGCGGTACCGCACGGAACAGCAACTCCATTGATTTTGACAAAATCACCCCTTCCGTGAATTTTCCGGCTTCCTTGCGCGCGGACAGCATCAGGGCCTTCTGCGAGGCGTTCAGTTCGCGGAACCGGGCAATCTTCTCCACCTCGTCCGGCGGCATGCTCAGGCAAATCCACCACTCGATCATGTTGAGCATGGGCTCGGCGGCTTTCGGCAAATCGTCCAGGTTCTGCGTTGCCAGCCAGTACCAGGCGCCCAGTTTTCGCCACATCTTGGTGATCTTGACCACGTAGGGCGCGAGCAGCGGGTTCTTGGTGATGATGTGGCCTTCATCGGTGACATTGATGATCGGGCGGCCGAGGAACTGGTCGCGCTCGGCGATGTTGTTGACGGTGTTGATCAGCGAGATATAGGCAATCGACAGCTGCGCGTTGTAGCCCTCGCGCGCGAACGTGGCCAGGTCGACAATCGTGATATCGGCCTCCGGCCAGGGCGTCCCCGGCCTGTCGAACATCTCACCGTCGACGCCTTGACAGAACATGTCCATCGCATCGGCCATTTCCAGCAGACGGGTACGACGTGTCTCGGGCAACGTCGAATCGCAACCGCGTTCGCGCAGCGCATTGCGCACATCACGGGTCAGTACCGTGCGTTTTTCTATTACGCAGCGATGGGCGGCCTCGAGGATGCACTGGCGGATCAGGCTGCGATCGGCGCGGGTCATCCTGGCTTCCTCTTTGTCTTCCCCGCCGGTGATCATCAATCGCGCGGTGATTTCCAGTTCACCCAGCACGTCGCGTTGCTCGTCAGCACTGGCATCGCCCTCGGCGGATTCTTCATCGAGCGCGTCGGCATCAAGTGTCTGGACCTGGCTGGGTGTGTCGACCAGACGCCAGGCGTCGGCGAAGGGTGCAAGGCTCACGCCTGCGCCGGGCGAAAGCCTGACGCGATGCACCGTCAGCCCCAGGCGCGCGGCGAACTCACCGTAGAGGCCAAAGCTGTTACCGGCTTCCACGATGAACAGCCGTGGCCGGTAGATGGCGGTGATCTGGTTGAGGATGTTGTTGAGCGTGGCCGACTTGCCTGAACCGGTGGGGCCGAACAGGAACAGGTGTGCATTCATCTGGCGGTCGAGTCGGTTCAACGGATCAAAGGTGATGGTGCCGCCGCCACGGTTGAAGAAGGTGATCCCGGGGCGGCCGGTGCCGGCACTGCGGCCCCAAGTCGGTGCCAGGTTGGCTACATGCTGCGCGAACATGAGCTGCGTGTACCACTGACGTTTGTCTTTGCCCGGGTCATAGACACAGGGCAACCAGCGCAGGTAGCTGTTGAGCGGCGCGACTTCATCCTCTTCGCGTACCGGTTGCAGCCCCGCGTTGAGCAGGACGTTGCCCAGTTGCAGACCGCGGGTATCGAGGTCTGCCATGTCCTGACCCCGCAGGTAGAACGCCAGCGAGGCGCGATACAGCTTGTGTGCACTGCCAATCAGCCCGCGCGCCTGCTGGACGTCCTTCAATGCCTGTTCCGAGGCCAGGGTTTCACCAACTGCCTTTTTCGCCAGGTGATTCAGGTGCGCCTCGAGGATGTCCTGCGGCGTGACGACCATCGTCAGGCACATCACGGTGTCTTCGGGCATCTGATCCATCAGGGCGTTGATCGCATCACCGCCCTTGCGGGTTTCCCCGGTGATGTGCCCGGTGTTGGGCGGCGTGCGCAACCGGTCGACAACAACGGTCCGGTGGGGCAGGTCGTCGAAGTACCACAGGCCGTTTTCGACGTCAGAGCGGGGCAGGCCGAAAAACAGGCGCTGCGCGAAATCCGTACCACTGGCCAGTTCCAGCTCGCCGGGTTCGGACTCCGTCGGATAGGACGTGAGGCGGTAGAAGCGTTCGCGGTCTTCTAACGTGGGGCCGAGCATTGTCGGCCGGGGGTTGAACCAGAGTACCAGCCAGGCATGAATATCTGCCGCCTGCAGGCGACGGGCGCGTATGCCCGCATTGGACAGGCCCCCGAGCAGCCGGTCGCAAATGACATTCAATGCCTGCTCGGGGGATTGCCCGCGTCGGGCGGGCGTACTCCCAGCACGCCGATACACCACCAGGCGGACGCGGCGCGTTTGGCCGCGCCAGGGTAACTTGGTGACTGTGCGGTCCTCGAACAGGCCGCCCTGCTTGGTAACGGCCCGCAGATGGTGACCGAAAAAGCGCAGGTAGAACTCGCTGAAGGCGCTGCCCTGTGCCCGTGGCTGGAGGTAGCTGCTCAGGGAGGCAAGGTACGGGTTCCAGTCGGTCTCGTCCTGAGCGTAGAGCTGCATCACCCAGGGCGAGTCATCCAGTTCATCGAAACTGTCCTGTAGCGCGTTTTCCAGGGCGTCGCGCGCCTGGGCAAGCCAGGCTGCCTCACGGCCCTCCGTACCGACGGGCATCAATTCAAAAAATGCCGCGACGGAGACGCCGTCTTCGAGCAGCATGCATTTTGAATCGGGCAGGTATTCGACCCAGGGCAACAGATCAGCGAATGAGGGCGCGACGTCATAAAGCGCCTGCTCGTCGGCCTGTGTTGCAGGACGCCGCCGCGCGGCACCGGGCTTGCCCGGCGCCGGAATGCCGTGCGCCTGCAGTTCGGCAACATGGCGCTCCCAGGCATCCGGGGTTGGCCTGTCTGCCTGAGCCGCCTCAGGGACGCGGGAGAATGGCCAGCGCATCAGTAATCCTCAACCCGCTCACCGGGCATGGCGTACTGGACTCGCTGGTACAGGGGAAAGACGGTCGTGTACCCGGGAACGGGAGCGGGATCAGTGCCTGCCAGATGGGGGAAGACGTACATCACAAGGTCCGGATTGGGCAGGCGGTGGAACTGCCGGTAGATCTCGTTCTGCGCGGTACGGGTATAGCTTGCGTTGACAGTCGGCGCCGCGTTCACATCGTCTTGCGTGAGTGACCGGCGCAGCGACTGCCGGGCGTCCAGCAACTGCTGGGCACTCTGCCCGCCACGCGCGGCACCGCCGGTCTCCTCGTTCCAGATATCGAGCATGGTGTTGCCGTCATGCGGCAGCATCTTTTCCTTGCTGGTCGAGCAGCCGGCCAAGGCCACGGCCACCATGAGGACCGTCAGGCCGTTAATCCAGATCCTGCGCATGGGGAGCTCCTCCTAAACGGTGATCGACGCGACGACCTTTGGGGGCGTAGTCGATGGTGAGGGGTTGTTCGAGATGGACGGCGACCTGGGCGCCGGGCTTGACGTAGACGGCTGCGAAGGCCTGCCCGTAGAGCTTGTTCACCCACTGCGACATGTCCTGCACACCGCCCGCGAGGATGCGGCCCACCGCTTCGTTGCCGGTAATACCCACGGTGCCCATTGAACCGTTGTTGGCCACCACAGCGACGCTGTCGTTGTCCGATTTGATCAGCGATGCGATGCCGGCACCCGCCGCCGTAATCAGCGCCTGACTGCTGAGGTACTGCTGGGCGTTGCTGCGGCGTTCACCTGAAACGCACGGGATGCCATAGGGATCGCTGATCCAGCCCAGGCCCTCCTGGGTAGCGTTGCTGCCCCTGTTGTCCTGCTGCTGGTTGCCACCGCGCTCGCCCTCTTCGGGCACGGTGCGGATGGTGCCGTCATGGAACACGAACGTCACACTGCGGACCTGGCCGCGCACGCAGGACAGCGTCCAGTCGCCTGATGCGGTACCGCTGACCACCGCGCCGGACACCTCGGGGAGGTCGATGCCGTTGGCGGTGAGGTTGTCGGGACCAATGAGGACCTTGAACGGGTAGGGGTCATTCACCGTACCGTCCACTGGCACGCGCCCGATCAACGCAGTCATCGCAATCGAGCCCATCAGCGTCGCGTTGGTTGGTACGGTGTAAACCGGCGTTGCGGTGGACACACCCGCCGCCTTGCTGCCAGCTTCCACGACGGTCTCCCGGGTCGCTTCCAGCGTTTTCTGCGCGGGCCCGAAACGGGTGGGGAAGCTGAAGCTGTCGCGCTTGCCGGAGGCGCTACTTTTGCCATCGCGCCTGGCATCGTCCGGTTCAATCCAGTGAATACCGTCACTGCCGAGTCCATCGCCGTCCCCGGGTTGCAGGCCCAGACCGATGGGAAGGTCGGCATCGCCACGCTGACTGGACAGCCCTTCGATTTGGCGCTGCAGGTCTTGCAGCAAGCCCTGAGCTTGCTGCCGCTCGCCGGAGACCTGTTCACGGTCGTTGCGCAACTGGTTACGTTCGGTCTCCAGCGCACTCTGAATGCGCCGGTCAATTGAGCCTTCACGCTGACGCAACCGCTCGTTTTCAGACTTCTGCGTTTTGTTGTCCACCATCGCACCCTGCAATTCGGTACGCAGTTGTTTGACCTGACCTACCAGCGTCGCCACGGTGTCGCGGGGCGTGTCGCCCTCGATACCCAGTGCCTTTGCCTCTTGCGACGTCAGCCGGGGAGTGCCGTCATTGACCGGTTGGACGTTACCGCCGGAAAACAGCTTGATCCCGACGAACACCAGCAAGAGCGCCATGGGCACCATCAGCCACTTCAGCAGACCGTTACCTTTCATGACGAACTCCGTCCTTCGGGGCAGGCGTTGAGGGGGGCGGCAGATTCAGCGCCGCATTGATCGGGCTCACTCTCGGCAGCAGAGATTCGGCCACGCCATGCCCTCGGGTCACCAGGTAAACCACCGAGGTGTCTTCCGGGGTACCGACAGGGCCCAGGGCTGAATGCTGAAACGTTGCGGTCATGAAATCACCCTGCAGTTCGCGCGGATCCAGGGCGAGCCAGCGGGTCGACCTGTTGACCAACCTGACGGCGGTCACCCACAGATCATCCAGCCGCCAGGCGGCGATGGCTCTGGCCTGAACGGGCAGGGTGGGCAGCAGCGCGTCTAGGGGCAGATGGCGGCGCAGGTTTACGCGCGTCACGCCAGGAATAGACCCGACTGTGCGCAGTGGGGCGTACAGGTTCTGCGCGGCGTAGCGGGTCAGCACCACGGGCACAGGCGTTTCATGGGCGGCGCGAGGCGGGGCGGTTGTGTCGACACTGCCATGACTGCCCTGGGGTGTTTCCGTCTGGCCGTAGCGTTGAGCAGGGCCCTCAGCCTCAACAATACGCACCGGCTCCATCGCCGCCTGACCTGTCACAGCGGGCTCGGCCGCGATGTCCAGCAGGATCAGTGTCCCGTTGTCAGCATCTTGCAGTTGCAGGCGTGTTGGTTCGATGGGCTCACTGGCGCGCAGATAGAGTGCACCACCGGCACTTTGTACCCGCAGGCGTCCGGCGAGTGAAGCAGGCACACCCACGCGGACGTTGCGGTCGATGAACACGATCCGCTCCTGATCCACGACCAGGGAGACCGCCAGGGGCAGGCGTTCCCAGTGCAGGAACTCTACGGCGTGGGCTGCTGGCGACAACACAACGGTGAGCAGCAAACTGAAGGCACAGAGCAGGTGTTTCATGGCGTCTCTCCCATAGCGGCACCCAGCCCGCCCGGCGTTGTGCTGGCAGGCGTGACAGGTTCGGGGGTGGTGATGCGTTGCGGCGCGCCGCTGTAGCAGTCCAGGGCCAGGCCGAAAGGGTTGCGCTCGGGGTCGACGTCCACCCGTACGACCTTGAGCGGGTAACGAACCAGCGCTCGCTTGACCTGCTCGGCGCCGTAGTACTCATCCGCCGTCACATCAAGCGTGACGATCCAGTCGCGGTCGGAGACGACTTTCACCCGCTGGGTCGGGTTCTCGCCGTAGCCGCGCCCCGGGATCTCATAGAGGCCTCGTACTCGCTGACGCAACTCACCTGCCGTACGGCGGTATTCATAGTCATTGCGCAGAAAGGTCTGGCAGGCGGGGGTGAAGTAGGGCGCCAGTACATGAATGTTGCGCGCATAGTCTTCGTCACCGTTGGTGGGCCAGCGCTGGAGTTGCTGCCAGATGTAGAACGAGAAGGCATAGACGCTTTCGGGTGGCACTTCCCACCATTTCCGGGTACTGCCGGAGCGCAGGTCTGGCGGGACGTGCACGGTCAGGTCACGCGGTGCGCTCCACCAGCCGCCGCCCATCACCAAGGCGATAACAAGTAGTGCGCCAAGCCCCAGCCGCAAGGTCTTGATGTGCGACTGGAGGTGAGTGATTTCGTTCTTGAACCGGCTCACGCTGCCTTGCTCCTGCGCGTGCTCCAGTAACCCGATCGGATCACTAACGCGTGCGCGCCCACAAAAGACGCTAAGGCTGGATGACGCTGTGCAATACGCCACTGCAGTTGGCGATACAGCCAGGTATCGGGCCTGCCACGTTTCTGGCGACGCAGCATGCCTCCACCTGCAAACACCCCGGCAGCGATGCCCAGCATGATGGCCGTGGGCACGATGGCGATCGTCGAAAATACAAAGGCCAGCGGCACGCCAACCACCAGGCTGCCTGCCGCCGACAGCCCGGCGCAGATCCACAGCTCATCCGCGGTAAGGCCGCGGACGACCACGGGGTGACGGTTGAGACGGTGTGGAAGAAACACCACCGTCCCGTCAGGCCGAATGTCCTGATGCGTGCTCATGGCATGACTCCTAGAGCACGCCGGTGGCTTCAGTGAGCAGCCAGACACCAACGACCAGCAGGACGGCGCCCACGGCCACCGTCAGGCCGAATTGCCCCCAGGTTTTGCGGCCCGTGTGGATTTCCGCATAGGTACCGTAGGCGTGGTAGCAGACACCGACAAACATCGAGGCGACCACCAGCAAGGCGACGAGCATCACGATGTCGTAACCGTAATTGCGCAGCGTCTCC
Organism: Pseudomonas sp. Ant30-3; assembly: GCF_000690905.1. Lineage (GTDB taxonomy): Bacteria > Pseudomonadota > Gammaproteobacteria > Pseudomonadales > Pseudomonadaceae > Aquipseudomonas. The sequence continues at coordinate 42,445 of NZ_JMCL01000056.1, read as the reverse complement.
ATGATGCCCGAGCCGGTGCCCCGTGATGGGTCTTCCAGTGTTGGGAGATCGGCCTGGGCAAGCGATGGCAGCATAGCGAGTGTGGATGCCGTGGCCAGGACGGCCATACGTGCCGAATGCAAGCGATGCGAGAGCGGGTTCATGATGTGAGCCTTTGCGTTAGGAGAGCAGGAAAAAAGTCAGCACGACGTACATCGCGATAAATTTCACCGCAACGCCGAGGAACTGACGCTGGGAAATCCGCTGTTCCGACCAGCCGACATAGGCTGTGCGCAGGGCCCATACGCCCCACAGCAGCAGGACTGCGAACACGACACCGAGCAGTACGCCGGCGACAGCAGAGGGGGTGAAGCCTGCATTGGCCTGAAAGGCGGCAAGCTGGTTGGCGTTCATCGGTCATCCCCCTGTTCGGCGTCCTGGCGGTAATCGCCAAGCAGTGCCGAGGGATCGCGTGGCTGTGCACGCTGGGGCGTCAGGTAGTCGTTGATGCCCGACCGCATGCGCTGCAGGTCGGCGTCCAGACGCCGATAGTCGAAGTGATAGCGGGATCGTGACTCGGGGGCGGTGCTGGCGGATTGTTTGGCCAGACGGTCAAGCAGGTCGAGCTGGCGGGCGACGGCCGCCAGGTGTTCACGCTCATACCCATCGTCAGCTGCGGCGGCGAGCTGAGTGATGAAGATACTGGTGAGCAGCAGCGCTACGACAGGACGTCGCCATGCGTAAGCCGAATTGTGAAACCTTGCCATTGCGCCATTTCCGATGGACTCGAATGGCTCGATGCTGCGGGGATGGCTGGTGGAAAGCCGCAAACAATGGGGAGTTACTCCTCACCACTTTCCTTACATACATTTTTTCGGTGGTGTTGCGTTGTGCATTCTGAAGAGAGTGGTATGGGCGACTGTTTCATCGCAGAACAGCTATCTCTTCATCTGTGTCTCTGCGTATCGAAATCGTGGACGCTAAGGGCTGATATATTTTCAGATTTCACTTTAGCATTCTGATTGGACTGCTAATCGCTTACTAGCGCTCCCGTGGGATGTTTATTGACAACAGTAACGAGACGTGAGGTAATTGTTCTCATGGGAGCTGATAATGGCCTTAAGAATTCCTATGAGGATGATAAATGAGTACACCACTGCCGTTACCCGTCGAGCGGGCGCTCCGCAAGCTCGGCAGCGACATTGAGCTTGCACGCAGGCGTCGACGGATTTCACAGGCCTCGCTTGCAGAGCGAATGGGGGCTTCTGTATCCACTGTTCGGCGCATGGAGAAAGGGGATATGCGGGTGCCTATTCATTTCTTCGCCCGCGCCTTGCACGTGTTCGGTGAGGTACAGGCGCTGGCCAACCTGCTGGATACGGCGCACGACGACATCGGGCTGACGCTGATGGATGAACAATTGCCTAAACGGGTACGCAGTAAACCGCCGGCATCGGGGGCATTATGAAATCGGTTACTTCAGTTCGCCAGCAAGTCCAGGTCTGTCTTGGTAAGGCGGGAATACCTGTTGGCACTCTTATTTACGTCAAACAGGGGCGCCGCGAGAACACCACCTTTGCCTATGAGCAGGGATGGTTGGGGAATCAGGAGGGGTTCAATGTTTCTGCCGATCTCAGCCTGATCTCGGGTTATCAGCCACGTAGAGCTCCCTCAGCTCACGATTCGGTCTTTCATTTCGCCATTGCCGATACAGCACCGGACGCTTGGGGACGCCGGGTCATCGCACGTGACCATGCCAAGCGTCGTAAGGGTAATCCATCGCTCGCGTCGCTGACAGAGATGGACTACCTGCTGGCGGTTGACGATTTCAGCCGGATCGGCGCGCTGAGACTGCGCGATCAGAATGGACATTATTGCCGGACGATTGAAGATGGACGGCGCGCTACACCGCCACTGCTGGAATTGCAGCGCATCTACCAGGCCAGCCGGGCAGTTGAGAAAGGTCAGGAGAGCACTGAAGATTTGCGTTACCTTCAGGGCAAAGGCACATCGCTCGGCGGGATGCGCCCCAAGAGCACGGTAGTCGATGAGGATGGTGCACTCGCCATTGGAAAATTCCCAAGCGTGGGCGACACCCGTAGCGTGACGCGCGGCGAAGTGCTGGCCTTATGCTTGGCAAAACAAGCAGGTATCAATGCCGCGCCGGCCCGTATCATAGAGCTGGATGGCGTACCGGTCGCTATCATCCGCCGTTTCGATCGCGATAGTGCTGATGGGCGTATTCCATACCAGTCCGCCGCGTCTTTGCTGCAGGCGTCGCGCGAAGAGGATCGAAGCTATACCGAAATCGCCGATGCTATCCGTTCCGTGGGGCATGCACCGACCGCAGATGTGCAGCAGCTGTGGCGGCGACTGGTTTTTAACCTACTGATCACCAATGTGGATGACCACCTGCAGAACCATGGCTTTCTTCATGTGGAAAAGGGGCTATGGCGGCTGGCACCGGCATTCGACGTCAATCCCTTCCCGGACAAAGAGCGAGAGTCGAAAACCTGGCTGTCGGAGGAGGATGGACCGATCACCGATCTTGAGATGCTGCTGGCGCGGAGCACCTATTTTTCGTTGAGTCGGGAGGATGCGTTGGCCGTGCTGGCAGAAGTGTATGACGCCGTGCTGGACTGGCGGCAGATTGCGCTCAGTGCAGTGGTGGGGTTGCAAGCGAGCGAGTTGGACGATTTTGCTCCAGCGTTTGAGCACGAGCAAATGGAGGCGGCGCAGGCATTACTGGCCTGAAATACCGGTCAGCACTTATAGGTATTTTTTGAAGCTGCCTGCTGCGAGGTCTGTTGCGGCACCTAACAGAATTGCGCAGGGAAGCAAGATAAGAAGCGGGTGTGCGCTGACGGGCAGGGTCAGGTAAAGGACCCAAGGCATGACGGCGAGCGGCATCAGACTGGCCTTTGCCCGGTGGTAGACAAAGCCGGATTCACGGCCCGCACCAAAACGCCTGATGTCCCGCCGCACCAGACCATCGACCAGACCGACGAATGCTGCCATCAGGAATAGTGGGATGGTCAGTACCAGCACCAGCAGCCGGACGAGGAACACCAGTAGCGTGTACGCACTGGCGATCAGATAGTTCTCCAGGTACACATAAACCTGACTCAGATAAAAACGAAAATCCCGACCCGCTCCCTGGCTGGGTGAACTGGCCTTGGCGGATGTATCGCGCATCCAGTCGATGAGCCCGCTTTTGACGAACACCCATTGGTAAGCCGTTTCTACCAACCAGGACGCCGTTTGTCCCGGCTCCTGCACCACGGCGCTGCGTGTGAAGTGTTGTGAGAGTTGCGTCAGTTCGTAGTCCAGCATGCCTTGCGCGTGCCGCCAGCCTTGATCGGCCCAGAACAGGTGCATACCCACACATTCGATCACGATGGACAGAAACAAAGACCCCAACAGCACGGCCACAAACCGGAATGGCAGCGTGATGATGCCGGTGATCAAACCCTGCTGTTGGGTCTGCTGGCGCTGCGCTGTGTTGGCCGGGTCACTCACGGTTGCGCCTCTTCAGCATCCACTTCGGCGGTCGCCATATGCCGGAACCCGTCAAGCAGGTCATCAGGCAGGGGGGCATCCTGCAGGCCCGGTAGTGCTTTGCTGTCCCACCAGTCACCCGCCTCGACGTAGTGTTGGCGCATGTACCCAGCAAGTTGCTGCAGGTCCCTAGGCATCACTTCGTCAGGGTCGGGTGCCGGCAGCGGCATGCGAATCTTCCAGAGGTTGCCGCCTTCGATCAGTGCAAAGCACTGCCCCTTGGGCAGGCCGACAACATGGGCGGGTTCGATCAGGGGCACACTCGTCGTCGTGATGCGGTCCTGGGTGTTGCTGGTAAAATCGGTCTTGCCGTGAATGTCGGAGCTGTCGGTGGCGCCGCTCATCAGTGAGGTGGTGTACACCTCAACCTTCGGCAGTTGCTTCGTGAGTAATTCGGCGGTCGCAGTTTCCCGCACCCTCAACATGAACAGATTGTTGAAGTTACCGACCACCTGACCGGCTTTGGCGCGGTTGCCAATACGCGCTTCAATGTCACTGAGCGTTTGCGTGTAGGCGGTGACCTGGAGACCGGCACCGCCGCCTTTGTTGACCATGGGGATGAACTCATCACCCATCAGTTCGTTGAACTCGTCGGCGTGCACGTTGATCGGTACTTTGACCCCAGACGCCGTGCCGGGTAGACCATCGTCAATACCGAACTTGTAGATGTGTCCAGCGACCGACACCAAGTCGCTGAACATGCTGTTGCCCACGGCGGCTGAAACCTCGGCATCCGAGAGCGCATCGAGGCCCACATACACCACGGCCTTCTTCCGGATAATCTGCATCCAGTCGAAAATGGGACGGGGGTCGGCCAGATCGGCATAGTCCGGGGCCAGCAACTGAGAAATCTTGCCGGTCGTGAGTTTTTCCAGCAGGGGCAGCAACGAGGCGACGATCTTGTCGAAGTAAGTGCGGTCATAGCGTACCGCAGATCTGAGCCCGTCCAGCACCGGATCGTAGACCCTGACCTGTGACAGGTATTGTTCGAGCGCAATGACGCGCTTCTCGCGGCCGATCATGTTGCGGGGAGTGTTCTTGTCGTTGAGCCTGGCCTCGATCTGCACGATGACTTCCCAGGCCTTCGGCTCGTTGCTCGCGAAGTAGTGTTGGGCGTATTCGATGAACAAGGCATCGATGTTCACCACGTGCCGCTGGATCAGCAGGTAGTCGGGCCGCTGCCCCAGCTCGACGAGTGCACGGGCGATGATGTTGACGAAGCGCCAGGCGAACTCGCGAAACGCCGCAGAGTTGCCCTCGCCGGAGAGTTGGCCGGCAATGCGCGTGGCCACCTCGCTGATGCGGCCAAACCGGCCCACGGCGTTGTAGCGCGCACTGATATCCGGCCAGCCAAGATGAAAAACATAGAACTCGCCTTCGCGTCCGGCGCGTTTGGCCTCGACATACACGCGCTTGAGCAAGTCTGCATCGCCTTTGGGGTCGAAGACGATGACCACTTCATGCTCGCCGGCTGCGTTACGCCGCCGGATGTCCTGGGTGATGAACAGCTCGGCGAGTCTTGTTTTGCCCACCCGCGTGGTGCCCAGGACGAGTGAATGCCCAACCCGTTCCCCCAGCGGCAGCGTGACGTCCACCTCATGCGGTTCAATGCCATGCAGGCGCGGCATGCCACCGACTGGAGGTAGCGGCCGCGCCGGATTAAATGGGCTGTCCCAGGTCGTCAGTCGGGCAAGTTTTGAGAGTGGAAAGGGTGCGAATTCCAGCCGCTCTTCCAAACGGCGGGCGATGCGGTAGGCGGCCGTGGGTTCCACATAACGACGAAACTCGGGGCGGTACGTTTGCATCAGCCGATGCGTGTGCCGCTGATCCCAGCGAAACCCTCGGCCGATGAACAGGCGCTGCTGACTGACCGGCACAGCACGGCTGGTCATCACGTACTTCGGCAGACGGCGGACATTGCGCCGATAGCGCAGGATGAACCATGCCTCACGGAGCCGAATAATGCCAAACAGCAGGAACGCCAGGGCTGATCCCAGGCCCAGCAGTGGATTTAACGCCAGCGACCATGGCGCCACCAGGCACAGAAGCGCGGCAGCGGCGCAGACGGCCACGGTGTACAGCTCCACCGCTGGCCGTAGCAGGACTTCCACCGCATGAGGCTGGGCCATGGCGAGTGGCTCACTGCTCAATGCCGGTGGCAGTGACCAGCACGGGGTAATGGCGCAACCCCAGACGTTCTGCGAGATCGTCGCCCGATACCGGCGATAGTGTCAGGCCCGGGGCCAGCCCGCGCAAGGTGGCAAGTGCGTCTGCAGATGCCACGTTGACGACCAAGCCGACCGCATTCAATTCGCCCAGGATTGCTGCACGCTCGCGTAACCATTGGCGCGAGCGGTCGTCATCGCCGACCAGAAACATTGGCCGCAGCCCGGGGGCCTGGATGACCCTGCGCGGCTCCTCCCCCGGCGACAGGCGTCCGGAACGAACCGGCAGCATGTCTGTTTCGTTGAAACGTTGCTGTGACGGATGAGGTGCGGCGAGGGACGGGGCTAACGGCTGGTCCTGGTGGGGTCGCAGATTCAGTGATTGGTAGTAGGGCCATGCCGAAACACCGCCACGATCTTCGACCACGATCAACGAGGCGGCGTCTGCGAGCGCTCCCCCGGTGGCCAGGCATAGCAGGCCGAACAGCGATCGGGCGGCGATTCGCAGAGGAGGATGGAGCTTCATAGTGGTTTTCTCCTGGGGGAGTTTTCAGCGAGGGCGCCGCCGAGCACGCGCTGCAGGTGCTTGTGCACACTCATGCGGTAGCGGGCAGCCGCTGCCCCGCCTGCCGGGCGGTGGTAGCGTCCAATGGCGAGCAGCCAGTCCTCGCCGTCGGTGTGCTGTTCGCGCAGAATTTCCGCTGCGATAGCGAGGTTGCGATACGGGTCGAGTAGATCGCAGGGCTGCGGGTAGCGGTGCTTCTGATAACCCAGGTTGACCTGGCCGAGGCCGGCGTCGACCCGTGTGGGGGGAGCCTCCCGCAGCGCCTTTTGCAGACCCGTACATGCTTTGGCGCGGGAACTGAAACGGCGCGATACGCCCGCCACATTCAGGGTCCAGGGCCACGGCACCAGCCGGCCATCGCGTTGCAGGCCGCTCTCCTGCAACGCCACCGCATACAGCACCGCAGAGGGAATGCCAGCTCGGTGCGCGGCGATCTGGTACGCCGGAGGCGGTACGTCCTGCGCGCCGGCGGGGGCGATGATGGTCATCCAGCCCAGTACCACGAGCAGATGACGCCAGCGGGTCATTGCCGTTGCCGTTGCCATTGGCCATTGACCTGCCGCACAACGGCAGGCAGGTCCCCCGGCAGGCCCAAAGACAGCCAGCGTCCGGCATCGTGGTTGAGCGTGATTGAACCGTTGCGTACGCGATCTGGATTGATGCTGGCTCGCTTCGCCCAGTCGCGAATGAGCGTGTCGTTGGCGCGGCTGCCGACCATGTAGAGGTCGAAGCCGACATCAGATGCCTGCAACTGCTGAACCGCCAGGCCACATGGCGCGCAGCCGTCCTTGATGAACACGGCGATGCGGTCCGTGCTGTTGACGGTGGTGGAGGAATTGCCTGGAGTATGGCCGGGCAGGGTGACACGTTGCATGCCCGGGTGTAGACGTTGCCAGGCGGTGTCGTAGGCCCGCTGGTATGCCAGCGTCTTTTCGGCGCGGCGGGCTTCAACCTGAACCTGCAACTCGGCATAGCGACGGCGCTCCTTGTCGGAGCGCGCTTCGATGCCAAGTGCGGTCAATGGGTCGAGGTTGGGCGAAAAGAGGCCCAGCGGTCCCTGCATTAATTGGCGATAGCGAGCCCATTCTTCCGTGTGCAACCCCCAGTCACGGGCCTGTTGTTCGTCGCTGACGCGTGAGGTCGCTGTTTGTTCCTCGCTGGGCGCGACGGTGGAGGCAATCGTGAGAGCGTTCTGTGCGATCACCGGAGAGTTAAAGAAGGCGATCAGGCTCAGCGTTAACGCGCGGAAAACAAGATTGCTGTTCATCCGGAGCCCCTATGGCAGCGTCAATCGGTGCATCTGGCCACCGTTCTCGCGCTGGAACACGGCGGTCTGGCCATCGATGGCTTGCAGGCGCCAGCCGCTGTCGGTCTCACCGGGACGCAGGACGCGTATCTCGGAAAAGGCGGTAGTGCCGGTTGGCAGGATCGACAGGAATCGTTCGCCGCCGCGAAGCTCGGTCCCCATAACCGTGAACGGTAGGCTCGCTGCTTGGGTCGGTTTTGTCGGGTGTATCACACGGGCGCGTACCGATACTGGAGTCGTCTGGTTGGGTTTATCCAGACGACTGGTCAATTGGTCGATGCGTGTTTCCAGGGAGGAAAGGCTGGCTGCTGTCAGACGCTGATCAAGCCCGCTTTCAACGGCGGTCATCCGTTGGGCAAGAGCTTTGCTATCAGCCTCATAATGGGCTTGGGTCAAGGCGACAGGCTGTTTCTGCAATGAGTCGAGGCGCTGGCTCAGCTCAGTCAGACGGGTTTCCAGGGCAACAACCTGGCTGGCCTGAGCGTTGGCTCTGGCCTGGGTGGCCAGACTCGACAGCGAGACGTGGTTGACGATCGTGGCTGCGCTGATGAGGGTCAGCCATGCGATGCTGGCCGCACGTAACAGCATGCTGAGGGAGTCGCCTGGGGTGGATTGAAATCCCCTCATGGCCTGGCCTCCGTTTTCAATGGAGGCCGCGCTATGTCGACAGGGGCGACCGGTCCGGATTGGGGAAGTGCACCACCGGTGGTGGGCTGCACTGCGCGTGTGAAGCAGATCCGGCGTGCGCCGTCGTCGACCTCCAGATCCCAGGCAGGACCGGCCAGCGTGAGCAGGGCATCACGCAATAACAGCGGGCCCAGTCGGTAGTGCGAAGCCGGTAGCGGGAGCGCATTCAGCGCTGCGATATCACTGCTGGAACACAACTGGTAGCCAGAACGGAGCAGGACATGACGCAGGGCGTCCCCAACGGTGGCTGTGCGTGTGCCGGGAACGGTCACGTCGACGACCTGAAGCAGCAGGTCCTGTTGCGCTGATACCGGAGCCAACTCGACCAGGGTGTACCGACCATAACGCACCACTGAGATGAACTCCGGCACCCCGCGCGTGGACGTGCTGGGACCTTTCTCTGCGGGTTCAACCGGAGTGGGTGGAGTCGGAGCGGATGCCGTCGTGCAACTGGCCAGAGCGGCTGTCATCAGCAGGCAGAGTAAGACCCTGCTGGGGTGATTTTGGCTGAATGCTGGCATCGGTCAGTTCTCTGGAGCGTGGAACCGACACCATCGCCTCACAAGGCCGGTGTATCAGCAAACAATAGGATTCGCCGAGTCACCAGATTGATCATGCCTTTGACCTCGCTCGGAAACTCTGCCTTAGGCCAAGGGGGACAGGGGGGGCAGGGGCCGAGTTAGGCCCCGGGGCGGTGAAAAAAGTGACTGACCGGTACTGGCGACCGGAAGTCGGTAGATAATTGCAAGAGCGGCCTCAGCGTTCCGACGGTAGCCGGATCATGGTGGCACTGCGGTCGGCCTCGGACATGATGCTAAGGCTGATTTCGCGGGTGACCACGTAGAATGAATTGAGCTGCCCGTCGATCTTCAGCGCGGCGTTGTTGGCGTACCAGGTCTCGTCGGAAACCTGGCCCCAGTCGCCATGCGCATGACGTTGAAAGAACGGCATTGGATCAAGGCGACCTTCACGCATCAGGCGATCGACGCCCTTGCTGAAGATCAACGCGCCAACCGGAAACAGCAGCTTGGAGTGGCGGCGGTGGTTTCTGGATGAATGTGCCATGGAAGTCTCCTTGTTGAGGACCACAGCACCCTTGGGGTGATGGGCCCCAACAGGTGGATAAACCGACAATCTCGGCCTTCAGGGTGCAACTGCCTCGACGAGTAATTGAATGATCGTGAGACTGCGTTGCTCGTCAGTGATAACCACCAACGCCAATCGTGGCGTCACTTGATAGCGTGAGGCCAATGCCCCCGGACTCAAGAGCAGCACTGGTGGCACGGCGCTCAGACTCATCAAGTTCGCCCCAGTCACCGTGCAAATGGCGATGCAGAAAGCGTTGGGGGGCGATCAGTCCCTTGCTGTCCAGCGACTGCATTCTGTCGCTGAGCTTCAGGGGGCCGCTTGAAAACCTGGGGGCAGAGGAGGGCCGCGCGGAGCGCAGACGTGGAAGGTATCGAAGGTTCATGGTAAAGCTCCTTTGGGATGAAGAAATCGATCGCCTACCTTTGAACAGGCGGTTGCTTCCGATTGTGGATTGAGGCGACACGAGGGCTACCGGGAGACAAACATCACTAGCACAGCCGTCGGCCATCAGGTCTGGGTATTCGTCGATGCGCAGTAGCGGTTGGATGGCGGATACATGAGGCATGGTGATGTCCTTTCGAAGAAGCAGGGACGGCACCAGCCCGCGAGGCCAGTACAGCCCCTTGGGGATTGAAGAACGCTCTGGCAGGAACGATGTGTGAGAACCGCGGACTCTGCCCGGAGTGGGCGCAGTCAGCGTGCGGTCAAGCTTTGAGTTGCCGCAGACCTTCGGCCAGCAACCACAACGCCCGATTGAGGCGCACGTTCTGATCGATGCCTTGCACAGGGCGTGTGCGTTGATGGCGACCGTTGGCGGTCCGACTAGACAGACCTCCTTTGACCAGATTTTCCTGTACTCGGTTAAACACCGACCACAGATCCGTGCGTTGGTCATCGAACCGGCGTGTCGCCAACACCTGGCTTTCAGTGATCGGCAGCACCTTGTCCGGGCTGTCGTACTTGAGCATCAGTGCCGAGAGCGCAAAGACCTCTGCTTCGCCATCGTCGAGCGTGATAGCTCGCATGGCTTCGTGGGAGTCCTGTACCTGGTCGAAGCCACGCAGGACTTCATAGGCGCCCTCGATGACATGTTCCGTCACGTTGCCCTTGTGAGGCACACGGACGTCGCCGACGATGTTGCCGCACACCAGACCGTTTTGGCAGACGAAGCGGAACATGCCAGCCAGCATCTGATAGCTGCTCGTGCCGTCGTGACTATTGAGCAAGATAATTTCATTGGCCTCTTTGCCATTGATCTGGCTCGCATGACGAAGCCGGAGCATGTGCTTGGTGAATTCACGACGGTCTTCGTGACGCACGCGGGTCTGGCACACCATGAAGGGCTCGAACCCTTCATCGCGTAGTTTCGCCAGTACAGCGCAGGTCGGTATGTAGCTGTACCGCTCGGAACGGCTTTCATGCGGGTTTTCCGCGAAGATGGAAGGGGCGATTGCGCGGATCTGGTCATCGGACAGCGGATGATCAGCACGTAGCACTGGGGAACGTGATGCAAAACGAGATGCAAGTTGCATGACAAACTCCTTGAAAATTGAGCAGCCGGCAACGACTGGCATGGAGCCAGGCGAACACGAGTGCATAGGACAAAAGCCCTGCAATGCAGGGGCTGGACGAAAATTGGCAGGGAGAAACCCATCTGCATGTCGGTCGTACCGATGCGGATGGATACGCCATTGGCGTAATAACCCATTCAGGCAATGAAGGAAGGCCGGGGCTTATGTCGGCCCGAAGTCAACCCCACGAGGGTTGAATCGAAGGACCACCCCGGCGTTACGGATTAGAACGACTCGGCCAGTGCTGGTGCTTGCGCATCGGTGGCTTCGTCGACAGGTTCTGCGACAGGCTCGGAGGTTTCCGAGGCGGGTGCTTCCTGGGTGACAGGCGTTTCGGAAGCCGCAGGGGCTTGCGATTCGCTTTCATCGGCCTTGGTCGATTTCGGCTCGGCTTTGTAAACCAAAGCACTGTCGACCTTGATCCAACTGATGAACAACAGACGGGCCTTGAAGCTCACGCCCTGTTCGCCTGCACGTTTACCTTTGGAGTAAGTGAAGGTGTCGGCCCACAGGTCGCTGAGTCGGAACCCGATCATCACTTTCTTCTCAGCCTCGACGGCCTCGATGCAGCGACGAACCAGATGTTGTGCTTCCGAGCCCGAAACGCGCGTATCAAAACGCACGTACGAGACGTCGTCGCTCGGACCATTGAGCGCTGCGATATCGCAGGCCAGGAACGGATCACCTTTCTTTGGCTTCACTTCGCGAACGCGATTGAGATAACCGAGGCCGGTGATGTGAAGATCAAAAAAGGTTTTTTCGGATGAAGTGGTCATGGTGAATCTCCAGACTTGAAGGACAAGAGTGCGGAGACACACCGACCCGGACGGGAGGTGTGTAACCCCCGCGTGGGTTGATGGATCCTGGGATCCGGTACAACTAGATTGGCATCACCATCGAAGACTCGATGGGCGTTCGCATCTGGGATGCCGAGTGCGAACTGGATTGATCAACGCGGACGGAACCGCGCCGTAGTCTTGAAGATCGTGACCACCTGGGCATGTTGCTGACAACGTCAGCGGAACATGGCTGTAACGTGGCACCCGTGCGATGTGCCCGCTACCGGAAATCGGTACTGGCGCGCATCCCCATTGTTCAGTCACCACAAAAACAGGCGATGGACTCTTTGTCGGAATCGAACATGTCGCGCTGGTGGGCGGCGAATCGGGCCAAGTCGGCATAGGTCGGGCCATCGTTGCGAAAGCGCGCGCCGCTGGGTTTGCTGGCAAGATTCAAAGACTCCATACGTATCCACCAGACGGCGGACCCCGGTTTGGCCTTGATCAGTGCCAGCCGCTGTCCCTGTGGCTTGAGAAAGCACAGGTCGCAGTTGCCTTCGAGCGTGCGGCCGTTCACGGTCAGCAATTCCAGATCGAAGGGCTGGGCCTGCCAGAAGGCGGTCACCTCGCGCACGCTCACGCCAGCCTCGGCCAACGGCATGCACATCGTCTCTCTGCTGGACTCTGTGGAATGACCGCGCGTCCTGATCTTCGCCACGCGGCGCTGCTCGTCAGCCCGGATGCCGATGAACTGATCCCAATCGGTCCAGCCCAAACTGCGTACGAACTTGTGCATTGCACGGATTTTCAGGGAGGTGGTGCAGCCCCGAGCTACCGGGTTGGGCAGGTACTGGCGCTTGCGGATTAGCGCCTCGAAGGGTTCGCCTTGCCGGCTGGCGCTTGCGAAATCGACCACCGCGAAGCCGGGCAACGCATCGCGGTATTCGAGCCATTGGATCGGCACCTGCCACCGTATGCTGCACTCGCGCACGAAACGCAGCGTGGCCTCCACTTCCTTGCCGGTGTTGGCGAAGCAGACCACGGTATCGATAGGCCGGCCCGCATTGGCTTGCAACACTCGCCACAGCATGTAGGCGCTGGTGCGACCAGCGCTGAAACTGATACAGGTGGGCTGGTCGATCTTGAACGGGTCGCGCATGTGGGCTGTCTCCAGGCTGGCGTGCCGGCGGGCACCGACGGCAGAGGGCGCTCCTTGTGAAAGGAACGAGAGACAGGCATGCGGTCACATGGCCGCTGTTCAGAAAAAGCCCCTAAATAGAGGCTTTGTGATCAGGTGGTGAGCTAGCCTTTACCAGGCTTGGACGCAACGGCTTGCAGCGAAAGCTGGGTCGGCGTGGCCGACAATTCAAGATCGTCTTCACTGTTGAGGATGCGGGTGAAGACAGCATCGTGAGGATCAAGAAACTCCCCGAAGTCATCCCCGCCAAGCTCGGTGCGGGCGAGTTCCCACCAGTTATCGAACGGATCGATGTCGGGATCGCAGCCAACGGCGTAGGCCAGCAGTTTTTGCTGCCCATCGGGTGTACGCTCGCCGAACTCGGCCAGGAAATACACCCCATGATCCTTGGCGAGGATGAGGCGGCCCTTGTGAGCGATAGCCTCGGCCAGCACGGGACGCAAATTTGTACCTTTGAATCGCAACATGGTGATCTCCATTGCTTGAGGAAAATGCTTCCCGCCAGGAAGGCAGGAAGCTGGACAGGTAAGGAGTGGCGTTGGCCGACTGATCAGTGCCGAATCGGCTTGCGCCCGTCCGACAGGATTTCCACCTGGATCTGCCGCCAATGCCCGTCGTCGATCAGGTGTTCCAGCGTTTCGCCGAGCATGTCGAAGTACACCTCGTCCACGCGCTGGATGAGTTCATCAGCGTGGCGCAACTCCACGGCGTAATGGTCGCCGGCACGGTCATAGAGCACCGTGACGCGGCCCTGGAATTTCTGCGTGGAGACCGTGAAGTTGATCGCGGGTGGCGTCTCGATGATGTTGTTGGGCAACGGGTCGACCCAGGTGAAATCCCTGGCCTCGGCATCCACCAGGAGGTGGGTGATGCGCCGGAAACCATCGGGAGCGGGCAACTGCTCCAGTTGATGAACCAAGTCTTGCAACTCCGAGCAACGCAGTTCAGGGGCCGGCAGTTTGGCCGGCGCTGATCCGAGAATGTGTGTCTTCACCGTGTAGGGAGTGCCGTCCGAGGCCACTTCTATGCGCTCTTCGGGCGTATCCGCGCGAAGACCGTCGAAGCGGCGACGAACATAGGGTTGGACTTGTACCTTGGTGCCTTCGTCGGGTTCCTGGCTCACCTGGTGGCGATCCAGTACGGCGAATTCGGCACGACCGATCTTGACCACAATGACCTGATCGGTCTTGGCGACAACTTTGCCCTCGAAGGGCTGCGGGTCCATACGGAAGCCGAGCGAGGATTCCTGCGGAAGGTCTTCGTAGATGCGGAACTTGAAGCTGCGAACATTGCGCGGAACATGGGCCGACACCAACGCTGGTATCTGCGTGCGAATGGATGAGTGATCCATGGGGAGACTCCTTTGAGGAAAACAAGGGACTCCTGCCCGCAAGGGAGGGTATCCCTTGGGGGGTGAGTAAATAGATGCTGCGTGCATCAGGGAGTACAGTGACCAGCGCGCAAAGCCGCACCGAAGTCTTGAAGGTCTCGACTACCTGGGATGGTGCCGGCTACGCCAGCAAACCTGTGCGCAGAATGACATCGCCATGCGGCGGCAGGCCCGCGTCAATCGGCAACCGGCGTGCCCCGCATTGGTTGTTTCATCCGGGCAGAAAAAAGCCCCTCGGTTGAGGGGCTAGAAGGTATGTCGTGGCAAGAGTCATTCTTCGTACAACGGCAAGCCGTCGAGTACCGGTGCGTCGGCGTCGAAGATCAGGATGCGGACATCAGCCAGCGCGGCCAGATGAAGAACATTCACCAGCGACTCTGGCATGCCTTTGTCGCATTGTTCCTGCCGCAACTGCTCGGCGGTGATGCCTTCGACGTACTGCAGGTTGGCATCGGTCCAGGGCGTGGCAATCACCTTGACGCCGATCGCCGGGCTGTATGGGATCCGGAAAACGACGAACAGAAAGCCGATCGGCGTGGCGATGTCTGCAAGCTCTGTCAGGTAGCAACCAGCTTCTTCAGTGATGTGCGCCGTGCTGATTTCCCAGCATCGGCTGTAGAAGCCGGTCTCAAAAGTCAGGCGCCGTACAACTTCCCGTGCGTTCTCAGCGGCGTAGGTATCGCCGATGTGGATGGGCTGCCCGGCATCGCTGCCGAGGACGGCGTAGATCACAGAGCGGACGATGCCTTCGGTTTGGCACTGTGCCTCAAGGTCGTCTCCGACCTCCTGGCCTTCCGTGATCAGGACGAAGTCATTGCAGAGAATGCAGGGAAACTGTGCGGCCTGATCATCGCGGAGATGTGCCTGGCTGGGATGGAGTGGTCGCCAAACTGGCGGACTGTCGTCCTCATAGGTGATGCAGAGAGTACGAACGACATGCAGGTTTTGGTAGCCGCGGATGAAAGGATTGGGAGTCTGAGACATGGTATTTCTCCAGCAGAGGTTAGGCGGAGCCCATCCCCAACTGGGGATGGGGTCCCAGTGGGTGAATAAATGCAGGTGCTTCAGTCGAAGCACTCAGCGTTGGAGGTATCAGGCAGAAGCTGCGCAACGCGCGCTCGCAGGATCGCTCGAATATGCAGGTCGGAGATGCCGACAAGCAGGCTCACCGTCTAGCGCTTGAGTAGGCACGATGTTTCATCGATCTGGTTCTGCAGCACGACCTCGCGCAGTTGTTCGCCGAGATTCAGTGCCTGTGTTGAGTCGTGGGTGGAATATCACCTCGTTGCTGATGACGCAGCCATGGCCGCCGAACTCGAACAGTCGTGATTTGCTGCACAGTGCCATGGGAGCCTCCAGAAGACGATGCGCCATAGGCGTGGTGGTTTGAATTCGCGTAAGCCGACACGACGGCAGTTCTGAACGGGGCAGTGCCATGCGTCGAATGAAGAAACGCGGGATTGCGCGGGAATGAAGAGCATCGGCGCTAGGTGTGGCGCACGTCCGCGTAAAACGATGCGAAGCGGACTGGATCGGTCTACGTGGAACCTCCACGTCGCAGCCTGGGACCGTGGCTGCTGGCATGGTGCTGACCGGAGTTAGCAACAGATGGTGGCAGAATGGCAAAGCGGGTTCATGGCGTCTGCCGACAATAGGCTTTTTGCGCGCCCCTGTTATTGCAAGACCTGTTGCAGGTGTCGTCCGAGCTAGGCCGCAAGGCACGGCCATTGAGTTGCCAATGGCTTTGCAGCGAGGTGCACGCGATACGGCACCAGGGTGTAGTCGTCCGGTATGCCTTAAAGGCGGCGGCACTCCTTGGGCATTAGCCGGCGCCCCCGTCATTGGTACCTGTCCGCTGTGCCGGGATATTCCCGTAGTAGCAGAAATAGGGTTTCGTAGTTCGGCACCGGTATGGGGCTTTTGTCATCATTACCGGTGCTGACGCCTAATTTATGGCGACATGCCACTCTCCCTGTTCGGCGGCCAAGTTTATGATTTTGATGCGGCGGCACACGCTGCCGTACCGAAGGGGTTGAAGGTGCATGTGTCCATCTTCTGTTCTGGTTGTGGCGAAGTCACCCGGTTCTGGACAGCCCGCAGGCAGACGGCGTTCAAGATGCGGAAAGGAACAAGGCGCTGGAGGCAGTACGCCTCCAGCGGGGGACAGGGAAACCACCTGTGGTTGTCGCAGGGACTCTGGCCGTCGTCAACGCCTGTCGCTGGAGCAGATCGCACCCGACCCGTTTCGTGGCTGGGGTCGATATCTTTCGGCGCACATCCGCGCACAAAAGGAGCCCGTTATTTCACCGGCGGGCACCGGAGGCGAGCACCGTCGTCCCCGAAGGGTCTCCTGGCATCTCGCGCACAAGGCGCCAGGAGACCCTTCGGGCCGGACGTAGAGAGTGCCGATCAGCAGGCCGTGTTATCTGGCCGGTCAGGAAAGCACCTTCAATCCTCTCGGCGACGCGAGTCGCAGGAGAGGGACATGCCATTGCAGAAGGCGGGGACATGCTTGGGACGCCCCGCGGGTCGCGGGGCCATGCCTGACAACCGCTGGAGAACGCGGCTGGGGCAGGACGTGTCTGGCAGGCTTCAGGAAGCCCTGGGGGCGGTCCGCCGTTTGCGCGGGGCGGCTCGTTTACTACCGGACGATTCGATCGCTACTGTGCCTTTGCAGTCGGGATAACGGGTGCAAGACCAGAAGGAGCCAGTCTTGCCGGTGCGCTGCCGCGTCGCTGCACCACACAATGGGCAAGCCGGACCTTCGGGAATCTGGATGGACAAGGTGATGTCACGGTACTGTTGCACCAGTTGCGCGACCCAGACCGATTGCTTCTCGATGAAGGTGTCCAGCGTCAGTTGCCCCGCCTCGATCAGGTCCAGCGCCTGTTCCCAGATCGCCGTGGTGCCGGGATCGGCAATCGCAGCCGGCACAGCGTCGATCAGGGTGAAAGCTGCGTCGGAGGCGCGGACGGATCGACCTTTTTTGATCAGGTAGCTTCGGCTCAACAAGCCATTGATAATATTTGCTCGGGTGGCCTCGGTGCCGATGCCCGTGGTTTCTTTCAGTTTCTGTTTCAGGCGTGGGTCTGTCACCAGTTTGGCGACACCCTTCATGGCTTTGATCAACTCACCCTGCGTGAACGGCTTGGGCGGCAGTGTTTTCAGCGCTTTCAGATCGACAGAGCCGACTTGGCAATGTGTACCCTCGGATAGCGGCGGCAGGATCTGGCTGCGTTGGGCGGACTCGTCGTCCGCACCGTCGGGTGTACCCGGCCCGCTGTTGATTAGCGCCCGGTGCCATCCCAGGACGGCAACCTGCTTACCCGTCGCCTGCAGTGTCTGGTCGCCGGCTGACAAGGTGGCGACTGTTCTGTCGAATTCATGGTGAGGTAGAAACTGCGCCAGGTAATGCGAACGGATGAGCCCATAAACGGCCCGCTCCTTCTCCGACATGGCAGAAAGGTTGGTTGGTTCCAGCGTGGGAATGATGCCATGGTGAGCAGTGACTTTTCCGTCGTTCCAGGCCCGTGAACGCTGGGTGCAGTCAAGTTGGTCGATCAAGGGGCGCAGGCTGGGATCAGTGGAGAGGATGGCGTTGAGTACCGTCGGCACTTCGGCCAGCATGCTCTCCGGCAGGTAGCCGGAATCCGAGCGGGGATATGTGGTCGCCTTGTGCGTCTCGTACAGCGATTGCGCGATGTCCAGTGTTTCTTGCACGTCGAGACCAAACTGGCGCGAGCAGATTTCCTGCAGCGTGCCGAGGTCGAACGGGAGAGGCGCGACTTCGCGGACCCGCTCGGTTTCCACCGACAGCACCTGAGCCTCGCGAGCGCCGTCGATCTGGCTTGCTGCCTGCTGGGAGGTTCGTTGGTCCAGGCACCGACCTGCAGTGTCTGTGGTGGCATCGGGCGGCATCCAGTTCGCGGTGAAAGAATTGCCGGCGTGCGATAGCTGCACTTCGACGGACCAAAACGGAACAGATACGAACCGGGCGATCTCGCGGTCGCGATCCACCACAAGACGCAGCGTGGGCGTCTGCACACGACCGACTGAGAGGACGCCCTGGTAGCCGGCTTGGCGGCCGAGCACCGTGAACAATCGGCTGAGGTTCATGCCGATCAACCAATCGGCGCGAGAGCGGGCGAGTGCCGAGTAATACAGCGGCAGGGTCTCATTCGAAGGCTTGAGCGCGCCCAGTGCCTTGCGAATGGAGGCGTCATTCAGTGCCGACAGCCACAGCCGTTGAATGGGACCACGGTAGCCGCATAGCTCGATAATCTCGCGAGCGATCATCTCGCCTTCGCGATCGGCATCGGTGGCAATCACCAGCTCGCTGGCCTGGCCGAGCAACTGTTTGACGACCTTGAATTGCGCGGCAGTGGAGGCCTTGACCTCGCTGCGCCAGCGCTCGGGAAGAATGGGGAGCTGTTCGATCGACCAGCGTTTGTACTGTTCGCCGTAGGCTTCCGGTGGTGCGGCTTCGATCAGGTGGCCGATGCACCAGGTCACGACAACTCCTGGTCCGTTGTAGCAGCCAGTTCCGCGCTGTTTCGCACCCAGCACGCGGGCAATGTCTTTGCCTTGCGAAGGCTTCTCGCACAGATACACGCGCATGTAGCCTCCCCGGAGTTGGCGTGGTGTTTATCGAATGAGCACCAGCATGTCCGGGGAGACCGCGAGAGACAGCAAACAAGGTGGACTCGATAATGACCGGCTTTTTGAGCGGGGGATTAAGGTTGCGACAGTTGAGTCCAGGGTCGTTTAGGAGATCGCCAGAGAAGGTGCTTCGTTTCGGGCGCGCGCGGGGAGTTCAGTGGACGTCTATGGCGCTATACCCTGGGTATAGAGGTGTTTGATAGAGGCCGGTGCTTTTCAGGCCGACAGGCTCTGGCGCATTGAAGGCGACCATAGACTGCTACAGCCGCCCTCGGATCAGGCATCGGGTTCTTCACGCCACTTCAGATAGTCATCAACCCAAAAGAAGCCGGCAGCGGCCGCATTGCGCTCAAGCGTCCATGCCGTCTCGCCGGGACGGATCAGTGCCTGCAGGTCTTCGGAGAAGTGCGCTGTCGGGCCATCACGAGAAGCTCCTTGAGAATCATCGGGCTGGTCGGCGTATTTGAGGTCGCTGTCTTCAAATTCGTCATAGCCTGAGTGTTCCAGGTCGTCAGCCTCCCAGGGCTTTGCAGTCCACCGGGCATGAAGCTCTTCATCGCTCAGATCCTCGCGCAGCAAGTAGCACAGTGCGTCAGGATGGACCTCTTCAATCTGTACATTGAATAGCGTGGCGAGCTTGCCAATCAAGCCTCCGCGCCACCTCCGCCTGACTCAATTCTAAAGCCTTACGTTCTCTCACAGCATTGGCATTCTCGGTATTGCCGGGCTTACCCGAAGGCCGCTTTTTCAGTTCTTTGCCAGCAAATTGACTCCGGACAAGCTCCTCTCCTCCGCCTGCTTTGAATGAGTCAAGCTCTGCACGTGCTCGCTCTAGAGTGGTGTCGGTAGGTTCATCCTTCTGGATAGCGACGCATTAGACCACTACAGTCAGCAAGACTTGGCAAGCGACTATAGTCTTGGGCCTATCTGATCACTCAGCCTGCCAACGTAACATGGACAGCTGGCACCCTGCGCGGTACCGTTCGATTGCTTTGGCGATGAGCCATCAGGGAACGATTTTTAGAGGGGTTTAGAGTGCACGTTAAATCAATCAAACTGATCAATTTCAAAAAATTCCGCGACGAACATCTTGAGTTCAACGACGATGTGAACATCTTTGTCGGCGACAACAATGCCGGTAAGAGCACGATCCTTGAGGCGCTAGAGATCGTTCTCAATTACAGCCATCGTGGTCGCACGTTCAACGGCGAATTTAGCCCCGATCTGTTCCATCAAAAGGCTGTTGATCAGTTTCTCGCCACCGATTTGAGCTCTAAGTATCTGCCCAGTCTGATTATTGAGGCGTATATCGATGGCGTTCCTGAATACAGGGGATCGAACAACAGCCTCAAAGCCGATGCCCAGGGTGTTTTAGTGCAAGCCTGCTTCGACCCAGCGCTCGAGGCTGTGTACGAAAGCCGCAGGCTGATGAAGCCGACTTTTACCAGCGTTCCTGTTGAGTTCTACAAAGTAGAGTGGCTCGATTTCGGCTGGAATCCGATAAAGCCGATCGCCAAAAAATTCAAGGCGCTGTACATCGATCCCACACGCATTCACCCCACCCTGGGAAAGAATCAGTACATCTCCAGCATCCTTAACACAGCGTTGGCCAAGGAAGAGTTGGTCAAGCTGACGCTCAATTACCGTGAAAACCTTCAGGTGTTCAATCACTCTGGAGAGGTCATGGCGGTGAACGCGAATCTCGACGCCGAACATCTCATCACGGATAGCAAGCTCACCATCGCGGCTAGCACGTTGCCGGCTGGCTCCATTCAGACTGGGCTACAGCTTGAGGTGGACGATGTTCCGTTCCATTTTATCGGCAAGGGTGAGCAGAGCAATGTGCAGATCAAGTTGGCCATCCAGAACAAATCTCATGACATTGATCTGGTAATGATGGAAGAGCCGGAAAACCACCTCTCCCACGGTAATCTGAACAAACTAGTGCACTACATCGAAACTCAGCGTGGGGATAAGCAGCTTTTTCTGACCACTCATAGCTCGTATGTTCTGAACAAGCTGAGCATCGACAAAATTTGCCTTGTGCAGTCCGGTTACAAAAGGCTTCACAAGCTTGACTCTGAGGTCGTGAAGACGCTCAAGCGTCTCCCAGGGTATGACACGCTGCGGGTGGCGCTATCCGAGAAGGTGATCCTCGTTGAGGGGCCATCGGACGAACTGGTGCTCAAAAAGATCTATCTACGAAAATATGGTTGGCTTCCCGAAAAGGATGGGATCGATATCATCGTGGTGCGCGGTGTTGGGTTCAAAACCTTCATCGAGGTGGGTAAGGAGATCGGTACCCGCATTCATGTGCTCAGGGATAACGACGGCGATTTTCAAAAGCATGTGGTACCCGCTCGGGCATTTTATGCAGGCTTCGTGAACATCAAATTGTTTTCCTCTGAAGTCAACGAGGAATTCTCGCTAGAGCCCGCGATGATTTACGCAAATGCTATCAGCATCGCCAGCCTGGATGCATTTGCAAAGGAAGTGCTGTCACCTCAGACATTCAATCTGTATGACGAGGTTGTCACCTTGGAGGAGCGAAGGGATTTCCTTATTGAATGGTTCAGAAGCGTCAAGGGCAATGGGAAAGGGACGCGGAAGGTAGATTCGGCGATTCGATTGTTCGATGGAAAATTGGACTTCAGATATCCAGCGTTTCTGGACGAGGTACTCGATTTTGCCTAATGAACTATGGATCGCTGGTGCCGGCTCTGGGAAAACTCAGAAGATCATCACTGATGCGATCAAGGTCATCGAGGCCGGCGGGCGGGTACTTGTCGTTACCTACACCACCAACAACCAGGCAGAGTTGCGTTCCCGCTTTGTTGAGCTTCACGGTGCGAGTAGTGAACACTTTGTCGTCAAGGGGCTGTTCTCGTTCTATTTGGAGGATATGGTGCGGCCGTACCAGAGCGCAGTATTCCCCAATCGAATCGCAAGGCATTTTTTCACTGAGCATAACCCCCATCACCTACCAGGTGTCTTCGTAAAAGGACGGCCTGTTTACATTAAGGATAGGGCGGAAGAATTGGCGGACGGGTCAGTCAACCCATTCCACTACCTAACGGCCTGCAACACCATGGCCTACTCGGGATATCTCGCGAAACTTGCTGCGCTTGTAGCCAAGCGATCCAAGGATGCACCAGCCAAGCGTCTCAAGGACATTTACGAGCGAATTTTCTTCGACGAAGTGCAAGATTTGGTTGGTTGGGACTACGAGGCAATTAAATCGCTCAGCAACGTAATGCCCGATTCGATTTGTTGCGTTGGCGATTTTAGGCAGACAATTTACAGCACTACCTTTGGCCAGAAGGCACCGTTGAAGCCTCAGCAAAAGATCGATTATTTTGTAGTAAAGCTGAAGTTTGAGAAGCATTCGATGCCCACGAATCGCAGGTGCATCCAGCAAATCTGTGACCTTTCAGACACCATTCACCCGGGGCTGTATAACAAAACTGTATCCAATGTAAGGAAGGTGCCAGATGAGGTGTCGCATCATCATGGCACGTTTATCGTTAAGCAGTCTCAAGTCGCCGATTACCTAGCTACCTTCCAGCCGCAGGTACTTCGTTGGTCATCTACAACTGGTACTGCATATTTGCCCGCCGACTTGAAGTGCTACACGTTTGGTTCGAGCAAAGGGCTCGGTTTTGATCGAGTGCTCGTCATTCCACCGGACAAACATCTTAAATTTGTTCGAGGAGATACGAAGGCATTCGACACGGACAAAACGGAGGAGTCTCGGAACAAGCTCTATGTTGCGATCACTCGTGCACGTTACAGCTTGGCTTTCGTTGTGGAAGATAAAAAGCTTAAAGGGCTGCCTTTTCCCGTATGGCAAGCGCCGGCACAGCCCGTAGCGATCAAAATTGAGTAGTGAGGCTGCGATCGTGCTCATGCAAAGTCGGAAGACCTACTCACTCAGGCGTCATGAGCACCGCTAACGTCATGTTGATGAACTCTTCGTTCTTGCTGATCGTTGCCAGCGCACCGCGCACATTGTCTTCAACCTCACCTGAGCCGCGCTGCTCGACCCAGAGGGTAAGCTCCATGATCGCGGCTTCGAGGGCCAGCTGGTTCTGATTGATCTTGAAGAGTAGGGAAGGGAGTAGGTCTGCATTCGACATTGTGATTCCTCCGTGGAAGAGGTCAGCGTAGCAGCAGGCGATAGTGGAGAGGTTACGTCGGAGGAGTTCAACGCTGATTTGGCAGCCATGAGAGTCACACGAACGAATATTTAATTGCTGGGCTGATACTTGAGCAGCTGTATGTTTCGTTTTCCTATACGATCCACATCAATCTTGATTGGGCAAGCCTACGGTGCTTGCCGATGTCTGAAGCCAGCACTGACAGTTTTTTTCAAAAGCCAGCAGAAGCTGTGGCTGACACGAGCTGGTTGCCAAGGAGGCACTATTGCCCCAGGCGCCGCTACAAGGGCCGCAGGTCGGCAGTAGGGAAGCCATTATGCAAATCGTCGTTCGGGGCAATGGGTTGCACAAGAGCGAGACAAACGCTCTGGATCAGATGCAAAAGCATCTGCGTGAAAGCTGGTTCGGTTACGCATCGGTATTGGTCGCTGATAAGCAGGGTTCGATGGAGTTCGACCTCATTGTCGTGACGCATGACCGCGTGCTCGTGGTCGAACTCAAGGAATGGCACGGCAAGCTGACCAACTACGATGGCAACTGGATCATCACCACCCAGCGTGGCGAGCAGAACAGGGGCAAAAGTGCCTATCACCGCAAGCGAGACCAGGGGTATCGTCTGGCGGCCATTCTCAAAAAAGAAATAGGACACAAACTGTCCTACGACCCCTACGTCGAAGCGCACGTGGTGCTCTGTGGCAGCGCGACGCCTGAGCACTTGCCTGAAGGGGAGCGCAAGTATGTTCACACCCTTGAAGACTTTCTGAAGATCGCGGGCAACGGCTACGAGAGCTTTGTTCAGCAAGTGAGAATGATCAAGTTCGACGAAATGGGCAGGCCAAGACCCAACAAAGCCCAGCCCATTTTCGACAGCTTCTTTCGGGGTAACCGTGTAGAACTTGCTGAATTCCAATACCTGGAATACACCGCTGCTCATGCCCCAGACCGCGTGCATGATCAGCATCTGTTCAGTGAGTATCCCGCCACAAACGCCGGCCCTCCTGTCGGCAAGGCCATGATGCGTCGCTGGGATCTGGCAGCTTTGGGGTTGGCATTTCACGATGACGAGACTTGGCGCCGTGTGGTGACGCGAGAAGACTTTGTCTTTCGCACCGCCAGCGCTGCGAACAGCCCGCTAGAAGATTTTCTTCTCAGGCCTTTGTCCCCGATGGTTGAGGACAACATCACCAGCGACTGCGTCGAACTGTTCGAGATTCGCAAGAACACCCTGCGCCTTGAGCAGCACCTGAATCTGCATGGCCACAAATGGTCGGTTGACGATCGTCTTGACCTGACCAAGGCTCTATTGGCGCCCTTTGCCGAAATGCACAGCATGGGTTTTGCGCACCGGGACATCGACACTCAGAACCTTTGGTACTCCCAGGATTCGCGCATCGTCTTGGCCTCCAGTTTCCACGCCGCCTTCGTCCCTGACAAAGGCACGGTCAAGGATCTGGCCGAACGCCTAAAAAGCAACACGACTCTCCTGCCCGAAGATGTTTATGCCTCACAGGGTGATGTACTCAGCCCGTTTGCCAAAGACGTCTACCTGCTGGCCCTGGTCGCCCACAAGATTTGTTTTCACGGCGCCAAGTTTGTCCTGGAAGAAGGCATTTGCGTATGGCGCTCGGTGGCCAGTGATCCCTTCGATGGCAAGCTGGACGGATTCTTTGCCAAGGCAATGGATCTAGAGCAGAAGAACCGCTTTGCCAATGCTTCTGAAATGCTCGCTGAATTTAACACCCTGGCGATCGGCAAACCGCTGCAATATGACGACACCCAGGAGGTCATGCAGGAGATTGCCAAGGGCGATTTCGTCAAGGTCGATTGGAACCCCTACATGCTGATGAGCTACTTCCCGCCAGCGCCAGGGATCGTTCCTATCGGCACTGCAGAGAAAATGGTCTATCGGTGTGTGTTCGACTCTGAAGAGGCACTATTCAAGTTCTGGCCGAAGGCCGTGGTCGACCTGAAGAATCCTGGCACCAACCGCCGCATCCTGCGCATGAGAAAGCGCATCGAGCAGTCCCTTGAGGACGAATTGCCACTGCCAGCGCTGCTGACCCATGGCATGTTTGCAGGCGGCAACGGACTGTTTGTCGTCACGCGCTTCGAGCAGGGCACCGGCTGGCCTGAATTTGTTACGACCCTGGACAACCTTGAGCAAAAGCTGGAGGCCGCTTCGGCACTCTGCAATCTGCTGATCAACGTGCATGGCCGGGATTTTGCGCACGGGGATCTGCACCCAGGAAACATTCTGGTTCGTCCAAGCGATGAGGGCGACCCTCTTTCGCTGATGTTCATTGACGCACTCGATTTTGGCGACACCTCTGATCCCTACAATGTCGAATACGGCCCGGCAAACCCGGCCAGCACCGACAGCTTTGGTCGCGACTGCTATGCGCTCTACAAGATCGTAGGCGAGCTCCTGGGAGCTGAAGCCCCTACATCTCTGGTCACCGAGTTAGCTTTGGCTAAAGAGCAGCCGAACGGGATTCCCGTTGCCATCGATCCGCTGAATGAGAGCCTCAAGGCAGAGCTCGAAGCTCTTCGAAAGCCTAAGGCACCTGAATTACCTGCGCTGAAATTTGTCGCTGACGTCTTCCGGTGGCCCACAGAAGAGACATTGCTTCAGGGCAGAGAGTCCGCGTATTACCTGCAGGTCGAGCGCGCTGACCGCAATCCAGAGCAGCTGTACATTAGGCTGACCGCGCTGGACAAGCGTCTGGCATTCAATTTTGATCCCGTGCACCAGACGCTGTCTTCGCCTTGGCTCTCCGATGTGTCGTTCAGCGATTATATTTCGGCAGGGCACAAAGCTCAGGCTACCTTCATCCAACCCATCACCGTTCAAAAAG
The DNA here is from genome assembly GCF_000690905.1 of Pseudomonas sp. Ant30-3. Taxonomy (GTDB): domain Bacteria; phylum Pseudomonadota; class Gammaproteobacteria; order Pseudomonadales; family Pseudomonadaceae; genus Aquipseudomonas. Next base: position 16,487 of record NZ_JMCL01000056.1, on the reverse strand, counting down.
GCATATCAACCAAGGCTACCGATGAGGCGTTCGTACGCTTTCTGCTGAGCCAAGAGCCCGTGCAGAGCTTCCTGAAGAAACCCGAGTCGGTGTCAGGCGAAGAGGAGGGCGGTGAAGAAAGTGATGAGTTCGCCGATCAGAGCATCGGGCCGTCGGCTATCTGGAAGGCAATGCTGGAAACCGAAGGCGACCAGCTGATGCGCGTCGAAATCGAGAATGCCACCTTCGAAGAGAGCGCTAGTGGCGCACTACTCATTCCCTACGTGCCGCAAAATGGCCAGGATCTGGACTTCAACGAAGATGCCGGTGACATCGGCATCTTCCTGGAGGGCGAGAACCGTCCGTTTGGTGAGGTGGTGGCCGAAGAGTGCAGTTCAACACGAATGGCTGTGCGCATGTTTTCTGCCGGCATTCGCAGCGTCAAACAGAAGCTGACGCCGGGCACGGAGCTTATTTTTGAGTCCAAACTCAACAACGCCTCTCGCGAGCGCCGCAAGAAAGCCATGGAGCGCGTGCTCAACGGAGTTTCCCGAATTGCTCACCTCCCTGTCTACTTCGATCAAGCCGGGGCCCTGCAGTCGAAGGTGACTGGCAAGATCCCGGATGAAGCGGCAATCCGAGGGCGCTATGACTCGGATAAGGAGCAACTCAATCCACGCCAAGTCATCGCCTTCCAGCGGGTCATCTCCGAAGGGCCGATCGGTGTATTGCAGGGGCCGCCTGGCACGGGAAAAACCGCCTTCGTCACCAAGCTGATCCACTACCTGTTTGAAAATGAGCTGGCGGGTAACATCCTGCTGGTGGGGCAATCACATGCCTCGGTGGACACGGTCGCGCTCAAGGCCCGCGAACTGTGCTCAGAGCTCGGTACAGACGTCAGCGTCATTCGTCTGGGCCACGAGTCGGCCATTGACGATCAGATGCTCCAGTGCCATTCCAGCTCGATTCAGCGCCAGATCCGCTTCAAGTTTCAACGTGAGTACGAAAAGCGGATCAATGCCCTGTCTTCCCGGCTCATGCTCAGCCAAGATCTGGTCGAGGAACTGGCCAAGCTGCACCGCAGCATCAGTCCGCTTCTCGATCGTATGCGCACCTACACCAAGCAGAGGGACGATATCGCTTCCAAGCGCCAAATCAGCGAAGAAACCCGCATCGAAAAGGTGATGGACTATGACAACAAGATAAAAAGCTGTGTCGAGTCACTGCAGCATCACATGGACAGCCGGGGCTATGAGTTCACCCTGCCATCGCCCACCGCGCCGGAGTTCTGGAGCGAGCTGTCCAACCAGGTGGCGCGCCAGCACGGTGTGACCAATCAGCTGGCCCTGCAGCGCCTGAACAACCTGATCAGCATCAGCCAGGACTGGATCGATGTTTTGGGCTCGGGAGCGGCCAACTACGACAAGTTTCTGGTCAAGACCTCCCAGCTGGTGTGCGGCACCCTGGTGGGCATTGGAGCGGGTGCCTTGCACATCGAAGAGATGGAGTTCGACTGGGTCATCGTCGACGAGGCAGGCCGCGCCCAAGCCTCGGAGCTCATGATTGCCATGCAGTGCGGGCGCCGCGTTTTGCTGGTGGGCGACCACAAGCAGCTGGCCCCCATGTACGAGAAAAAACACGTGCGCGCGGTGGCCAGGAATCTGCAGATCGATGAGCGTGAAGTGGTCAAGACCGACTTCGAGCGCGCCTTTACGGTGAACAATGGCATTGCCCTCGACACCCAGTACCGCATGATCGACCCCATTGGAAAGATTGTCAGCCACTGCTTCTACAACAACGAGCTGCACAGCTACCGCAAGAAAGCGGATTCGTGGTGCGATGAACTTCCGTATCCGCTCAATAAACCTGTCAGCTGGATCGACAGTGGTTCAGGAGAACGCGCGGTCAATGAGGATGAGCCCCAGAAGGGTAAATTCGTCAACAAGCATGAGGTTGCCGTTTGCTTGCACTTGCTGCGCCAGCTCGCACGGCCTGAACACATGGAAAAGCTCAATGCCAAGCGCACGCCGATGAATCCGCAACCCATCGGGGTGATCACCATGTACCGTGGTCAGAAGCGCTTGATCGAGGAAGAATTGAGCCGGGCGGAGTGGGCGGCACCGCTTCGAGATGCAGTCAGAATCGACACGGTTGACTCGTACCAAGGAAGCGAAAACACGTTATTAATTCTTAGCTTAGTGAGGAACAATGACAAAGGACTTCAAGGTTTTCTTGTCGACCAATCGCGAATCAACGTGGCCTTGTCCCGAGCCAAAGATCGCTTAGTCATCATCGGTTCCAAGAAAATGTGGAGCGGGGTGAATGCACCATCTGCGCTGGGAAGTGTGGTCAGTTACGTGACCGAACAACATGCCAAGTCACCTGATGATTATGAAATCGTAGATGGCACCACTGTGATCGAGGGTCAGCGCCATGAGTGAAGAATACCAAGCCGTCGATGCCTCGGGCTTTCGCATCTGCAACACAATCTCCCTGCTGTTGCCAGCGTACCAGTACCAGATAAGCTGCTCATGGACGAAGGAAGTCTCTTTGCCTGCGGTGGAGGAGTTCACTTGTCGTCTGCTGCTGGCCCTGCACGAAGTGCTGCCTGGCGAGATCCGTGAGTATTTCGGCCTATCCAAGCGCGAATGCGAGGTGTTGATCGAGACGCTCATTCGAAACAAGCTGGCCGTCTACACCAATGACGGGCACCTGACGCCTTCAGCGACGCTCACAGATCGCACCAAGGGAAGCACATCGGCCAGCCCGAGTCTCACCAAGTATGAAGAACGAATCGAGCGCCCGATCTTTGAGTTGCTGACCAAGACCATCATGCCGGCCAGCCAGAACAATCGCACTCGCTGGGGACTGCCTCAAATTCCGGTGCCGGCGGAAAATAAAGCCTGGTCGGTTCAGGCTGTGGCGGATGCCTTCGGCGACCAGTACCGCGCTTTTCTGGATTTCTCCAAGCTGCCTGAGTCAGAGGCTCGGAAAACCAGGCTCTACAAGGTTGGTACCTGCGATCAGGCTGCTCCGGTGAACATTCAGGTGGATTTGGAAATCGGTCTGCTGCCAACCCAGGCCGGTAATGTCGAAGTCATCAAGCGCGTTGCCGAGAAAGTTGGCGGCACTCGCCAGCGCCCCTTGAGCATGGAGCTTGAAGCCAAGATTTCCGACTATCTCAACAGCCTGCGCATGCCCAAGGGCGGCATGACTCCCCAAGCCTATTGCGAGGAGTTCGGCGATGACGTGTTGACACGCTATCTGGATGATCGAGGTCTGGATATCAACACGTGGCTGATCGATCACAAGGAACGCAGGACTGGCTACGGCAGCCAGGACACCAGGGCCATGATCGGGCCGGTTTACGACAACAACAACCGGATCACCTTGGGGCGGATGCTCGAAGACCTCTCTAGGGACTGGCCAGAGGGTAAGATTCACTCGGCATTGTGGCTGTCGAGCTCCGTACCGCTATGGGCTGCCAACGGAACATTGCTCAGCGACTTCTGCCGCAAGACCGCCGAGAAGCTCAGTGAAGCGCCTCACGTCAAAGGCCGAATTACCGCTATCCTCCCGTTTGATGAAAAAAGGGAGTTCGGCCAGATGCGCAGCATGTATCACAATCGGATACCTAACGGGATTGCCTTCGAAGGATCGGATCTTCAGGATCGATTCGAGATCTTCCTGATTCCTGGACAGTTGGCCGTGGTGCAGTACCACTTTCAGCCCAGTGACGAGAGCGCGGCGACCGTCCCGATTGGTTACATCACCTGTGATCCGCAGCGTGTTGCCCACATTGACAGCTTCCTCAATTCCCGGCTGTTCAGGAGAGGGGAAGGCCATGTGGTGTGGAGTGAGGATTCTGAGCGAGACATCGCCAATTACATGGAAAAGGATCGGCTGGAGCTAATTCAGTCCAATGGACTTGGCCTTCCTATGTCTAGCCAAGTGAAGCTAACAATTAAGAAGCAGCCTAGAAAGCTCTAGTAAGCTAAAACTGACTACTTGGGCATTTGTATCGGTTTGTATGTCCAACCCGGAGGAGGCGTGGTATGCCCGCGGCGCTTTGGTCGAGTTGCCGTATCCCACTAACGACGTGCGGTTGATGACCAAGGCTGCGATAGCGGTGGTGAATCGTCTCTTTCGGCGCGGATTCAAGTACAGCAAAGCGAAAGTGCTGCAGATAGATCTGCGCCAGCCTGGGAAATTCACAGATGTCCTGCTCGCGCATTCGCAGCCTGTTGTACAGGTCTACGCCTGCCAACGGCATCCTCGGTTGAGGATTACGAAGCCTTGTTGTCGTGGAAATGATCGCCGACATCGCCTAGCTGAGTGCGCCACCCACCTTGAGGCGGGTGGGGTTTATGGAACGCTTAGTGCGCCAGCCAAGCCGGCAGTTGATGAAGGGTGAAAGTCCCTACGAGAAAAGTTATGGCGAAACACCTCGACCCCGAGTCATGCGTCATGCCCCGTGAGGTGTATGGCGAAGCGTTGGCAGGGGAAACCAGCAGGCCAGCCATTGAGCCGCGAAATCATCAGTTTGGGGCGCCGACGCTGTTACACGCCCGGCGTGTTCACCGTCGAACAACACATCCGTGGCAAGTGGGTGCGGTCGATCAGGGCGGTGTGGTGCGCCAGGATCAGACGCCGGGCCAGGTCGTCGTAGTCGGCGAGCAGATAGGTGGCGTGCCGCGTCGCGGCATCTACGACAACATGAAAACGGCTGTCGACAAGGTCAATAAAGGCAAGGGTCGCACGGTCAATGCGCGGTTTTCCGTGATGTGCGCGCACTACCTGTTCGATCCGGATTTCTGCAACGTAGCCTCTGGCTGGGAAAAGGGCATCGTTGAAAAGAACGTCCAAGACAGCCGGCGACGCATCTGGCTCGACGCTCAAGACTGCATGTTTCACACCTTCGAAGAGCTTAATGCCTGGCTCGGCCAGCGCTGTCGTGCACTCTGGGGCGAACTGCTGCACCCGCAGTACAACGGACTGACGGTGGCAGAAGTCCTGGAGCTGGAACGGGTGGAAATGATGCCGATGCCCACCACCTTTGACGGCTACGTCGAACGCACCGTGCGCGTCTCCAGCACCTGTTTGATCAGCGTGGCGCGAAATCGCTACTCGGTGCCTTGTGAGCGGGTAGGCCAATGGGTCAGCAGCCGTCTGTATCCTTCCCGGATTGTAGTCATCGCCGATGAAACGATGATTGCCAGTCACGAGCGCCTCTTTGATCGAGATCAGGTCAGCTTTGACTGGCAACACTACATCCCGCTGATCGAGCGCAAACCCGGAGCGCTGCGCAATGGCGCGCCGTTTGCCGATCTGCCAAAGCCGTTGCTGCTTCTCAAACGGGGTCTGAGACGTCACAGCAACGGTGATCGAATCATGACGCAGGTGCTGGCTGCCGTGCCCATCGCCGGTCTCGACCCGGTGCTGGTAGCGGTAGAACTGGTGCTTGAGTCGGGAAGTCTGAGCGCCGATCACATCTTAAATGTTCTCGCCCGACTCACCGCTACTGCACCGCCACCTTCCGTAGAAACCAGCCTGCAACTCAAGGTGGCTCCCGTTGCCAACACGGCCCGATATGACCAACTCCGTACAACAGATGAGGAGAGCCGCAATGCGTGATCTTATGGCGGAACTCAAAGAACTGCGTCTGCATGGCATGGCCAGCGCCTGGGAAGAACTGGCTTCGCAAGGAGAATCCTCAACGACCTCCTCGAAATGGCTGCTTGAGCATCTGCTCCAACAAGAACATGCGGATCGAGCGGTGCGCTCAGTGAACCACCAGATGAACATGGCCAAACTCCCCATGCATCGTGATTTGGCAGGCTTCGACTTCAGCGCTTCCAGCGCAGACGCCCACTTGGTCAGGGTTTTATCCAACCTGGAGTTCACAGATACCGCACAGAATGTGGTGTTCATCGGCGGGCCTGGAACAGGCAAAACACACCTGGCCACCGCCTTGGCCGTGTCCGGGATCACGACGCATAACAAACGCGTGCGCTTCTACTCCACGGTGGATCTCGTCAATCTGCTGGAGCGTGAAAAGTACGATGGCAAGGCAGGCCGAATTGCCCAAGGACTGATTCGAACAGACCTGGTGATACTTGATGAACTTGGGTATTTGCCCTTCAGCCAGAGTGGTGGCGCGCTGTTATTTCACCTGCTTTCAAAACTGTACGAACACACCAGCGTGGTCATCACCACCAACCTCAGCTTCTCGGAATGGTCGAGTGTGTTTGGCGACGCCAAGATGACCACTGCGTTACTAGATCGGCTGACACACCACTGCCACATCGTCGAAACGGGCAACGAGTCCTACCGTCTGCAACACAGCACCTTGGCCGCCCAGACAAAGATCAAGTCGCGTGAACGAAAGCGCAAGGATGAAGAGGGTATCGAGGACGATGAACCGTTTTGATCTGCACCATAAACACCCTGCCGCATGCCTGCATGCGGTGGGGCCCGATGCGTCTTCAACCAGGACACTACTGCTAAGCTTATCCACAATTGCTGGGACAAAAGTCAGCAATCCGCCCTGGGTCAATTTTCAATCGGCAGGGTGGGTCAGTTTTCAATCAGCGCCAACAGACATATAGCTCTGCTCGCTGTACTCACTGTTTACAGCGGTTGCCGGTAGGGTTAGAGCAGACTCCGTTTCTGCCTGTAGATTAGGTACGACCAGAACGCCCAGCAACGATAGAGAGGCTGGGTAAATGCGCGATAGAGCCACTATGGACACCTTTTGTATGAATAATGGCACTAATGGTAACGATTATCTTTTGAAAGTAAATACATATCATTTTTATTCAAGGCGTTGACACTACTTGGTACGGTAGTCTCAGTTTATGGGTGCTGGATCGCTCAGCAACGCATGTACACAATGCCAGATGCGCTCGCCGAGCAGAGCCCTAAGGCACAAGACGAACGCAAGGTGCTGTATTGGTATGACCCGATGGTCCCGCAGCAGAAGTTCGATAAACCAGGCAAATCGCCCTTTATGGACATGCAGCTGGTACCGCAATACGCGGATGACTGACAGCCAAGCGGGTGAGCGCGCCGGCGTGCGCTTTTTCGAGTTTTTTACGGCGACGATCCGCAACCCCAACACCCGGCGCGCCTATGCCCGCGCGGTGCAGGAGTTCCTGACCTGGTGCAATACAGTCGGTGTGCCTAGCCTGGCTGCGGTGGGCCCTTTGCATTTGAGCTGCAGACGCAAACGCTGGCGGCCCCCTCGGTGAAACAACGGCTGGCGGCGATCCGGCAGCTGTTCTATTGGGCAGCCAGGCGCGCCGCCACCACTGCCGGATACCCGACATAATTTCCGACTGCGGATAATTGCGTTTATGCCAAGCTTGGCATAAACGCAAGAACTGGCTCTTCGCCGGGTCGCTACGCAGCGGAAAACGGGCAGCGGCGATCATGAGTTTGATCCAGTCCGCGCGGCTGAATGGTCATGACCCGTACGCCTATCTAAAGGATGTCCTCACGCGCCTGCCGACGCAGCGGGCGAGTGAAATCGAGCAGTTGCTTCCGCATAAGTGGCAGTTGGTTTAATCACGCAAGACGTGTTGCCCGGTCGCATACCACCATAAAACAGAGGGGCAATCTGAAGCCTCAGAAGTTAGGTGTCGGCCCGCCAGTGGATAGGATTGAGCGAGTGGTTTCGACATTTCAAATGACAAAACCTCGCCCCGCATTGCGAACTGGCCAACGCCCTCGATTTGAGGAAGCTAACTCCTGCCATTGCCGGAAGTCTCCAGTCTCGGCTGGGGACGGACAACTCTCCCAGTGAGGGGAAGCTAGAGAGCCATCGACGACTGCGCGACGAGTCGCTGGGTTTCCACCAGCGGTGGGATATGGGGTAACGGGTAGTTGGGGCATGAGATCGCATTTCACGATGCCATCGGCGGATGGAAAAGAAGATGGTTGAAAGGGCGTGCGAATTCCGCACTTTCTCCCCGAGACCCCGCTGACCGAACACAATCACCTATAGTCGTAGTGAAATATCCGAAGACCGCTGGTAATCTCCTGACCACGTTCGCCAAACATTAAGGGATGGAGGCGAAAATAGAAGCCCTGGAGCCGCGAACCTCCGGGGCTTTGCTTTTCTACTTGGCGAGCACGTAAATGATCAGCGACATGGTTAAGACCCAGGAAATGATCAGTATCATACCCATGTTAATAAAATGCTGATCCATCGCCATTCCTTGTTCATGGTTTGACCTTCAAGATCAGCTTAGCGCATCACGGCCCTGACGCACGCTTGGCAAGCCCGTAACGCGATCAGTCCTTGATCGCTGGCGTCGGTGATTCCGATAATTTGTTGAGCATGCGCTGGGTCAAGTCTGGTCCGCTGGGTACGGCAATACAGCAGACCAGATAGCGACTCACCTGTTATCAACAGTTATTTTTGCCAGACGCTGGTTACCATTTTTGTTTCCATCGGAAGCAGGTGTTTTGATTGGAAACCTATTCAATTGCCGAACAACCTACTGAGTATTGCGTAAAGCGCTAACCAATTTGTGAAACGCTCCCGTGTAGTCACCGGGTAATGCGTTGCTCGCCATCGTCAGCCTTAACCTCTCCAGGATAGCTTTTAGACCAGCCTATAGGCGAAAGCGCTTAACCAAACCGTCAAGTTCATGACCTAGGCGTGCCAACTCAATACTTGAGGCGGCTGTCTCATCACTAGCACCAGCGGTTTGTTCAGAGATATCACGCACGTTCAGCACGCTACGGTTGATCTCTTCAGCCACTGCGCTCTGCTGTTCAGCGGCTGAGGCAATCTGCTGATTCATCAACTGGATTGTAGACACCGTGCGGGTGATACTTTCCAGAGATGGTCCGGCGCGACGAGTTAACTCAACACTGCTATCAGTCAATATACGACTGCTTTCCATAACGTCGGATACTTCTTGAGTGCCGCTTTGCAAGCTGGCGATCAGCCTTTCAATTTCTTCGGTGGATTGCTGGGTACGCTGTGCCAGGCTACGAACTTCATCGGCAACCACCGCAAAACCTCTTCCAGCTTCACCAGCTCGCGCTGCCTCAATGGCGGCGTTGAGAGCGAGCAGGTTGGTTTGTTGTGCGACCGCCTTAATAACATCGAGCACACCGCCGATTTTGTTGCTTCCCTCTCTGAGATTACTCATAGCCACGGTGGAGTTGCCGACTTCGATAGCAAGGCGTTCGATTTGAGCCACAGCCGCGCCAACAACTTTGTCACCTTCGCGGGCCTGCTGATCTGCGGCAGCGGCGGCGTCAGAGGCCTCTTCAGCATTGCGTGCTACCTCTTGCACGGTGGAGGTCATTTCGTTCATGGCAGTAGCAACTTGATCGGTTTCGACTTTTTGGCTGTTCACGCCAGCACTGGTGGCGCCAAACATCATAGTTTGACACACGAAAGTCAATAAAATCAGTCATTTACGGAACCTGCCGGGATGCCATGTTGACAACATAGATTGACACAATCCATGACGATATTCGAAAGACGGGATGAGTCTATAACAACATAGTTTGACACCACCCGCGGGAGCCTTTTTAAAGTCGAGATTCGGCGTTTTTCAAGGTAGTTGTCGCGTACCCGCTTGTGATGGTTCTACTTAACTGCGGTTGGAATCAAAATGACATGCCCCCAGCTACCTGAATCAGTATTTCTTTGACCAGATGTGTGCCGTGGGTTGTAGAGAGCATCGCAGTTGGACTTTTGCCCGAAAAACGGGATTTGGGTTTGAAAAGCCAGTGTTTGGCCTTCCCCGCGTCCCCGAAGATTACCTCGGCCACTGTGCCGCGAGCACGGCATCAGCTCGGCCACGCTCTACAAGTGGCGCACCAAGTTCGGCGGCATGGACGCATCGCTGATGGCTCGGTTGCGCGAACTGGAAGACGAAAACCGGCGCTTCAAAAAAATGTACGCCGAAGAGCGCCTCAAAGCCGAAATCATCCAGGAAACCATGGCAAAAAAGCGGTGAAGCCATCGCGGCGACGAGAGATGGCGCAGGAAGCGGTTCGTTCAGGTCGGTGCAGTATCAAGCTGACGTGCCTCGCCTTCGGGGTCAGCATCACGTGCTATCGCTATCAACCGTGCTTGTCGCCTGAAAACGCCGAGATCGCCGATCACCTGATCCGACTCACGCATAACCAGCGTAACTGGGGGTTTGGCTTGTACTTTCTGTACCTGCGCAACGTGAAGGGCTATCGCTGGAACCACAAGCGGGTGTACCGGACTTACCGCGAACTGTAACTGAACCTGCGAATCAAGCCGCGTAAGCGCATCGTGCGCGAGAAGCCCGAACCGCTGGCCGTTTCTGAGGCCACCAACCAGTGCTGGTCGATGGACTTCATGTACGATCAATTATCGGATGGGCGCAGCGTTCGGGTTTTCAATCTGATTGACGACTTCAACCGTGAAGCCCTGAGTGTGGAAATTGATTTGTCGCTACCGGCTGAACGTGTGGTGCGTGCGCTGGATCAGGTCATAGAATGGCGTGGAAAGCCGCTGGCGATCCGCAGCGATAACGGTCCAGAATTTATCAGCGCCAAGCTCGCTGGGTGGGCCGAGAAACGGGGCATCCGACTGGAATATTTCAACCGGGCAACCCGCAGCAGAATGCCTACGTCGAGCGCTACAACCGCACGGTACGTTATGACTGGCTGGGACATTACCTGTTTGAGTCGATAGCTGAAGTTCAGGACTACGGTACGAAATGGATCTGGACATACAACCACGAGCGCCCGAATATGGCCCTCAGAGGCATCACCCCTAAACAAAAGTTGGCCCTAGTGGCCTGACCTCTATTTCTGGCGAGTATTAAAAATTGGGGGTTTACCGATTTTGTTCGTCTAGCACCCAGGTAGAGTTATTGTAATTCATGGGGGCTGAGGTGAGAAGCAAACACCAACCCGGAGGAGCTGCCCCTTTACAACAAAGGATTTACGCCGCCGCGACTAATTCCAGGTTGCCATAGATTGAAAATCTGATGAGGGAGAGGCGCCATTCGCATTTGGGCCGTAGGCGCTTCAGATAGCTGTAGACATCGTGTGGTTTATTGATTTTGGACCGAGCTCATATCCATCTCCGAGCTCATATCAATCTCCGGGCTCAAGGTTCCTAGCCAAGCGACTAGACCCACTATGATTATTGCTACCGAGAACTCTATGGCCATACTGCGCCGCAAAACATTAACGACGCCAGTGTATTCTCCGCTCTGGATCGATCGTTCTAAAAGTGGGCTCAAGTGAAAACGGTTCAGCGTAGCTAATACAATCATCGCTGCAAATAGTAAAATTTTCAAACAAAGTAGCACGCCATAAGTAGTAAACGTTATCCCGTCCAATGTTGGACCTACAATGAAAAGATAATTTACTATGCCCGTAATACCTAGACTCACTACGATCAATGCACCCGCTGATTCAAACCCGGTAAGAACTCGGGAGAGAATTCGTACCTCTTGTTCGCCATTTAGAATCTTCGTGCGCAGCAGTAAAGCGAATGCGGCCAGAGCCCCCATCCAGCCACCGGCGGCCAAAAGGTGAAATATATCGCTAGTGAAATGTATATAACGACGATTGCCTTCGTCCATCGCGCCATGCCCTGTCCACGCTAGGGTAGCGAGAGCAATAGCACCAAGGACTGTAACCGCCCATAGGCTGAGGGTGGGAAAGCGTTTGTTAAGTGTGACGGCAATACCTGCCAGCACAAGGGCTGCTATTCGGACCATCCAAGTGAGCCCGACGTCGGTACCAGTGATAACCATCTCAAAAATATGGCGATGAAGCTCAGTGAGTTCTGAGACACCGCTCATTGCTTTCGCAAGTAACAGCATAGCGGCAAGGGACATAAGCACACCAATAACTACTGTACCGAAAAGGAGCGACTCAAAGTTCAAGACCGTGCCGGATACCCGCTCTTTTCCCCTAAGGCTATACAAGCCAAAAATTGCTAATCCAAACAGCAGCATCAGGTCTAAATAAAGAGCGAGGCGAAGGGCTATGTTGATTGAGTCGCTCATGGATCATTTCACTTTAAAAGAGAAGTTGCCTGTGATGGGATGAGTGTCAGAAGAGACCGCCCGCCATTCGACCTTATAAGTACCCGTGGTTAACGGAGCGGCAGGCGTGATAACCATCATTTTCGGATCGTCGCCGCCTGCGACACCAGCCTTAACGCCCATTGGAGAGTTCGGCATGCCAGGCATGTCGGTCATGATCAGTTTTGCTCCTGAGAACTGAGTCGTGAGGTTCTCCGAGAAGTGCAGCTCGATCTTGGCAGGCGCTGCGGAGGTCGAGCCTTCCGAAGGAGTGGAAGAAACTAGCTTTGGATGTGCTTGAGCAATCGCGCTCAAGAGCAAACCAGCGGTAAGCGCAACAGCTACGGTGGTAGTTTTAAAGAGTGACATGCAAGACTCCTCACAGCTTGAGCTGTTGGTTCGAGGTTGGGTGGGGGAGATCTAGTTTTTACTTCTCAATTCCGGTTAAAACCACAAGCGAATACCAAGCGTATGCCGCGTACTGAACCGAGGTAGCAGATCAGAATGACCGCGTTATAGAGCTAGGCTCTGTACGTAAAGTATTGTCGCAAGCACCGCATAGCGCAGGCCAATGAGACCATCGCCGCAAAACTTGTTGCGAGCTTGTCGAAGCGCGTCACGATGCGACGGTTCTCCTTCAGCCAGCCAAACATGCGTTCGATGATGTTGCGCTGCCGATATTTGGGGCGATCAAAAAGTCGAGGCAATCCTGGCTTGGTTTTGCGCTTCATGCTTCGCAACGGAATGACTGGCTGCATGCGATAACGATCACAATACTGGCGCAGCGCTTCAGCGTCGTAACCCTTGTCAGCCAGCAACCAGCGGCAACGCTTGCGTGGGCGACCGCGCAGGCTGGGTATGCAAGCCTGATCGAGTAGCGGTTGGGCATAGGCTATATCGCTGGCTTGTCCGCCTGACAACAGGAAACGCAGAGGCACACCATTGGCGTCGCACAGCATGTGAATCTTGGTCGTCAGGCCACCCCGGCTGCGCCCGAGCGCGTGGTCTTGCGGTTCTTCAAATCCCCTTTTTTCCCGGCACCTGATGAGGCCCGGGTTGCTCGTACGGCAGTGGAGTCGATCATCCATGTTTCCAAGTCAATCAAACCCTGCTCATTCAATCGGATATGAAGACGCTTGAGCATCTGATCAAAAGCTCCGCAATCACGCCATCCCCGGAACCGTTGATAGATCGTTGACCAAGGGCCGAATCGTTCGGGCATGTCTCGCCAGGCTGCGCCAGAGCAAAGCACCCAGAGAATACCGTTTAGCATCAGGCGATCATCGGCCCGAGGGCGCCCGGTGCGCTGATTTTTGGTGAAGATATCTGCAACCAGATCCCAGGCTGCGTCGGGGAGTTCATACCGCTTTGCCATCTTGGCCTCCTGGCTTTAATGGCGGTGTATTTTACAGAAAATCGTATTTCTTGGGTTTACGTACAGAGCCTAGGACACGATGCCACATGACTGCCGACTGTTCGATTACATTTCAGTAAGCTTTGCGCGTGCTCTCTGGTCCAGATTGAGGGTCGTCATCGTGGCTTTTACTTTCACGATGTTCGTTATCTTGGCTTCCTCTCTGAAACCTGTTGGTCAATCCTCCTAGGAGCAAAGGCCGCTACCTTTGCTCCGATGCAGCGTCTGAAAAAGGTTAGGCACGTTTCAGTCCGGCACTAGGGAGCTCCATATGGAAGGCTGTTTTTCGATTGGCTGAGGTACACCAGATCTTGCCTTCGTGGGCTTCTATGATCGATCGCGTAATCGAGAGCCCCAGTCCAGCGTTGCTGGGGCTCCCTTCGCGCCGCGCCGGATCCACGCGATAAAATCGATCGAAAAGCTTTTCAAGGTGTTCGGACGCAATGGTTTCTCCAGGGTTTTCCACGACTACCAATGTCGACATCCCTTTTTGTTGGATATCGACATTGATGGTCTTCCCCTCCGGGGTGTACCGCAGCGCATTAGAAAGCAGATTCGAGATGGCTCTGTGCAACATCAAAACGTCGCCCCAGACACTTCCTCTTCCTGAAACCGTAAGGTTGATACCACGCTCATCGGCTAGCAGACGGTAGTACTCGAGCAGCTTCTCCACGACCTCCAATAGGTCTATCGGTTTGTTCTCATGCGTGATCAGACCGTTGTCAGATTTAGCCAGAAAGAGCATGTCATCAATCATCCGCGACATACGCTTCAAGTCATCCAGATTCGAATACAGATTGTCTTCGTAGTCCTCGATATCCCTTTTTCTAGAGAGCACCACTTCGGTATGGGTCATCAGATTACTGACCGGAGTACGCAGTTCGTGAGCAATGTCTGCTGAGAAATTTGATAGCCGGACAAAAGCATCATCCAGCCTGGACAGCATCGCGTTGAATGACGACACCATCTGTTGAAGCTCTTTTGGAACCGGTGCTAAAGGGATGCGTTCTTTGAGTGATTTGGCGGACATCGAGGCCGCGACCATGGTGACCTGACGGATAGGACGCATGCCGCTACGTGCAACCATCCACCCCAGCCCTGCACTGACGAGCGCACTGATCACCAGCCCTATCCAGAACCATCGCTGAAGCGTCTCGAAGAAGGACATATGCTGAGTAACATCAAAGATCAAGATGACGGTCAGCGGTTTGTCCTGACCAGTCACTATCGCTGGTGCCGTCAAGCCACGGAACATCTGCTCTTGGTCTTGCCATTCCCAGACATTGTTGTTTGTCGTCGTGCGGAACTCCTCCGGAACATTTACTGGCCCTGGATCAGCGAAAAGTATTCTACCGTCACCATCTATAATTAGGGCAGTCAGATCACGGTGAGCTCCGAGCAACGCCTGCAGCTCAGGCTTAAAATCGCCGAATTGATCGATGCTTTTCAGCTCTCCCAACATTCTCTGTGTTGAGTGGAGCTTTTCGTTCAGGGCCTGCTGATCCAGCATTTTGAAGTGATGCCGGCTGAGGTGGTTAAAGCTGACTCCGGCGACAGTGAGCACAGCTGTTACCGCAAGCATGAACATCAGGCTCATGCGTGTAGTCAGGGATAGGCGGTTCATTTTGACTCCGGATCCGGTGCATCAAGCATGTAGCCCATACCACGTGAGGTGTGGATCAGCTTGACCTCAAAGTCGTCATCAATCTTCGCCCTGAGCCTGCGCACCGCAACCTCGATTACGTTGGTATCGCTGTCGAAATTCATGTCCCAAACTTGCGAGGCGATGAGCGACTTCGGCAGCACTTCGCCTCGGCGACGGAGCAGAAGTTCCAGCAGCGCAAACTCCTTGGCCGTCAGGTCTATGCGTTTACCTCCCCGAATGGCCCTGCGTTTGAGCAGGTCCACCTCTAGATCGGCCAGTTTCATACTGGTTGGCGAGGGCGCGCCATTACCGCGACGCAGTAGTGTTCTGACGCGGGCCAGCAATTCAGAAAATGCGAAGGGCTTGATCAGGTAATCATCCGCTCCGAGCTCAAGCCCCTTAACGCGATCTTCAACACGGTCTCGCGCAGTCAGAAATAACACCGGTACATCTTTTCCTGCCGAACGCACCTTCTGAAGCACTTCCCACCCATCCAGACCGGGCATCATGACGTCCAGAATCAGCAGGTCATACGCTTCGCTCAAGGCGTGTTGCAGGGCCTCCGTACCATTGGTGAAACGATCAACGTTGAACCCAGCCTCAGTAAGGCCCTGTTGCAAGTAGATACCTATTTTCGGTTCGTCTTCAGCAACCAGAAGTCTCATTGGAGTGGCTCTAAAAGTGATGAGGGGGCTGAGTTTGCAACGAATTAGCCCATCCAACCAGAAACTGACAGAAATGTAATTCTGGCTTCAGGTAGATGTCAGCAAGCGTTGTCTAGGGTTTCCACATGAACACCTTCAAGTGCTCATCCGACTCTCCAGCACGAAAATTTTAAAGGAGCCGGACAATGTTTCCACTAAGGAGCAGCCCCATGAACTACCTCAAAACTTTGTTTTTTGTGAGCTCAATATTCGTCTCGGCCTCGGCATGGGCTGAGGGCGGCGGAGACCGAGTGATGGAGCGCATGGAAAGCATGCGTAATAAAGCGGAAACCGTTCTGATTCAAGCCGAAAAAGCCCCTGCGGGCCAACGCCATGTGCACATGGCAGAGCACATGAAAATGCTTGGCGAGATTATGAAGGAGCTCCATAACGATCATCCAGACGCATCAATGACAACTCAACAGCATCTCGCCTGGATGGAAAAGCACGACAAAATCGTCGATGACGTTTTGATCCAAATGCAACGCGAACACAAGCTAATGCTTTCAGAAAACCATCAGTAAACATCCTCCTTTCAAGGTTTTTCGTAATTAATCCCGGTTACAAACGGCGTCGCTTCGACGCCGTGATTTATTTCAAAAACTGACAGAAATGTAGTGTTCAGGTCAGTTAACTGGCAGTTCAGTTTCTTTAGCATAGCGAGTGTTTTTCTCGCTCATCCTTGAGGTCACTATGAAAGCTAA
>NZ_JMCL01000055.1 GCF_000690905.1 Pseudomonas sp. Ant30-3 | reverse complement strand
GCGGGAGTTTTCCGAAGCGGGCTTCGTTCGGCGCTACGGCATCCTGCAACAGGCTGACTGGAACTGTTTCGAGAAGTCGCTGCTGGGTTTGTGGAGTGACGTAAAGCAGGTTTTCGCACTGATGGCGGACCTGCAGGCCAATAGCGAAAAGCTGCTTGAGTATCTGACCGAACAGGAGCTCGAAGCACTCCTGAATGTCCCCGCCGATGCCATTGCCAAAGTGCTGCTGGTGTTAAGCGACGAACCGTTGATGTTCATCCATCTGGCGGCCTTCACCAGTTGGTTGCGGATGCTGCCGCCGCAATTCATCGCTGAAGTCGTGGCGGAAATTCGCACAGAGATTCTGGTGAGTTTCCTGCTGGTGGCGCTCACGGGTCCTACGGGCCTGAAGCTTGGAATAAGCGCCAAGGTGCTGAACCGGGTTAAATCGGACAGAGCACGAAAATGGCTGGCGGCCGCGGGTTTGCGTCTTGCAGAGCTGACAGCGCAGTCGGAACTTGCGCCGCACGCGAGCATGCTCAAACCACTGATGGTCAGCGCGCGCAATGCGCCGATCAAGCCTTCGCCGGTGGTTCCACTGCACATCACCCCTCGCGGCAGCCCGACGATTGAGGTCCGCAATCCGGTTGCAATTGCTCGTGAAAAATCCGCAGCGCAAACACGTCTTGGCCGGGTTGAAGAGCGCGACAACGCGCCGGATCAGGCGAAAAATCCTAACGGCGACAGTGCCGAGTCTGCTGATAAAACCGCGACCAACAAGTGTCCGGTTTCGATGGTTACCGGCGAGGAACTGCTGACGCTGGTTGATGGGAGCTTGGACGGTGTGTTGCCGTTCGACTTCACCCGGCTCTACCGCACCAGTGCCGTCGAGATCGATTGCGGGCTGGGGTTTGGTTGGAGTCATTCGCTGTCGCATCGGCTGGAGATGGCCGGCGATTCGGTCATCTGGATCGACCATGAAAACCGCCGTACGACGTTTCCGCTGCCCAGCGCTGAACGGCCGGCGATTCACAACAGTCTGTCGCGCGCGGCGATTTATTTGGGGGATTCGGGCGAAGAACTGATCCTGGCGCAGGTCGGTGACGTTCCGCGCTTTTATCACTTTCACAACGGCCGATTGAGCGCGATCAGCGATGCGTACGGCATCCGCTTGCGTCTTTCGCGTGATCGTCAGGACCGCATTCAGCGCCTGGATAACGGCGCGGGCCGGGCGCTGTTGTTGCGTTATGAGCGCAGCCATTTGATCGCGGTCGACTATCAGGTGTTCGTGCCGGCGGTCAGTCTGGATGAGGCCTGGCAGACCGAGCAGACGCTGGTTTCCTACCGCTACGACGCCTGTCATCGGCTGATCCAGGCGACCAACGCGCTCGGCGAGAGCGAGCGTTACGACTACGACGATCAGCACGTCATCCTGCAGCGGCAACTGGCCGGTGGGGCGAGTTTCTTCTGGGAGTGGGAAAAGTCCGGCAAGGCGGTGCGATGTGTCCGGCATTGGGCGTCGTTTGCGCAGATGGAAGCGCGTTATGTCTGGGATGACGCCGGCAGTGTCACGGTTATCAATGGTGACGGCAGCGAAGAAGTCTATGAACACGATGATCGGGCGCGGCTGGTGCGCCGGGTCGGGCTGGATGGCGGTGAGCAGCTCAAGGCGTATGACGATCAGGGTCAGCTAATCGCCGAGCAAGATGCGCTCGGCGCCATCACGGAATACCGCTACGACGACGTCGGACGTCTGGAAGCCCTGATTCCGCCGGACGACGACCCAACGTCCTACGAGTATCGCAACGGTTTCCTGCACGCGCGCTATCGCGGCAAAGCGGTGTGGACATATGAGCGCAATGCTCAGGGCGATGTCACCGAGGCGATCGACCCGGACGGTCAGGTCACCCGCTATTACTACAACGACAAAGGGCAGCTGCACACCATTCGTTACCCGGACACCAGCGGGCATCTGTTGGTGTGGAACGATCTGGGGCAACTGGTCGAAGAAACCCTGCCGGATGGCGGCGTGCGGCGGTTTTCCTACGATCTGCTGGGGCGCCAGACAACCCGGCAGGACGAACACGGCGGCGTCACCCGCTACCAGTGGGACGCCGTTGGCCGACTGCTGCAGACGACATTGCCGACAGGCGCCAGTCGCGCTTACGGCTACAACGCCTACGGCCAGATCACCGGTGAGCGCGATGAACTGGGCCGCTTCACCCGCTATGAATATGCCGATGATCTGCACCTGGTCAGCCGGCGCATCAATCCCGATGGCACCCAGCTCAACTATCGGTACGACAACGCGCAGCTGCTGCTGACGGAAATCGAGAACGAATCCGGGGAAAAATATCAGCTGGACTACACGCCCGGCGGATTGATCCGACAGGAGATCGGTTTTGACGGGCGGCGCACTGCGTATGCGTACGACCTGAACGGGAAGTTGCTGGAAAAAACCGAGTTTGGTGATGACGGTTCGGTTCTGGTCACGGCGTATGAGCGGGATGCGGCGGGGCGTCTGCTGGTTAAAACCTTGCCCGATGGGATCAAGGTTACCTATCGCTACGACGGGTTGGGTCGCTTGGTCGGCGTCAATGACGGTTATGACCATCCGTTGGAATTTGAGTATGACCTGCAGGATCGGTTGATCACAGAGCATCAAGGTTGGGGCACGCTGCGTTACGGCTACGGCGCCTGTGGCCAGCTCAAGCGGATGCGCCTGCCGGATGGCAGCAAACTGGATTATCAGCACGCCAAAGGTGGTGCGCTGACGGGCATTGATCTCAACGGCGCGCGCCTGAGTTCACACACGTTCGTCGCGGGTCGCGAAAAAACCCGCCAGCAAGGCTTGCTGCTCAGCGAATACGCCTACGACGATCAGGGCCGTTTGCGGGCTCACGCTGTCAGCCAAAACCAGCGATCGCTGTATCGCCGGGATTATGCCTACAGCGACAACGGCAATCTCGAGCACATTGCCGACACCCGACACGGCCAGCGCAACTACCAATACGACCCGCTCAACCGCCTGATCCGAGTCCGTCACAGCCGCGATCAACAGCCCGAAAGCTTCGCCCACGACCCCGCTGGCAACCTGCTGATGCAGGACCGCTCCGGCCCGACCACCGTCAAAGGCAACCGCCTGCTGATGCAAGGCGACCGTCATTACGACTACGACGCCTTCGGCAACCTCATCCGCGAACGCCGCGGCACCGCGCAAAAACTCGTCACCGAATACCGCTACGACAGCCAGCACCGGCTGATCGGCGTCACCACTCCCGATGGTCGCAGCGCAAGTTACCGCTATGACGCGTTTGGCCGGCGCATCAGCAAAACCGTTGACGGGCACAGGACCCAATTCTTCTGGCAAGGCGACAACCTCGTCGCTGAAAGCGGTCGCGAACATTACCGCAGCTACGTTTACGAGCCCGGCACCTTCCGCCCGTTGGCCATGCTCGACGGCAAAGGCCCGAAAAAAGCCTGCCCGTTTTACTACCAACTCGACCACCTCGGCACACCGCAAGAACTGACGGATTACAGCGGCGAAATCGTCTGGGCCGCCCAATACACCGCCTACGGCCGCCTCACCCGCCTCAACCGCGATACCTGCCAGATCCTCGACCAGCCACTGCGGTTTCAAGGCCAATACGTCGACGCTGAGAGCGGCCTGCATTACAACCGGCATCGCTACTATGATCCAAGTGTCGGCCGGTTCCTGACCCCGGATCCGACTCGGTTGGCGGGGGGGCTGAATCAGTACCAGTACACGCGGAATCCGACGGGGTGGGTTGATCCGTTGGGGTTGGCTGAGTGCCCAGGTACTGGGAAGTGTAAGCAGACTGAGGGAGTTGAAGATCCGGCGGGGACGGCTAAGGTTGATGAGGGTTTGCCTAGGACCCCTGCGCCGAATCCGAAACCCAAAAATAAGTATTTATTTCGGGGAGACTCGCGAGAGCCGTCAGAAATATTCGATATTGGCTTTCAGCCTCGAGGTATGAGCATGGATCTTTTATTACACGCTAAGGACAACACCGATCCACCAAGCTTTTTCGTTAGCAGTTCGATTTCAGCAGAGGAAGCAAAAAAATTCGCTACAGGTCATGGAATTGATGATGGTTACGTATATGCATTAAAAAATATTGGTGGAATCGATGTAAATAAAAAACTTGGACCACTATCACCTCATAAGCGCGAGGTTGAAATTGCTTTACCCGGAGGCATTGATAGCCCAGACATCTTAGGCGCGACTCCGGTGTACGAAGACGGCAGCTATAAAGGCTATTCAACTCCCAACTGGAAAAGGAATCAATAATGAGGTCATTAGATATATCAATAGTAGTCGAGGGTGTAATTAAAAAAGCACAGATCGAATGCGACCGGCAAAAACTGTCTCTGGTTTTTAGAATGGAGTGCGGCATAACGAAATCATATTCCGCAGGCGACTTATTTATCTGCTTTGGCATGCTGAGAGCAGAATTTCCCAATATTAAATTTTTATGTAAGGGCTCAAAATTGAATGTGTACCCATCGAGAATGTCCTCGCAAATGTCTGCTGGAGTAGTGGCATATGAAATGGTTCTGGGCCGACCAGCTGAATCCGAGGATGTTGTTCGAATCTTCGATTTCGAGGATGAAAACATTACAAATAATATTGAAGAACAAGGAGATTTCTACAACAAGTGGATCGATTCGTTGACCGACTGATGAACGTAGTATTTTCATGAAAACAATAAAGATTTTTGCTACTTGACATCAATGAACGGGAGAATAAAACTGATAGCCACCCTTCATGTAACCATCAGCAAAGCAGGCAAAAAATAACCTGCTGAGCTGATTTGTGACAACAGCGCAGTATCCATCTCGTTTACGAGGCAAGCTGGGACAATAAAGACCTACGCTGATAGTGATTTTTATCGATGCTTCGGACAGCTGCGAGAAGACAACCCTGACATCTCCTTCCTGTGCAAAGGGGCCAAATTAAATGTGCATCCGTCCAGCATGTCGTCCCAAATGACATTAGGCCTAAAATCCTACGAATTAATTTTAGGGAAATCTGCCGAGCTGGCTGACTTGGTTCATATATTTGATTACGAGGAAAACAACTTAACAAACAATCCAGATGAACAGGAAGAGTTTTTCATGCAGTGGATTAAATCGGATAAATCACCGAGCCAACCACAATGAAAAAATGCGAAATCTTCATCCACACCGAGGGCTTTGTCGAACCCGCCTTGATAGAGGTGCATCGAACGACTGCTGAACTGAGGTTAATTATCGGCGATACAAAAAGTAAAATTTATACATCACATGATTGCTTCGAATCTTTCGGTTTATTGAGAGCCGACTATCCCAATATAAAATTTCTGTGCAAAGGCGCTAAGAGAAACGTTTACCCATCGACAATGTCCTCACAAATGTCCGCAGGGCTAGTGGCATACGAGGTAACAATGGGCAAGCGAACGGACACGGAAAATCTCGTAAGAATCTTTGACTACGAGGATACGGACCTTACGAATGATATAAATCTACAAAGAGAATTTTATTATAAGTGGTACGAATCTGTTACTGGGCTATCCAGATCTTCATATATAGCAAAATTTAAAGAGACATATGATGTGCGAAACGAGCCAAAAAGGGTCTAGCCATACCTGTGCCCTATGTCGGTCGTCGATTGCCCTCTGCCCATCTGCAATCCCACCAATTGCTCCACGGCAATACCTATTCCACTAATACTGGCGCCAAACTTCCCAGCATCCAGAAACCTATTGGCTAGCCTCCTGGCCACTGAGCCATTAATACTCATTGAGCCACCGCCCACTTACGGAGCATTGCGTGATATTGAGACCTCAGTCCTAACTCCAAGCAGGGAAATAAAAAAATGATAAACCTCGTTCATGTAAAAATTAATGTCGACGGACAGCAGGAGGATGCGCAACTCGTCTGTGAGAGCTCTGCAGTATCCATCATGTTCACCAGGAAGAATGGCTACAGCAAAAGCTACAGCGACCGAAACTTCTACAAATGCTTTGGACGTGTGCGTGAAGACCATCCTGACATTCTATTTCTTTGCAAAGGTTCCAAAATCAACGTCCACCCATCCAGCATGTCCTCCCAAATGACCCTCGGACTCAAAGCATATGAGCTAGTCTTGGGCAAAAGTGCAGAGCTCGCTGACCTGGTTTATATATTCGATTATGAGGAACGCGATTTGACAAACAAGCCAAAAGAACAGGAAGAGTTTTTCATGCAGTGGATAAAATCAGATAAAACCTCGGAAAACCTTAGTGACAAAGCATGATATCTCGATCCACTACAGGGCACTGTCCATAGCGACGTTACAGAAATTATGAATGCGCTCTAGATGGGCAGATGAATATCACTACCAGTTGCTATAGTCGATCATAGTAAATCATGAAAAACGCCCAGCATTAGCTGGGCGTATTTATGAATCCGGAACCTGCAATCAACCACCAGCCCCATCCTTACTCCCAGCCGGTGTACCCGAACTCCCCTTCTTGCCACTACTCATCCCTGCTTTACCGGTATCGCCAGACCCACCGTCAGTACCGTTCCCCATCGAACTGCCACCGCTCATGGATCCGCTTCCAGTCCCCGGGCTGGTGCTCCTCCCGCTGGCGTCGCCGCTATTACCGCTGTCAATGCTGCCAGGCGGCAACGCATTGCCACTGCCACTGCCAGAACCCGCTTCCATTTCGGTGGAGGGCGCTGCTCCACCTTTGTCGACGGGTGCGCCAGTGCCGGCGGATTGAGCGAATACCGCAGCCGAGCTTACGGATAACAAGCCAGCCACAGTGATGGCCGTGAGGGTTGATCTGATCATGGTGCGTCTCCTTGATAGAGTTGCTTACCTGAATGTTCGGCAGCGTTCGCATCGCAAAGGTGCCTTTCGCCCGACCAATGGCAACCGCTCAACGGGGTTCCTTAGAACCTTCTTCCTCTGCGATATCCGGATTACCGGGATCAGCCTGGCTATCTCTATCTGTACGCCGGACATCCTCGTTCGGCACTTGCTCGATGCCAGGTTCGTCATCCGGTGGACGCTGGTCGCGGCTTAGCGAATCGGTTGGAGACGGTAGTGGATACTCCGGTGTGTCATCGACGTCTGTGTCTTCAGGATCAGTGTTCATATGCACCTCTCACAACGTTCGAGGACGAGAGCCTGCGGTGATCAGGGCCGATCGGAAACGCTCTCCCGCCGGCCAGGTTCATGACGCAGTTGCCTCACTGTTCATCCTCGTCCTCATCTTCCTCTTCATATTCGAGATTACCCACGTCGCCCGCATCATCAGAGTCATTGAGCGGCACGGTGGCGTCATCCATCAGCGAACCAGGATCTTCGTTACCGGGATCATTGATAAACGGTAGTCCACTTGGACCTTTTTCTTCTTTGCCTTCGGTTTCAGGAGTCATGACAAGCCTCAATCAATACCGGGATGTATTAAGTTCGAGGCGCCCGGCGGCCAATCGTTCCTGCGGGCTGGCGACAGATACAGAAAACCCGGCGCTTGGCCGGGTTTCAGTTGATTCGGGATCAAATCAATGGTGTTTGTTTTTGTGCTTGTTCTTCTTGTACTTGTTCTTGTGGCCGTTGCCAGAATGGGAACTGCGATCGTCGGTGCCCAGATTATTACCGACTGCGCCACCTGCCGCGCCGCCAAGGCCTGCGCCAATGGTGGAACCAGTGGAGCCGCCAATGCTGTTGCCGATTACCGAACCACCTGCCGAGCCCAAGCCACCGCCGACGGCCGCTGCGGTACGGCTGCCTTTAGGCGCGCCAACTGCGCTGCCTACTGCGCCGCCCAAACCTGCGCCGATTGCTGCACCGGTACTGCCGCCCATTTGCTGGCCGACCACGTTACCCAATGCACCGCCGATACCACCGCCTACTGCAGCCGTGCCATCGCCGGCCGCCATTGCACCTTGAGCGACCAAAAGTCCCAGAAACAACGTGGACAATGTCAAACGCATGATATGAACCTCTAATTCCGCGTCGGGGGGAAGAACGCACTACGGATGAGCGGAGTCTAGCACCTGCCTGATCGAAACCACTCAAAACGAATGACGAAATTATGGCAGCTGGCCATCAATCGGATCAGTGGCGCTTATGGCCCTTGGACAGGTTGCTACCGACGCCGCCACCCAGTGCGCCGCCTACGCCAGCACCGATGGTGGATCCTGTCTTGCCGCCAAGGCTGTTGCCAATTACAGAACCGCCCGCCGCGCCAACACCACCGCCGATCGCCGCTTTCGTACGGCTGCCTTTACGTGCGGTAGCTGCACTACCGGCTGCACCTGCAACGCCCGCGCCAATCGCCGCGCCGGTGCTGCCGCCCATGTTATGGCCGACGACGTTACCCAACGCACCGCCCAGACCACCACCCAACGCGGCTGTGCCGTCGCCAGCAGCGAGTGCACCTTGAGCAACCATCAGTCCCAAAACCAGTGCAGGCAGAGTTAAACGCATGACAAGAACCTCAAAAAATTTGGGCAAATCAAAAAAGGGATCGAGGTTGATTGTCAGGAACAGAGAAAATCCAGACGCGCTGACTCAACCATCGGCGACGTTTGGACAGCAATCAGGGGAAAGGTTTTATGACAGGCAAAAAAAAGCCCGCTGGGGAGACGGGCTAGGGTATTGCTTTCTAACGGATGAGCTGAGATTACGGCTCACCCTGTGAAAACTTTGTGAAAGTTTCCGCAAAATACCGTGTGGTGAAAATAATCCGCCAGATATAAAAAACCCCGTTCGATGACGGGGTTCTACCAGTGGGCTTCATCACTTCCTGACCGGAGCCGCCACCTTGGGCATGAACTTCGACTTCGGCCCGCGGCTGACCATGGATTTCATCTTGCCGACTTTGATCTTATCTTCACCAAAACTAGCCACGTATTCGGTTTGCCCACACTGAACGCAGTTGTTGATCGGAAATTCTGCCCCGTCATCTTCGTTATACGGATGAGCCATATCTACACCCCTCAAACGCGATCGGCACCGGCAAGCCCGATTTGCCCGAAAAATACCGATCACCAAGAATTTTGAGACTAGCCGGTCATTACCGGACTTGTGGTTCATGAAATCCATCTGCCGACGAGTGGAACGCTCAAAATGCCAAGACCTTCGATGCATCAGGGCAACGACTTCAGGTATCGAGCCAGTGCTTCGAAAGCCGGCAGGGTAACCGGATCGTTAGCGGCATTAGCCGCAACAGGATGTGAGGCAAACCGCACAATGACCATTTCGGCATCCGGGTCCACATAGATGCGCTGCCCATGGACCCCGCGCGCCATGAAAGCTCCGCCCTCCTTGTCCGTTACCCACCACATCGATCGATAGCTCCAGCCTTTGAGCAGGTCATAACCCGCTTTTGCGAATGCCTGCTTGTCGCCGCCCCGACGGATATCGTCGATGACTGATTGAGGCACGATCTGTTGGCCGTTGGCTCGGCCATCATTGCGCAGCATCTCGCCAAACCTTGCGAGGTCCCTCAGGCCCGCGTTCAAACCGCCGCCCGCGAACGGCGTCCCGATGGAGTCCACGCTGAAGTAGGCATCCTGTTCCGCCCCGAGCCGACTCCAGATGCGCTCGGACAACCACTGCGCGACATTACGCCCCGTCACCCGCGCGATCACCCACCCGAGCACGTCGGTGTTAATAGTCTTGTAGGCGAATGCAGCGCCGTGCCCACCCTGGGGCTGAACGCTCTGCAGGAATTCGTAGTAGCTGCGAGGACCGGTGTAGTCCGCCGGTTTGGGCAGCGGATTGCCGGCGTTGGCGTGCGCCCAGACCTCGGCGTTAGGGTCGGCGTAGTCTTCGCTGTATTTCAGGCCTGTAGTCATGTCGAGAACCTGGCGCACCGTCGCGTTGCCGAACGCGGAGTTCTTCAACTCGGGAACATAATCGACAACCCGCTTATCCGCATCGATTCGCCCCTCAGCCACCAACATCGCGCCCAGCGTACCGACCACGGATTTGGTGACCGACATCGCCGCATGGTGCCCTTCCGGTTTCAATACCCCGAAGTAGCGCTCGTAGACGACTTGGCCGCGGTGCATCACCACGATACCGTCGGTGTAAGCTGCGGGCAGGGACTGCTCCCACGTCATCGTTGACGTTGCCCCAAGCGGTGTGAAGGTGATGGCGTCGATGTCTTCGCGCAATACGGATTTCAACGACGTGGGCGCGCCGAGCCCTCGCGATACATTGATTGTCGGCATGAGCTGACGAAAATTCGAGACACTCCAGCGCATCGCCGGAAACCGAAAATAGCTGCCGTCATCAAAACGCACGGTGCGCTCGGCGGGAGGTGGAGAACCGATCATCCAACCGAGCTTCGCAGGGTCGCTGGCATTGGCGTCTGGGTAAGGCTCCGGGGCGGATGCAATGGCCGAAGAGGAAACGAAGAACATCAGCGTGGCCGTAAAGGACAGGGCCAGGAGGCGATAGATTGCGATGAGAAATGGCATGGTGTTCGATTCCGTTCGAGTGAGCATGCAAATTGCGTCGGGGTGAAAACCTGTTCTACAGAAGCTTGATCAATACGGCCGTAACGGTAGCCACCGTGCCAATCAAACCTGTCGCGACAGCGACCGGATACCAAAAGGTCTCACGAGTCATCTTGCCCGCTTCAGCGTTTAGCTTGCGCTGCTGGGCCATTAGCTTGACGATCTCGACGTGGATCTTTTCCAGCTCTGCCTGCTTCATGGTGAACTCCTGCATAACTGCACGCACTCATTCCAGACTGAGGGATCGGCCATTGCCGGGTATCGGGTCATTCTGTACCCCTGAGCGAGATATGGAAACCCTCCTGCAACCGCGCATCCGTGAGCGACAGAATCCCCTGAACGCCCCGGCGTATCTGGTCTTCCCGCCCTGCTTCCGACAAGAGATTCACGCGTCCTACATGAACTTCAGAAATGCCCGAACCGCACTTTTAGACACAGTATTTTCAGACCCCAAAAACCACAAAACCCCTGACTTCTTTCGAAATCAAGGGTTTTGGTTACATCGAATTTGGCGGTGAAGGAGAGATTCGAACTCTCGATACAATTTCTTGTATACACACTTTCCAGGCGTGCTCCTTAAGCCACTCGGACACTTCACCGTATCTCTACAAACATCTTCTGTCTGTCGAGGCGCGCTAATGTAGTCGAAAGCTTTTCTGATGGCAAATTTTTTTTGCAGAATTTTCATGCGGTTAGGGATTCAGATGATCTTGCCAGCCGTGCGCCATGGCAAACCTGCCAATCTCCGGCTCTGCGTCTTCTTCTATATAGAAGGCGAAACACCGCAGACAAGGCTGGCGACACGCGGCGCGTGGGAAAAGGGTGACTGGCGGGTCAGTCACGGCGCTTTACCTGGCCTGCTGCGGTGGGTAACGTCTGCCTCAACTTTCATACAAGGAATGCGTCATGAGTGAGTTGATTTCCTACCATCTCGAAGACGGTATCGCGACCCTGACCTTGAGCAATGGCAAGGTCAATGCAATCTCACCGGACGTGATTGCTGCGTTCAACACGGCGCTGGATCAAGCCGTGACGGATCGTGCCGTGGTGATCATTACCGGTCAGCCGGGAATCCTGTCCGGCGGTTATGACCTGAAGGTAATGACAGCGGGTCCAAAAGAAGCGGTATCTTTGGTGACGGCCGGCTCGACACTGGCCCGTCGTCTGCTGTCTCACCCCTTCCCGGTCATCGTCGCCTGCCCGGGCCACGCGGTGGCCAAGGGTGCATTCCTGCTTCTGTCGGCGGATTACCGAATAGGCGTCGACGGGCCTTTCAGCATTGGCCTGAACGAAGTACAGATCGGCATGACCATGCACCACGCCGGTATCGAGATTGCGCGAGATCGTCTGCGCAAGTCGGCCTTTCACCGTTCAGTGATCAATGGCGAAATGTTCAATCCGCAAAGCGCGGTTGATGCAGGTTTCCTTGACGTTGTCGTCTCCGCCGATGAGCTGCAAGGCGCGGCACTGGCAGCGGCGCGTCAGTTGAAGAAGATCAACATGACGGCTCACAAAAACACCAAACTGAAAGTACGCAAGGGCCTGCTCGATACCCTGGACAACGCGATCATCCTTGATCAGGAATACATGGGTTAAGCCTGACCGGCATCATTGAAAAGCCCGACATCCGCGTCGGGCTTTTTCGTACATACCTCGTAGCTAAATCTACAACGGCTCTAGCACGGTTCTGACACCTGAGTCGGAAACATGCGGTCAAACATCGCCCATCTCCTGTTTCCCTGCCAGCAATTGCCGAAAACAGTGCACATCCGTACACTGCGCCACCTTTTGCGCTGGTGGGCCTGCAGATGCTGTTTGTGTTGCGTATGTTGTTGATGAGCCTGCACTTTGTCCTGGCCGGAGTGCTTGGCGTGTTACTGGGCCTGTGTCGGCCGTTCAATCCGGACAACAGTCGTCTGTGCGCACGCCTTTATGCGTGGCCGGCCATGTGCATTTTGCGGCTGCGGGTAAAGACTGACGTGGGGCCGCTGATGGATAAACCTGAAAGCTGCGTGATCATCGCCAATCATCAATCCAACTACGATCTGTTTGTGTTCGGCAATGTGGTGCCCCGCCGCACCGTGTGCATCGGCAAAAAGAGCCTGAAATGGGTGCCGCTGTTCGGGCAATTGTTCTGGCTGGCCGGAAACGTGCTGATCGACCGCGGCAACGCACAGAAGGCGCGGCAGTCGATGTTGACCACCACTCACACCTTGCAGCATGAAGACACGTCCATCTGGGTGTTTCCGGAGGGCACGCGCAATCTTGGCGAAGAGCTGCTGCCGTTCAAGAAAGGTGCGTTCCAGATGGCGATCGCCGCAGGCGTGCCAATCGTGCCGGTGTGTGTGTCAGCAGTTACGTCAAACACATGCGACTTAACCGCTGGCGCAGTGGGAAAATTCTGATCCGCTCGCTTCCGGCGATTCCCACCGCAGGGTTGAGCATGGATGACATGCCCATGTTGATCGCGCAATGTCGCGAGCAGATGCGCGAGTGCATCGCATCGATGGACCGGCAACTGCAAATTGCCTGAAAAAACCCGCCAAGTGCGGGTTTTCTTTTGCTGGCGAACTCTGCCGATTTTGCTGACTCTCAAACAGCAGACAAGGCTAAGCTGATACCTGCCTGCCACTGCCACTTGCACATAAGAAGCGAATCAGAACCATGGGTAGAGTTGTAGCTGCTGCGGTTTACAGCGCCGGAAAAAAAGTCACCAATATCACACTCGATGAAGGGGCGGCCTGGGCGGAAAAGCCTGGCCACTTTGTCTGGATCGGTCTTGAAGAACCGAATGAACAAGAGCTGAATAACCTGCAACGCCAGTTCAATCTGCATGAACTGGCCATCGAAGACGCCCTGGAAAAACACAGTCGACCGAAGCTGGAAACCTTTGGCGATGCGCTATTCATCGTGACGTATTCGCCGATCCGCCATAACGGCAAACTGGAATTCATCGAGACGCACATCTTCGCCGGCAAGGGCTACATCATTACCGCGCGCAACGGTCACTCTGCCTCCTACGCCCATGTCCGGCAACGCTGTGAAGCGCGTCCGCTACTGCTCGAACATGGCGAAGATTTCGTGCTGTACGCCCTCCTCGACTTCGTTATTGAAAACTATCAGCCAGTGGGCGAAGCGATCCATGCCGAAATTGATGAACTGGAGCACAACGTGCTGTGCAGTTCGTTGAATGAGCGCGACATTCAGAAACTTCACAGCCTGCGTCGCGACGTAGTGCGTCTACGGCGTTATGCCGCGCCGATGGTGGAGATCGGCGAGGAACTGCAAAGGCTCAACTTTCCGTTCATCGACAAGAACATGCGCCCGTACTTTCGCGATGTGCAGATCCATGTAACGCGGCAGATGGAGGATTTGACGACGCTAGCCGACATCGCCAGTCAGACCATCGAAATCGGCGTGTTACTGGAAGCCTCGCGTCAGAGCGTAGTGCAGCGCAAGTTCGCTGCGTGGGCGGCGATTCTGGCGTTTCCGACTGCAGTGGCAGGGATTTACGGAATGAATTTCCAGAACATGCCGGAGTTGACCTGGCATTACGGCTATTTCGGGGTGCTGGGTTTTATTGCGGTGGGTTGCGTCAGTTTGTGGGCGAGTTTCAAGCGGTCGGGCTGGTTGTAGGACTGTGCACTGCAGGTTAAACAGCGTCGCTGCCAATCGCGAGCAGTCTCGCTCCCACATTGAACCGTGGGAGTGAAGCTGCTCGGCATGGGTCAGGAAGGCTTAACCGCCTCTGGCTTGTACGCCACAAACCGCATCATCCACTCCGCTACCGTCGCGCCATGATGCTCGTGCTCAAGGCTGGCCATGCCTTTCGTGTAAACCTGCTCGCCCAGCGCTTCCTGACGAATATCCAGCAACGCGCGTGAATAATCGTGGATGAATTCCGGGTGCCCCTGGAAGCACAGCACCTGATCGTTGATGTGGTAAGCGGCGAACGGGCAGAAATCGCTGGAAGCGATGACCGTGGCGTTTTCCGGCAATGACGTCACCTGGTCCTGGTGGCTGATCAGCAACGTCAGCTCTTCCTTGACCGGGCTCATCCACGGCGCCTTCGCCGCGAGTTTGTAACTGTGCGTGCCAACGCCCCAGCCCTGGGTCGCGCGCTCGCTTTTGCCGCCCAGCAACAGCGCCAGCAATTGATGGCCGAAGCAGACGCCGAGCAACTTGTCGCCCCGCTCGTAGCGATTCAACAGATAAGCCCTGAGGGTTTCGATCCATGGGTCAGTGCCGAAGGAATCAGCTTTGCTGCCGGTGACAAGATACGCATCGAAGGTCAGGTCATCGCTCGGGTATTCGCCCTGCACCACGTTGTAAACGGTGAACTCCGCGGCGATAGGTTGCTGCGAGAACAGACGCTGGAACATCTGCCCGTAACCCTGGTATTGATCGATCAGTTCCGGACGCAGAATGTCGGTTTCCAGAATGCAGATGCGTAACGACATAAAAAATACCTGACACGTGAAGGGAATAATGCACACCCCAGAGCCTGCCCTGAAACACGATGGCAGGCAAGCCCCGGAATGCGTCACTTGTCCCCTAGAATGTCTCCCCTTTGGCGGCTTTTTCCAGCAGCAGCGCGGGCGGCGCGAACCGTTCTCCGTACGCTTCGGCCAGGTACTGCGCGCGGGCGACGAAATCCTTTACCCCGTATTGGTTAATGAACTGCAGCGCGCCACCGGTCCAGGCGGCGAAGCCGATGCCGAAGATCGAACCGACGTTGGCGTCTGCCGTCGAGGTCAGCACGCCCTCCTCCACGCAGCGCACGGTTTCGATGGCTTGCACGAACAGCAGCCGATCACGCACGTCCTTCGGCGAAATCTGCCCGTCAGCTTGTTCAAAACGGCTCTTTAACTCTGGCCACAGATGCTTCTGGCCACCGGCAGGGTAATCGTAAAAACCGCCTCCTGCGGCCTTGCCGGGACGCTTGTATTCGTTGAGCAGCAGATCAATCACGGCGAAGGCCGGGTGCTCTGTCAGTGGTTTCCCTTCCGCTTGCAGGTCTTTGGCCGTTTGCTGTCGAATATGGCTCATCAGGCTGAGGGAAACTTCGTCGGAGATCGCCAGAGGCCCGACCGGCATGCCGGCCTTGCGCGCTTCGGTCTCGATCATCGGCGCACTGACGCCCTCGCCGAGCATGGCGATGCCTTCGTTGGTAAACGTGCCGAACACTCGCGAAGTGAAGAAGCCGCGACTGTCGTTGACCACAATCGGAGTTTTCTTGATCTGCAGGACGAAATCGAAACCTCGGGCCAGGGTTTCGTCGCTGGTGTGGCTGCCCTTGATGATTTCCACCAGCGGCATTTTCTCCACGGGGCTGAAAAAATGCAGGCCGATGAATTTGCTCGGGTCGGGCACGGCAGTGGCGAGGCCGCTGATCGGCAAGGTCGAGGTATTGGAAGCGATGAGCGCATCCGGGCCAACGACTTTCTGCGCGGCGGCCGAGACCTTGGCTTTCAATTCCCGGTCTTCGAATACCGCCTCGATGACCAGGTCGCAACCGGCCAGGTCCTCATCATTTTCGGCCGGACGGATCCGCGCCAGGATCGCCTCACGTTGATCGGCACTCATCTGGCCGCGCGCGACTTTCTTGTCCAGCAGCGCCGCCGAATGCGCTTTACCTTTCTCGGCAGCGGCGAGGTTGACGTCCTTGAGCACCACTTCGAGGCCCGCCGAGGCACTGACAAACGCAATGCCCGCACCCATCATCCCGGCGCCCAGCACGCCGACTTTTTGTGTCACATAAGGTGCGAAACCTTGAGGGCGCGAGCCGCCAGCGTTGATCTCATTGAGTTGAAACCAGAAGGTGCCGATGAGGTTTTTCGAGATCTGGCCGGTGGTCAATTCGGTGAAGTAGCGCGTTTCGATCAGGTGCGCGGTGTCGAAATCGACCTGAGCGCCTTCTACCGCCGCGCAGAGAATCTTCTCCGGCGCGGGCAGGCAGCCCTGGGTTTTGCTGCGCAGGATCGACGGCGCGATCGCCAGCATTTGTGCGATTTTCGGATTCGACGGCGTACCACCCGGAATCTGATAGCCCTTCACATCCCAACGCTGCACCGCGGCAGGGTTGGCGACGATCCAGGCGCGCGCCTTGGCCAGCATGTCATCGACGTTGCTCGCCAGTTCGTCAATCAACCCCGCCTGCAAGGCTTGTTGCGGCCGGACTTTTTTACCTTCCAACAGATACGGCAAGGCTTTTTCCAGACCGAGCAGGCGCACCGTCCGCACCACCCCGCCGCCGCCCGGTAACAGGCCAAGCGTCACTTCGGGCAAGCCAAGTTGCACAGCTGGATTATCCAGCGCGATCCGGTGATGACAGGCCAGGCAGATTTCCCAGCCTCCGCCCAGCGCCGCACCATTAATCGCGGCGACCACCGGTTTGCCGAGGGTTTCGAGGGTGCGCAACTGAGCTTTTAACGTCAGCACCATGTCGTAGAACGCTTTGGCTTCGGGTTTGCCGATTTTGATCAATTCATTCAGGTCACCACCGGCGAAGAAGGTCTTCTTGGCCGAGGTGATGATGACGCCGGCAACCGTGTCCTTTTCCGCAACCAGTCGAGCAACGCACGCGGCCATGGCTTCGCGGTACACGGCGTTCATGGTGTTGGCGCTCTGGCCCGGCATGTCGATGGTCAGGACGACGATAGCGTCCTGGCCTTTTTCGTAACGGATGGCTTCGGTCATTACAGTTTCCTTGAAGTCGGGGCTCAGAGGCGTTCGATGATGGTGGCAATGCCCATGCCGCCGCCGACACACAAGGTCGCGAGGCCGTAGCGCAGGCGCCGGGTTTCCAGCTCATCAAGCAGCGTGCCGAGAATGGCGCAACCGGTCGCGCCCAACGGGTGACCCATGGCGATCGAGCCGCCGTTGACGTTGACTTTGTCCGGGTCGATGGCCATGTCTTTGATGAATTTCAGCACCACCGAGGCGAAGGCTTCGTTGACCTCGAACAGATCGATGTCTTCGACCCGCAGCCCGGCCTTGGCCAAGGCTTTGCGGGTGGCCGGTGCGGGGCCGGTGAGCATGATGGTCGGGTCGGTGCTGGTGACTGCGGTGGCGACGATGCGCGCCCGTGGCTGCAGGCCGAGCGCGCGGCCCTTGGCTTCGGAGCCGATCAGCATCAGCGCTGCACCGTCGACAATCCCGGAACTGTTGCCCGGTGTATGGACGTGGTTGATCCGTTCAACATGGCTGTAGACCCGCAACGCCGTGGCGTCGAAACCCATCTGCCCCATCATTTCGAAACTCGGTTTGAGTTTGCCGAGTCCCTCCAAAGTACTTTCGGCCCGAATGAACTCATCGTGATCGAGCAGGACGATACCGTTCTGATCCTGCACCGGCACCAGCGATTTTCTGAATGAACCGTCGGCCCGTGCGCGCGCCGCTTTCTGCTGGGAATGCAGAGCGTAGGCGTCGACGTCGTGACGGCTGAAGCCCTCCAGCGTGGCGATCAGGTCCGCGCCCACGCCTTGCGGGGTGAAATGGCTGTGCAGGTTGGTCTGCGGGTCCAGCGCCCAGGCGCCGCCGTCGCTGCCCATCGGCACCCGCGACATCGATTCGACCCCGCCCACCACCACCAGGTCTTCAAAGCCGGAGCGCACTTTCATCGCGCCGAGATTGACGGCTTCGAGGCCGGAGGCGCAGAAGCGGTTGATCTGCACGCCGGCGACGCTGACGTCCCAATCGGCCACTTGCGTTGCAGTCTTGGCGATGTCCGATCCCTGATCGCCGATGGGCGTCACGCAGCCCAAGACCACATCGTCGACCTGACGGGTGTCGAGGTCGGTACGCTGCTGCAATGCGGTGAGCAGTCCGGCAACCAGGTTCACCGGTTTGACGCTATGCAGGGCGCCGTCCGCCTTGCCTTTGCCGCGGGGCGTGCGTAACGCATCAAAAATCAAAGCTTGGGTCATGACGTCCTCGAACCGCTGAGCAGGATTGAATGCAGACCTCCACCTTATGCCGAGCGATTACGAATTCAATGACCGCAACGCTCAGCGAGATTGACGACCACGCTCAGACGGACGGTAGTCTGCTAACGAGTTGACCGATAGAGTGGCTGAAGCTGTCTAGCCAAAGGGCGGCGAAGAAGCTGGCCATAGGCCTCATACCTTTTTAACAACTACTAGCGCGCGGACCATACGAAATGGATCTAAGCCAAGTGTGACGCGGCCTTTAACGAGCTCTAAGGTGAAGAGAAACGAAGTCGTCGTCGGGTTTTGCCGAGGCACTCGTCTTACAGGAAGTGCAACGCTCTGCCGTCATGGAGATATGCGGGCAGGCAATCAGGGAATAACAAAAAAGGCGGTCAAGCCATGTTCAAGCAATCGAAAGTACGTCAAGCCGGTCTCATTCTTTTCGCCACCACGCTCGTGTTGATCTTGCCGAACCTGACCAAGGTGCTCGGCTGATCGCTCAAATCAAACAGCTGAAGATTTTATCCCGTCGCGCCAAATTGTGACTGGCTCGCTTTGCGGGCCAGCGCGGCTGTGCCAACCTTGCGGCACATCCCTGACCTGGACGGCGATCCTTGAAAGCGCTCATTCTGTTGGCGGCCCTGCTGTTCGGCGCGCCGCTTTACGCAGCTCAGCTTGATCTCGAGCTGGGCGACTATTCGCGTAGCTGGCAAACCGAGGAGTTGCTCAAGCATCCTCAGATCGAAACCATCACGATCAAAAAAGATGTGTCCTACAAGCGGGACATGAGTTACCGCGCGGTGCCGCTGGCGGCGCTGTTGCACGGGGTCAAACCTGATCAGCACCTGCAAGCCGTGGCCTCGGACGGGTTTGCTGCCGAACTGGCGGCGGCGCCGTTGCTCAACGCTCATGGCGCGCGGGCGTGGCTGGCCATCGAAGATCCGGCGCAACCGTGGCCCGGGCTGTCCGCAGGCAACCACAGCGCCGGGCCGTTCTACATGGTCTGGACTGACCCTCAGGCCGGCAGCATCAGCCCCGAACAATGGCCGTTTCAAGTCGCGAGCATCAAGCGCATGGCGCCGGTGGCGGAGCGCTTCCCTGCCCTGCTGCCTGATCCTGCATTGAAGGCGGATGATCCGGTGAACCAAGGGTTTGCGTTGTTTCAGAAGAATTGTCTGGCGTGTCATCGATTGAACGGTGCCGGGGATGCGCAGTTTGGGCCGGATCTGAATATTCCGTTCAGCCCGACCGAATATTTTGGCGGGGAGTTTTTGCAGCGCTACATTCGCGACCCGCAGAGTTTGCGGCAGTGGCCGCAAGCAAAAATGCCCGGGTTTTCAGCGGCAGTGTTACCGGATGGGGACCTGGAGATGCTGGTGGGGTATTTGAAGCATATGGCGGGGCGTAAGGTTAAGCCCTGATTCGTAGATGGCGCCCAAAAAGTAAGAACGCCGCAAAACCTGAGCCTGGCTTGCCCGCGATGAGGCCCGGTCAACCCACATTGATGTTGGCTGACACGCTGCCATCGCCAGCAAGCCGGCTCCTACGGGTTTTGTGGTGAATATACTTTTCTGCGTGCAGCCTCGGCGCTCACTGCTGCTGGACCGATATCACTGGCGCCGGGATCGGGATCGGGATCGGCGTCGGGGAGACGAAGACTTTGGCGTGCATCTGCTCGCACCCGCCGCCCCGGCGCATGCCGCGGACCGGGCACGCATCGAGGTAATCAAGGCCTACTGCCAGTTTCAGATGGCGTTCGGGGCGCGTCAGTTGATTGGTCACGTCGAAGCTGTACCAAGCGTCATCAAGCCAGGCTTCCGCCCACGCATGGCTGGCCAGGTGTTCGCAATCCTCTGTGTACAGATAGCCCGACACGTAACGCGCCGGAATGCCGAGGCTGCGCGCACAGGCCAGAAACGCGTGAGTGTGGTCCTGACAAACGCCCGCACGACCAGCAAAAGCATTCGCTGCGCTGGTGTCGACCGCCGTAGAGCCCGGCGTGTAAGTCATGTGCTGGTTCAGCCCGTGCATCAAATCGATCAACGCTGTGCGATCGCGACGTTGCTTGCATTCCTTGCCGGCAAAAGCACGCAAGTCTTCGTCGGCTTCGGTCAGGCGGGTGAACCGCAGAAAAGGCAACGCTGACTGGCTCTCATGCTCGGCTTCGCGCAATTCGTCGATATCGACCTGACCGCGCGCACCAATGATGATCGCCTCGTGCGGCTCGTCCATGGTCAGCACGTGCAGGATGTTGCCGAACGGATCAAGCTGCGCGCGCACCGGGCGCGGCAGGTCGAGCTGCCAGCTCAGCACGTGCTGGCGCTCGCTGTCGTGGGGAGTCAGGCGCAGATACTGGATGCTCGCCCGCACCTGATCTTCATAGTGATAGGTGGTCTCGTGGCTTATGGAAAGTCTCATGCAGCCTCCAGATACGAACTGTGAATGGCGTTGCCCAGCTGGCGCACCAGCGGGATGAACTCGGTCAGCCAGGCATGCAGGCCTTCGTCGAGAATTTCGCTAATGCCGGTGTAGCGCAGGCGTGCGTCCATCTCTGCCGCCAGACGCTGCGCAGGTCGACCGTTGGCGCCGGGCAGCTGCGCGAGAATCTGGTCGATCTCTTCGGTGCAGGCGCGCAACGAACGCGGCACGTCAGCGCGCAGCAATAACAATTCGGCCACGTGCCGGGCGCCCGGGGCGTCGCGGTAAATTTCGGTGTAGGCCTCGAAGGACGATAAGGCTCGCAACAACGCGCTCCACTGGTAATACGCGTGAGCCGTGCCATCGCTGACCGCTTCGGCCTGATCGCCGGCCATTTCGTAGCGCGCATCGAGCAGTCGCAGCGTGTTGTCCGCCCTTTCGATAAACGTCCCCAGGCGAATGAAGCGAAACGCGTCGTTGCGCATGATCGTGCCGTAGGACGCGCCACGAAACAGGTGGGAACGTTCCTTGATCCACTCGCAAAAACGGCTCATGCCGTAGCGACTCAAGCCTTGATCGGCGATCCCGCGAATTTCCAGCCAGGTGGCGTTGATGTTTTCCCACATGTCGGCGGTTATTCGCCCACGCACCGCGTGTGCACTGGCGCGGGCCGAACCGAGGCAACTGTAGATGCTCGCCGGGTTGGCCCCGTCCAAAGCAAAGAAATGCAACAGGCGTTCGGCATGCAGATCGCCGTGGCGCTCGAGGTAATCCTCGAGGGTGCCGGTGATCAGCAACGGCATGGCGAGTTCGTGCAAGCCGTCACCGCGACCATCCTGTGGCATCAGCGACAGCGAATAGCTGATGTCGAGCATCCGCGCGAGGTTTTCCGCGCGCTCCAGGTAACGCGACATCCAGTACAAATCCGAGGCAGTTCTACTTAACATGGCAGGCTTCCTTCAATCCTCGACCACCCAGGTGTCCTTGGTGCCGCCGCCCTGGGAGGAATTCACCACCAAGGAGCCTTCACGCAGGGCGACGCGGGTCAGGCCGCCGGGGACAACCCGGGTTTCGCGGCCAGACAATACAAACGGACGCAAGTCGATGTGCCGCGGCGCGATACCGTTTTCGACAAAGGTCGGACAGGTCGACAGCGACAACGTCGGTTGCGCGATATACGCGTGGGGTTTGGCCTTGATCCGCTGTCGAAACGATTCGATTTCCGCCGTCGTCGCCGCCGGCCCTACCAGCATTCCGTAACCGCCGGAGCCCTGGGTCTCCTTGACCACCAGGTCCGGAAGGTTGGCCAGCACGTGGGAAAGTTCGGCGGGATTACGACACTGCCACGTCGGCACATTCTTCAGAATCGGCTCTTCGTCGAGGTAGAAGCGGATCATGTCCGTGACGAACGGGTACACCGATTTGTCATCCGCCACGCCGGTGCCGATGGCATTGGCCAGCACGACGTTGCCGGTGCGATAGGACGACAGCAGCCCCGGCACGCCAAGCATCGAATCGGGATTGAACGCCAATGGATCAAGGAAGGCATCGTCGAGCCGGCGGTAGATCACGTCGACCGCTTTCGGCCCGTCCGTGGTGCGCATGAACACCTTGTCGTCACGCACAAACAGGTCGGCGCCTTCCACCAGTTCCACGCCCATTTCCCGAGCCAGAAAAGCATGCTCGAAAAACGCGCTGTTGAAGCGTCCCGGCGTCAGCACCACCACGCTCGGGTTATCGATCGGGCTGGAGCTTTTCAAGGTGTCGAGCAGCAGGTTCGGGTAATGGTCGATGGGCGCGATGCGCTGGGCGGAGAACAATTCGGGGAACAGCCGCATCATCATCTTGCGGTCTTCAAGCATGTAACTGACGCCGCTGGGCGTACGAAGGTTGTCTTCGAGCACGTAGTACGTGCCGTCGCCATCGCGTACGAGATCGACGCCGGAGATGTGCGAATAGATGTCGCGGTGCAAATCCAGCCCCTGCATCGCCAACTGATATTGCTCGTTGGCCAGGACCTGTTCCGCCGGGATGATGCCGGCCTTGATGATGCGTTGTTCATGATAGAGGTCCGCGAGGAACATGTTCAGCGCCTTGACTCGCTGAATGCAGCCGCGCTCGACGATTCGCCACTCGCTGGCCGGGATGCTGCGCGGGATGGTGTCGAACGGGATCAGCCGCTCTGTGCCCTGCTCGTCGCCGTAGAGCGTGAACGTGATGCCGGCGCGATGGAACAGCAGATCGGCTTCGCGTCGCCGCTGGGCCAGAAGCTCGTCGGGGGTTTCTGCCAGCCAACGGGCAAACTCCCGGTAATGCGGGCGGACCTGGCCGCCGGCATCGTACATCTCATCAAAATAGGTGCGGATCATGCCGTGCTCCTTGTCACCCAGACGCGTAAGCCATCGCAAGGCCCGTGCCATCGGCAGAATCGCTTTGGTATCAATCGGTTGCGTAATCGGCTTAAACAGGCCGCACCGTTTCTGTGCGCTAAGCGCTCGCACTGGATTAGCTGCGCCTCATTGCAAGGCGGGGTAAAGGCTATCAGCGACATAGTCAGAGGCGATTTCTCAGGGTGGATGCGAGTGGGGATAATCCGTGCACTCGCAGGAAATCTGCCCAAACTTCCCTTTTAGTCGCCCGCTCAGGCGGCTTTTTTTTGCCCAAACTTTCGGCACATATTACGTTCAGCGCACCTGAACGAAAAATGGCCAACCCGGAGGTTAGCCATTAGCGGATGTTGTCGCTGTTCATGATGTCAGGCGAGTCGCCCTCAGACCTCCTGCTTGACGCCCCACC
Organism: Pseudomonas sp. Ant30-3; assembly: GCF_000690905.1. GTDB lineage: Bacteria > Pseudomonadota > Gammaproteobacteria > Pseudomonadales > Pseudomonadaceae > Aquipseudomonas. Next base: position 7,456 of record NZ_JMCL01000055.1, on the reverse strand, counting down.
CTTCGATGATGCCGCCCAAAGGCTCGACCACTGCCTCGAAATCCTGCTCGAAATCGCCGATGCCGTCATAAGTGGCGGACATCACTTTGCTGAGTTCCAGATACCACGCGCCGTCATCGCGCACGCTGATCTGTGCGTTCATGGATTCGCCATTGTAGTGACCTGCCGCCCTGCGTGCCCGCTCCTCGTCCGGGAAAATGGCGTAGAACTCGATGGGATGAAACCGGGAAAAATCGAAACCGCCTTCTTTCATGCGGCGCAGCACGTTGCTGCTGATGTCTTCTTGATAGGCTGTGCTCATGAATCGTCCCCCTCACACTGATGGATAGACTTTCCGTATTCCCTACTGCGCAGCCGGTGGCGGCGAGTGAAGCGGTAACCACGTTACCGCCGGGAAGCAAGCATGTAGCTGACAAGACCAGACCTTAGCGCGATCCGTTCGCTGATCTCGCTTGCAGAGTAGCCGCAAGTCCGAGCTGCTGCCAAGGCCTGGTGTTTCAAAAATGTGCCACGGGGTTTATCACACGAGAGGAACGGGAGTAATGCCGAGGATTTGTATGCTGTTCTGGGTTTTGAGACTTTTTACGCTGGCGTCGTCGGTGCGCCCTTCCAGATCGTTCAGATCCAGTTTGGCGGCGACAGGGAAAAGCCGCTCCTTGAGCAATGCGGCGGCTTGCTCGTTGTCCGGGCAGTCTTCGCACTCAAAGATTTCTTCGACTGTTTCGCCGTGATCATCCACGTAAGTGACTGTCCACTGTTGCATCGGTGCCTCCTCGATAAAACCCGCAAGTGGGCTTACCACTATCTGGACTTTTGCACGGGGTGATCGTTCAACGGGATTGCGCTGTGCTGACATGAAAAACGTGTAGGAGCTGGCTTGCCAGCGATCGGATCATCGCGGTGTGGCTGGCAGACCGAGGCGCATGCATCGCCAGCAAGCCGGCTCCTACAGAAACAACTTAGTCGTTACTTGGTTTGTTCACCGCCTGCAGCACGTATTGCGGCAAGGCAAAGGCGCCGATGTGGATTTCCGGGTTGTAGTAGCGGGTGATGATGCCGCTGCCGGCGAAGCGCTGCTGCAGGGTTTCGCGGGACAATTTGCGGTAAGACGTGTTGGTCGCGCCCCACGCAAAGGTCATCGAGCCGCCAATGTAAGTCGGTACGGCGGCCTGGTAGAAATGCCAGTCCGGGAACAGGCTGCGCAGGCGTCCGGCGGTGGTTTTGACTTCTTCGATCTGCATGAAAGGCGTGCCGTTCTGGGTCACCAGAATGCCGCCCTCGTTCAGGCAGCGACGGCAGGCCTGATAGAAGTTCTCGGAAAACAGCACTTCGCCCGGGCCGATCGGGTCGGTGGAGTCGGAAATGATCACGTCGAATTTTTCAGTGGTGGTCGCGACGAAACGCATGCCGTCGTCGATCACCAGGTTCAGCCGTGGATCGTCGAACGCGCCCTTGGAATGATTCGGCAGATACTCTTTGCACATGTCGACCACGGTGCCGTCGATCTCGACCATGGTGATGTGCTCGACGCCGCCGTGTTTGGCGACTTCACGCAGCATCCCGCCGTCGCCGCCGCCGATGATCAACACGCTTTTGGCCGTGCCGTGCGCCAGGATCGGTACGTGGGTGAGCATCTCGTGATAGATGAATTCGTCGGCTTCGGTGGTCTGGATGACGCCGTCCAGCGCCATGACCCGGCCCATGCGCGGGTTTTCGAAAATCACCAGGTGCTGGTGTTCGGTGCGCACTTCGTGCAGCAGTTTTTCCATGCGAAAACGCTGGCCGTAGCCTTCGTAGAGGGTTTCCAGGTATTCGCTGGTCGGGGTGGTGCTCATGGGAAGTGCTCCGATGAATGCGGTGGCAACGGACGGTTACCCGCCCATGATGGCCAATCGATCGGCTCGATTGCCCGGGAAAGGCGCGCATTCTACGTCGCGGAAGATGACAGGTCGAACCTCAGTTGATGGGTCCGCGTCATTCCTTGCAGGAGCTGAACATAATGCTGGCCCGACAAACACTGACTTGTAGGAGCTGGCTTGCCAGCGATGGAATCGGCGCGGTGCATCTGAATAATCGCGGTGATGCTATCGCTGGCAAGCCAGCTCCTACAGATCGGGGTCCAACTAGGTCGGTGGCGTCGTGGGGAACCGGGTCAGATCCGCACGTTGCCACGTGGCCCGGCGATGGCCCAGATGATCAGGCCGAGGACTGGCAGCAGCAGGATCAGCAGTACCCAGACGATTTTCATGCCTGTGGAAGCGCCACTTTTCAGTACGTTGATGATTGCCCAAATATCCAGAGCAAGAATGATCAGGCCAATCAGGCCGTTGAACGTGGAACCCATGGTGTCGCTCCCTATAAGTGGTGTGCCCTCTTAGGATAGTCGGCGAATGTCAGGGTTCCGTATTATTCCATTAAACGTGAATTGCCACTTTCAACGCTTCCAGCGACGGCGCGGCGCTGATGCCGACTTCGGCGCACAGCTCGAGCACGCGCGGCACGTCATTGCCGAAAACCAGCACCACTTGCAGCTCGTCGTCGAGCAACTGGCTGAAGTTCATCAGCGTGTAGCCGCCGTTTTCCTTGTTCATGCTGCCCATCTGCACCTGGATGCGGTTCAAAGCGGTCAGGGCTTCTGTCTTGGCCAGTTGCTTGGGCTTGATATTGAAATCGACGCCCGGGCCGAACGAGGCAACGATCTGCGCGAACAGGTCCACGTAGGTATCTGCTTGAAACAGCACGGTTTCCAACAGGCTGCCGACTACCACCCACTCGCCCAACGGAATCGGGAAAGTCTCGTCGTAGTTGATGTCCGGATTGGCTGTGAGAAAAGCCGCAGGGTCGGCGTAGGCCTGTGCAGCTTCGTCAGCGACCTTGGCGATTTCTTCATCGCTCATGCACCCGGAGCTGATTTTTGTGATGAGTTCGACGAGTGCGGCTTTCATGGCGATGGATCCTGTAGCGAGGGAATTTGAAGGCGCGCAGGATAGCGCATTCCGCCCTGGGTTGGCTGCTGTGGGGAATCTTGACCCACATCAAGATCCAGCTGATTCGATAGCGGCACAATGCTGGCACCTTGCCAATGCTATTTCCGCTATCAGAGAAAACCTACATGGGTGCCTGGCTTAGCAACAAAGCTTGCTCGCGATGGCGGTGGGTCAGGCGGCAATGATGTCGGCTGGCAGGACCTCATCGCGGGCAAGCCCGGCTCCACAGGGATCGATGGTGTCTGGGTGAATGCGGTCCACCGTGGGAGCTGGCTTGCCTGCGATGGCGGTCTTCGATTCAGGCTGATTCTTGCGAATGTACTCAATGCCGGTGGGAGCAAAGCTTGCTCGCGATGAAGGTCATGGGGGCAGTATCGAGTTTGACCATGGCCGCTATCACTTCGATAGCCAAGCTTGATTCGCCGGGCTGATCGGGCGGGCCTATTCTTCAAACATGAGTTCAACATGGATTGAGGATTAACATCATGGGCAAACGTCACCCCAACCTGCCCGCCTGGCAATGGCGAGCTTACCCGAACAACCATCAGCACCCGACCAATCTGGTCCTGCACCTGATTGCCGTGCCGCTGTTCATCGTGGCGTTTTTGCTGCTGGTTTGCGGGGTGTTCGGCCTGAGCTTCGTCAACTTCGCGATTGGCGTCATCGGTCTGATCGCTGCGTTAGGCCTGCAACGTCACGGTCACAGCCTGGAGGCCGAGGCCTCCGAGCCGTTCAGTGGACGCAAAGATGCGGTCTCGCGGCTGATGATCGAGCAGTTTCTGACCTTCCCGCGATTTTTCCTCAGCGGTGGCTGGTGGCGCGCCTGGCGTGAGCGCCACCGTCGGCACTGATCAGTTAAAAAGCATCAGGCAAAGATCGTCACGGTCTGCCGACTGATGGCAATCAACTGCCCGTCCGCGCTCCACAGTTTCGCTGCCGCATGACCGTACCCATCAGCGGCATGTTCGATTTCCACGAGGTATTGGCACCAGTCCAGCGTGGTCAGCGCCCGTAACGGCTGAACGAATTCGATGGTCCAGGTCAGCGTGCTGCCCATCGCCGGTTTGTTCAGGTGCGGCAACAGCGCCGGTGGCCAAGCGTCGACCAGCGCCAGAATGTGCGACTCGCTGAGCGCCTCTTCCTTCACGTCCCCGCGCAAACGCACCCAACCGCCCATGTCTCGCGACTTGTTACCGGTAAACGGCAAGCCGCCGACACTCCAGCGCATCGCCGTGTGCCGCATGAATTCCGGGGTGACGCCTTTGATGTACGGCAATTCCTGACAGTCGTCCCAGTGCTTCATCTCGGGCGCGGGCAACGCCGTGACCGCGACTTCGGACGGACGCGAGGCGCCGAAGCTGCCTTGGATCAGCGTCACGACCTGGCCTTTCTGCAGTGCCCGACCCAACACCTGGCTGACGGCTTTGCCTTCGCGGAGCACGTCTACTTCAAAACTGACCGGCACGTCCGGCTCGACCGGGCCGACGAAGGTGATTGCCAGTGAACGCACCGGACGGTCCGCCGGGACTTTTGCGCGCATGGCTTCATATTGCAAAGCCGCGACCAGCCCCCCGAAGCTGGCCCGTCCCTGTGCCCATTCGGCCGGGATGGTCAGCGCCTGGGGTTGGCTGCGAACGGCGTCGAGCAAATCGGAAAAGCGCATGGGGACCTCGGGAGCAGGAAAATTAATGGGGGGATATTAACCAGTGATCGCGGACAGCACAGGGCGCGTTTTGGCCAAAGAGGCGGATAGACAGGTCGGGGCCAGTCATCGACGAGCCCCTGTGGGAGCGAGCCTACTCGCGAAAGCGGTTTCACTGGCAGAGTGACGGTGACTGACAGTGCGCCATCGCGAGCAGGCTCGCTCACAGGTTGGATCGGTGGTGGGTCAGGATTTGAAGCAACTGGCGCTGAGCTTGTCGAGCACGCGATCGGCGCGGGCTTCGGCTTTGGCCATGGTGGTTTGCCAGACCGGCACGCATGGCTGCAGATCCGCTTCCTGTTCGGCACGGGCCAGCCATTGCCAGCAATCATGCCAATCGCCCAGGGCGGCCTGCGCCGACTTCAAACGGGACGCCGCCGGTTTCGGCAGGCGATCCAGTTCTGGGTACGCCTCGATGCCGTAACGCACGCGCTTGATCAGCAGACGCAAACGGTGGCGATCATGCGCAGGATCATGCAACGCCTCATCGAGTTTCTCCCATTGCTTGCCCAGCCGTTTTTCCACGCGTTTGCGCAAGCCGTTGAGCAAACCCTGATGCTGAGCCGCGCGCAAAAAGCGTGGGAATGCATCAAGGATCATCAACAGTTGCGTCACTTGCGCACTGGTCGCGACTTGCGGATAAGCCTTGGCCATCTGCGCCATGCGCCGTTGCGCGGCCTCGGGTTGATCGTGTTCCAGCAGGTACGCCGCCAGCACCTCGCGGTCACGCAACGGTGTGGTCAGGTCACCGACAGCCTTGGCCGCCGATTCCAGTTGCTCGACGCCAGGCAAGCCGCGCAAGGGTCGCAGCAAACTGCGCAAGCGGCGAACCGTGGTGCGCAGATCGTGCAACGCTTCCGGGTCGGTGCGCTCACTTAAACGCGCCTGACACACCATCACCCGCACTTCCAGGCCCATTACATGAGCCACTAACTGATCAACCAAGGCCGACATCACTTACTCCCTGACTTGAAATTCCACTGACGTTTGCTCTGGCCTCAACGGCCTGCGCGCGACTCGCGGATGTAGAAGCGAGCTTTCTCGGCTTTCTTGCTGCAGCCTTCGAACGCTTCGAATTGTTGTTGTGTCTTGGCGCCGGTCAACAGCGACAGTGCCTTGGAGTAACTGACATTGCCGGCGAAACCTTCCGCCTTGGCCAGGTCCAGTTCGCGCCACGCCGCATCGAGACCGCTGGCGCAGCTGTCACGGTAAGCGGTTTTGCCAGCGCAACCGGCGAGCACCAGCGCGATCAAGGGCACACAGATCCAGGCTTTCATTAAACACACCTCAACATTAGGTAAACAGTCGTGCACGTATGACGGTCTGGCAAAGGAAAAGTGCCTTCCCCACGCCGAAACCGTAGCGCAGGCGAGAATAACCCTGAGCCGCCATGGAGTGTCGAAAAAACGACGTTGTCACCCCGCCTGGCGACCTTGGCGATTGAAGCGCGACCCACGATGGGTGCATTGTTCAACCTTGTCAGACGAGGGCGGTTCATGAAAAAGCGTGTCGCATTGGTGCTGGGTTCAGGTGGAGCCCGGGGCTATGCCCATATCGGCGTTATCGAGGAAATCGAACGGCGCGGCTACGACATCGCGTGCATTGCCGGTTGTTCGATGGGTGCAGTGGTCGGCGGTATCTATGCCGCCGGCAAACTCGAAGACTATCGCAACTGGATCGAGAGCCTGGACTACCTCGACGTGTTGCGCCTGGTGGATGTGAGTTTTCGTCTGGGGGCGATTCGCGGGGAAAAGGTCTTCGGACAAATCCGCAAGATCGTCGGCGAAATCAACATCGAAGAACTGCGCATTCCTTACACGGCGGTGGCCACTGACCTGACGAATCAGCAGGAAATCTGGTTTCAGGAAGGCTGTTTGCATCAGGCCATGCGCGCTTCGGCGGCGATTCCCAGTTTGTTTACGCCGGTGATGCAGGGCAATCGCATGTTGGTGGATGGCGGGCTGCTGAACCCGTTGCCGATCGTGCCGGTGGTGTCGAGTCATTGCGATTTGATCATTGCGGTGAATCTCAACTCCACCAACCAGCGTCACTATCAATTGCCGGTGATCCCGCGTCCGCCGGCGTTTAAAAGCCGTTTCGATAACCTGGTCAGTTCGCTGGGGTCGAAGATGCCGTTTCGGCGCAAGACGGCGGAGAAGTTGTTGTTGCTGGAGCAGGAAGCGTTGAAGGCCGAGGCGGCGGATATCAATCCTTGGATCGAATCGGCTGAGCCGGAAGCGCAGCAACCGGCGGCGGCGCCTGAACACGCGGGTGCGCCGAAGTCGGCTACTGGGTCGTTCATTATTGATAACGTCGGGCCGGCGTCGTTGCTGGATTTGATCAACCAGAGTTTCGAGGTGATGCAGACGTCGCTGGCGCAATACAAGATCGCCGGGTATCCGCCGGATATTTTGATCAATGTGCCGAAGCGGGTGTGCCGGTTTTTCGAGTTTTACAAGGCGCCGGAGTTGATCGCGCTAGGGCGCGAGATCGCGCGGGATACGCTGGATCGGTATGAGAGTGAGCAGAAGAGCGAGCCTTGATTGTTTGGGTGCAAACACCTGTGGCTTTTGTGGCAGCGCAGCTTTTGTGGTTTGGGGGCTTTCATGGTGGGGCAGCTTTTTGTGGCAGGGCAGCTTTTTGTGGCGAGGGGGCTTGCCCCCGTTGGGCTGCGAAGCAGCCCCAGCCCGAGACATGTGGTGAGCCTGAAGAAATCAGATTGTATGGTTAGGGGCTGCTGCGCAGCCCAACGGGGGCAAGCCCCCTC
>NZ_JMCL01000054.1 GCF_000690905.1 Pseudomonas sp. Ant30-3 | reverse complement strand
TCTTGCGGCGGGGCCTGGGCAAACGCTTTTGCCACATCGTGATTGTCCAGAGCGGCGAAAAAAGCGTTGACGTCGTCACGCGGGTCGACACCGTTGGCATCGAAATTCCAGTGATTATCCAGCCGCGCGGGATCGACCTTGCCCCGCCGCAGCTGCATCAGCGCGCTAATGAAGGTATGCGTGGTGACAAGATCAAAAGCCGCTTGCTGCTCAGGGGTGGCAGGCGCTGCCTTCAAAGTCGCCCGGGATCGGACCAGTTCGTCGATGTGAAAATCCGTTGGCGTCAAACCGTCAATGTCCGTCGCCTGCAGGCTGGTGATCAATTGATCGATGTCGGCGTCGTGAGTCCATGCCGGTCGATAGGCGCGATGAGCGTAAAAATCCAGCACCAGACGACTGACGTCCACACGTCGATGACGGGTTGCAGTCAGCAGCGGCGGAAAGGCGCTTTTCAACGGTTCCAGCGACGCCTGGATAGCCCGACCGACGTTGTCATCGGGCGCAGCGTGCGATAGGGCGATGGCCGTAGATGTCGGCTCAATCGGAGAAGTTTCGGCCAAAGCGGTGCCGCTGATCAGAAAGCCCATTAAAAAAACGCGGCTTATGACGAATAACCTTGTTAAAAGCACCATGAATAATCCTTAATCCTCCACATTCAACGCCTGGCATCCAACGCACTGCTAGACTCGAACTCAACAAGATGAGACATCTATATGGCGCTATTACGTTTTGGCTGTGTCTTCCCGGCACTACTACTGACTGCAATGTCCGCACCGTCAGCCTACGCCGATTCGCTCGCGACCGCTCTTATCAAAGCAGCGCCCAAAGCCAATGCCAACGTCATCAACCTCGCAGTACGCGCCTCAAAATGCAGCATCGCCCAAGGCGCAGCCCCCGCGCAAAGACTTGCTGTGATCGATTACTCCCTGCCTTCGACCGAACAGCGCCTTTGGGTGTTCGATTTAAAACAGCGCAAGTTATTGTTTCAGGAATTGGTCGCCCATGGTCGCAACACCGGCGAAAACATGGCTGTCAATTTCTCCAACAAGAATGAAAGTTTTGCCACCAGCCTCGGGTTGTACCGCACCCAGCAAAGTTATGTCGGGCAAAACGGCTACTCATTGCGCATGCAAGGTCTGGAGCCGGGTTTCAACGATAACGCTTTCGACCGTGCAATCGTCATACATGGCGCTCCTTACGTCAGCCCGGTACTCGCGCGGGCGAATGGGCGGATCGGTCGCAGTCTCGGCTGCCCGGCAGTCCGACCGGCGGTAGCGCGCAAGCTGATCAATTCCATGAAAAACGGCCAGTTGTTGTTTTCCTACTACCCGGATAACCGCTGGTTGAAAACCTCGTCCTATATCAATTGCGGTAGCGGCACCATGGCGTCGGCTACCAAGCGCGTGACCAATCGCTAATGCAGCGTGACCTGTTGCGCGGGACTATCTAAACTCCCCCACGGCCAAACACTTTAGGCTCGACCGGGAACCCCTCGCATGGACCTTCAACACCGCAACAACGTGACAGTCAGGGGCAACGGTCCGGCGACACTGGTGTTTTCTCACGGTTTCGGCTGTGATCAGACAATGTGGCGTTACCTTGTCGATACATTCGCGGATCGTTTCAAGGTCGTGCTGTATGACCTGGTGGGCGCTGGTCAATCGGACCTCGGCGCTTACGACACGCAGAAGTACAACTCGCTGGGTGGTTATGCGCAGGACCTCAACGAAATCATCGACCAATTCGCCAGCGGCCCGGTGATTATCGTCGGCCACTCGGTCAGCGCGATGATCGGTGCTCTGGCCGACCGCCAGGCGCCCGGCAGAATCGCCGCTCATGTGATGATCGGTCCGTCGCCCTGCTACATCGATTCCGACGACTATGTAGGCGGTTTCCAGCTCGAAGACATCCACTCCCTGCTCGACACCCTCGACAGTAATTACCTCGGCTGGTCCAGCAACATGGCCCCGGCGATCATGGGCGCGCCGGGCCAACCGGCGTTGGGCGAAGAGCTCACCAACAGTTTTTGCAGGACCGACCCGGAGATCGCCAAGCAATTTGCGCGGGTAACGTTCATGTCGGACAACCGCAAGGACATTGCCGGCCTGACTACCCCGACCTTGATTCTGCAGTCTACTGACGACCTCATCGCCCCGGTTGCCGTGGGTGAATACCTGCACGATGTGCTCACCAACAGCACCTTGTGCCTGGTGGACAACGTCGGTCACTGCCCGCACATGAGCGCGCCGAGTGCGTGCTCCGACGCCATGGACAGCTTCCTGTCGCCATGGGTAGGCGCGCATGCCGAGCGATGAGCCGGTGCTGCCCGACCCGCAAACGTTGTTCGAGCTAGCCCCCTGCGGATTGGTCGTCACGAAGGAAAACGGCACGATCCTGCAAAGCAATAAGACGTTCGGCAATTGGGTCGGCTTCGAACCCGCCGAGTTGATCGGTCGACGCTTTCAGGACCTGCTGACCATGGGCGGGCGAATTTTTCATCAAACCCACTGGGCGCCGCTCATGCAGATGCAGGGCTCCGTCGCGGAGGTCAAACTCGATCTGGTGCATCGCGACAAACGCACCGTGACCATGCTGCTCAACGGTGTCAGGCGCGAACACGCCAACGGCGCGTTCTATGAACTGGCCTTGTTCGGTACCACGGATCGCGACAAGTACGAACGTGAACTGGTTCGTGCGCGAAAAGTCGCCGAAGACCTGTTACGCGAAAAGACCGCGGCCGAGACTGCTCTCCAGCAAGCTCAGGCGGAGCTGAAAATGGCCTATGAGAAATCTCAGCGGCGCGCCACGTTTGCCGAACAGATGGTGGCCATCGTCAGCCACGATCTGAAGAATCCGCTCACGGCGATCAAAATGGCTTCGCAAATGCTCAGCACCGCAGAGCGCAGCCCCAAAGAATCCCGCTTGCTGGGCCACATCGGCCAGTCATCCGAGCGCGCGCAACGGATGATTGCCGACTTGCTGGACTTCGCCCTCGCCCGCGTTGGCCGCGGTTTGAACATTGCGCCTGCGTCGATAGATCTGCATCAGGTCACTGGGCAGATTGTCGATGAGCTGCGAGTAGCGTTTCCACAATCGACGCTGGTCCACCAATCGATCGGCGCGGGCAGCGCTCATCTGGATGCAGATCGCGTCCAGCAAATCATCGGTAACCTGGTGGCCAACAGCGTGGCTTACGGAGATTTGGACCAACCGATCACGATCACCTCCCGCCTGGAGAATGAGCAGGCCATCGTCTCCGTGCACAACCATGGGCCTGTGATTGCGCAAGCAATCATGAGCGTTCTGTTTGAGCCGATGACCCGTGGCACTCAGACCGACAGTGAAGTGCGCAGCGTCGGCCTCGGTCTGTTTATCGTCAGGGAAATCGCCGTCGCGCACGGCGGTGTCGTGTCGGTGAGTTCAGATGCACAGGATGGCACGGTGTTCTCTGTCTACTTCCCGCGACAAGCTGCGCGCTGAAGCCAATCACTGCTGAATGTTGTTTCCAGGCCCGGCGCGTGATCAGACTGGTTTGATCGCCATGGTGTTGATCACAGACATATTAAATCAGGACCGCACTTCGAGCTTACGGCCCATCTGATTCAAGCGGTCTCAGCCGGCACTGGCTTCGGTTTGATTCCGGAAATACTGGTGCAGGATGAGTTGCACGGCGGTGAACTTTTTGCATTGTTTGAATCCATCGGAGATGGCCGCAGTTATTACCTTGTCTGCGCGACCCGATACCAGATTCTGCGCCCTTTGAATGTTTTCAGCGACTGGCTGCAGGCGCTGTCGTTCCTGATCCATCAGCGGTCCGCACGAATAGGCGCGATAAAAAAAGGGCCCTCAAGGGGCCCAGTTTTTTCTTCAATTGCGTCTTACTTTTTCAGCCAGGACTCGACGGTAGCGGAGCCGTGTTCAGCTTTCCACTCCTTCAGGGTTTTATGGTTTCCGCCTTTGGTTTCAACCACTTCGCCGGTTTTAGGATGTTTGTAGACTTTCATTTCGCGCGGCTTGCGAGTACTGGTTTTTGGCTCGTTCGCAGGGGTGCGACGACCCGCTTTCGGGTCAAGAAGGTTGATCACATCCTTCAGGCTGTAGCTGTATTTGGCGAGCAAGTCGCGCAACTTGGTCTCGAACTCTATTTCTTTTTTCAGACCCGCGTCGCCCTTCAAGGCTTCAAGCGCCTGGAGTTGTTCGGCAAGGTGTTTTTCGAGTTGGCGGAATTCTGCGAGCTTGGACATTATTGATCTCTACGTGGTTAGTAACCAGACGGTACACCAAAAGCACCTGTTTGAATTTAGTTAACTTAATTCATCTGAGCAAGTAATTCCTTCAACGTTTGTACATCACTTGCATTGCAGGTGATGCCTGCGGAACGGAATCGTCATCGAGGCTGTCCGTTGTAGTAGACACCAACGTGTCAGCCCCCTACCAACCTGGAGAAGCAAACCATGAATAACATTATCTACATCGTCGGCGCCGTCGTGATCGTCCTGTTTATCCTGTCTTTTATTGGCATTGTGTAACCCTGACCCATCAGCAAGGAGGCTGAATTTGCCTGGCACTACCGGCGCCTGCACGGTGCCGGCGCAAGTGGCCCGTGATGATGTAGGCAGCGTTCGCGGCCCAGGCCACTAGTTACAGGGCACCTTCCACAGCTGATCAAGTCTTGTGGTGTAGCTCTGGCTCATGATGTCCCGTCGCATGGCCCATTCCGGGTGACTTGGCACACTGGCAGTGCGTAAAGTGCCTCTGCCCCACCGGCCGTTGATCTGATCCAGAACTGTCATGACTCTGGTCGCCTCGGTGGCCTGAGACGCTGCGAACAGATCATCCGTGTACTCGCCGGGCTGACACAGGTTCAACAGCAACACCTCCGCCTTGCTGTATTTGAACCCCGGCCTGAACACCCGATCGAGTGCATTGACTGCCAACCGGGTAAGTAATCGCACATCATCCGTCGGGTATGGCAAATCGACCACCACCCCATTCGCGTACCTGGCTTCTTCCGGATTGAACATGCCGGTGCGAATGCTGACGCGGATCTTCCTGCACAACGAATTCTGCGCCCTGAGTTTTTCCGAGGCGCGCATCATGTAGGTCGCGACCGCTTCCTTGATCGGCGGCAATTCCGAGAGACGTCTGCCAAACATTCGGCTACAGCAGATTTCCTGCTTTGGTGGGTCAGGTTCGTCCAGTTCAAGGCACGCGGTACCCGCTAACTCGCGAGCGGTCTTCTCGATGACAACACTGAATTTTTTGCGCAAGGTCCATGGATCGGCTTTGACCAGGTCCATCGCGGTCTTGATCCCCATTGCATCCAGATGCATCTTCATTCGTCGACCGACACCCCACACCTCGCCGACGTCAGTGTTGCGCAGGACCCAGTCACGTTTGACTGCGTCGCAAATGTTAACCACCCCACCCGTCTGCGCTTGCAGGCGCTTGGCCGTGTGATTGGCCAGTTTCGCCAGCGTTTTGGTGTGAGCGATGCCGACCCCGACCGGGATGCCGGTGCAGCGCAGCACATGGCTGCGAATCCGGCGACCGAGGCTGTCCAGATCGACGATGCCAGTAAGATCGGCGAAGGCTTCGTCAATGCTGTAAACCTCGACGGCCGGCACCATCGACTCGATCAGGCTCATCACGCGCTCGCTCATGTCGCCGTACAGCGCGTAATTGGAAGAGAACGGGACGATACCGTGCTGCTTGAGCTTGTGCCTGACCTGGAAGTACGGCTCACCCATTTTCACAAAAGGTTTGGCGTCATAACTGCGTGCGATGACGCAGCCGTCGTTATTGGAGAGCACCACAATGGGCACCTTCGCCAGATCGGGCCGAAACACCCGCTCGCAACTGGCGTAAAAGCTATTGCAATCGATCAGGCCAAAAACCGCCGGGACTTCAGACATGGCTGCGCACGCTGCTCGTCACCACGCCCCAAATCGTCAACTCGTCTCCTTCGAGCACGTAGCGCGGCGGGTATTTGGGGTTATCCGACAGCAGAATCACATCCTTCCCACGCAGGCAAAGGCGCTTGCACACCGGTTCATTATTCAGCAAAGCAATCACCACATTGCCGTGCACCGGTTCTATCGAACGGTCAACAATCGCCAGATCGCCTTCATAAATACCCGCACCCTGCATGCTCTCCCCTGTGAGTGACACCAGATAGACATGCGGCGCCCGCACATTCAGCACCTCATCCAGCGATATCTGCGCCTCGATGTGATCTGCCGCCGGCGACGGAAAACCTGCCGGCACCTGAAACAGGCACAACGGCAACCTGAACCCGCCCTCGCTGATGGGGCCTAGAATTGAGTAACTCATGACGCACGACTTCCAATACTGTACGAATATACAGTTAACGTTGTGGAGGCGTTGCGGTCAAATTTTGTAGGAAATATCGGATAGGTGGGTGGGGAGATTGGCGCTGTTGGGACGGGGTGGTTGGTGTTGATGCTTGGGCTTGTCCGGGATGACATATTTGGCATGGAAGCAGTGACGGCGTGTTGGTTCAAGCAGACTCTCGACGGTGTAAGATGCCCGACATACTTCACTCATCGAGGTTGCCATGACCGGGATATCCCTGAACCTGCCGGAAGACCTGTCAAAGTCTCTCGCCGATCTGGCCAAGACAAACGGCCAGAGCGCCAGCTATTTGGCCATGGACATTCTTCGCGACTACATCGAACACGAGCATGCGCTGACCGTTCAGATTGAACAGGCGGTAATAGAAGCCGATCGAGGCAATTTTGCCAGCGATGATCAGGTGGCGGCGATGCGTGCCCGGCGCTGGAGTCGGAATGCGGGTTGAGTGGCTGGAACAAGCACTCAGGAATCTGGAGGACGAGGCCAACTACATTGCTCTTGAAAACCCCAAGGCTGCAGACGACTTCTCGGAGGCTATTTTTGCAAGCGTGGATAAACTAGCCCAGTTTCCCGCCATGGGCCGTGAAGGGCGAGTCAGACAGACGCGAGAGTGGGCAGTGCCCAATTGGTCTTACCTAATACCGTATCGGGTAGAAGGTGACCGGCTTCAAATCCTCGGCATATTTCACACGCGGCAACGCCCTCGCAGCCAGTGGTAACCATCCAGAGCGACCCCATTGCGCGCGTCCACTACTAATAAACTACCTCGCCTCGCTGACTCATCACCAGCGAATCGCTCTGACCTGTGCATGATGTCTTTCGATGGGCTCAGAGCGTGGGATGACGCGCCTGACAGAATCTCAATTAGCATTGGCGTGAAACTCTACCGACAACATCCTAACGGAGGCATCACACCCAAGATGGTTATGGACGAAGTGCTCGCTGTACCCGTCAAAGCATGGGGAAAAGGGGTTCGACCGCATGTCTGCAAATAAGCCCAAAGTCCGGTATGGTCGTTGGTTCCTCTTGCTCCTTGTAGTCGGGCCTTTGGCATTTTGGTACTTCGCCTCTCCGGTGGTAGCCGTAAACTTTTCTCCCGACAGCAAGGAAGAGTTTCGATACGTCTGGAACACTCAGGACAGAATTCACAGAGGAGACATCAAGCACGGAGGCTCGGCCGTCGAGTTCAGCTACATATTTCCGGATCAGGACTTCTTCATGATGTTCAACTGGTGGACTGATGCAGGCTTTCAAAGGTGCATCGACATCACGCCCAAATGGGGGCGTACGATAGACATCTATCTGGATGCAACAGGCAGAATCGACGTCGCCAAAACGGGACCTGACGTGATTGGGCGCTTGGAACAATGCGCGGGCGAACCGGATCCTTTTAGGCCCTGAGATTCAGTTGCGCTCAACCGTCCACAATAATGGTGACGCTCCTGATTCGAACCTGTATGAGAAATAGAGTGTGGATACGAGTTGAGCCATCACTCCCAACCCATCACTACTGATGTCGGGCATTGACTCCACGGCAAACGCTAAACGCCGCCTGTTTCCGGGCGAAGGTCTGGCACTCTTGGTAGACTTGCACTCCGTCGCGCTTGATGCGGATCTGAGCCGTGTAGCTCACAGTCCCATCCGCCAGTTTTCTTGCTCTGATATTCGCCATATTGAAAGTGGTACGCGTCAGTGTTGAAGTGGTACTTCGTACCACCGAGCCTTCAAAAACGCCTGAAAACGCCTGAAATACCGCCCAGAACACGTTGAAGAAAATGCTAGATAAACAGAGCTTTAGCCCAGCAGGATCAAGCACCGCACTGTCCCGCCGCTTCTCCGTCGCCCCGATGATGGATTGGACCGACCGTCACTGCCGCTTCTTCCTGCGCCTGCTCTCCAAACACGCCCTGCTCTACACCGAAATGGTCACCACTGGTGCGCTGCTTAACGGCGACCACGAACGTTTCCTGCGGCATAACGAGGCCGAGCACCCGCTCGCGCTGCAGCTTGGTGGCAGTGTGCCGCTGGATCTCGCTGCCTGCGCGCGGATGGCGCAGGCGCATGGCTACGACGAGGTCAATCTCAACGTTGGGTGCCCAAGTGATCGGGTGCAGAACAACATGATCGGTGCGGTGCTGATGGGGCATCCGCAGCTGGTTGCCGATTGCGTGAAGGCGATGCGCGATGCCGTGTCGATTCCGGTGACGGTGAAGCATCGCATCGGGATCAACGGCCGCGACAGTTACGCCGAGTTGTGCGATTTCGTCGGCACGGTTCGCGAGGCGGGTTGCACCAGTTTTACCGTGCATGCGCGGATTGCGATTCTGGAGGGGTTATCACCGAAGGAAAATCGAGACATTCCGCCTCTGCGTTACGACGTCGCGGCGCAATTGAAGGCTGACTTTCCCGACCTGGAAATCATCCTTAACGGAGGGATCAAGACGCTGGAAGACTGTCATGAGCACCTGCAGATATTCGACGGCGTGATGTTGGGGCGCGAGGCTTATCATAATCCTTACATCATGGCCGAGGTGGATCAGCAGCTGTTCGGCAGCACGGCGCCGGTCATCAGCAGGGCCGAAGCACTGGCGCAGTTGCGACCCTATATAGCCGCGCATATTGACGACGGCGGTTCGATGCATCACATCACCCGGCATGTGTTGGGGTTGGGGACCGGGTTTCCGGGGGCGCGGAAATTTCGCCAGTTGTTGTCGGTGGATATTCACAAATCCAAAGAGCCACTGGCGTTGCTGGACCAGGCCGCAACATTGCTCGAAGGACGTTGATGCATTTTCGGAGATCGCTCGCCGGGCGGTTACCCCGGTTGAACCTGTGGCGTCTTTGAGCATCGAACAATCGATACCGCGCCCCGCCTTTCAAACAGCCTTTCCAGGGCTGTTGCCAACGGGGCCATCGATACACGTACACGCCCTTGAGTGGCTGCAAGCGCTCGGGTAATGTCAACAGACCCATAGGACAGAGCACGCCCATGACTTCCAAGCTGGAACAACTCAAGCAAATGACCACCGTGGTTGCCGACACCGGCGACTTCGAAGCGATCGCTCGCGTCAAACCTGTAGACGCCACCACCAACCCTTCCCTGCTGCTCAAAGCGGCGGCCATCACCGGTTACGCCGAGCTGCTCGACGCTTGCGTCAGCGACTGCAAAGGTGATGTGGGCCTGGCCAGCGACCGTTTTGGTGTCGCGGTCGGGCAAGAAATCCTGAAAGTGATTCCTGGGCGCATTTCCACCGAAGTGGATGCGCGCCTGTCGTTCGACACTGACGCCGTATTGAAGCGCGCGCACCGTCTGATCGAGCTGTACGACAAGGCCGGCATCGGCCGTGACCGCGTGCTGATCAAGATCGCTTCCACCTGGGAAGGTATCCGTGCTGCCGAGATTCTGGAAAAAGAAGGCATCCAGACCAACCTCACCCTGCTGTTCTCGTTTGCTCAGGCAGCAGCGTGTGCCGATGCGGGCGTGTTCCTGATCTCGCCATTCGTGGGCCGGATCTACGATTGGTACAAAAAGGCCAACGGCAACGACTACACCGGTTCGGATGATCCGGGCGTGCAGTCGGTGACGCGCATCTACAACTATTACAAGGCCAATGACTACAAGACCGTTGTCATGGGTGCGAGCTTCCGCAACCTGAACCAGATCGAGCAGTTGGCCGGTTGCGACCGTTTGACCATCAGCCCGGACCTGATCGACAAACTGGCAGCGGACACTGGCAAGCTGGAGCGCAAGTTGACACCGGGCCATGCCGGTGAAGCGCGTTTGAGCCTGAACGAAGCGCAGTTCCGTTGGTTGTCCAACGAAGATGCGATGGCGACCGAGAAACTGGCTGAGGGCATTCGTCAGTTTGCTCGCGATCAAGAGAAGCTTGAGGCGCTGTTGCAGGCCAAGCTGTGATTTGATTCACCGGTAATGCAAAAAGGGCGAACCCTGGTGGGTTCGCCCTTTTTTTGTTTGGATATGAGTACTACAGGGCACTGGCTTGATCAGGTGGTGATGCTCAATATGCCATCGCCAGCAAGCCGGCTCCCACAAGGGACATGGCATCAATTGCTGATCAGTGCCGCTCCAGCGCATTCACCAGGTCATGAAACGCTTCACGATTGGAGTCGTTCAGGCCCATGAGGATCTTGTGAGCTTCCAGCACCTTGATCCGCACCACCTCTTCCGACTGATCCTGATCCGGCAGGTCTGTCAGGCATTCAGGGCACGGGATCGGACGATCGACGATGTTGAACACCTGCTCGAAGCCCATCGACTGCAGCAGACGGGTGATGTCTTCATGGGTGGTGACCACGGTCGGCAGCAGGCCGACCTTTTGCCGCGACAAAATCGACAGTTTGGCCAGCAGGCCAAGGGTGGTGCTGTCGATGCTGCGGGTTTCGGTCAGGTCGATCACGATTGCGTTGAAGTTCAACGCCGTGAAGATCCGCTCGATAGTCGCATCCAAGGCCGAACACAGGGTCAGGCGAACTTCACCGACGAACTTCAGGACGAAAGTGCCGTCCTGCTCGGCGAACTGGATTCTACCGGTACTCATTGAAGATTCCTGCTCAACACCAACAGGGCGATATCATCCGGCATCTCCCCCAGCGTGGCCAATCCAAAAACCCGACGCAACCCATCCAGGGTGCCGCCCGCAGCCTTGACCCGTTGGGGCAACGCCGCTTCCTTCTCTTTGAGTGTAGGTTCTGGCAAGAGATCCAGAATGCCGTCCGACATCAGCGTCAGGCTGAACGCAGGCGGCAGTTCGAGCACGTGGTCTTCATAGGTCGCCTCTTTGAAGAGACCGACCGGCAGACCGCGGCCTTCCAGGTACCGGACACTGTCTGGCGTGTACAACACAGGCAACGGTAAATGACCACCGATGCTATAGGTCAACAAACCTGTCTCCTCGTCGATGACTCCACCGACCATTGTGACGTGTTTACCCAGCTTACAACTGATCAGGCCCCGGTTGATATGACCGAGGACTTCCGAAGGCTTGAATTCCGGCAATGTGCCGCTGCGTTTGGATTCGAACAACAAACGCGTGGTCATGAATTTCAGCAGTACGGTGACAAATGCTGAAGAGGCACCGTGGCCGGAGACATCCGCCAGATAAAACGCAACCCGGCGTTCGTCGACGCGGAAATAGTCGACGAAATCCCCTGACAGGTACAACGACGGGATGATCTGGTGAGCAAACTGGAACTCGTCGATGCTCCACGGGCTGATCGGGAGCATGTTCATCTGCACCTGGCGACCGGCATTCTGGTCTTCCTGCAGCAGGTTCAGACTGGCTTCGAGTTCGCGGTTGGCCTTTTCCAGCTTCTCGCGGTAACGCTGGTTTTCCAGTAAAAGACGCGCGCGATCCAGCGCCCGGCGCACAGAGTGCTCGAGCACCGCCAGGTCCTCGAGCGGCTTGATCAGGTAATCGGCAGCGCCAAGGCGCAAGGCTTCGACCGCATCATTCATCACGCCTGCGCCGGACACGACGATGACCGGGGTCTGTGGCGAAAGCTCAGTGACCTGACGGATGAGTTCGAGTCCGCCCATCTGCGGCATACGCAGATCGCAGATGACCAGATCGGGCTTGTCCTGCTCGAATACCTGAAGACCCTGCTGGCCATTGCTGGCCTGCAAGACACTGAAACCACTGTCGTCCAAATAGGCGGCGAGGCTCGCGCGCACTACTTCGTCATCATCGATTATCAGCAGCGTGGCACTGGTTTTTGGCATGTGGGCAAACGGCGCCAGAATTAGGTTGGCGTAGCGGGCTGGGTAATTCACCCGGCACAGACTACTGGATTCGCTTTCTAGCCTCTCTAACGCACTGCTTTCGAGCATTTGCCCGGTTCACAGATCCACTTAGAGGTGCCCTTCTAAGGCGCAGACGGTACTCCCATCCGCGGGGCGTTTCAAGCTCACGCCGATCGTCGCTTGACGTCTTTACTTGTCAAATGACCGAGAGTTATAAGAACTGTCAAAACCGTAACCCAATGGAAGGATGAAGCCCATGCCTCAAAGCGATCGGGACTACAGCGAAAAGCGTGATTTCATCCGCATGCAGATTGATGCGGATGTGGCGCTGATTCATCAGGGGGACGAGATTGCAGCCGTCTGCATCGACCTTTCCAGCAGCGGGATGCAAGTTGAGGCACCACAATCGTTCAAGGTCGGCGACCGCATCAACGTGCGCATCGAATCCGATCACGCGGCGTTGAAAGGCCTCGAAGCCGACACCAAAGTGGTGTGGGTCAAGGACCAGGACGGTGGCAGTCAGAAACTCGGCCTTACAATCCTGAAGATGAAATAGGCAGTTTCACAAAAGCAGAAGGCGGCCCTGAGGCCGCCTTCTTGCGTTCAACGATCGAGATCAGAAATCGTCTTCTACCTGACCGTCCTTGACCTTGAATTCGCGATTCTGCAGATAGGCGTTGCGTACGAAGATGTACTTGTCGCCGCTGATCAGCTTCTCCGCCGACAACAGGCTCGCGCGGGTATCGACGATATTCAGGCCGAAGATCGAGTTACGGACCGGCACGTCGTTGATGTAACGGTAAGGACTGGTGTAGCCGTCGACGTATTTGGCCGGTGTATCACGCAGTGTGCTCGGGCCCAGCAGTGGCAGCACAACATAAGGGCCGCTTCCTACACCCCAATAGCCCAGCGTCTGACCGAAGTCTTCGTCGCTGCGGTTCAGCCCCATCTGGGTGCCGACATCAAAGAAACCCAGCAGGCCAAAGGTGGTATTGAAGATCAGGCGGGCCGTGTCGACGCCAGCGGCTGCTGGCTTGGCTTGCATGATGTTGTTGGCAAGGTTGGTGACATCACCGACGTTGCGGTACATGTTATGAATGCCATCTTCAAGAAACTGCGGGGTCACGAACTGATAACCCTGCGCCAGAGGTTTCAGCGCATAGGTGTCGAGCACATCGTTGAATTTGAAGATCGGGCGGTTGAAGCCTTCCCAAGGGTCATCTTCCGTCGCTGCCTGAGCAGCGAACGGAACCAGCAGCACACTGGCGCACACAGAAAGCCGAGCTAGATGATTGCTCCAGCGCATAGAAGAACTCCTTGGATTGTACTGGCCGGGGCACTTGGCCCGGGCGTTAAGGTGGCTAGTATAAGACGGAAAAGTCGCTTTAGGCACTCATGTACGCGCTGGCCTACCGATGATTCGTCCAAACGAAGCGATTCACATCATTGTCATCCAACTGTCACCAACGCCGCCTAGCCTTGTGCTTATTTTCAGGGAAGTTGATATGCCGCGCGTCGAAGCCTCGCCTCTCGCAGCACCCAGCCTGACTGCCGTTTTGTTTGGCCTCACGGGTTGCCTGGTGGATTTCGGCGCTCGCACGCGCCTGCACCGCAAACACTCTGCCGAAAACGCTAACGTCACCCCGGGCGCACTAGAGAGCCTGCGCAGCTTGCAGCTTCAACAAATCCCCTGCGCCTGGCTGGATGAGCACGCTCTTGAGCTAAGTCATTCGCTCGCTGCCGACTTGCCCACCTGGATCAAGCCATCGCAACACCCCGCGACGGTCAATCCGTGGCCCGCTCCGCATGCCTGTTGGCAGGCGCTGATGAACCTGGGCGTTGAACGCCTGGACGGCTGCGTCCTTGTCAGCGGCGAACCGCAACTGCTGCAATCGGGACTGAACGCCGGGCTCTGGACAATTGGCCTGGCCTCCTACGGTTCCCTCTGCGGGCTGACGCCGAACGAATGGCAGGCACTGTCCCCGCAGGAACGTGAAATGAAACGCGGCAAGGCGACGATGGATCTGTTCGCTTTGGGCGTGCACTCAGTGATCGATCATCTCGGTGAACTCGACAATTGCCTGGCCGATATCAGCCTGCGTCGGTTCAAAGGCGAAAAGCCCTGACAGGGATCATGCAGATTGGGCACGAGTGGATTAATCTAAAGCTCAGCCATAGACCTTTGACGCGCTGCTGCGGTCTATGCCAGTGCCTATCGATTAAAAGGAAGAACGCCATGCCTGCCCGCGAACTGCAAGAACAACTCAATACTCTGCGCGAGCAATTGGAACAGAATCCACCGCTCACCGAAGCCGAGCGCGAGAACCTGCGCGACTTGATGGCGCAGATTGACGCCGAGATCGAGCTGGAAACCAAAACCCAAGACACCAACCTCGCCGACAACGTGAACCTGGCTGTCGAGCGTTTCGAACTGGAACACCCTACCCTCGCCGGCACCCTGCGCAACATTGTACAAACGTTGGGAAATATGGGGATCTAAGTACTCCGCATGCAAAAAAGCCCCGCTAGCGATAGCGGGGCTTTTTGCTGCCTGCGATTTGCAATCGACGGCGTTACTGGCGGACCAGACGATGGTTCGGCAACTGCAGCTCTTCAGTGCTGCGGTACGGGTTGATGTCCAGCCCGCCACGCCGCACGTAACGCGCATACACCGTCAGTTTCTCTGGTTTCAGCAAGCGTTGCAGGTCAAGGAAAATCCGCTCCACGCACTGTTCATGAAAGTCGGAGTGCTGGCGGAAGCTCACGATGTATTCCAGCAGACTGGCGTGATCCAGCGCCGCACCGCGATACTCCACCGCCACGCTGCCCCAGTCCGGCTGACTGGTCACCGGGCAGTTGGATTTGAGCAAATGGCTGTGCACGCTCTCTTCAACGATGCGCGAATCATCGCAACGCAGCAATTCCGGGCGCGGTTGCTCGTAGTTGCTGACGCTGATGTCGAGGTCGTCGATGCACACGCCTGGCAACGCAACGACGCCTTCCGCCGCCACTTCATTCAGACTGCGAATGCGTACGCCCACGGTTTTACCGGCGGCGGCCGACAAGTCCTTGGCCAGCGTCGCTTCGAGGCTGGCGGTGTCGGCGAACGGGGTTTGATTCAACGAGTTCAGGTACAGCTTGAACGACTTGGATTCGATGATGTTCGGCGAATCCGCCGGAATAGTGAACTCACCGATCGCCACCACCGGCTTGCCGGATGGCAGCAGCCATGAAAGCTCGAAGCAGTTCCAGAAATCCACCCCTGTGTATGGCAGAGTTTCAGCCGTCAGGCCCAGCTCTGCCCACTTGGCGGTGCGCGGAATCGGGAACAGCAGGGACGGCGTGTACGTGGCAATGTATTCACTGGATTTGCCCAGCGGCGAGTGTTCGGCTGCGGGATGCATGGCGGAAACCTGACTGAAGAATCAGCCGATTCTAGCAAGATCGCCGCCGCGTTTCACTGACCAGCGCCTATGGCCAACTTGCCGACCATGCCCGCCTGGTAGTGGCCAGGAATATTGCAAGCAAACTCAAGCCCGGTGGCTTTGGTGAAGGTCCAGGTCAGCTCGGCGGTTTTGCCCGGCTCGATCAGCACGCTGTTAGGGTCATCATGCTTCATGCCATGGTCCATGGACCCGTGGTCCATTTCCTTCATGCCCGTAGGCGTGAGCATGCCGCTCTGCTGCATCTTGAGCATTTCCTGCTGGTGCCGCGCATGCATCGCCGCATCGCCGAGGTTGAATTCGTGCAGCAACTGGCCTTTATTCACCAGCACGAAACGAACTGTCTCACCGGCCTTGATCTTGATCGCCTTCGGAGCGAACGAAATGTCGCCCATCACCACGTCCACAGTGCGAGTCGCTTTCGCGGCCGCGGCCGGCTGACCAAAGTCAAAGGTGTGCGCTGGCGAAGCCCAAGTCGGCGAGCTCAGTGCCAACAACCACGCGGCCAGCAGCAGAGGTTTGCGCAAAAACATAGTCGTACTCCAACAAGATAGGGTTCAGCGTGTGAAAACTCTAAACTGCCAAGACTGCCCATAACCTGACGGGCAGATTACAACTTTGTCAGGTTGGCCTGTCGCGAAGCCACCCACGGTATAAAGCGTCCGTTCCATTTGCCTCGAGCTGCCCATGAAACTGCTGATTGTCGAAGACCAACCGAAAACCGGCCATTATTTGCGTCAAGGCCTGGCCGAGGCCGGCTTCAATGCCGAGCTGGTGGCCGATGGCAACGCCGGGCAACAATTGGCACTGAGCGGTGACTACGCGCTGTTGATTCTCGATGTGATGCTGCCGGGCCGCGACGGCTGGCAGATTCTGCAAGCGGTGCGCAGCGCAGGGCTCGACACACCGGTACTTTTTCTGACGGCCCGCGACGCCGTGGAGGACAGGGTGCACGGCCTCGAGTTGGGCGCCGATGATTACCTGGTCAAGCCTTTTGCCTTTTCCGAATTGCTGGCTCGAGTGCGCAGCCTGCTGCGGCGCGGGAGCGCTACACACCAGGAAACCAGCCTGCAACTGGCCGATCTGCGTCTAGACCTGATCCGCCGCCGCGTCGAGCGCAGTGGTCAGCGCATCGACCTTACCGCCAAGGAGTTCGCTCTGCTGGAGATGCTGCTGCGGCGCCAGGGCGAAGTCCTGCCCAAGTCGCTGATCGCATCACAAGTCTGGGACATGAATTTCGACAGCGACACCAACGTGATCGAGGTCGCGATCCGGCGCCTGCGCCTCAAGGTCGATGATGATTTCCCCAACAAGTTAATCCACACCGTGCGCGGCATGGGCTACGTGCTCGAAGAGCGCCTCCTCTGATGCGTAAACTTTCCCTTGGCAGCCGCCTGGCGTTGCTGTTTGCCGCCTGCACGGCCGTGGTGTCGTTGTTCGCCGGACTGTTGTTCAGCCACGCCAGCGAGGCGCATTTCGTCGAGCTGGATCAGCAACTGCTGGATGGCAAATTGATTGGTCTGCGCCGGGCGCTGCACGACCTGCAATCAAGCGAAAGCGAAGTCAGGCTGGCGGATGAATTGAGCCGCCAGGCTGATCTGTCGCTGCGCATCACCGGTAGCGACGGTCAACGTTGGTACGACAGCTCAATACGCCTGCCCGACCAGCTGCCGCAAACGCCCGGACTGTCGACGGTAAGCGAGGCCGGCACCGACTATCGCGTCCTGAACGCACCGCTATTTCCAGAAAAGCCTGGCTCGCCGCAACTGACATTATTGCTCGACATCACCCATCACCAGCACTTCTTGCAGCGCATGCAGCGCCTCATCTGGCTGACCGTCGGTTTGTCGGCACTGGTCACCGCGCTGCTCGGCGCCTGGGCCGCGGGCAGTGGTTTACGCCCATTGCGCCGCATGGGTGCGGTCGCCAGCGGCGTATCGGCTCAATCGTTGAATGCTCGCTTGCCGGAAGCGAACATGCCCCCGGAGCTGGCGGAAATGGCCCACCACTTCAACGCCATGCTCGAACGCCTCGACGACTCTTTTCAGCGTCTTTCAGCATTCTCCGCCGACATCGCCCATGAACTCCGCACGCCGCTGTCGAACCTGCTGACCCATACCCAGGTCACCCTCACCCGCCCACGGCCGATCGAAGATTACCGCGAGGCCCTGCACAGCAACCTCGAGGAATTGCAGTGGATGGCACAGCTGGTGAACGACATGCTGTACCTGGCCAAGGCGGACCACGGGTTGCTGGCGCCCAAGCGTGAATTGCTGGACCTGGCGGAGGAAGTGGATGTGTTGATGGAGTTTTTTGCGCCGCTGGCCGAAGACGCCCGCGTGACGCTCAGCCGTGATGGCAGTGCGCAGTTGCTGGGCGACCGTAATATGTTGCGGCGAGCGCTTTCCAATCTGCTGGACAATGCCTTGCGGTTTACCCCTGAAAATGGCGAAGTTCGGGTGCGGATAATTGATCGATCTACAGGCTTGTGCCTGATAATCGAAAATACCGGGAAAGTGATATCGGCGGAATTATTGCCGCGTTTGTTTGATCGATTTTACCGCGCCGATCCAGCACGACAGGAAGGCAGCAGCGAGCATGCAGGGTTGGGATTGGCGATTACGCAGTCGATCGTGCGTGCCCATGGCGGGCAGATCCGGTGTGAATCGGATCGGGGGTGGACGCGGTTTGTGATTGATTTACCCAAGGGGGATTGAGGCCAGCAGGTCTGGCCTCATCGCGGGCAAGCCTTGCTCCCACAGTGTTTTGTGTGTTCGCATATATGTGGAATACACAAATCCCTGTGGGAGCTGGCTTGCCAGCGATAGCGGTCTAACGTCTTACGAATAGCGCAATGCCGTTGCCGGTTCGATCTTCGCCGCTCGCCACGCCGGATACAGCGTCGCCAGAAAGCTCAACACAAAGCCCGCCGAACAGATCAACACTACATCCCCAGCCTGAAGCTCCGATGGCAAGTTGCTGACGAAGTACACGTCGGAACTGAAGATGTGCTGGCCGCTGACGCGCTCAACCCAGCCGACCAACTCACTGACGTTCAGCGCGGCGATCACGCCCAGCACGCCGCCGAGCAAGGTGCCGACGATACCGATCACGGTGCCCTGGACCATGAAGATCGCCATGATCTGCCGTGGCGTAGCGCCGATAGTGCGCAGGATCGCGATGTCTGCGCCCTTCTCGTTCACCACCATGATCAGGGTCGCGATGATATTGAACGCCGCCACGGCGACGATCATCAGCAACAGCAGGCCGATCATGGTTTTTTCCATTTTCATCGCGCTGAACAGGCTGCCTTGGGTGTGAGTCCAGTCGTCGGCGCGGTACGCCGTGCCCAGTCCGCCGGCAATATCGCTGGAGACCTTCGGCGCCGCGTACAAATCCTTGACTGCCAGACGTACGCTTTGCACCTGATTGGGCTGCCAATGCTGCATCTGCGCGGCATCGGCGACGTGGATCAGCGCCATCGAACCGTCCAGTTCGGCACCCACCTTGAACACGCCGACGACGTTCAGCCGCTGCATGCGCGGGGTGATGCCGCCCGGTGCGGTGCTGACTTCCGGCACGATCAGGGTGATCTTGTCGCCGACATTGAGGCGGAAACGCCGCGCGGTAATCTCACCAATCACCACGCCGAACTCGCCAGGTTTCAAGGCATCCAGACGCCCCTGAACAATGTGCTTGGCAACAATCGAGACCTTGCCTTCAAGCGCCGGATCGACGCCACTGACCTGAATCGGCTGCATCGCGCCTTTGTAGGACAGCATGCCTTCCATCTCGGTGAACGGCACGGCGGCCGTCACTTCGGGGTTTTTCATGGCGGCGGCGGCCACCGGCTGCCAATCGTCGATCGGATTGACGCCGACGATGGTGGCGTGCGGCACCATGCCGAGAATGCGCGAGCTCATTTCGCGCTGAAAACCATTCATCACCGACAACACCACGATCATCGCCAACACACCCAGGGCGAGGCCGATCATCGAGGTCATCGATATGAAGGAAACAAAGCGATTGCGGCGCTTGGCGCGGGTATAGCGCGTGCCGATAAAGATCGATAACGGTCTGAACATTCGCTGGGGCACCGTATAAAAATAAAAGACCCGACGCACTTTTCAGCGCTGTCGGGTTTCGGTCGGTCAGATTGGAGTCAGGCAACCTTCCTGCAGGTGCAGGACGCGATCCATCTGACGAGCCAGATTCATGTCGTGAGTCACCACCAGAAACGCGGTGCGCATCGAGGTGCTGAGTTCGAGCATCAGATCCTGAATGCCTTGCGCGGTGTGGGAATCGAGGTTGCCGGTCGGCTCATCGAGCATCACCAGGCCTGGCTTGTTCACCAGCGCGCGGGCAATGGCCACACGCTGACGTTCGCCACCGGACAATTCCGAAGGTTTATGCTCCAGGCGATGGCCCAACCCTACCCGCTCCAGCAATGCTGTCGCACGCTGACGCGCTTCAGGGATCGGCGTCTTGCCGATCAGCAAAGGCATGCAGACGTTTTCCAGCGCGGTGAACTCCGGCAGCAAATGGTGAAACTGGTAAACGAAACCCAGCGAGCGGTTACGCAGCAGGCCACGGGCTTTTTCGTTGAGTGCCGACAGTTCTTCGCCGGCCAGCCAGACGCTGCCCTTCGACGGTGTATCGAGACCGCCTAACAAGTTCAGCAAGGTACTTTTGCCCGAGCCGGAAGTGCCGACAATCGCGACACGCTCCCCCGGATGCAACTCGAGTTGCAGACCGGCCAGGACTTCCACCGACTCAGGGCCTTCCTCATAGGATTTACCCAGGTTTCGGCAGCTCAAGATTGCTTTATCACTCATGCCCGACTCACTCATAACGTAGCGCCTCCGCAGGCTGGGTGCGCGCGGCACGCCAGGCTGGATACAGGGTGGCGAGGAAACTCAGGACCAACGCGGCGGCGCAGACCATCAACACATCCTGGCTCTGCACCTGCGACGGCAGGTAATCGATGAAGTACACGTCGGCGTTGAGGAATTTGTGCCCGATCAGGCCTTCAAGCGCCGAAATCGCGGCGCTGACATTCAGCGCGGCAAAGATCCCGACCACGGCGCCGATCAACGTGCCGACGACACCAATGACCGTGCCCTGAACCATGAACGTCGCCATGATCGTCCCCGGCGTGGCGCCGAGGGTCCGCAGGATGGCGATATCACCTTTCTTGTCATTCACCACCATCACCAGCGTCGAGATAATGTTGAACGCGGCCACCGCAACAATCAGTAGCAAGAGCAAACCGATCATGGCTTTTTCCATGCGGATTGCCTGATACAGATTGCCGTGGGTGCGGGTCCAGTCGCGAGCGTAGTAACGGTCTTCGCCGAGCTGCTGGGCAATGTTCCAGGCCGTGCGTGGTGCCTGGAACAGGTCGTCGAACTTCAGGCGGATGCCCTGCACCTGATCGGGTTTCCAGCGGTGCAGCTTCGCCAGATCCTGCAGGTTGGTGACGCCCAGGTAACCGTCGATTTCACCGGCACCGACATGGAAAATGCCGACCACGGTAAAGCGTTTCATGCGCGGGAACATGCCGGCCGGGGTCACAGTGACCTCCGGCGCAACGAACGTCAGCTTGTCACCGATTGCCGCGCCAAGCTTGGCGGCGGCTTTGTCGCCGATCACGATGCCGAAGCTGCCGGGCGCGAGGTCGTTTAGTTTGCCCTGCAGCATGAACTGGTCAATGATCGACACCTGCCGTTCCAGCGCAGGGTCGATCGCATTAAGCAGCACTTTGGAGACCTTGCCTTTGTTGGTCAGCAAGCCCTGCATCTGCGTGAACGGCGCAACGGCCGTCACCTGCGGGTTCTGCTTGACCTTGGCGGCGAGGCCCTGCCAGTCGTTGATCGGTTCACCGGACTCGATGGTCGCGTGGGGCACCATGCCCAACACGCGGGTGCGCATCTCATGATCGAAGCCGTTCATCACCGACAGTACGACGATCATCACGACCACGCCGAGGGCGAGTCCGATCATCGAAGTCAGGGAAATGAACGACACAAAATGATTGCGACGCTTTGCACGGGTATAACGCGTGCCAATAAATACGAAGAGAGGTCTGAACATGTCGGGGCTTGTTCGGAGGGAAAAGGAACGTCCTTGTGGCGGGGGTCGGTAACCAGCTTTACACTCAGACCACCGCCG
>NZ_JMCL01000053.1 GCF_000690905.1 Pseudomonas sp. Ant30-3 | reverse complement strand
GCGAGGGGGCTTGCCCCCGTTCGGCTGCGACGCAGTCGTGACAGTGATTAATTCGATATTCAAGTAACCACGGCAGCCGTTTTGGGACCGCTTCGCAGTCCAACGGGGGCAAGCCCCCTCGCCACAGGGTAGCGTTCAGTCTCCGGCGATAAAGCTCACACGCACTGTCAAGCCCGCCTGCTCGCCATCATGCAGACTGATCTGCGCCAGATGCGCGCGGCAAATCTCGCCGACAATCGCCAAACCCAATCCTGACCCGGCGACCTGCTGGTTGCGCCGATAAAACCGCTCGAACACCCGTTCGCGCTCTTCCAGCGGAATGCCCGGGCCGTCATCTTCTACTTCCAGCACCGCTGGCGCCGACACCCGCAGAATCACGTTGCCGCCCGGCGGCGTATGCGCCAGTGCGTTATCCACCAGGTTGCTCAGCAGTTCATTCAACAAGGTCGGCTCACCCCGCAGCCACACTGGCTCATCCGCTTCCAGCGCCAGCGCTACGCCGCGCTTGTGCGCGAGCGGCGCCATGGCCATGCCGAGTTCGCGCGCCAACTGGCTGAGGTCGAGCAACTGTGCGCCCCCCTCGGCAATCGCCCGAGCGCCGTTCTCGACCCGCGCCAGGGAGAGTAATTGATTGGCCAGGTGGGTCAGGCGGTCAGTGTTCTGCGCCGCAGTTTCCAGGGTCTCGCGCCAGGTGTCGGCTTGCGTCGCGCGCAGCCCCAGTTCCAGTCGCGCCTTGAGCGCCGCCAATGGTGTACGCAACTCATGCGCGGCATCGGCGATAAACTGCGCCTGGCGCTCGAACTGCCCGCGCAGTCGCTCGGTAAAGTGGTTAAGAGCGCTGACCAGCGGCCACAATTCATGTTGCACTTCCACCAGTGGCAGCGGCCGCAAATCGTCGGGTTGACGCTCTTCCACCGCCGTGCGCAAACGCTCCAGCGGGCGCAACGCCGCGCTGACTGCAAACCACACCATCAGCAATGCTCCGATGGCCAGCATGCCCAGCCGCAGCAACGTGTCTGCGGCCAGACTGCGCGCCATGCTTACCCGAGCCTCATCGGTTTCCGCCACGCGGATTTCCGCCATGCCGTTCATGTTCGGTTCGCTGACGGGTTTGAGCAGGCTGACCACACGGACGTTCTGCCCCTGATACTCGGCATTGTAGAAACGCGCCAGGGCCGGATAGTCATCGGTGCGCGGCGTGCCCGGCGGTGGCGCAGGCAGGTTTTCGTAACCGGAGATCAGCTTCTGATTGATGTCGTTGACCAGGTAGAAAATTCGCCCGGCGCTGTCATACGCGAAGGTATCAAGCGCCACATACGGCACGTCGAGACTCAGGCTGCCGTCGCGCTCGGACAAGCCGGCAGCGATGGTTCTCGCTGAGGCCAGCAACGTCCGGTCGTACGCAGTATCGGCGGCTTCGCGACCGTTCCAGTAGGCACTCAAACCACTTGCGAGCATCAACACCACCAGCAACACCGCGAGGTTCCACAGTAAACGCCAGCGCAGGCTGCTGGCCTTATGCATCGCGGCTTTCCAGTAAATAACCAAGCCCGCGGAAGGTGACGATGGCAACTGGCTGCCCGTCGAGTTTCTTACGCAAACGATGGACGTAAATCTCGATGGCGTCGGGGCTGGCCTCTTCGTCCAGGCCGAATACTTGCGACGCGAGTTGCTCCTTGCTCATCACGCGACCAGGCCGGGCGATCAAGGCTTCGAGCACGGCCTGCTCACGGGAGGTCAGGGTGAGTAATTCATCGCCGAGGGTGAAGCGTCGGGTGTCCAGATCGTAGGCCAGCACGCCGCAGGTCTGCTGACGTTCACCGCCGAGCACACTGCGGCGCAGCAGGGCTTTGACCCGAGCTTCCAGTTCTGTGAGTTCGAAGGGCTTGGCCAGGTAGTCATCCGCGCCGAGGTTCAGGCCATGCACACGGTCTTTGACGTCGCTGCGCGCGGTCAACATCAGCACCGGCAGGTTTTTGCCCCGCGCCCGCAAACGCGCCAGTACTTCGAAACCATCCATGCGCGGCAAGCCGACATCAAGGATCGCCACAGCGTATTCCTCGCTGCTCAAGGCCAGGTCGGCCGCGACGCCATCGTGCAACACATCCACGGTCAAACCGGTGCTCTTGAGCGCCTGGGCCACACTGTCGGCCAATTGCAGATGGTCTTCGACGAGCAGAACACGCATGGATCTTTACCTCATTCAGGGATGTTCAACGCCAGCCTCTGGCGCGGAGTTTACAGCCGCGTACGTCGCTGTGAAGCCTGAAAAACGCGAATATCCCGGTGACAGGCTGATGAAAGGTTGCTGAAAGGTTCGCCCGTTACAGTCGGGCCACGGATGGTTTGAACACACCATCAACCGTGCTTTGAAATGTAGCTCCCGAAAAACGCCACGAAGCGTTTTCGCCAATAAGAACAATAAAACGAGGTACGCATCATGCTGGCTCCAAAGCTTCAGGCTTGCCCGCCCTACTCTATTCCTCATCTCTCACTATTTACGTGTGCCAGCGCCGGCATTGGCTGCGCAGCGCGAAATCGTCGCACCTGAAACATCCCCAAAAACAACAACTCCCCTGGAGACACCCATGAACCGATCAATGCGCTGTTTCGCCCTCGCCGCCAGTTGTGTGCTGTTTGCCGGCCAACTGATGGCCGAGCCCAAACGCCCTGAATGCATCGCCCCGGCTTCCCCGGGCGGCGGTTTTGACTTGACGTGCAAGCTGGTGCAGAGCGCGCTGGTGAATGAAAAGCTTTTGAGCAAGCCGATGCGCGTTACCTATATGCCCGGCGGTGTCGGCGCTGTGGCGTACAACGCCGTGGTCGCGCAACGCCCGGCCGACGCCGGAACGCTGGTGGCGTGGTCCAGCGGTTCGCTGCTCAACCTGGCCCAAGGCAAATTCGGCCGCTTTGACGAAAACGCCGTGCGCTGGCTCGCGGCAGTCGGCACCAGCTACGGTGCCATCGCGGTGAAAGCCGATTCGCCCTACAAGACGCTGGACGATCTGGTTAAAGCGTTGAAGAAAGATCCGGGCTCGGTGGTCATCGGTTCCGGCGGCACCGTCGGCAGCCAGGACTGGATGCAAACCGCGCTGATCGCTAAAGCCGCCGGCATCAACCCGCGCGAGCTGCGTTATGTCGCCCTCGAAGGCGGCGGCGAAATTGCTACGGCCCTGCTGGGTGGCCACATCCAGGTCGGCAGCACCGACATCTCCGACTCCATGCCGCACATCCAGAGTGGCGACATGCGCCTGCTGGCAGTGTTCTCTGAAAACCGTCTGGACGAGCCGGAAATGAAAGACATTCCGACTGCCAAAGAGCAAGGCTACGACATCGTCTGGCCAGTGGTTCGCGGTTTCTACCTGGGGCCTAAGGTCAGCGACGCAGACTACGCCTGGTGGAAAGATGCCTTCGACAAAATGCTCGCTTCCGGCGAGTTCGCCAAGCTGCGCGATCAGCGTGAACTGTTCCCCTTCGCGATGACCGGCCCGGAGCTGGACACCTACGTGAAGAAGCAGGTTGCCGACTACAAAGTGCTGGCCAAAGAGTTCGGCCTGATCCAGTGATCGCCTCTGTCTAGCGGTTGCGGCTCCGTTTGATCGGGGTCGCGGCGCAGGAGTTTCTCATGCTCGTACAACGCATTTTCGCCTCGGTGCTGTTGCTGGCCTGCATCGGGCTGACACTGATGGCGTGGCCGTACCAGGCGGCTTTTTCCTACGAACCAGTCGGTCCTCGGGCGTTTCCGCTGTTGATGCTCGGCCTGATGGGTCTCGGTTTGCTCTACATGGTGTTTCGTCCGACACCGATCGTGCACAGCGACGATGACCCGCAGCTGGACCGCGACACCTTGGTCAAGATCGGCATCTGCGTCGTCCTGCTGCTGATTTTCGCCGGCACCTTCGAACCCCTCGGCTTCATCGTCGCCAGCATCCTGACCGGCGTACCGATGGCTCGCCTGTACGGCGGTCGCTGGCTGCCCAGTGCCGTGATCATCAGCCTGATGGCGATCGGTCTCTATCTGCTGTTCGACAAAGTCATGGACGTGCCACTGCCTTTGGGCGTGCTCGACGTTCTGGAGAACTGACATGGATACGCTTGGTTATTTGGGTCAGGGCTTCGGCGTCGCGCTGAGCCCGTACAATCTGGTGACTGCCTTGTGCGGCACCCTTATCGGCACCGTGGTCGGGCTGTTGCCGGGCCTGGGTCCGATCAACGGCGTGGCCTTGTTGATTCCGATCGCATTTGCCCTCGGCCTGCCGCCGGAATCGGCGCTGATTCTGCTCGCGGCGGTGTACCTGGGTTGCGAATACGGCGGCCGGATCAGCTCGATTCTGCTGAATATTCCGGGCGAAGCTTCCACCGTAATGACCACCCTCGACGGCTACCCGATGGCCCGCAAAGGCATGGCCGGCGTTGCATTGTCGTTGTCGGCGTGGAGCTCGTTCATTGGTGCATTTATCGCCACCTGCGGCATGGTTTTGTTTGCGCCGCTGCTGGCGAAATGGGCGATTGCCTTCGGACCGGCGGAATATTTCGTGCTGATGGTGTTCGCGATTGTCTGCCTCGGCGGCATGGCTGGCGATCGTCCGCTGAAAACGTTTATCGCGGCGTTGATTGGCCTGTTCCTGTCGACCGTCGGCATCGACGCCAACAGCGGCGTTTACCGGTTCACCGGGGACAACATCCATCTGACTGACGGTATTCAGTTTGTCGTGCTGGTGCTCGGCCTGTTCTCCATCAGCGAGATCTTGCTGCTGCTGGAAAAAACCCACCGGGGTCAGGAAGCGGTGAAAGCCACTGGCCGGATGATGTTCAACTTCAAGGAAGCTTCGGCGGTGTTCGCGGTGAACGTCCGTTGCGGCGTGCTGGGTTTCATCATGGGTGTCTTGCCGGGTGCCGGTGCGACCCTGGCCAGTGCCGTGGCTTACATGACCGAGAAACGCATCGCCGGCGCCAAGGGCACCTTCGGCCAAGGCGACATGCGCGGCCTCGCCGCTCCGGAAACCGCCATCGGCGGTGCAGCCTGCGGCGCGCTGGTGCCGATGCTGACGCTGGGCGTGCCAGGTTCGGGCACCACGGCGGTGATGATCGGCGCACTCTCGCTGTACAACATCACACCGGGCCCGCTGCTGTTCCAACAGCAACCGGACATCGTCTGGGGCCTGATCGCGTCGTTGTTCATCGCCAACACCATGCTGGTGATCCTCAACATCCCGATGATCCGTATTTTCACCCGTATCCTGGCCGTGCCGAACTGGGCGCTGGTGCCGGTGATCGCGATCATCACAGGGATCGGCGTTTACGCAGTGCACGCCACCACCTTCGACCTGTTCCTGATGATCGGGATCGGCATTTTCGGTTACATCCTGCGCAAGCTGGACTTCCCGTTGTCGCCGGTGCTGCTGGGTTTCATCCTCGGCGGTTTGATGGAGCAGAACCTGCGTCGCGCGCTGTCGATTTCCAACGGTGCGCTGGAGATTCTCTGGTCAAGCCCGATCACTTTAGGCGTGTGGGTACTGACCGTGATCATGCTGTTCATGCCGATCGTGCGGATCTGGCGCAAACGTTCGGCTGCCCGGCGCACCCTGGCCGATGTCTGATCGAACACCGTTCGACGCTTGGTGGGGCACGCCGCTGGTGGGCACGCTTGGCGGCTACCTCGCCAGTCTGGTGGGCTGGCCGCTGCCATGGATGGTCGGCTCATTGCTGGCGATCATCCTGGTGCGCTGCCTGACGCCGTGGCAGTTGGCGGAAATTCCCGGCGGCCGCAAGTGCGGCCAATGGGTCATCGGCATCGGTATCGGCCTGCACTTCACCCCCGTGGTGATGGAGCAGGTGCTGAGCCACTTCGGTTTGATCTTCTTCGGTGCGCTGATCACCAGTCTCTCGGCGGTGGTCGGCGTCTGGTTGATGCGGCGCACCGGTGAGGACCGCGCCACGGCATTCTTCTCCAGCATGCCCGGCGGCTCCGGGGAGATGGTCAACCTCGGCGCACGCAACGGCGCGGTGCTCAGTCGCGTCGCTGCGGGGCAAAGCTTGCGCGTGCTGGTGGTCGTACTCTGCGTACCCGCCGCTTTCAAATATCTGCTGGGTGACGGTGCGCCGATGTTTCATCCGGCCGCCGTCAACTGGTGGTGGCTCGCTCTGCTGTTACCGGCAGGCGCAGTCGCAGCGATGATCTGGGAACGTCTTCGGCAGCCCAACCCGTGGCTGTTCGGGCCGCTGCTGGTCAGCGCGGCGGTCAGTATCGGTTGGGATTTGCACATCGGTCTGCCGGCCGGTGGCAGCCAGATCGGTCAGTTGCTGATCGGCAGCGGACTGGGCTGTCATTTCAATCGGCAGTTCTTCCGGCGTGCGCCATCGTTCATGGGGCGGACATTGCTCGGCACGGTGTTGACCATGCTGATCGCGACGGTGGCGGCGCTGGGATTGAGTGCGTTGACACATCTGGATCTGCGTTCACTGACGTTAGGCATGATGCCGGGCGGGATCGCCGAAATGAGCCTCACGGCGGAGACCCTGCAATTGTCCGTGCCGCTGGTGACTGCGATGCAGGTGATGCGTTTGTTGTTTGTGTTGTTTCTGGCGGAGCCGTTGTTCAGGTATTGGAATCGGGATGCTGAATAGAGACCGAGTCGGCCCCATCGCGAGCAGGCTCGCTCCCACAGAATTCGCGATGTAACTGTGGGAGTGAGCCTGCTCGCGATGGGGCCGGTGCTGTCACCGCATCAAACCGGCGGCAACCGCCACTCGATCGGCGCCTCACCATTCTGCTCGAGAAATTTGTTGGCCCGACCGAAATGCCCGCACCCCAGGAAACCACGGTAGGCGGAGAGCGGCGACGGATGCACCGACGTCAGCACCAGATGCTTGGTCGCATCGATCAGTTTCTGTTTGCTTTGCGCATGTGCGCCCCAGAGCATGAATACCAAATGAGGCTGCTGCTGGCTGACGATTTCAATAATGCGGTCGGTGAAAAACTGCCAGCCTTTATCCTTGTGCGCATTGGCACTCGCGCGCTCAACAGTCATGGTGGTGTTGAGCATCAAGACGCCCTGATCGGCCCAGCTCTGCAAGTAGCCATGGCTGGGAATATCGATATTCAGGTCGCGCTTCAGTTCTTTATAAATGTTCACCAGCGACTGCGGCGCCGGCACGCCCGGCTGTACAGAAAAGCACAAGCCATGTGCCTGGCCCGGACCGTGATACGGGTCCTGACCGAGTATGACGACCTTGACCTTGTCCAGCGGCGTCGAGTTGAGCGCATTGAAAATCAGCGGGCCCGGTGGATAAATCTCTTTGCCCGCCGCACGCTCCTGTTGCAGGAAGTTGCGCAACTCTGCCATGTACGGCTGGTCGAATTCAGCACGCAGTGCCTCCTTCCAGCTCGGTTCGAGTTTGATACGGTCGTCAGCAGTCATGGTTACATCCGGCAAAGACAATGGGGCGAACCCTAGGAAAGCCCGTCGCGCTTGTCAATTGATCTGACGCAGATCCGGCACTTTCCAGTACAGCGATCATACTGATCGTTCAAAAACCCGATTGAGGTCACGATGAATCTGCACTTCGAAGAACTCACCGGCACCCACGGCGCACGCATCGGCATCGCCACGCTGGACGCCGAGAAATCCCTCAACGCCCTCTCCTTGCCGATGATCAACGCCCTGCGCGATCAACTGGATGCCTGGGCCAGAGAACCGCAGATTGTGTGCGTATTGTTGCGCGGCAACGGCGCCAAGGCCTTTTGCGCCGGCGGCGAAGTGCGCAGCCTGGTTGAAGCCTGCCGCGCGACACCCGGCGAAGTGCCGCCGCTGGCCGCAAATTTCTTCGCGGCGGAATACCGGCTCGATTTCAACCTGCACACCTATCCGAAACCGCTGATCTGCTGGGGCCACGGCTATGTGCTGGGCGGCGGCATGGGCCTGCTGCAAGGCGCGAGCATTCGCATCGTGACACCGAGCAGTCGCTTGGCGATGCCGGAAATCAGCATCGGCCTTTATCCTGACGTCGGCGCCAGTTGGTTTCTGTCGCGACTGCCGGGCAAGCTCGGTTTGTTTCTCGGCCTGACCGGCGCGCACATGAACGGTCGCGACGCGATCGATCTGGACCTCGCCGATCGCTTCCTGCTCGACGAGCAGCAGGAGGATCTGATTCAGGGCTTGCTGCAATTGAACTGGCAGGAACAGACGCCGATGCAGCTAAACAGTCTGCTCAAGGCGCTGCAACAGGAAGCACTGCCGCAAATGCCCGCCGCGCAGTGGTTGCCGCGTCGCGAGCGAATTGACCAATTGCTGGATGTCAGTGATGTGCGTTGCGCCTGGAAGGCCATCAGCCCGTTGCGCGATGACCCGGACCTGCTGCTGAGTCGCGCAGCGCGAACCCTGAGCGAAGGCTCGCCGTTGACCGCTCATCTGGTCTGGGAACAGATCGTTCGCGCTCGCCACCTCTCGTTGGCGCAGGTCTTTCAGATGGAATACACCGTCAGCCTCAATTGCTGCCGTCATCCGGAGTTCAGCGAGGGCGTCCGAGCGCGGTTGATCGACAAGGATCAGAAGCCACATTGGCATTGGCCGGATGTTAATACTGTGCCGGAAGCGGTGGTGGAAGCGCATTTTCACAAGGCCTGGGAAGGTCGGCATCCGCTGGCGGATTTGACGGAGTATTAAATCGCGGGCACAAAAAAACGGCGCTATGTGCGCCGTTTTTTTTGAGTGTAAATCAGCGGTGACCGCCTCTGCCATCGCCACCACGACCATTGTGGTCACCCCTACCGCCCCGGTTGTCGCGTCCACCATGGCCTCCTCGATAATCGTTACGGCCACCGCGGTCACGCCCATCCCAACCGCCACGACTGCGACCCTCCCAGCCACGATTCTGATGAACCCGGTAATCGGCGCGCGGCGAATGCTGGTAATAACGCGGCGCCGGTTGATAAACCCGCGGCTGGTGGTAATAGCGCGGTGTCGGCTGGTAATGCCGAGCGTGCGGCGCGTAGTACCGACGCGGCGCGGTGTAATAACCACCGTTGGAGTAATAGGCCCCGCCATTCGAATAATACGGCGCCGGGGACGTGTAAACCTCGGAACGGTAGTAGCTGCCTCCTCCATCGGCATAGGGCACGCAAGCACTAACAGACAAACCCAGTACAGCTATCAGAAGAAGTCGGCGATACATGGCGGCCTCCTGGACCGCGAGTGACCACACCAGCGACGCTGGCGGGCGACAGTCAATCAATCGGGGACTGTCGAAAGATAAGACATCGATTTCAGAATCTGGTGCGTTCTCGCAATACGTTGAAACAAGTCGCCGATGAAAGGTTTTTCATCGGTCAGTTCGCGGTTCATCTCAACGCGGTCTGTGTAGAATCCTGAAACACCCGTGATCATGGCTATCAATGAAAACCCCCGACCTATGCCCGGCCTGCGGCGCTTCCAACGACT
Organism: Pseudomonas sp. Ant30-3; assembly: GCF_000690905.1. Classification (GTDB taxonomy): domain Bacteria; phylum Pseudomonadota; class Gammaproteobacteria; order Pseudomonadales; family Pseudomonadaceae; genus Aquipseudomonas. The sequence continues at coordinate 42,466 of NZ_JMCL01000053.1, read as the reverse complement.
GCAGCCTGGCTGACCCGCGCACCGCTGCTCGCGCCTGTTGGTGCTACAGCGTCAGCATTGATCCGGCAGTGCTCGAGAAACTGCCGGCGGAGCTGCGTAAAGTCTCGTGCCTGTGTCCGCGCTGCGCTCAGGTCGAGGCACAGCTGCAAACAGTTGCCAAGCCGATCAAGTAAGATGCGCGGCCCTTTCCTGCCGATCGTTTGTCATGCGTGTTGACCGATTCCTCAGCAACCTGCCGCGCTTCAACCGTAAGCAGGTTCGTCTGTTGCTGGTGGAAAAGCGCATCCGGGTCGACGGCAAAATCGTCAGCGATCCCCATGCCGAGGTACGCGAATTCAGCCGCATAGAGATTGATGACGAAATCCTCCAAGTCGGCAAACCGTTGCGCCATTTCATGCTGCACAAACCGGCCGGCTGCGTCAGCGCCACGCGCGATCCCGGACACCCGACGGTGCTTGATCTGATCCATGAGCCCGACAAGGACGATCTGCACATCGCCGGGCGTCTGGACTTCAACACCACCGGCCTGATGCTGATCACCAACGACGGCAGCTGGTCGCGTCGCCTGACGCAACCGCAGACCAAACTGTCCAAGGTGTATTACGTCGAGACCGAACAGGAGATTGGCCCGCAGTACGCAGCCACGTTCAATCAGGGGATGTACTTCGCGTTTGAGGACCTCACCACCCAACCCGCCGAGCTGGACGTACTGGGGCCGAATACCGCGCGCCTGAGCATCGTCGAAGGCCGCTATCACCAGGTGAAGCGGATGTTCGGTCACTTCGATAACAAAGTCCTGCGTTTGCACCGTGAAAGCATGGGCCCGTTGACGCTCGATCCTTCGCTGAAACCGGGCGAATACCGGCCTTTGCGTGCCGATGAGATCGAATTGATCTAAGCGGGATACCGCTCAGCAGAAGTTGTCGAACAATTTACCAACGGCACTTGCGAAGTCCCGTGGCCCCTGCTTGAATCAGGTCGTCAGCCGAATTGTGACTGACGAATCACCCCATACCTCTAAGAAACTTTTTGCCGGTCGAGAACCTTCAGGTTCCGCCTTGTTCCGGCAGATTGCCCGCCAATAACAATACCCGTCGACCGGACTGCACTGGATCGACATGGGCCCCCGAAATTCTCAGGCATATGCCTACCTGTCACAAAGCTCGTGCAATCTGATTTGCGCGCATACCCGCTTGCCAGGAGTCTTATGACATGAGGCCAGAAATCGCTGTGCTGGATATACAGGGTCAGTTTCGGGTTTACACGGAGTTCTATCGCGCAGACGCCGCAGAGAAGACCATTATTCTGGTCAACGGCTCGATGGCCACGACTGCGTCGTTTGCACAAACTGTGAAAAACCTGCACCCGGAGTTCAACGTAGTCTGCTACGACCAGCCCTACGCGGGCCGGTCCAAGGCGCACAACCTGCATGAGAAAATGCTCACCAAGGAAGCCGAAGGGCAGATCCTCCTGGAGCTGATCGACCACTTCGCCGCCGAGCACGTGCTGTCGTTTTCCTGGGGTGGCGCCGCCACACTGGTCGCCCTCGCCCAGCAGCCACGACGCATCGAAAAGGCAGTGATCAGTTCCTTCTCGCCGGAGATCAACGCGCACATGCTCGATTACCTCGAGCGCGGGGTCGATTACCTCGGCAGTCGGGACGGTGGCCGGGTCGGCACTCTGGTCAACAGCACCATCGGCAAACATCTGCCGACGCTGTTCAAGCGGTTCAACTACCGGCATGTCAGCAGTCTGGCCGAGCACGAATACGGGCAGATGCACTTCCACATCAGCGACCTGCTGCACAGTGACCGGCAGTACTTCCTCAAGGCATCAGAGAAAATCAAGGTGCCGGTGCTGTTCGTCAACGGCGAATGGGACGAGTACACCGCCGCCGACGGCGCCCGGTTATTTGCCAACCACCTGCCGCACGCTTCGTTTACAACGGTGGAAGCGACCGGCCACTTTCTCGACATGGAACACAAAGCCGCCTGCCGCGACAGTCGAAACGCGCTGATGGGTTTCCTGAAGCCTGCGCAACAGGCAAGCCGACCGCGTTATCACTACGTTCAGGACCAACATGCATTGTCCATCTGAAAACGTGTCGTCGCGAGCAGGCCTGTTGCTGCACACTATGATTTTTGTAGGAGCACGTGGTGCGGCATTCCGACTTGCCCGCGAACGGCCATCACACGGTTCTCAACGTGGACACAACCTGACGCCAGAGCACTCGGCACAAAGAAAAACTTCATTTTCATGCGCACATCTGGTACAAAGTCAGCCGCTCTGAGCGGGTGTCGTATAATGGCATTACTCCAGCTTCCCAAGCTGATAACGAGGGTTCGATTCCCTTCACCCGCTCCACTGTTTTCAAGGCTTCCAGACGTTTCAGTTTGAGCCTTAGCGTGTTTGGTGACAGTTCCGGTGACAGTTTGCGTGTAAGCGCACTGTTACCAGTGCGAGAATCTGCCGCCCCCCCTCCCCCATAGCCAATTACGTTTTCATGTAGACCCACGGGAAACCAGTATCATTTGGTAAGTTCCCCGGGATGCGCTCCCGCTACGCTGAAAGCTACCTAAAAAGCCATTTCGTTTATTGCGTATTTCGATTATTTCGAATACAAATGCATTCATGTGGTTTCCCATCGGCGGCCACACCTACAGCAAATACATCATTTATGGAGATAGCCATGACTACCGCCGACGTCACCCGGACAGTGCTACCTGATGAAAGGGAAATTGCCGCGGCCGTGGAGTCAAGCCGCCAGATAGCAGCCTTCCTTTCAACCAAACTGGTAACCCAGCGCATCGAACTTGTTGACGGAGAACAACAACGTCAAGTCGTTGAATTGCCGACGTACGCATTTCGCTTACTAGGTGAAATCCTTAGCGAGCTTGCGTTAGGCAATACAGTCAGAGTTGTTCCTATTCATGCCGAGCTGACCACACAGGAAGGGGCAGACCTGCTTAACGTTTCAAGGCCTCACCTAGTCAAGCTGCTTGATGATGGAGTGATGCCGCACACCAAAACAGGCCGTCATCGTCGAATCAAGTTTGCTGACTTGATGGAATACAAAAACCGACGTGAACAAGACAGTCACGCGATTCTGGATGAGCTAGCCGCTCAGGCGCAGGAGCTGGGGATGGGGTACGAATGAGGCATTCACCTTACACGGCAGTTTATGATGCGAATGTTCTCTACCCTGCACCTTTGCGTGATTTTTTAATGCGTCTTGCACTGACCGGTGCGTACCGCGCGCGCTGGTCAGCGCAGATCCACGATGAATGGAAGCGCAATCTATTGTTGAACCGGACAGATCTCACGGTTGATCAAGTAAATCGCACGTCGACGCTTATGGATCAGGCCATCCCAGATGCTCTGATCACTGACTACCAATCGATTGTTGTGGGTTTGGACCTCCCGGATGCAGACGATCGGCACGTTCTTGCCGTAGCGATCAAATGCAATGCTTCCGCAATCGTCACCTTCAACCTCAAAGATTTTCCTAAAGCTGCGTTGGATCCTTGGGGGATTGAGGCTCTACATCCAGATGAATTCATCGTCGACCTGTGGGACCTGGACCAGGCAGCCGTTGTTGAGGCAGCGCAACGGCAACGCGCGTCCTTAAAAAATCCGCCACACAGTGTCCGGGATTATCTCGACAAACTTCTGCAACAGAAGCTACCCGAAACAGTGAAACTGCTCCGCAATTTTGAGTATGTGCTCTAACCGGTCGCAGTATTCGAGGATATGGCCATGCCCTGCTGAACGCGTCGTCAAATTTGTCATTTGCGAAGATTTTTCCAGGCTGTCGCAATCCTTCACGTAGACCTTGTGCCTGTTACTGAAGGCAAGCTTGCCAATCAGTGTTTTCAGCCCTGCAGCGAAGACCTGTCGGCGTACCATCACATACACTGGCCCGCGATAGAGCTATGACGCTCATCTGCCCGGTGCCACGCTGGATCGTGCGAACTAGCAGACCTGGCATTCGTCAACGGGTGTCGCTCTTTGCGGCCCTGGCGCTCAGGCCTGCGCCATAGCTGTTGTTCTCATCGGCAGCATTGCAGGCGGGGTCGCAGCTGATACGTTCGATGCAGAACTAGAGGAGCTGGCCCATTGGGACATATTCTGACGCTTGCGGAACGAGCGAAAATTCAGATCGCACTGGCAGAGGCCTTTGTGGATAGCTCAGTGGACTACGCCCTCTATCGCCGAACGAATCCTAGGCTATGACCTAAAAGTCGTTGAAGACATCAATGAATAGACTTTCAGCCCATCAACCTATGAGTCCGCGAGAAATTCAGTGGTTATGGTGTTGATTAAGAAAATCAGGTAGGTATAGCAACCACCGATGCACGCCACATGGAGGTGATGTGAACAGTCGTTTTTGATTAGCTGATTGTTGCTGATGGTTGGTATCTGGTTCGAATCAGAGGCAGTCACCATCATTTCAAGCATCCGAGCAAGCCGGGGCTGGTGACGGTTCCTCATCCGAAAAAGGATCTGCTCAAAAAAACGGCTTTGAGTATTTTGCAAACAGGCGCTGCTTTGACGATGTCGGACGCGGCGACTAAAGAGGACAATCACATGCTTTACCCGATTGCGATTTCAATGGGCGATGAGGATCACGCGTGGGGCGTGGAGGTGCCAGATATCCCGGGCTGTTTTTCGGCTGGTGATGATCTCGATGATGCGATGGCGATGGCTCGGGAAGCCATTGAAGGCCATTTCGAAATCCTGGCAGAGGACGGTGCGTCGATACCGACTGCGAACAAAGTCACTTTGCATGCAAGCAATCCGAAATACGCGGGCTGCACCTGGGCTTTGATCGATATAGACGTCACCAAATATTTAGGCAAAGCCCAGAAGCTGAACATCACCCTGCCTGGTTACCTGCTCAATCGCATTGATGAATACGTTCTGCATCATCCGGAAGAAAAGAGCCGTTCAGGATTTCTGGCTTCGGCGGCGCTGAAGGTGTTGCAAGGGAGCTGATGGCTTTTGCCCCACATACGACCGGCCACGATGGGCCGGTTTTTTTATGGGCGGGATTTGTCGGGCTGCTGATGTCTGCTGTTGAGTGCACATCACATTTGGGTGGGTGATTGCGCTCTCCCCGCAGCCCGAAGCGTGAAAAACCGTTGAATAGGCAACGTCCTACACTACTCTGGGAATTGTCCGTACACTTGCGCATTGCTGTGTTTTTGTCTCGAAGCCTATAGTCCGGTCACGCCCAAATGGCGTGTCGGGTTTGGCGACTCGATGATAAGGCAAAGAAACCTCCGGGCATGCTCGGAGCGTTTCTAGACGTATTTTGCTACCAGTTTTTGGTGGCTGTGCGTGGGAGATCTTCGGGTCTGCCGGTTTGTGCCTTATCCGGTTCGCCAACCCGCGTACAGCTACCACCCATTGTTTGGCGACGAAGAGTGGTAGGTGATTTCACTCACTTAAAGGCAATCACTCATGAACGAATATATGGCTTTAACCAGCAACGCCGACGACCTCCCCTCGCTCTACGTAAACACTACCCAACCGCTTCACTCTCTGCTAAGCACCGCCCGCTACCGAATTGACGCGGTGACGCAGGTGCTCGAAAACCTCGCAATGCGCAGCGACATCAATACCGATTCGGTCATCCTCAGCGACTTTGCAATGCTGTGCTGCATACCGCTGCGCGATGGTTGCGATGTGCTGGATGTGGTGGCGCGTCGGATGGATGCAGAAAAGTAGATCGTCTATCAGGGCGCCTTTAGAAGGCGCCCTTCGCGTTAAACGCATACTCGAACAATGCTCGAAAGGGGCGACCAGGCTTGTGTGCCAATAACCATTACGACTCTGCTCGTTAGCGTTTTCCCATAAACCACCTAAATTAATATCAAATTTCACATCCTGTTAGCGTTTTAAATCCCCACAGAAATTATCGTTTTCGCATAGTATCGACGTTCTGTTAGCGTTTTAACGAGCGCAATAAAGGATTTCGCCATGCAAGTCGGTTTCATGACCCTCGCCAGTCGCTACGGCATCGCACTCGCGCAGCCTCTGCGGGTTGAGTCCACCATCGGCACCGCACGCGTCAGCCGCGAGGGCGTCGGGCATGTGCAGAACAAATACCCGTCCAGCTATCGGCCGGCGGACGATTTTGCAGGGCATTTCGAATTCGGCCTCAAATACGAGGAGATTCATCTCGAGTTCCTTGCTCGCCTGTTTGCGAAAACAGGCCCGCAGCCGATAGAAGACTGGTGTCGACGGGAGCCTTTCGGCCAGTACGCGCGTCGCACCGGGTTCCTTTACGAATGGCTCAGAGGAGAACGTCTGGATGTGCCAGACGTGACCAATGGCGGCTACGTCGACGCCATTTCTTCAAAAAGTTACCTGACTCGCCGTGACCCAATACGAGCACGACGTTGGCGAGTCAATAACAACCTGCCCGGGACAGCTGAGTTTTGCCCCGTGGTGCGGCGCACCGGAGCGTTGCAGGAAGCTTTGCAATTTGATCTGCGCGCAGCACTGGCTGAGCTGGATCAAACCTTCGGCCCCGATATTTTGCTGCGCACCGCCAGTTGGCTGACGTTCAAGGAATCGCGCGCGAGCTTTCTCATCGAAAAAGAGGCTGATCAGGCCGACCGCATCCAGCGGTTTGCGCATGTCATCGCTCAGCACTGCGGGCATATTGAAAACCCGTTGAGCAACGCCAGTCTGCAATCCCTGCAAGCCGGGATTCTGGGGCAAGACGCGATCGGACTGGGCTTGCGACGCTCTCCCGTGTTTGTCGGTCAAGCGACGATGCGCGAAGACATCGTTCATTATATTGCACCCCATTGCGCTGACCTCGCGCAGTTACTGGCAGGACTTAACGAGTTCGAGGTCGCAACCCGTGGAGCGGAGTCACTTGCACGTGCTGCGGTATTGGCATTTGGCTTTGTGTATATCCATCCCATGCGCGATGGCAACGGTCGAATTCATCGCTTCCTGATCAATGACACCCTTATTCGGGATAAAGCGCTGCCCGACGGTGTGATCCTGCCGGTGTCAGCCACCATTACCAGCTCGATCGATTTCAGGGCCGGCTACGATCGAACGCTCGAAGTGTTCTCGCGACCGTTCATGCGACGCTACGCGACAGCCTATCGGTTCGGTGAACTCGTGACGTACGAGGATGGCACGCCCAGCAACTTCCTCTTTGATGATTACGAAGACGCGCGCTTTGCCTGGCGATATCCGGATTTGACCGAACACGTCCTGTACACCGCAAACGTCGTAAAGCACACCATTCGAACGGAAATGGCGGATGAAGCCAGGGTGCTGGTGATCTTTCAGCGAGCTCAGGAACAGTTGAAAGAAGTGCTAGAGATGCCCAATCAGGATGCGAACCGGATCATTCGCTCGATCAAAGAGAATGGCTGGAAGGTCTCCGGGAAGTTGAAGAAAGGCTATCCGCAACTTGACGATGACAGTGTTGCACAACGCGTCGTGGAGGCTGTGCGTTCGGCGTTTGAAGAAACGCCTTGAGGGGCGCCCTTCGCGTCTAAACGCGTACCCAAAGGCACCCGATCTGTAGCAGCTGGCGAAGCCTGCGTCTGGCTGGAATCGCGTTCGAATATCGCCTCGTCAACCCGAGCTTGAGGTCGTCAGAAATACCGCGCCTTCTGGCTTGACGGCTGCTACGCAGCCGGACGCAGGCTGCGCCAGCTGCTACAAAAGTGCGACTGGGCGGATGTCGGTGGCTACTTGGAAGCCTAGCGCGTCGCGACGATGAACAAACGCGGAAACGGCAGCAGCACCGAGCCATCTTCCAGCGTCGGATACGCCTGCTCGATTGCCGCCTGATACTGCTCCAGATATTGAACTTGCTCAGCGTCATTCAGCGGTTGGAGGAACGGCCGCAAGCCGCTGCCCTTGAACCATTCGACCACCGCCGCCGCGCCACCTGCGAGCGGATGGTGATAGGTGGTGCGCCAGACATCGACCCGCGCGCAGTGCGAATTCAGCATCGAATAATAGGCGCAGGCGCTCTCTCTCTTCGTTCGTAACCCGGCGGCGCCCGCGAGTTTCTCCGCCCACGGTCCATCGTCTGCGATTTCGCGCATCAGGCGATGTGTCGATTCATCGAGGTTGTCGGGCATCTGCATTGCCAGGCTGCCGCCGGGCGCGAGCTTGCTCACCAGCGACGGCAAGAGCGTCGCGTGATCCGGCACCCATTGCAGCACGGCGTTGGCAAAAATCACGTCGAACGGCCCGCTCTCATCCCAGCAATCAATATCAGAGACGTCGAATCGCACCGGCGGCAAGCGCTTGCGGGCGGCCTCGATCATGTCGGTCGAACTGTCCAGCCCGCGCACCTGGGCACCGGCAAAACGCTCCACCAGCAACTCGGTCGAATTGCCCGGGCCGCAGCCGATGTCGATGACCGAACGCACATCCATGCCGGGAATCGCCGCCAGCAGGTCACGGGCCGGGCGGGTGCGTTCATCTTCAAAAGCGACGTATTGCTTGGCGGACCAACTCATCGGGTTCTCCTGTCGAGGCATGGCAAGTGAGTCGCTCACCATACCCCAGCGAGCCGACTTCTACTTATCGGCAGCGTCCTTGTCCTGCATCTGCACCGATGACTTGGTGCCGTCGGTGTTGTCCTTGGTTTCATTATCGGAATTGTCGAAGCAGCCTTGCAGCGCGAACAGGCAACCGCACAGGCAGAGCAAACGGGCGAGGTTCATGGTGTTCTCCGGATTGATGGACCTGATGTAGTGACCCGTTCTTCTCTGGTTGGTTGCACTCAATGCCCGGAGCAAACCCATGCCTATCTCAGAATATGAATATGTAAGCAGAATTTTCCAGATCGCCACGCTGTCTGAAACTCAGGCGCATCCCAATAAGGAAGACGGCAATGAAATTCGCAAAAATCTCGCAGAAACTCGCCCTGTGGGCCGGCAGTCCGAAGACGTTCATGGGCGCATTGATTCTGATTGGTGTGTGGGGCTTGAGCGGGCCGATCTTCAATTACAACGACACCTGGCAATTGATCATCAACACCTCGACAACCATCATCACCTTCCTGATGGTGTTTCTGATTCAGAACACGCAAAACCGCGACACCGATATCCTGCACCTGAAAATCGATGAACTGTTGAGAGTTAACAAAGAGGCGAAAAACGCCATGCTGGGCCTGGAATTACTTGACCTCAAGCAACTTGAAGCACTGCGCAGACACTATCGTGCGATGGGCGAAAGTGAAGTATTCGAGCTCGAAGGCCTGGTGTCCACCAGCAAGCAAAAGCCCAATTGGAAAGAATGCTGAATAAAAAAGGCGCGTGATCTGAATCACGCGCCTTTTTTTTTACCAGCTATTAACGACTGGCTTGCAGTGCCCGCGCCATCTGCAAGTGGTTCTGCAACTTGGGCAGGGTTTCCTCAGCGAACGCTTTGATTTCAGGTACGTCAGTGTTCTGCGCAACTTGTTCAATTTGTGCAATTGCTTCCTGAGTCGTTTTCACCTGACTCGCGGCATAGGCCTGATCGTAAGTCGTACCATCCTTGACTTCCGGCATCAGCGCCTTGGCTTTGTCGACGACCTCTTCACGTGGCGCCACCGGCAGGTCCAGTTGCTTGGCGATCTTCGCCAGGTGCTGGTTCGCGGTAGTGCGGTCGTTGATGACGACAATGGTGTAATCCTTGACCTGTTGGGACTCGGATTTCTGGTGCGCCAAACGACTGGCTTCGATGTCGGCCATGCCTTTGGCCGAGGCATCATTGATGAATTCGGCGGGTGACTGGGCAAACGCGCTGGTCGCGCACAGGCCCAACAACGAAGCGAAAATGGTAGTACGTAAACGGGTGGCCATCCGGCTCATGGTCGCGCCCTCCTCCTGAAAAAAATTCGAAGCGGGCAGAAACCCGCATAGGTTGAGAATTTTCTTCAGGGCAAAGGTTCGAAAATCGGCTGCCGACGCGACGAACGGTGGAACGGATCAAGCCTCGGGAGCAAGCAACTCTCTATTCCCTACAGAGTTCGCCAGAACCATTTTTCATACTCGACGCCTGCCTCTCAATCACTGATATGTTTCGAAAGCAACACCGAAATCACAGGGAGTTTATCCCCTCCCCAATCCGCCCATTCAACCAGTTCAACGCCTGATCCCCACCTCGACGTTTATGCCATGCCAGCACAAAGCTGAACGATGGAATATGAAACGGCGGCGGCACGACGACCAGCGACTGCTCGTCAATATCGCGCAAGCCGCGTGAGGCGACCGTCAGGATCAGGTCGGTGCCGCTGATCAAATCCGGCGCGACGCTCCAGTGCGGCAGGCTGATCGCGACGCGGCGGCGTTCGCGCAGTGCCGTCAGCGCACGCTCGATTTCCGGCGTGCCGCTGCCGCGCATCTCTAGCAGCACATGCGGACGCGCCAAATAAGACGGCAAGTCCAGAACACCCTCGGCGGGCAAGCTGTTGCGGTCGACGAGGCAGGCGTAATGCTCGTCGAACAGCGGGGTGCTGCGCACTTCGCTGGGCAATTCCGGAAAGACCCCCCCTGCCAGATCGATGTCACCATTGAGGATGGCGTCGAGCATGCCTTCTCGGCTGGCATGACTGATTTGCAGATCGATACCCGGTGCTTCGCGACGCAAGGTGCGGATCAATCCGGGCAGGACGATGGCCGCGCCGTAGTCAGACATCGCCAGGCGAAAGGTGCGCTCGGCCGTGGCCGGATCGAACGCGTTGGGTGCCAGCAGCGATTGCACTTGAGCCAGCGCCTCGGACAGCGGCGCGATCAGCTCAAGTGCACGCGGCGTGGGCACAAGCCCGGCACCGGCGCGCACCAGCAGCGGATCGCCCAGCACGTCGCGCAGTCTCGCCAACGCATGGCTGACGGCAGGCTGACTCAGGTGCAGACGCTCGGCCGCGCGGGTGACGTGTTGCTCACTGAGCAGGGCCTCGAGGATCACCAACAGGTTCAGGTCGATGCGTCGTAGATCATTCATCTGCTGCATGTTCTGGATAGCAATATGGAATTTAAATTTGCGCGACGAATGACCTAGAGTCCAGTAAATCCTTCAGGAAATAACACCATGAGTTGGTTGTATTACGCAGGTCTGCTGATGCTGGCGGTGATTGCCGGCGCGGTGGTGCCGTTTCAAAGTGCGATCAACGCCAACCTTACGCGCGGTCTTGGCCATCCGTTATGGGCGACATTGGCGTCATTGCTGGTGAGCGTTTTAGTGTTGCTGCCGATCATTCTGGCGTTGCGCCTGCCTTTGCCGTCACTGGGTTTCATCAGCAAAGCGCCGTTGTGGATGTGGACCGGCGGCGCGTTCGGGGTGGTCTTCATCTCGCTGGCCTTGGTGCTGCTGCCCAAGCTTGGCGCGTCGGGATTCATCGCACTGGCCCTGGCCGGGCAAGTGGTGGCATCGCTGTTGCTGGATCACTTCGGCTGGTTCGGGCTGGTGCAGCAGCAGGTGACCTTGCCACGATTGTTCGGCGCGCTTTTGTTGCTTGCGGGGGTGGTGTTGATTCAGTTCGGGGATTCGATGGGCAAGGCGTTGGCGACGGCGGGATGATCAGGAGATAGCGGCCTCTGCGACTCCCGCGAGACGCTTGCTCCGTTAGGAGTTGCCGAATGCTGCGATCTTTCAACCTTATTGGGTATGCGCAGGTTCTGCGGCAATCCACAGCAGCGTCATTAAGGTTAGCGTGCAATGTCGATGCAATCTGGGTCGGGGGACGCTTGATTATGCTTTTGACCCACAATCTTCCGGGCATTGCCCTACATGTTTATCACTCGTAACACTCAACGGTACCGGAAACAGCTGATTCAAAAACCCAAGTCATACCCTGTAAATTTTGCCTGGCACGCCGAACGCTTCAATCAATGGATCGCTTCACTCAATGGAAAGACACGCTCAAATGGGCCAGACGCACATTGCTAATACCTTCACTAATTATCAAAAACTCATCAGGCTGGCAGACCACGACTGGCAATCCGCACAGGCCGGTAAAATCGCGGGGCTCAACGTTGAAGTAAAAGCCACCAACCAAATGGTGGATCAATTCGGTCGATCGCTTCACCACTTCTGCACGACGTCCTATCTAGGACTGGATCATCATCCTTCCCTGATCGAAGGGGCTGTAACCGCGTTACGAGAAACCGGAACACTACGGATCGCGAACTCAAAGAACCGCTGCAAGTTAGCGATATTGGATCAGTACGAAGCTGAGTTGTCGGATCTATTTGGTGCCATCTGTTTGAGTACCTTGTCGTGCAGCGCTGCGAGCGCAGGGATCCTTCCCCTGCTCGCCAGTGGCGTCTTCACTCAGAATCGTCCCCCTCTGATGGCTTTTGATCGACTGGCGCATTATTCGATGAGCCACACAAGACCGGCATGCGCCGACGAAACTCGAGTAGTGACTTGCCCGCATAACGATATGAACTTTCTTGAGGATTTGTGTAAGCGGAATGACAAGGTTGCTTACATCGCCGACGGCGCATACAGCATGGGTGGGGTCGCTGACATGGAAAGTCTTCGGTACTTGAAAGACCGTTACGGCCTATTTCTCTACATGGACGACTCACACGCACTGTCCGCCGTAGGAACATGCGGCATCGGCCTCGTGCGTCCGAAAATCCCCACGCTGGATGATGACTGTCTGATCGTTGCCTCCCTTGCCAAATCTTTTGGCGCCAGTGGCGGACTCGTGATGCTAGGCAGCGAGCGGCAGAAGATTCTAATCCAACGCTACGGTGGCCCCAGTAACTGGTCGCAGAGTCTGAACAGCGCGGCTATCGGGGCAGGCAGGGCGTCAATACAGCTGCATAGGACGCTGGAGTTTGCCGAACTGCAGGACCGTCTCCAATCCAACATCAAGCTTTTTGACACTCTCGTGCCTACCAAGCAATTCGGTAGCAACATGGCGATTCGGCTACTTTTCTGCGGAAAAGCAGAACAGGCCAACAGCGTCGCTATAGAACTGGCTGACCTCGGGTTCTTTACCTCTGCCGTATTTTTCCCGGTGGTTGCGCAAGACCAGGCAGCAATCAGAATCACGTTGCGTGCCGACATGGAACCGGCGGTAATTCACCATTTTTGCGAATTGGTAAAGGCTCTGATTCGCAAACACGGTGGAAATAAAGTCGACTGAGGTCTGGGAACATGCCATGAAAACCAGCACCACTCTCCTGATCACCTGCAGCACAGTGTTCCTCGCACAACTGGGCATGAGCATTTACCTGCCGGCATTACCGGAGATTTCGCGGGATTTATCGGGCGATGCCTCGCAGGTGGCGTGGGGGCTGGCGGTGTATTTGATTGGCATGGCCGCACCGATTCTGTTGTGGGGCAGCCTTGGTCAGCGCATCGGCCGCAAACCGGTGTTGATGGCGGCGCTCGGTGTTTACGGCTTGGCCAACCTTGCGCTGCCGCTGAGTCAGACGCTTGAAGCGTTTCTGATTTTTCGACTGATTCAGGGCATTGGGGCCAGCGGCATTTCGGTCATGGCCCGGGTGCTGATTCGCGACAGTTTTCGTGGGGAGCTGCTGGCCAAGGCCTTGTCGTGGATTTCGATCTCTTTCGTGGTAGCGCTGGGCATCGGACAGTACCTGGGCTCGGTCATCCAGATCGGCCTGGGTTGGCCAGCGATCTTTTACCTCTTAGGCGCTGTGACCCTTGTCCTGGCGATATTCGTTGCAGGCGTCACATTTCCCATCCAGAAGGAAAACGAAATTCAGCAAGCTGCCTGGCCGAGCTACTGGCGCATTCTGCGTGCTCGGTCTTTCCTTCTACCGGCACTCAGCGGTGGGCTCGGTTATGGCGTGATCATCGCGTTCAATACCGCTGCGCCCTTGATTCTGCAGGGGGCGTTCAACTGGTCGGCGGCGGAGTACGGGTTGTTGGGATGGCCGATCAGTGCGGCTTATTTTCTTGGGGCATTGGGGGTCAATGCGCTGGTGGTGCGCACAGGTCAGCGTCGAATGATGGTGGTGGGCGTGGGGCTGGTCATCGCCGGCAGTGCCATGATGTTGCTGGGCAGCATTGCGGCCACTTCGATTGCGCTGCTTTTCTGGTTGCCCTTCTGCGTTGCGGTATTCGGGCAGTCACTGAATTACCCGGTCAGCCTGTCGCTGGCCAACGACGGTGCGCCGGTCGGTGGCACTTACGCGATGGCGTTGAGCGGTTTCATTCATCAACTGATGGCCGCTGTGATTAGCGGCGTCGCCAGCCTGATCGCCAGTCAGCAGGCGTGGCCGCTGTCATTGTTATGCACCGTGCTGGCGATAGGCGCGCTGCTCTGCGTCAAGCTCGCGCCCGCGCCCGACAGTTCTTAAAAAGCGCTGCGGAATATTTCCTCGATCTGCCGCTGATCCGCCACCCTTGGATTGGTGACACCGCAGGCGTCTTTCAGGGCATTGGTGGCGAGCGTCGGTATGTCGTTAAGGCGGGCGCCAAGGGCGCGTAGACCGGCGGGGATCTGCACGTCTTGCGACAGGCTGCGGATGGCTTCGATGGCTGACTGGGCGCCCTCTTCCGGGGTGCAGCCGCGAACATCGGCGCCCATGGCGTGGGCGACATCGGTCAGGCGCGCGGCGCAGACCAGTGCGTTGAAACTTTGCACGTGCGGCAGCAGGACTGCGTTGCAGACACCGTGGGGCAAATCGTAGAAACCGCCCAGTTGATGGGCCATGGCATGCACGTAACCCAGCGATGCATTGTTGAACGCCATGCCTGCGAGGAACTGCGCGTAAGCCATGTTTTCCCGGGCGGCCAGGTCACTGCCGTCGCGCACCGCCAGACGCAGGTTGTTACTGATCAGGGTAATGGCTTTGAGCGCACAAGCGTCGGTGATCGGGTTGGCAGCGGTCGACACGTAGGCTTCGATCGCGTGGGTCAACGCGTCCATGCCGGTGGCGGCAGTCAGACTTTGCGGCATGGCGACCATCAGCGCTGGATCATTGACTGACAGCAGCGGCGTGACGTTGCGGTCGACGATGGCCATTTTCACGTGGCGCGATTCGTCGGTAATGATGCAGAAGCGTGTCATCTCGCTGGCGGTGCCGGCAGTGGTGTTGATCGCGATCAGTGGCAGCTGTGGTTTGCTCGATTGATCAACACCTTCGTAATCGCGGATCTGCCCGCCATTCGTCGCGCACAGGGCGATGCCTTTGGCGCAGTCATGGGGCGAGCCACCGCCCAGCGACACCACGAAATCGCAGTGACTTTCCTTGAGCAGACCGAGGCCGCTTTCGACGTTGGCGATGCTCGGATTGGGTTTGGCGCCGTCAAAAATGACCGAGTCGATGTCCAGCATCGACAGTTTCTCGGCAATCATGCTCGCCACGCCAGCCTTGGCCAGTCCTGTGTCGGTGACGATCAAGGCTTTGCGAAAACCGTATTTGCCGATGGCCGTCATCGCTTCGTCGAGGCAACCGATGCCCATGATGTTCACGGCGGGGATGAAAAATGTGCTGCTCATGAGCGAATCTCCAGACGAGTGGCCGAATCAGCAATGCCGATTACGCGGGTACACACAGCATCGGCTCACCTGCAGCAGCGGATGTTGATCTGGCGCAAGTCCGCGTCGTGATAAAGTCGCCGCCCATCCGACCTTTAGTTTCGAGACGACCAACGCAATGACCGATTTCCAGGATGTTGATGCCCAACTTGAAGACTGGAACGCCTTGCGCACCACCGCTTCGTTCAGCGGCCTGCTGGTGGGCAACGGCGCCAGCCGTGCGGTGTGGGACGATTTTGGCTACGACTCGCTGTTCGAAAACGCCCGCACCGTTGAAGAAAAACCCCTGAGCCAGTCCGAGCTCAGCGTGTTCGAGGCAATGCAGACCCGAAGCTTCGAGCAAGTGCTCAGCGCGTTGAAAATCACCAGCCGCGTGAACAAGGCGCTGGCGGTCAGTTCCGCCGCGCCGCGTAATCGGTACTACGCGATCAAGGAAGCACTGATCAATACCGTGCACGCTGTGCACATTCCATGGCGGCTGGTGGTGCCGGCAACCTTGGCGACGATCAGTCAGGAATTCGGTCGCTACCGGACGGTGTTCACCACCAACTATGATTTGCTCAGCTATTGGGCGATCCAGCAGCAGCCCGAGGCGATCACCGATCTGTTTCAAGGTGCTGAACCTGGTTTTGACTTGAGCGCGACGGTCACCGACAAGACCCGCTTGCTGTACCTGCATGGCGGTTTGCACCTGGTGCGCAATCAGGACGGCACCGCGCGCAAACTGATGTCCACTGAGGGCACGTTGCTCGGCAGTTTCGCCATCAACAACACAATCAAGACGCTGGATGACGTGCCGCTGTTTGTGAACGAAGGGCCGAGTGCGGACAAACTCAAGACCATTCGCAGCTCGGATTATCTGTCGTTCTGCTATGAGCAGTTGCTGGGGCATGGCGAGGGTTTGTGCGTGTTTGGTCACGCGCTGGGTGAGCAGGACAACCACATCGTGCACGCGCTGCGCCAGGCGAAACCGAACGTGGTGGCGATCTCGATCAATCCGCGCAGCAAGGCGTTCATCCAGCATCAGAAGCGGCATTACGCGAAGCTGTTTGAGGGGACGGGGTGTGAGCTGCGGTTCTTTGATGCGAAGACACACGCGTTGGGGAGCTCGAAGCTGGCGGTGCCCGTCGAGGTTTAGCGCAGATGCGGCTGACGCCATCGCGAGCAGGCTCGCTCCCACATTGGACTTGAGGTGCTTGAAGATCCCCTGTGGGAGCGAGCCTGCTCGCGATGGCGTCAGCCCAGTCAACTCACTCTTCGCTGCTATGCACCACCACCAACAACTGCGCCTGCACCTCACCCACTGAGCGCAACCGGTGCGGTTTTTGCGCGTTGAAGTGCAGCGCATCCCCGCGATCGAGCAGCACGCGCTCGTTCATGAAATCCACTTCCACCTGCCCTTCATGGACGAACAGAAACTCTTCGCCCATATGCTCCTTGAAGGCCTTGTCGGTGAACTCGGTCGGCGGGTAGATGATGAACGGCACCAGGCTGCGCTCGCTGACCTGATGCGCCAGCACCGCATAACCGGGGCTCTGGTCGTTGGCCGCCAGCGACTGGCGCTCGTGACTGCGTACCAGGCTGTAGCTGTCGAGGCTGACGCTGTCTTCGGAGAACAATTCCTCGACCTTCACATTCAGCGCCTTGGCCAGTTTCAGCGCGGCCGCAATTGACGGCGTGTTCAACCCCCGCTCGACTTTCGACAGATAACTCTTGGTCATGCCGGACTTTTCGGCCAGGGCCTCCAGCGTCACGCCAAGTTTTTTTCTCAATAACTTCAAACGGATAGACATGCGCAGCGATTAATCCATCAAGGAAGTGACGACTTATCCTTGCCAATGACACAAAGTGTCATATAGCATCATTCGTGTCATTTGCATTCACCGAAGACTTTGCGAGCAACGAGTGAACGGCAAACCCGACGTCCATTGAACGCACCAAGGGACACCGATATGGCCAAGACCTTAGCACTACCCAAAGAACAACTGGTCAAGCAAGCCCTGACGCAGATGCAAAATACCCTGGCGGATAATACGTGGACCGACCGGCAAAAGCTGGCCCTGACCTGCCGTATTCTATTCGAGAATGGTCACGACTCTGGCCTGGCCGGGCAAATCACCGCCCGTGGCCCGCAGCCCGGCACCTATTACACTCAGCAACTGGGGCTGGGTTTCGACGAGATCACCGCCAGCAACCTGCTGCTGGTCAACGAAGATCTGGAAGTGCTCGAGGGTCACGGCATGCCTAACCCGGCGAACCGTTTCCACAGTTGGGTTTACCGCGCCCGGCCGGATGTGAACTGCATCATCCACACGCACCCGACCCACATCGCAGCGCTGTCGATGCTCGAAGTGCCGCTGCAGATTTCCCACATGGACCTCTGCCCGCTCTACGACGACTGCGCGTTTCTGCAAGGCTGGCCGGGCGTGCCGGTCGGTAACGAAGAAGGCGATCTGATCGCCGGCGCTCTTGGCGACAAGCGCGCGGTGCTGCTTTCGCACCACGGCCAACTGTCCACCGGCAGCACCATTGAAGAAGCGTGTGTCATCGCGCAATTGATCGAACGCGCGGCCAGGTTGCAGTTGCTGGCGATGAGTGCCGGCACCATCAAGCCGATCATTCCCGAACTCGGCCGTGAAGCTCACGACTGGATTGCCCGGCCCAAGCGCCACGCCGCCGCTTTCAACTATTACGCTCGGCAGAACCTGCGCCAACACGCCGATTGCCTGAACTGAACCCACCCTTTTCAAAGGAGAGACACCATGTCGAACCCAAACATTCACGGCATCATCGGCTACACCATCACCCCGTTCGGCGCCAATGGCGAAGGCGTTGACCTCGACGCGCTCGGCCGCTCCATCGACCGCTTGATCGAAAGCGGCGTGCATGCGATCGCCCCGCTGGGCAGCACTGGCGAAGGCGCTTACCTGAGCGATGCCGAGTGGGATCAGGTCAGCGAATTCAGCATTAAGCACGTGGCCAAGCGCGTGCCAACGATTGTCAGCGTGTCCGACCTGACCACCGCCAAAGCCGTGCGCCGCGCCCGTTTTGCCGAGGCCCACGGCGCCGACGTGGTGATGGTGTTGCCGACGTCCTACTGGAAGCTGACCGAAGCGGAAATCCTCGCCCATTACCGCGCCATCGGCGACAGCATCGGCGTGCCAATCATGCTCTACAACAACCCGGCCACCAGCGGCACTGACATGTCGGTCGACCTGATTCTGCGGATCGTCAACGGCGTGGAAAACGTGACCATGGTCAAGGAAAGCACTGGCGACATTCAGCGCATGCACAGGCTGCAACTGCTGGGCGAAGGTCAGGTGCCTTTCTACAACGGCTGCAACCCATTGGCGCTGGAAGCGTTTGCGGCGGGCGCTGCAGGCTGGTGCACGGCGGCGCCGAACCTGATTGCGCAGCTCAACCTCGACCTGTACGAAGCAACGCTGTCGAAAGATCTGGGCAAGGCGCGTGAACTGTTCTATCGCCAGTTGCCGCTGCTGGATTTCATCCTCAAGGGCGGCTTGCCGGCGACCATCAAGGCGGGCTTGCGGGCGACAGGGCTGGAAGTGGGCGATCCGCGGCTGCCGGTGTTTCCGTTGAGTGAGGCAGGTTGCAATCAATTGCAAAGCTTGTTGAAAGCGCTGCGGTGATGTTCAGGGCCTCGCCCACTGACTGGAAGCGAATTTGCTCGCGGCGGCGCTCAGACCATCGCGAGCAGGCTCGTTCCTCCAGTAAAATTCGGCAGTGTGAGCGACGCGGTCTACGCTACTTCACCGCCGAGCGCACCACCGACAACGCCGGCGCTTGCGCCCGCCGCTGGCTCAGATAGCGCGTACAACTCACCCGCAGAAACGAAGCAAAATTCACCACCTCCCCGCGATAATCCATCACCTCTTCATACAGCTTGGCGATCAACTGGTTGGTGGTCATGCCATCGACCTCGGCGATCTCACTGAGGATGTCCCAGAACTGATTCTCCAGGCGCAACGTGGTCACCACGCCACGGATGCGCAACGAGCGCGAGCGCGATTCGTAGAGAATCGGATCGGCTTTGACGTACAGCTCGCACATGACAGGGCCTTCGTTACAAGGTGATTTTGGTGCCCAGCAAGCCGAGAAAACCGGCGAGCCAGTTCGGGTGTGCCGGCCATGCCGGAGCAGTCGCCAGATTGCCTTGAACGTGGCCCTGCGTCACCGGGATATCGATGAACGTGCCACCGGCCAGCCGCACCTCCGGGGCGCAGGCCGGGTAAGCACTGCACTCGCGACCTTCGAGAATGCCCGCCGCTGCCAGCAATTGCGCACCATGGCACACGGCGGCGATCGGTTTGCCGGCCTTGTCGAAGGCTCGCACCAGTTCGAGAACTTTTTCGTTCAGGCGCAGGTACTCGGGCGCACGGCCGCCGGGAATCAACAGCGCGTCGTAGTCCGCCTCGGCCACCTGGTCGAAGTCGAAATTCAAGGCGAACAGGTGTCCAGGTTTTTCGCTGTAGGTCTGGTCGCCTTCAAAATCATGAATCGCGGTGCGCACGGTCTGCCCGGCGGACTTGTCCGGACAGACGGCGTGCACCGTATGGCCAACCATCAGCAGCGCCTGAAACGGCACCATCACTTCATAATCTTCGACGTAATCGCCGACCAGCATCAGAATGTTCTTGGCAGCCATGGGGAAGAGTCCTCCGGGAAAGCATGGGAAGACTCACGGTAGTCCTTTCCCACAACCGCAGGTAATAACCCCCTACTACCTCAGCGCCGCTCCTGATTCCTCGGCCAGCTCAGGCTGAAACACGCGCCGCCCAGGCTCTTGCTCTTGCTGATCAACGCCCGTCCGTCGTGCCAGTGAATAATCCGCCGCACGATCGACAATCCCAGCCCATGCCCGCCCGACGCCCGGGTTCGGCTGTCATCAAGGCGCAGGAATGGCGTGAAGATTTTTTCCCACGCCGATTCCGGCACGCCTGGCCCGTCGTCTTCGATGTCGACTCGACAACGCTGCTGGCCAACCTGATAACTGACGGTCACCCGCGACTGCGCATGACGCATGGCGTTGCCTACCAGGTTCTGAATCGCGCGGTGCAGGTAACGCGGCTCGGCCTCGACCCAGGCGTCGTCGCAATCCGCCGCTGACAGGCACAAACCGCGCTGCACGCTGACGTCGGCGCGCAACGGCGCGAGCTCTTCGATCACTTGATTGACCAGCGCATCCAGATCAATGCGCTGGAAATTCAGCGCCGGCGAGCCCTGCTCCAGCCGTGCGTACGTGAGCATTTCATCGACCAGCTTGTCGAGATCTTCGATGTCGTGGTCCATGCCCTCGCGATACTTTTCCAGTGCCTGAGGCGTGGTCGCCGAGCCGATCATCTCCAGGCCGAAACGCAGGCGCGCCACCGGCGTACGCAATTCGTGAGACACCGCGCGCACCAGTTCACGCTGAATCGCCAGCAACTGCTGCAGATGCTCGGCCATGCCGTTAAACGCCGAGGCCAGACGCCCGACCGAGTCGGCGCCGCGTGTCGGCACGCGGGTTTCCAGGCTGCCCTTGGCGATGCGTGTGGCGGCGGCTTCAAGACCGCGCAGGCGACGTTCCAGTTGTCGCACCAGCAAGTAGACAATCAGGCCGATCAGGCTCAGACCGAGGGCCGCGATCAACACCAGCCATTGCGGCGGATACGGGTTCATCTGATACAGCGGCCCGATTTCCAGGACCCACGGTGTGCCGACCATGCCGGCAAACACCCGGATCGAATCACCGCCCTTGCCCAGCGCCATCACCGTATCGCCCTCGGAAACCCGGCGGCTCTGGTCTTCATCCATGTCGGCCTGATCGACCGTGACCAGGCGCAAATCGAAGCCGAAGCCCTTTTCTTCCTTCAACTGCGCGAGGCGTTTGGGCTGATCGGCCACGGGCACGCGCACCAATTCGTCGGCGAGCAAATAAATGGTCGCCCGCGCCAGCTGTTCGCTGATCTGCTGCACCTCACCCGTGAGGACAAGCTGCTCCTTCTCGCTGACCAGCCGATAGACCTTCGCCGCATGCGGCCCGGTTTGCTCAACCAGCGCCTGACCGCGCAGCACACGGGTGCGCTGGGTGAGATCGAGATCGGTCTGGGCGAACGTCTTCAGCCCCAACGGAATCCCCAGCAACCGCTCCCAGCCCAGAATCGCACGGTGGCGCTGGGTTTCGTTCATGGGTTGCAGGTTGTCGGCCATCAGCGAAAACGTTCCGTGGGCCAGGCGTTCGCGGTATTGCTCGCTACGCACCTGATTGAGCAGGTGCAAGGCCAGCACGCCGAGCACCGCTACCAGAATCAGCGCAGCGCACATGCCACCGTAAATGCGCAGAAAGATCGAGTTCACAACGAAGCGTCTACGCAGGCTTCAGGGACGAACAGATAGCCTTTGCTGCGGATGGTCTTGATCAGGCGCGGATGCTCGGGGTCGTCACCGATTTTGGGGCGAATGCGCGAGATGCGCACGTCGATCGAGCGGTCCTGGCCGTCATAGCCGATGCCGCGCAGAGCGGTGAAAATCTCTTCGCGAGACAAGATGCGCCCGGCGTTGGCGACCAATAGCCAGAGCAGATCGAATTCGGCGCTGGTCAGTTCGATGCCGTTGTCGTTCAACCAGGCCTCGCGCAATGCGTTGTCGACGACCAGCGGTCCAAATTGCAAACGCCGTTGTTTTTCCGGCGCCGCTTCGGGTGCCTCGCTACGCCGCAGCAGCGCCTGAATGCGCGCCAGCAACAGGCGCGGGCGCACGGGTTTGCACACGTAATCGTCGGCCCCCAGGTCGAGGCCGAGAATCTGGTCGGTGTCGTCGGTGCGGGCCGTGAGCATCAGGATCGGCCCGTCGTAGCGGTCGCGAACCTTGCGGCAGATGCTCAGGCCATCTTCGCCGGGCAGCATCAGGTCGAGGATCACCAGGTCTGGTTTCTCATTGATGATGCGCGCCGCCGCGCGTGCGCCATTGCCCTCGATCGAAACACGCAGGCCATTGGCTTCCAGGTAATCGCGGGTCAGTTCGGCCAGTCGCTGGTCATCCTCGACAATCAATACCTGCCAGGCTTCTTGCTCCACGGTGACCTCTGCTAGCCAACAACATCAATAAAGAAGGATCCGCCCGTCTTTTTGTAATGATTGGGGAGGATAAGAATGCGTGTGCATCGGCCGATTGTATAAACGCCGGCCGCCGAGAACACAAGCCGATAAATGCATCCGAAAACGTCGATTTTTCTGTGATCAGGTTCGCGCCCTTGAAAAACCGACGGACCGTTTCCAATCACTGAAAAACCCTGAAAAAGGGTCCGCTCCAGTAGCGTCGCGGCTTACACGCACGTTCCACCTTTCACACACAATTTACGCACAGGCTTATCCACAGGTAGTACGTTGCAACACCCCCCAAAACGCATTATCTTGTAGCCCGTCGCGAAAAAAACCCTACATGTAGGGTTTTAGCTTAAAAGACCAACCACATTTCAGACCAGAAACTCAAGCGCTTTAATTGCCTGTTTAGGGTTGACCAGCGTGATTTTTCAAGCCCATACCGCCTCTGCGGATGGCACCGTTTTTCAGGCCAAAAATTGCCGAAACGGTACGGGTGTTGCAGTAAGACTCACACCCTGAAAGGAATCCGGTTTCGGGCCCAGGCTCGGCACCAAAGACTTCGGCACGGAAGCGGCATCATTAGCTTTTTCCTACTGTCCCGAAGTGGTTATGCCCGACGCCTGTCGGTTGTAGTGCTTCAGGACAGAACGGTGGGCACCGTGATGGTGCCCAAACAAACATAGAGAATGTGGAGACAACCCCCCATGCAAACCGACACAACTCGCGAGAACCCGCAGGGCACCTTGCCGCAGGCCGCTGATTCGACTTCGGATCTGTCCGCCACCGCGCCTGGCCAGCTGCGCGTGATCAAGCGTAACGGCACTGTCGTTCCTTATACCGACGACAAAATCACCGTCGCGATCACCAAAGCGTTTCTCGCAGTTGAGGGCGGCACCGCTGCCGCTTCGTCGCGAATCCATGACACCGTGGCGCGCCTGACCGAACAGGTCACCGCAACGTTCAAGCGTCGCATGCCATCGGGCGGCACCATCCACATCGAAGAAATCCAGGACCAGGTCGAACTGGCCCTGATGCGTGCCGGCGAGCAGAAAGTGGCGCGCGACTACGTGATCTACCGTGACGGTCGTTCGAAAGAACGCGCTGCCCACGCGCCGGCCGAGGAAGCGGTCAACGCTCACCCGTCGATCCGCATCACTCGCGCCGATGGCACTTTTGCGCCTCTGGACATGGGTCGCCTGAACACCATCGTTACCGAAGCGTGCGAAGGCCTGGAAGAAGTCGACGGCGACCTGATCCAGCGCGAAACCCTGAAAAACCTCTACGACGGCGTGGCCCTGACCGACGTCAACACCGCTTTGGTGATGACCGCCCGCACCCTGGTCGAGCGTGAGCCGAACTACTCGTTCGTCACCGCCCGCCTGCTGATGGACACCCTGCGTGCCGAAGGCCTGAATTTCCTCAACGTTGCCGAAAGCGCGACCCACCACGAAATGGTCGACCTGTACGCCAAGGCCTTGCCTGCTTACATCGCCAAGGGTATCGAATTCGAATTGCTGAACCCGATCCTGGCCACTTTTGACCTGGAAAAACTCGGCAAGGCCATCAACCACGAGCGCGATCAACAGTTCACGTACCTTGGCCTGCAAACCCTGTACGACCGTTACTTCATCCACAAGGACGGTATCCGCTTCGAACTGCCGCAGATCTTCTTCATGCGTGTGGCCATGGGCCTGGCGATCGAAGAGAAGAACAAGGAAGACCGTGCGATCGAGTTCTACAACCTGTTGTCGTCCTTCGACTACATGTCCTCGACCCCGACCCTGTTCAACGCCGGCACCCTGCGTCCACAGTTGTCGAGCTGCTACCTGACCACCGTGCCGGATGACCTGTCGGGCATTTACCACGCGATTCACGACAACGCCATGTTGTCGAAATTTGCTGGCGGCCTGGGCAACGACTGGACGCCGGTTCGTGCCTTGGGTTCGTACATCAAGGGCACCAACGGCAAATCCCAGGGCGTCGTGCCGTTCCTGAAAGTGGTGAACGACACCGCCGTCGCCGTTAACCAGGGTGGCAAGCGCAAAGGCGCTGTGTGTGCCTACCTGGAAACCTGGCACATGGACATTGAAGAGTTCATCGAGCTGCGCAAGAACACCGGTGATGATCGTCGTCGTACCCACGACATGAACACCGCCAACTGGATCCCTGACCTGTTCATGAAGCGCGTCTTCGATGACGGCCAGTGGACTCTGTTCTCGCCATCCGAAGTGCCGGACCTGCACGATCTGACCGGCAAAGCCTTCGAAGAGCGCTACGAATACTACGAAGCCCTGTCCCAGTACCCGGGCAAGATCAAGCTGTTCAAGACCATCCAGGCCAAAGACCTGTGGCGCAAAATGCTGTCCATGCTGTTTGAAACCGGCCACCCATGGCTGACCTTCAAAGACCCGTGCAACCTGCGCAGCCCGCAGCAGCACGTCGGCGTGGTTCACAGCTCGAACCTGTGCACCGAGATCACCTTGAACACCAACAAGGACGAGATCGCCGTTTGCAACCTGGGCTCGATCAACCTGCCGAACCACATCGTCAACGGCAAGCTGGACACCGCCAAGCTGGAACGCACCGTGAACACCGCCGTACGGATGCTCGATAACGTGATCGACATCAACTACTACTCGGTGCCGCAAGCGAAGAACTCCAACTTCAAGCACCGTCCGGTCGGTCTGGGCATCATGGGCTTCCAGGATGCGCTGTACCTGCAGCACATTCCTTACGGTTCCGACGCTGCCGTCGAGTTCGCCGACAAGTCGATGGAAGCGGTCAGCTACTACGCGATCCAGGCTTCCTGCGACCTGGCCGACGAGCGTGGCGCTTACGAGACGTTCCAGGGTTCGCTGTGGTCCAAGGGCATCCTGCCGCTGGATTCGCAACAGATCCTGATCGAGCAACGTGGCCAGAAGTACATCGACGTTGACCTCAACGAATCCCTCGACTGGGCACCGGTTCGCGCCCGTGTACAGAAAGGCATTCGTAACTCCAACATCATGGCCATCGCACCGACCGCGACCATCGCCAACATCACCGGCGTGTCGCAGTCGATCGAACCGACTTACCAGAACCTCTACGTGAAGTCGAACCTGTCGGGCGAATTCACCGTGATCAACCCGTACCTGGTTCGCGACCTGAAGGCTCGCGGTCTGTGGGACTCGGTCATGATCAACGACCTCAAGTACTACGACGGTTCGGTGCAGCAGATCGAGCGCATCCCGCAAGAACTCAAAGAGCTCTACGCGACTGCGTTCGAAGTGGACACCAAGTGGATCGTTGACGCGGCCAGCCGTCGTCAGAAGTGGATCGACCAGGCTCAATCGCTGAACCTGTACATCGCCGGCGCTTCGGGCAAGAAGCTCGACGTGACCTACCGCATGGCCTGGTACCGTGGTCTGAAAACCACTTACTACCTCCGTGCCCTGGCCGCGACCAGCACCGAGAAGTCGACCATCAACACCGGCAAGCTGAACGCTGTTTCCAGCGGCGGCAACCACGGTGACGATTCGGTGCTGGCAGCGCCAGCCGGCCCTGCTCCAGTGCCGAAGGCTTGCGCCATCGACGAGCCGGATTGCGAAGCTTGCCAATAAGCTGAGCCGGTAAGCGCTGCAAGGCGCTGACCTCGAAACCCCCGATCAGTCTTGTTGATGGTCGGGGGTTTTCTTTTGCCTATACAAATGTGCTGGCCGGTACGACGCCATCGCGGGCAAGCCACGCTCCTACAGGGTTCGTATCGTTTGATGATATGTGAGCACCAAAAATCTTGTGGGAGGCACTGACGGTCTGGCGCCATCGCGGGCAAGCCATGCTCCCACAAGTTTCGTATCGTTTGATGGATTTGTGAGCACCATAATTCCTGTAGGAGCCTGGCTTGCCAGCGATGAGGCCCTCCCCGACCACACAAAATCCTGACCCCGCGATAAAAATCCCGCCCACAAAAAAGCCCCTCTCTCGAGGGGCTCCTTGTGCAGCATTTTCAACCCACCCGCATCAAGCCATCTGAATGATGGTCTGCATGATGGTGCTCTGGGTGGAGATGGTCTTGGCGTTCGCCTGGTAGTTGCTCTGCGCCTTGATCAGGTCGACCAGTTCGCTGGTCAGATTGACGTTGGACTCTTCCAGCGCGTTGGAGCGGATCTGGCCCAGGGTGCCGGTTTCCGGCGCATCGTAGCCCGGGATGCCCGACGAGTAAGTCTCTTTCCAGCTGGTGCCGCCCACTGCCTGCAGACCTTGCTCATTGGTGAAGCTGGCGAGCGAGATCTGGCCGATCGGCTTGGTCTGGTAGTTGCTGAAGTTAGCCAGCATCACACCGCTGCCGTCGATGGTCAGGTTGGTGATCTGGCCAGTGGCATAACCGTTCTGCGCCGGGATCGAACGCGCGGTATCGGCGTTGAATTGGGTGGTGTTGCTCATGGAAATGGTCACACCGTCCGGGTTCGCCGCTGCGCCGTTGGCCGTCCACACACCGTCAGTAACAGTGCCTGGGACCCAACCGGTGACTTTCAGATCAGGGCTGACGATCGGGGTCGGGGTAGCTGGCGTGGTAACGGAAACCAGTTTGCCCGAGGTGTCGAAGACCATGGTCGACGGCACTGGACCGGTCACTTTAGGATCGCTGCCGTCAGGGTTGCGGCCATCGATCAGGGTGTAAGTGTCCCAAGTGTTCGCGCCCGTCTTGACCATGTACTGGTCCATCTGGTGCTGATTGCCCTGGCTGTCGAATACCGGCGTACTGAACTGCTTGGTGAAGGTCTCGGTCTTGGTCGGATCGAACAGGTTGGTGACAACGGCCTGATCGATCACCGGTGCGGTGGAGTTCAGGTTGATCGTCGAGGACACCACGCTGGTGGACTTAGGCGCGAGGTTTGACGTATCGATGCGCAGGTCGGTGAGGATGCCGTTCTGGATCTTGCCATTGGCATCCACGCCGTAACCCTGCAGACGCGCAGAGCCGTCGCTGTTGGTCACGTAACCTTCCTTGTCGACCTTGAACGTGCCGGAACGGGTGTAAGACAACGAACCGCTGTCGTTCAGCACGAAGAAACCGGAGCCATTGATGCCCATGTCCAGCACGTTGCCGGTGTTGTTGATGTCACCCTGGGTGAATTGCTGGGCCACGTTGGCCAGGCGCACGCCACTGCCGACGGTCTTGCTGCCCGAACCCAGCTTGGTCGCCGAGTAGACATCTTCGAATTCTGCACGGGACGATTTGAAACCGGTGGTCGCCACGTTGGCGATGTTGTTACCGGTCACGTCCAGTTGTTTATTGGCTGCATAGAGACCGCTAAGGCCGATATTGAAAGACATATTCCACTCCTTTTGCCGGGTTAGTCGGCTCTATATACCAATGGTTTGAACTTTGGACAGGGCAATGCTGCCCAGCCCGGCCAGATTGAGCATCAATTCGCCGCCCGTCTGGCTGATCGTTACGCTGCTGACAGTCGCTGGCAGATTGGTTATCAGCGAGGTCGCCTTGTTGTCGATGTTGGCAGTGGCCGCAAAGGTATAAGTACCCGCCGGTGCCACTTCGCCCGCATCAGTCTTGCCGTCCCAAATAAAGCTGGCGTTGCCCGCCGACTGGCTGCCCATGTCGATGGTGCGGATAACCTTGCCTTCGGTGTTGGTGATCTTCAGCGTCACCGCATCCAGCGAGACCGGCACGGCAACGGTGCCGTTCAGGCTCTTGGAGGTATCGACCACGGCCTTGTCGCCCGGCGCGATGACGGAACGTCCGACCAGCGACGACGCCTGCAATGCCTGAGACGAGTTGTAGTTGCCGGCAATCCCGGAAACCGTGTCGTTCAGTGTGGTGATGCCTTCCAGGCTGCTGAACTGCGCCAACTGGGCAACGAACTCGCCGTTGTCCTGCGGCTCCAGCGGGTTCTGGTTTTTCAATTGCGTCACCAGCAATTGCAGGAACGCATCCTTGCCCAGTTCCTTCTTGCCCGTGGCGGTGCCGGTGGCCGACGCCAGGCTATCGTCTGTGGTGTTGGTCTTGATCGACGAATTGGCCAGGATGTCGTTGAGGCTGAAGCCACTGGTGGAATCGGTAACACTCATCTGAGTCGCCCCTTATCACTGACCGAGGGTCAGGACCTTCTGCATCATGGCTTTGGCGGTGTTCATCATTTCGGCGTTGGTCTGGAAAGAACGGCTCGCAGAAATCATGTCAGCCATCTCTTCCACCACATTGACGTTGGGGTAGTAGACGTAACCCTTGGCATCGGCCGATGGATGGTTCGGCTCGTAACGCGCATCCAGATTGCTCTGGTCTTCGACCACGCCCAGCACCTGCACACCCTGCCCTGCAGCGTCCTGGTTCTGAAACAGCGAATCGCTGCCGCCGGTCTGGCCGCCCTGGAACATGGTGGCGAATACCGGATGACGCGCGCGGTAGGTCTGGTCGATGCTCGACGAGACCGTCTCTGCGTTGGCGATATTACTGGCGACGGTGTTCAGGCGAGTGGTCTGGGCACTCATGCCGCTACCGGCAATGTTGAAAACGCTGGCGAGGGACATGAATTATTCTCCACGAAGGGCGGAAACCAGCCCTTTGAATTTGCTGTTGAGCAGGGTGAAGCTGGCCTGAAAGTTGACCGCGTTTTCGGCGTAGTTCGACTGCTCGATTTGCGCGTCCACGGTGTTCTGGTCGATCGACGGCTGCATCGGCGTGCGATACATCAGCGACTCGTCGCCATTGCCCAGGCCTTCGGCTTCGATATGACGGTTATTAGTCATGTTCAAGGCGAAAGAGCCGGTCTTGGTTTTCTCGTTCTGTGCGGCAAGCACTTTGGAGAAGTCCAGATCCCGAGCCTTGTAGTTCGGGGTGTCGGCGTTGGCGATGTTGTTGGCCAGGACTTCGGCACGCTGAGCGCGGAAGCCCAGGGCTTTTTCGTGGATACCGAGCGCTTTATCGAAGCTGATGCTCATGTCGGGAAACCTTTGGGTGACCTGAATTTTCGTAAGTGAGACATAGCAAGCTGCGTGCCAATTTGAAAACGCCCGGAAACCGGGGCTTTGCGGGGAGCGGCGAAGCGGCAATGCCAGAAAAGCGGCAACGGATGTCCGCCGCCCGCCGCTTTTCT
This sequence comes from Pseudomonas sp. Ant30-3, assembly GCF_000690905.1. Lineage (GTDB taxonomy): Bacteria > Pseudomonadota > Gammaproteobacteria > Pseudomonadales > Pseudomonadaceae > Aquipseudomonas. The sequence continues at coordinate 12,767 of NZ_JMCL01000053.1, read as the reverse complement.
GCCGCTTATCACCCTCCAAAGAACACGACCTGCCCCTTGTAGGAGTGAGCCTGCTCGCGATCGCGGAGTTACAGCCGATAACATGTCGACTGACACGACGCCATCGCGAGCAGGCTCACTCCTACAGTGGCAGCGGTGCCAGGGAGGTGGTTGGCAGGCAAAAAAAAACGGGAGCCGCTGAGGACTCCCGTTTTTCGTACCGCCAACCATCACTTCGCCTGGTAAATAATCCCCGGGCTGCACTGGACCATCTGGTAATGATCCGGCAAACCGTTCAGCGCTTCGGATGCGCCAAGGAACAGATAACCACCACGCTTCAACGTACCGTGGATACGCAACAGAATGTCCTTCTTCACCTCGGCAGAGAAGTAGATCAACACGTTGCGGCAGAACACGATGTCGAACTTGCCGAGGCTCGCATAGCTGTCCAGCAGGTTGAACGAGCGGAACTCCACGCGGCTCTTGATCGGCGCCTTGATCGCCCAGCGTCCCGCCCCTTTCGGGTCGAAGTAACGCTGCAGACGCTCGGGCGACAAACCACGGCCGAGCGCCAGGCTGTCGTACTCGCCGGTCTTGCAGTTGGTCAGCATGGTGCCGGACAAATCAGTGGCAACGATTTGCACACCGGACTTCAGCTGACCCATGTTGACCCGCTCGAACTCATCGATCGACATCGACAGCGAATACGGTTCCTGCCCCGACGAACACGCCGCCGACCAGATACGCAGACGCTGGCCCGGAGCGGCCTTGATCGCTTCCGGCAGCACCTTGTTCTTCAACACTTCAAACGGATAGGTGTCACGAAACCACAGGGTTTCGTTGGTCGTCATGGCGTCCACCACCATCTCGCGCAAACCGCTGCGCGGCTGGGTCTGGATGCGTTGAACCAACTCACCCAACGACTTGATGCCTTGCTGCTCCATCAGTTTGTTGAGACGGCTCGAGACCAGATACTGCTTGTTTTCACCGAGCAGAATGCCACAGGCTTTTTCCAGGAAGACCCGGAACTGTTCGAAATCCAAATTACCCGTAGACAAAGATGCCGCCTCTTAAATCGTGTTGACCGCCAGGGACAGAAGGTCCCTAGCTGTTATCTGCTGCTTTGATCCGGTTGACTACCCGGGATGCCAGGTCATCAGGACGGAACTTGGCGAGAAAGTCATCGGCGCCGACTTTCTTGACCATCGCCTGATTGAACACGCCCGACAACGAAGTGTGCAGGATGATGTGCAATTTTTGCATGCGTGGGTCGCTGCGGATTTCAGCCGTGAGTGTGTACCCGTCCATTTCCGGCATCTCGATGTCGGAAATCATCATCAGGAACTCTTCTTCCGGCTTCTTGCCCTCGTCAACCAGCTTGCGCAGGTAATCCAGCGCTTGCCGACCGTCGTTCAGCGCCACCACTTCGACACCGACTGTCTGCAGACAACGCGTGACCTGCTTTCGTGCCACTGAAGAGTCATCGACCGTCAATACCCGCAACGACAATGCCTTGTGCTGGGTTTCGACATCGACCACACCCACCGAAATCGCTTCCGGCGTTGGCGCTACTTCGGCCAGCACCTTTTCGACGTCGATGATTTCGACCAACTGATTGTCGACCCGAGTCACCGCCGTCAGGTAGTGATCGCGTCCGGTGCCCTTGGGCGGCGGATGGATCTCTTCCCAGTTCATGTTGACGATACGTTCCACCGAGCGCACCAGGAAACCCTGCGTCTTGGTGTTGTATTCCGTGATGATCACGAACGGATTGCTTTGATCTTTCAGTGCACCCGAACCGGTCGCCATCGCCAGATCGAGGATCGGAATGGTCGCCCCCCGGATACTGGCCACACCGCACACGACGGGACTGGACTTGGGCATCAGGGTCAGCTTGGGGCATTGCAGCACCTCGCGAACCTTGAACACGTTGATCCCGTACAGCTGCTGCCCGTCCAGACGGAACAACAACAGCTCAAGGCGATTCTGCCCCACCAGTTGCGTGCGCTGGTTTACTGAATCCATTACCCCAGCCATGCCCAGACTCCTACATCAACGCTCTAAGTGTGTTGCGACGCACATTCATCACTAAACGGCACGGCGCTTGCTTTTTAACCCGTATGAACTCAGAACCGACATTTTTCCGACGCCTGACATCAACCTTGCGCAGATTGCTCTGTGCGATGTCGGCCGTCTGCCTGTTCAACGCTGGCAGCCCTGCCCATGCTGACGCGGTTACCTTGCCTGATATGCTTATCGGCGTGACCCAGGGCTTTCTTGAATTCACCGTAGAGGACTATCTGGCAACCAGTCAAACGGAAGGCCGATACGAGATACAGGTCAACCAGCTTGATCCAAGGTTGCGTATGCCCATGTGCGACAAGGAATTGACAGCCTCTCTGGAGAGTCCGGCGAAGCCGCTGGGACGGGTAACGGTCAAGGTTCGCTGCGAGGGTGCCTCGCCCTGGACGGTGTTCGTACCCGCTCAAGTCCGCCTGTTTCGAGAGATTGTGACGACCACTCGTCCGTTAAGGCGTGCCGATATTGTTCAGCCTGAAGATGTCGGCATGCGCGAGCGTGACATCAGCCTGATCAGCCAGGGCTACCTGACCACGCTGGACCAGGCGATCGGGCAACGATTGACCCGACCAATGGTCGCCGATCAGGTCATTACGCTGGTTCATTTGGAGCAGGCGGAAGTCATTCGCAAAGGTGATCAGGTCGTGATCACCGCCCGTAGCGGCACACTCAGCGTGCGCATGCCCGGCGAGGCCATGGCCAACGGTGGCATGAGCGAGCAGATTCGCGTAAAAAACCTTAACTCCAAGCGAGTCATCAAGGCGCAAGTCACCGCGCCTGGCCAAGTGGAAGTGTCCATGTAGGATTCTCTGCCGGTGAAAAGTGGCGTTGCCCGAGGCTGTTCCCTAAACTGTGCCTATGCAAAGAATTGCTGGCGCGTGCGGACTCATTTCTTGAAAAATGAGCCTAAAGTTTTCCAAGGGAGAGCCGAAAACATGGCAAGCGTCCAAATACCTAGAGGTTTTTACGATCATGGTCATTGATTTCAGCCGTTTAAACAGCTCCTCGCCACTAACGGGCACTACACGTACCAGCGCCACCAAGGACGTTGCCGAAGCAGGCAAATCCGCGCCGCTGACTACCCCGGCCGAACAGGCCAATGCCACCAAGAGCGGGGAATCGGTACACCTCAGCAATGAGGCTCAACAGTTGCAGAAGGTCACTGACAAGCTGCGCGATCAGCCCGCCGTAGACAAAGCCCGTGTGGCCGAGTTGAAAGCCGCGATTGCCGATGGCAGCTATAAAGTCGACAGCAACCGTGTAGCCAGCAAACTGCTCAACTTCGAAGCCCAGCGCTAGGCCACCGCCTGCGCCAGGCTTTTGGACGCTTAAAACCCAAGGCCAGCCATGCACGACACTAATCTACTGCAACTGATCACTGACGACTTTGCTCCAGCGCAACATTTGCTGGAGTTATTGCAAACCGAGTCCATCGCCTTGCACGGTCGCGACATGCCTCTGCTCGAAGAAATTCTGGCGCGCAAGCAGGCATTGATCATTCTGCTCGAACAGCATGGCCGCAAGCGCAGTGAACTCCTCGCCAGTCTCAACTTGCCGACCGATCGCAGTGGCCTGGAGCAACTCGCCAGCCAATCAAGCATCGGCGATGAGTTGCTGGCGCAGAGCGACGTCCTGACCGATCTTCTGGCTCAATGCCAGGCGGCAAACGGCAACAATGGCCAATCGATTCTGGCCCAGCAGGCGGCGACCGCCAATCAGCTGAAAATCCTCACCGGCGGTGAACCGCCAGCACTTTATGATGCCCGTGGATCTACCGCCAAGCTGTCGAAGCCTCGGCCGCTCAGTCAGGCTTGAAGCTGCTATTGCCCTCGCCCTATCAAGACGCGACACTTGCTGGCAATATACTGGCCAGCCGTAGTCTTATTCTGTCTGGAGATTGATGAACCGTGTCCAATGTCCTCAACGCGGAAGATGCGCCGCAGCCACCCAAGGTGCTCAGCACACCGTTGGAAATCTCCGGCAACCTGCGCCAGCTGCAAGAGAGTCACGATCCGCTGATCATCACCTTTCTGGAGCGTACCCATCGTTTCCAGAGCTATCTGGTTGATGTTGACCGGGACAGTGGCACCATCGCTTTCGATGAAATGATCCCGCGTGATGGCGAACGCTTTTTGCTGGCCGGCGAACCGTTCAAGGTCGAAGGTTTTCACGACGGTGTGCGCATCGCCTGGGACAGCAACGGCCCCTTGAGCCTCGATGAATCGGGCGACAGTCGCTGCTACCGCGGGCCTTTGCCTGACGAGGTGGTTTACCACCAACGTCGCAATGCGTTTCGCGCAGCGTTGAAACTCGCGCAATTGGTGAGCGTCGATCTGGACGGCGAGAAGCTGAAGAAACCCATCAGCGGCAAGCTGCTCGACATCTCGGCTACCGGTTGCAAGTTGCGTTTCGAGGGTGACATCACCAGCAGTTTGCAGCTTGGTCAGGTTTACGACCGCTTCGCCGTTGACCTGCCGTTTGGCAAGATGAGTGCTCCGGTCGAGTTGCGTTATCTGCACTTTGAAGAAAAAATCTCCACCACCTTCGCCGGCATCCGTTTTCATAACATGAGCGGCCTGGTGCAGCGTCAAGTCGAGCGTTTCGTCTACCAGTTGCAGCGTGAAGCAAGGCGCTTCGACAAAGACGATTTCTGATACGCAGCCTCCATCAAAAACGGGCAGTCCCTTGCGGTGACTGCCCGTTTTTTTATGCCTTCGCTTTTATCACGCCAGCAGGTTAAGGCCTGGCCTCGGTAAAACTCTGCTCGCGCCCCGCGTCCGGGTCTTCCGGCGGCGTTTCTGTCTCGGGCGCAGGTTCCGGCTCTGGCTCTGGCTCTGGTTCCGGCTCAACAGGGTTATGCATCTGATCGTGCACCACTTGCTCATCAACCCGCGGGTCGAGGCAGGCCACCAGCGGCGAACTCGACATGCTGTCTGGCATGGCGACGTGATGCAGCGGCGCATCCTCCACCTGATGCAGGTTAGTGACCGCTTTCGGACGGATTCGCCAGACCAGCACCAAGGCAAAGAAACTGAAGAACGCATAGAGCATCTGACTGCCCAACACTTTCATCAATACACCGGCCACCAACGGTCCGATGCTCGCGCCAATGCCGTAAGTCACCAGCAGCATGGCTGTCAGCGACACCCGTCGATCTGCCTCGACATGGTCATTGGAGAACGCCACCGCCAGTGGATACAGGCAAAATTTCACCAATGAACAGATGAAGCCAGTGACGAACAAGACCTCCAGCGGCACATCTTTCATGATTGCCAACGGCAATGCCGCTACGGCGAGCACCAGCGCAAAACAGCGAATCAACAGCGCTCGGTCATATCGGTCAGACAGCCAGCCCAACGGCCACTGCACCAGTAGCCCGGCAAAAATGCAGCTACCCATGAACAGACCGACCTGTTCGGTGCTCAGCCCCTGTTGCGAGGCATACAGCGGCGCCAGACCGTAGAACGAGCCGATGATCAACCCCGCGCCCATCACCGTGCTCAATGACTGCGGCACGCGTTTCATAAAGAACCGCGGTTCCATGGGGGCCGGATGCAGTGCCGCCGGGTGAATCCGCTGGGTCAACGTCACCGGCACCAGGCACAGGGCGAAGCACAGCGCGACCAGCATCAGCAGCTCCGGACCGAGGGCCGGGTGCATGACCAGAATCAGCTGGCCCAGCACCAACCCCAGATAAGACGCGATCATGTAGCCGCTGAACACCGCCCCGCGTTGCGACGCTTCAGCCTGCTCGTTCAGCCAGCTTTCGATGACCATGTATTGGCACATCATGCCGAGGCCGACGATGACCCGCAGGAATATCCACGCCGGCAGCCAGTCCACCAGACCATGGCCCAGCACCGCCGCGCCGACGATCCCGGCGCAGGCCGAGTACGCTCGAATATGCCCGACCCGGGCGATCAACCGGTGGCCGATCTTGCCGCCCAGCACCAGGCCAAAATAGTTGGCCGCCATCAACGCACCGACCCACAGGCTGTCGACATTGTCGGCAGCCAGGCGCAGGGCAAGGTAAGTGCTGAGCAAACCAGAGCCGATCAGCATCATCAGCGAGGAGAAATACAGCGCTCGAAAAGGTTTCCAGATTTGTCGCATCGGCGTTCCGAGCGGCTCCTTGCAGTGAGTCACTCTGTGGGAGCAAGGCTTGCCCGCGATGACGGTGTGTCAGTCAACATGAATGTTGAATGTACCAACGTCTTCGCAGGCAAGCCTCGCTCCTGCAGAAATGGAGTTCGGGCTATCCGAAAAGATAGCCTGATGACGACGAATCGTCAGGCCTGGGCGGCCAGAACACGGCGCTCCCAGGGAGTAATTTCATCGAAGAAGCTGGTCAATTCCATGGACTTCGAAGCGACGTAGCCTTCGATGAACTCCGTGCCAAACAGTTCCTTCGCCAATTGACTACGCTTCAGACGCTCGAGAGCGGCGTGCAAGGTACACGGCAACGAAAGATTGTCCGGCACCTCGAATACCCCCTGAATTGCCTCGCTGGGCTCCAGTTTGTGCTCGATGCCATATAAACCGGCGGCCAGGCTCGCGGCAATCGCCAGATAGGGGTTGGCGTCGGCGCCCGGCAAGCGGTTCTCGACCCGACGAGCGGCCGGCGAACTGGCCGGAATGCGCAATCCGGCGGCGCGGTTATCGTGCGACCAGCAGGCATTATTCGGCGAGGCGAACGGATGGCACAGGCGCTGGTACGAGTTGACGTTCGGCGCAAACAACGCGGTGAAGTCGGCCATGCCGGCCTGCTGGCCGCCGATAAAGTGACGGAAGGTGGCGGTCGGTTCACCGTTGTCGTCGCTGAACACATTACGCCCGCTGCCGATCTCGACGATGCTCTGGTGAATGTGCATCGAGCTGCCCGGGGTATGCGCCAGCGGCTTGGCCATGCAGACCACCGTCAGGCCATGCTTGAGCGCAACTTCCTTGAGCAGATGCTTGAAGAGGAAGGTCTGGTCGGCCAGCAACAACGGATCGCCGTGCAGCAGATTGATCTCGAACTGGCTGACGCCCATTTCGTGCATGAAGGTATCGCGGGGCAGATCGAGCGCCGCCATGCATTCATAGACTTCACTGAAGAAGGGACGCAAGCCGTTGTTGGAGCTGATGCTGAACGCCGAATGACCGTCTTCGCGTCGGCCGTCCAGACCCACCGGCGGCTGAAAGGGTTGGTTGGGATCGGTGTTCGGCGCAAAGACAAAAAATTCCAGCTCGGTCGCCACCACCGGCGCCAGGCCCAGCGCCGCGTAACGGGCGATGACCGCTTTGAGCTGGCCACGGGTCGACAGGTTGGAGCTTTCGCCGGTCAGCTCATCGGCGTCGCAGATGGCCAGGGCGCGTGGTTGCTTGCTCCAGGGCAAGCGGTGGATCTGTGCAGGGTCGGCGATCAACGCGAGGTCGCCGTCATCGCTGCCGTAGAACCGTGCCGGCGGATACCCACCCATGATGCATTGCAGCAATACGCCCCGCGCCAGCTGCAAACGTCGTCCTTCGAGGAAACCCTCGGCGGTCATTACCTTACCGCGTGGTACGCCGTTCAAATCCGGCGTGACACATTCAATCTCATCAATGCCGGTCAATCGCTGCGCGAGTGAACCCTGGCCATCGGTTGTCATGACGCAATCCTTGTTTTTGTGCGAGCCGCGAACGGCGACCCGCACAAAATAGGCTCCGCGTGTTCAGAATATCAAGCAGCTAAAACAAAAAGAAATATCAAGGCAGACACAGGCGGAACACGCCGCCGCCCAAGGCTCCGCCATTGCTGATTGCGGTGTGCCCGCCAATGCCATTGCGCTGATGTAACGCGGCAATGCGACCGGCGAAATACAAGCCCAACCCTGTGCTGCCACTGCTGTGGTTGATGCCTTGCACGTAATCGGCCTGCCGCTCGATCATCTCCGGCGGGTAACCCTCACCGTCGTCATTGACCGTGAAAATCAGCTGACCGGCTTCATCGCTCACGCTGATCAGCAGCGCATGGCGTGCGAAACGAATGGCGTTGTTGATGGTGTTGGCCAGCACTGAGGCGATCAATTCGCGGTCGAAAAAACCCAGCGGGCACAGCGGATCGACCTCATAGGTGGCCATGATCCCGCGACTGGCAAATACGTCCTGATGGCAGGCGAGTTGCGCTTCGATGAAGTCGTCCAGCTCGTGATATGCCGGTTGCAATGGCATCTGATTAACGCCGAGTTTGTACAACCCCAGCAGTTGCACCAGCATACTGTTGAGGTGGGCGAATTCGAAGTCGATCACGCCTTGCTCCGGCGTATTGCGCGCGGAGTCGGGCAAGCGCGTCAGCCATTGGCTATGGGCCTGCATCAACATCGCCAAGGAATTCTTCATGTCGTGCACGGTGGAGGCGATCACCGTGGAAAAATCGAGTGCCGGGTCGTCGTGATTCATTCGCCGAACGCCTTTTGTTTCAGTTTCTGGAAGCGCGCATGACGCGCGTCGGTATCAGGCATCAGCCCTATCGTTTTCAGGCAGGCCCGACATTCTTCGAGCTCCGCCGACGGCACACTGGTGTCGGTGCCGTGCAGCAGCGACTGGGCCATGTTCAGCGCGATACTGATGTTCTTCGGCTGCAGCGCCAAGGCTTTGCGGAATACCTCACGCGCTTCCACCAGATTGCCGGTTTTGTACACCCGCACGCCCTGCCGGTTGAGGTCGGCTGCCGCGTTACCGGAATTGAGGATGCTCGGGTCGTCGGTCAGCTTGGCAATGCCCTGCATCACCGCGGGGTCGTCACCGTAAATTTCCGCGCAGTTTTTCAGCATCGAATTACCGGCTTCAGGCTGGCCAAGCACCTGCAACTGCTTGGCCACCAACAACGCAGCTTCGGCGCTCATGAACTGCTCCATGCCATCGAGTCGCTGCATCGCCTGCTCCGTGAGCTTCTCGGCGGTTTCGGCGTCGTTGAGCAGCAGGCTGGTGGCTTTCATCAATCGAGCCCGGATTTGCAGGCCCGGATCGGTCGGGTTGTCCTTGGCCACTGCACTCAGCGTGGTGTTGATCTCCAGCCGGGTGCGCGTATCCAGGCCCTTGTCACTGCCTTTGCTGATCAGCGCATGAGCCAGGCCAAGGTTGCTCTCCGCGTCCTTGAAACGTGACTGCGCGCCTTGGCTCACGGCCTGACGATAGGCTTTGGAGGCGGTCTCGAAATCTTCGTTGGCCATCGCCAGTTTGCCCAGCAGTGCCTGACGACGCACCGCCAGCGGTGAGAGGCGAATCGCCTCCTCGAGAATCTCCTGCGCAGCCTTGCTGTCACCTTCGGCTATCAGCACATCGGCCATGCCGTCGTACAGCGCCGGCATCATCGGGAACACTTTCAGGGCTTTCTCGTAGACGCCTTTGGCCTGGCTGATCTGGCCGCGCTTGTGCAGCAATTTACCCAAACCCGCGAACGCCCAAGGCTGCGGTCGATCAGCGATGATGCTGTCATAGAGACGTTCCAGCGCTTCGTTCTGGTTGAGATCACGCAACGCATCGGCGCGGTAACGCAGACATAACGGTGAATAGCGCGCGTCCTGTTTGCACAGGGCAATACACGCATTCAACACCTCTACCGGTTTGCCGCGATCCAGCGCTTGCAGGATCGGCTTGAGCAACGTCTTGCGCTGTTCGAGCCGCTCCAGCCGTTGCGCCAGTCCCGCGCGGTTGAACGGCTTGGTCAGGTAAGCATCGGGCTCATGTTCCAGGGCACTGAGCACCATCGCCTGACTGGTTTCGGCCGTGACCATGACGAACACCGCTTCATGGCTGATCAGCTTTTCGATCATCAGGTCTTCAAGCACCTGCTGCCCGTTCTTCTTGCCGTCGCCCAGGTGGAAATCCTGCAGGATGAAATCGTAGGCCTTCTGTGAACACATGCGCAGCGCCTGCTCGCCAGTGTCAGCAGTGTCCACATCCTTCACGCCCAACTCGCGCAGCATCGACCGCACGGAACTGCGGAAATCCGAGAAATCATCGACGATCAGAAAACGCTTTTGGTGATACGACAGCATCGAGGATTTCCAGACAATTTATTGGAGAGGGTCATGACTGTTCGGGTTATCGGCCAGCGGAGGTATTTATTGAAGTCGCGGGGGATGAGATTTTGCGTGTGGATGTTGATCGGGTCGGTGGTAAGTCAGGTGACAATTTGAGGCACAAAAAAGCCCCGTGAGGATTGCTCCTACGAGGCATTTTTGAGATCAATCAGGCAGTGCCCGCACTGCCGCTGGCCTTGCGGGGCGTTTTGATCTCGCGAAAAAACATTCGCCGATATTCAGAAGGTGACGTGCCGAGGTGAAGGCCGAATTGCTGCCTCAACGACAAGGGAGTTCCAAAACCCGCTTCACTGGCAACACATTCAATCGGCAAGTCAGTCGTTTCCAGGAGTTCTTGCGCTCTGACAACGCGCTCAGCGTTCAACCATTGCGAGACGGTACTGCCCGTTGCCTCTTTGAATTTGCGAGTAAACGTGCGCCTGCTCATTTTCGCCCTGTCCGCCAGGACGTCGAGCGACAGATCACTGGCAAGATTCATCCGGGCCCATATCAGCACATCCGACAGATGAGTCTCGCTGGACAGTTGCGGCACGGGATGCTCAACGTATTGAGCTTGTCCGCCCTGCCTGTGCGGCGGTGTCACCAGCATCTTCGCTGTGCGATTCGCCACATCAGCACCCAGTCGCTGGCGGACCAGATGAAGGCAACAATCGATCGCCGCCACGGTTCCGGCAGAGGTCACGATATTGCCATCGCTGACGTAGAGCACCTCGGGCCTGAAGCGAACCGCAGAAAAGCGTCGCGCAAACTCGTCCCGGACGGCCCAGTGCGTGGTTGCCTCCTTCCCATCCAGTAACCCGGCATCGCCGAGCACAAATGCGCCCAAACATAGCCCGACGATGAGCTTTCCCTCGGCATTAGCCTGCTGGAGCGCCTGAACAAGCGTTGCAGATGCAGCAACCGATTGATCACCCCACGCTGGAATGACAATGACCTCAGCGGTCTTCATCAGCTCCAGACCTTGAGTGACCTCCAGGCCAATGCCTTGGTCGCAACTCACCATGCCCGGCGTTTCCGCACAGTAACTGACCTCATATTGAGGTTCATCCTGCGCGGATTGAGCCGTCCCCAGCACCACTCCCGGCACAGATAGATGAAACAGGCTTACGCCGTTAAAAGCCAGAACGGCAACACGTATGGATTGCATCAGGCAGCCTCAGGGAAGATTCGTCAGTTGGCCCGATTATATCGCAATATGTCACTCGGGCCACTGTCAGGCTTCAAAGTATTCGGCAAGAATGGTGTTCTCGACGTATCAACAGGATTAATCAAATGAACTTCAGAACGCTTCCTCTTGCTCTCAGCCTTGCTTGCGCGGCTGCCGCCACACCCGCATTTGCAGGCTCAAACGTCTCCAATGCGCCAGATGCATCCCATAAGGTGGAGTTGCAGCAAGTTCGTAATGCCACGGTGAAAATCACCTACGGCGGCACGACCTTCCTGATCGACCCGATGCTGGCCAAAAAGGGAGCCTACCCAGGGTTTGAAAATACCTACCGCAGCAACCTGCGCAATCCGCTGGTTGATCTGACCGAATCGCCCGCAGAAGTGATCGCCGGCGTCGACGCCGTCATCGTCACGCATACGCACCTTGACCACTGGGATGATGCTGCACAAAAAGCGCTGCCCAAAGACATCCCACTGTTCGCTCAACATGAAGAAGATGCACAGCTGATTCGCTCCCAGGGTTTCAAGAATGTGCGGGTATTGACTGGTGAAGCTGAATTCGGCGGCGTCAAAATCACCAAGACCGGTGGTCAGCATGGCACCGACGAAATGTATGCCGTACCCGCGCTTGCGAAACCTCTGGGCGAAGCCATGGGCGTGGTTTTTCAAGCGCCAGGCTACAAGACGCTCTACCTCGCCGGTGACACTATCTGGCGTAAAGAGGTCGACCAGACCATCGAGAAATATCACCCCGAGGTCATCGTGCTCAATGCCGGGAAAGCAAAAATGACCGGCTTTGAGGGTGCGATCATCATGGGTGAAGAGGACGTTCTGCGCGCTTCAAAGGCCGCCAAAGACGCGAAAATCGTCGCCGTGCACATGGACGCCATCAACCATATGTCCCTGACCCGTGAAGAATTGCGCACCTATGTCAAGAAGCAGGGTATCGAGAGTCGCGTAGATATTCCGGAAGACGGCGCATCGCTGGCGTTCTGATTCTTTACGTTCAGCCGCGGTGGTCAGCAGGCCGCCGCGGTTGTTTAATCGGGCAATAACTAAAGGTTTACAAATACTGATTTAACGAACATTCAAAGGGTAGGAGCATCGCGGACCATGATTTCGCTCCTGTGCTTGATCCATCGCCATCCTCGCCCTTCCTTCCCGAAGGTGCGAGCCCGTCCGTGGCAAGATCTCCTGCTCCATATCATTCTGGCTTTTTGCACCCTGTGGCACTGCCGTCATGCGCGCCCACCAGACACAGCCCTCGCATTCATGTGAAACCGTTGCCGAACACGGCCGAACACAATCCAATGAAGAGCGAACCCATGACCGCCATGAATAATGCCGTCATCCCCGCCGCCGAGCGGACGAATTCCTATTACAGCGCAACCCTCAAGCATGAGACCGACTACCCGACCTTGCAGGGTGAAGTGAGTGTTGACGTCGTCATCATCGGCGGTGGGTTTACGGGCG
>NZ_JMCL01000052.1 GCF_000690905.1 Pseudomonas sp. Ant30-3 | reverse complement strand
CACAGGCCTGGTAGCGGGTGCCAGGGGCCCGGTTGCGGCGCAGCTCCCGGCTGATGGTCGAGGGGGAGCGGCCGAGCATCCGGGCAATTCGCCGCTGGCTGAAACCTTGGGCAAGGCCGAGTTGAAGGGTCGCACGTTCGGGGATACTGAGTTCGTGATAGGACATAGTGGCAGCACCGTACCGGAAAGGTCAGGTGTTGCACTCAGTTTTTGCGGCCGCCTTGTAACTCCTGGTGTGTTTTTATACCCGTTGACATTTTTGGTTGTAGATCTACTTAACGAAGCCTATGGGCTAAGACTCGCGAGACGAGCAATCTTATTTGCTTTTGCAAGTAATGCATTGATCATCATCTTGCTTAGTATGACGAATGTAATGCCCGCGCTGCCGGGTTGGAAGCTTGATGAGCCGTACCGCGAGGTCATCACGCATGTGACATCAGTCCTCATCGCTTCTTCGGTTTCTTTTTTGTTGTCCGAATATGTGAATTCTTACCTGCTCAGTAAAATAAAAGAGCTTACAAACTCACGATTTATGTTCATTAGAGTATTTTTAAGTACTTTTTTTGCGGTGATAATCGATAGCTTTATTTTCTGCTTTATAGCTTTCTACGGAACCATGCAGACGGATGATCTGCTAACTATGATCTATATTCAGATCGCTATAAAAATGTGCTTCAGTGTGTTCAATGTTTTCCCCGCTTATGGGGCGAGGTCCCTGTTCAACAGGTATATTGCCGTTCCTCAGCATCACTGAGGAAAGTTTGTTGAATTGATCGTCGTTCCTGCAGCAGACGGACGCAGGCTGCGCCAGCTGCTACAGGTCTCCCGGCGTTGCAGCGAGCGGACGCAGGCTGCTACGGGTTGTGCGTCGATGGGGGCCAACGCATGCTCCGGGCTTACTGAACCTTCGCCAGATCCCCTTTCAACGCAACGCCCGCCATGATCGCGCCGGCGTGGCATTCGTAGTTTTTGGCGTCTTTGCGCTCGTTGCTTTTGTAGAAGCTGACGATGTTGGTCACTGCGTTGGCGCCGGCGTTTTTTGCTGCCTGGTGCAGGCTGATGATGGCCGATTGCGCGACCCATTCGCAGGCGACTTCGTCAGACTTGTTGAAGGCGTTGGTTTTCTTGTTGGTGACCGCGCCCGGGCTGACGACGGTGACTTGGCCGGCCGGGGTGTTGCCGGCGAGGTAGAACTTCACGCTGCCGTCGATTTTGCCGGCACGGGTGGCTTCGGCGATGGCTTTATCCAGCGGCAGATACACCGCTGTGTCACGCGCCTGGCTGACGGCGGGCAGGGTGCAGACCAGCAGGGTGACGGCGGTAGCGATTTTCTTGAAGTGCATGAAGGTCTCCTTGACCTTGAGAGTGTTGGGTTACGACCAGCGACGGAAGATCAGCGAGGTGTTGACGCCGCCGAAGGCAAAGTTGTTGTTCATGACGTACTGATTGCTCATCTGCCGAAACTCACCGCGCAAGTAATCAAGCTTGCCGCAGTGCGGATCGACGTCGTCGAGATTGAAGGTGTGCACGTACTGGTCACTGTTCAGCATTTCGATGCTGAACCAGGACTCCAGCGCACCGCACGCGCCCAGCGTGTGGCCGAGAAAACTCTTCTGCGAACTGATCGGCATGTGCTCGCCGAACAACGCACTGGTGGCCAGCGTTTCAGCGATATCGCCCTGTTCGGTGGCGGTGCCATGACCGTTCACATAGCCAATATCCGACGGTTGCAAACCGGCATCTTCCAACGCCAGTTCCATTGCCCGGCGCATGGTCACCTGCTCTGGACGGGTAGTGTGCTGACCGTCGGCATTGCTGCCGAAACCCACCAGTTCGGCATGGATGTGCGCGCCACGCGCCAGTGCGTGCTCGAGTTCTTCGAGCACCAGCATGCCGCCACCCTCGCCAATCACCAGACCGTCGCGGCCGCTGTCGTAAGGACGGGGCGAGGTCTGCGGGGCATCGTTCTTCAGGCTGGTGGCGTAGAGCGCGTCGAAGACCATGGCTTCGGTGGGGCACAGTTCTTCAGCGCCGCCCGCGAGCATCAGCGGCAGGCGACCGAACTTGATCGACTCGTACGCGTAACCGATGCCTTGGCTGCCACTCGTGCAGGCGCTCGACGTCGGGATGAGCCGACCGGTGAGGCCGAAGAAAATACTGACATTCGCCGCCGTGGTGTGCGGCATCATCCGCACATAAGAGTTGGCGTTCAGGCCTTCAGCCACCGAATTGAGCAGCATGTTGCCGAACGCCTTGATCTCGTCGGTGCTGCCGGTGGATGAGCCGCACGACACGCCCATGCGACCGTCCTTGATCAATTCGTTGCCGAGCAATCCGGCGTCGGCCAGCGCCCGCTCGGCTGCGCCTACGGCCAGGCGCGAGACCCGGCCCATGCTGCGCAGTTGCTTGCGAGTCCAGTGACTCGGCACCTTGAAATCATCGATCGGCCCGGCCAGACGCGTATTGAGTTCGGTAAAACGATCCCACTCGTCCATCCGCCGAATGCCGCTGCGGTTGGCTGCGAAGTTACCGGCGATGGTTTCCCAGTCGCTGCCCAGTGAAGTGATGCCGGCCATGCCGGTGACGACGACGCGCTTCATCAGCACAGGCCTCCGTTGACGGCCAGAACCTGCCGGGTGATGTACGACGCTTCCGCCGACATCAGGAAATTGACTGCACCGGCCACCTCTTCAGGGGTGCCCATGCGTTGTGCGGGGATCATTTTCATCAGTTCTTCCACCGGCACGTTTTCATCGAGCATCGCCGTGTCAATCAGACCGGGAGCGACACAGTTGACGGTGATCTTGCGCTTGCCCAGCTCGATCGCCAACGCTTTTGCCGCGCCGATCAGACCGGCCTTGGAGGCACTGTAATTGACCTGCCCGCGATTGCCGATCAGCCCGGAAACCGAGGTGATGCAGACGATGCGCCCGGCCGCGCGACGACGAATCATCGGCATCATCACCGGGTGCAGCACGTTGTAGAAACCGTCGAGGTTGGTGCGCATCACGACGTCCCAATCATCCTCGCTCAGCGCCGGAAAAGCACCGTCGCGGGTCAGGCCGGCGTTGAGCACCACGCCGTAATAGGCGCCGTGTGCTTCGACGTCGGCTTCGAGGATGGCTTTGCAGCTGGCACGGTCGGACACGTCGAATTGCAGGACCCGCGCGTTGCGCCCCAGCGCCTGGATTTCATTTTGAACGGCGATGGCATCTGTCAGACCGCTGCGGCAATGCAGCACGATGTCATGCCCGGCCTGGGCCAGACGCAAGGCGATGGCGCGGCCGATGCCACGGCTGGAACCGGTGACCAGTACGGATTCAGTCATGACTGGACTCCTTGGGGTTCATCAAGATATTGGGCAGCCTGCGGCGGTCGATACACGTTCAGACGCGCGGTGGCGTGAATGCCGGATGCATTGATATGGCATTCGAACACGCCCATGCCGTTGTCGTCTTCCAGTGAGCGAATGCCATGAATGGTCAATTCGGCGCCAAGCGGGAAATGCTCGACGTTGCATTCGAATTTTCGCGTGCCAAGCAGAAACCCCAACGCCACCGCATCGCCGCGTTGGCGTGCATGGCAGCCTGCGTATGCGGCCACGCTTTGCGCCATCAATTCGATGCCGACCCACGCCGGCAGGCTGCCGTCGGGCCGGTTGAAGAGGCCACCGGGCCTGACCGTCAGGCGGGTGTGAATCTGCTCTTCATCGAACGAAAGGATCTGCTCGATGAGGATCATGTCGCCGGCGTGGGGCAGCAGTTCGGCGAGCGGCCAGTCAATCATGGGGCGTCTCCGATAATCAGGCTGACGTTGTTGCCACCGAAAGCGAATGAATTGCTCATGAGGTAGCGAGGTGCAATTGACGCCAGGCGATCGGCCGGGGTCACCCATTTCAGCGGTGGCAGGTCGGGATCGGGCTGGCCGTCCCAGATATGGGGCGGCAGTGCCTGCTCAGGATTGGCAGCGCTCAGGCTCAGCCAGCAGAACGCCGCTTCCAGCGCACCGGCCGCACCGAGGGTATGACCGGTCATCGGTTTGCTCGACGAACACGGCACGCCCGATGGGAACAGCGTCGTCACCGCCAGACTTTCCATGGCGTCGTTGTGCTGAGTGGCGGTGCCATGCAGGTTCAGATAGTCAATTTGTTTGGGTTGCAGGCCGGCGCGGCTCAAGGCTTTGCGCATCGCTTGCAGCGCGCCACGCCCGCTCGGCTCCGGGGCGGAAATGTGATGAGCGTCGGAGCTGGCGACGCTGCCCAGCAGGGCGATCGGTGAGCCTGCGCCTGCATGCTTGGTCATCAGGAACAACACTGCTGCTTCGCCGATATTGATGCCGTTACGGTTCGCCGAGAACGGGTTGCAGCGTTGTTCCGACACCGCTTCCAGCGCCGAGAACCCATTGAGGGTGAGCTTGCACAAAGTGTCGACGCCACCGCACAGCACCGCGTCGCACAAACCCAGATCCAACAGACGCTGAGCGCTCATCAACGCCCGGGCACTGGAGGTGCACGCCGTGGAAATCACATAGGCCGGACCATTCAGTTGCAGCCAGTCAGCGAGAAAGTTCGCCGGCGCGCCGAGTTCCTGTTGTTGATAGTCGTAATCCGCCGGGAACTGCTGCTCGCGGATGTAATGCGCGAGTCCGCGACTGGCTTCGTCGATACCCGACGTGCTGGTGCCGAGGATCACGCCAATGCGTTCACGCCCGTAGGTCTGGATCGCCAGGTCGATGTCATCACGAATTTGCAGCGCCGCTTCCAGCAGCAGTTGATTGTTGCGGCTGCTCTGGGTGGCCAGCTCAGCCGGAATTGCCGACAGTTTGCCGCGCACAGAGGCCACCGGAAATGAGCGTTCCGGCACCCAGCCGGCTTCAGTGCGCATGCCGGAGCAGTCACCTGCGAACAGGTTGCGAGCGACTTCATCCTTGTCGCGACCCAGCGCGCAAATCACGCCAAGGGCGTTGAGGTAGGCGGTCATGGCATTTCACCGCTCAGGGGCGAGACTAAATAGTGTGGGCCTTTGGGCAGGTTCAATTGGAAACTCGACGGTTGCGAGTAGCGCACTTCCCAGTGCTCGGGCAGGGAACGCTGCGCGCCGTGCTGCCATGCAGCAGGATAGTTGTCGCGCAATTCATCCCTGGGCGTCAGCGCGAACAGTATCGCCGCGAACAGCTCCCTGGCTTCAGGATTGGGTGGCAGCAAACCATCGGCCTGCCATTCGCCATCGATCAATTTCTGCCGCGCCTGCGGAATGCCCAGAAGGTCCATCATCGACCAGCGAATTCCCGGACCCTCACGCGCAATCACCAGCACCCAGTCCTGGCGTTGTTCAGCCTCGATGCGCTGGATGTGTAATTGCTGCGGCAACGTCAGGTTGGGCGTTTTTGCAGGCAGCGGCGCATGGCTGGCGCAGGCACTGAGCAGCACCATGCCGCCCAGCAGTAAAATTTTCCGGACATGCGCTGCCCATGTGGGAGTGAGCCTGCTCGCGAAGGCGGCGGTACATCCAACATCAGTATCGACTGACACGCCGCCATCGCGAGCAGGCTCGCTCCCACAGGATTGATTTGCACCGAACATCACTCGACACCTTCCAGCGGCTTGCGCGCGACCACATTGACCAGGGTTTCTTCACGTTGGCCGAACGGCTTTGGCCGGCGCAGACCAAAGCGTTCAAGCAGCCCGAAATCACTGGCGCGGCTCCACCACAGATACGGATACGACACGTTCTGCGCCTCGAACTCAAAACCCTCGCGGCGAATCATCTCAAGGTAACCGGCGGCGCTCTTTTGCACATGCATCGGATGACGGAATAACCAGCGGATGACCCACGTATCAATGTAGGCCTCGGTGGACTCGGCGAACAGCAGATAACCGCCCGGCTTGAGCACTCGGTAGAACTCGGCCAGCGCTTTGTCCTGCTCCACCAGATGATGGAAAGTCTGATGGCAGAACAGCAAATCCACGCTCGCGTCCGGCACGGCAAGCGTCGCGCAGTCACTGCCGATCAGCTCGACGTCGATGCTTTGGCGGGCGGCTTCTTCGCCGCTCAGCGCTAGGCTGTGCGGGTCGGCATCGACACCGATCAGGCGCTGCGGCGCAAAGGTCTGGCGCAGGTACTGAAAAGACTTGCCCTGACCGCAACCGGCATCCAGCAACACCGGATGCGCAGGCAAAGGTTCGCTGAACAGGCTGCGTAAATCGTTGATCGCCACGCGCAACACATGGTGCTGCCAGGTGTAGCTGCGCAGGAACCAGAAACCGAACCGGGTCTCTTCGACGTAGTTTTCGCTGAGGTAACTCACGAAGCATCACTCGCGCAGAATTCCGAGAGCATGCGCAGCCGGCGTTTGGCTTCGCTGACAAACGGGTTGCGTTCATCCCAGGCATACCCGGCCAGAATCGAGCTGATCATGCGGCGAATTTCAGCTGAGCCGCCGGCATGATAGATCACGTCCTGAAACGTCCCGGCGTACCAGCCTTCAACGTAGCAGCGGAACGTGTCGACGCCGCGTTTCAACGGTTCGGCAAACTCGGTTTGCCAGTCGACATTTTCGCCTTGCAACTGACGGTTCAGCACGCCGGCGGCCATGCTCGCCGAGCGCATGGCGATGGTCACGCCGGAGGAGAACACCGGGTCGAGAAATTCCGCAGCGTTGCCCAGCAGCGCAAATCCCGGACCGTGCAGGGTTTTGACGTTAGCGGAGTAGCCGCCGATGGTGCGCGCCGGGGTATCCCACACCGCGTTCTCCAGTACGCCGGACAAGCTTGGCGTTTCGGCAATGAAACCGCGCAGGCAGTCATCCAGATTATCGCTGCGACCTTCGAAGTGTTCCGCCGCTGCTACCACGCCCACCGAGCAACGGCCGTCGCTGAACGGGATGGTCCAGAACCACACGTCACGTTGGGTCGGGTGGGTGGTGACGAGGATTTTCGTGCGGTCGAAGGTCGGATGGTCGATGTGATCTTCGACGTGGGTGAACACCGCCTGGCGCACCGGGAAATTCGACGGTGCTTCAAGGTCGAGCAAACGCGGCAGGCCCCGGCCGTAGCCGCTGGCGTCCAGCATGAAATCCGCTTCGATACGGTACTCGCTGCCATCCTCGCGCATCACGCCGAGCTGCGGTTTAGCCTGACCGATATCGACGCTGACGATCGCTTCGCCATAGCGGATTTCAACACCTTGCAGCGCCGCCTGATCCGCCAGCAGCTTGTCGAAGTCGGCACGCAGGACCTGGAAAGTGGTCGGCTTGCCGTTGCTGAACGTGTCGCCGAAATCGAACGCGCTGTATTGCTCGCCCCAGGCAAACGCGGCGCCGGTTTTCAGCTGAAAACCGGCGGCGTTGACAGCCTCGAGCATGCCGGCTTCTTCGACAAAATCCAGGCAGTGCGACAGCAGACTTTCACCGATCGAGAACCGCGGGAAATGCTGGCGCTCGATTACCAGCACATCGTGCCCTTTGCGTTTGAGCAGCGCAGCGGCGATAGCGCCGGAAGGCCCGGCACCGATGACGACTACCTGACGACGTTCCATTTCAACGGTTGGCATGGGGGCTCCTTGCCGGTATGGCAGTTTTCAAAGGGGTGCGGTGCATGCCGGCGAATGCCGGCAGCAATGTGGCGATCAGGCCCATCAGCATCAGCGCGAAATAAAGCGGCGCGCTGATGAGTTGTTGTTGCAGCAGCAGGTTGAGAAAGACGATCTCGCTCAAGCCGCGAATATTCAGCAGCACACTTTCGCGCCAACGGCTGGCGCCCGCAAACGAGGCTCCGGCCCAGCCGAGGCCGAGCCAGTTGCCGAGCAATTTGCTGGCAATCGGCAACAGCAGCAGGGCGGCCAATTGCACCGCGCTCAGGCTGTCCATGGCGCTGTGCACGTTGATCTGCACGATGCCGAACGTGAGGATCAACGGGATCGCGATCCAGCTTTGCAAGCGGTTCATCCAGACGGCCGGGATCGGCAGCACCAGCGGAATTTTCAGCGCCGCCATGCACAGCAGATAGCCTATGCCGACGATCAACGCATTGAGTTTGTAGTGCTCGGCAACCACCAGCAGCGCGAAGAAAACCCCGCTGTACAACCGTGGCTGGCGCAAGCCGATAATTCGCAACAGCAAAGGCATGCACGCGCAGGCTAAGGGCAGCAGCAGGCTGCTCAGGTGCAGGCTGCCTTGGGCGATGGCGAACAGCGTCCAGCACGCCAGGTCGATGAGGATTGCGGTCTGCACCAGACGCCGGGTGGCGGCGGCCGGATAACCGATATGCAACAGGTACAGGTACAGCACCGGGATCGCCGTAATCGCGAACAGCAAACCGACCGCCAGCGAACTGAGCCACGGTTGCGGCGGCAGCAACCAGATCGCCGTCGCCAGACCGCAGGCAAAGGGCACGCAGAAACTTGGCAGGGCAATTTTCAGGCTCTGGCGATCCAGACGCAGATCGATCACGTCGCTGAGAATGTAGCCCAGCAGCAGAGCGAAACTCAGGCTGTAGAAGCTTTTCAACCAGATCGGCGCGACCAGTGCTGCACCGCTCAATTGCCACTGGGGTTCGACCCAGAAGTACATCAGTAGCGGCAATCCGAGTGTCGCCAGCAGCAACTGGCTGACGATCGGGATCACGCCGAAATGTCGACCGACACGGGTGGCGACGGCGAACAGCGCCAACGCCATTATCCAGAACAGGATGATCATCATGCGGCCGGCTCGACGATGGTAGCGGGATGCACCTGGCGCCCGGCCCACGGCGCCAGCATGAAGCTGAAGGCCAGACCGAGGCTTACCGACAGACCAAAGCTGCTCACCGCCGGCGTGCTCGACACCGCCAGCAGACCAAACGACAGCCACGTCGTCAGTGCCGCGAGCAAGGTGCCCAGCAGACTCACAGCGGCGCCGCCGACCTGCTCACGCATGAGGATCGCGTAATCGACGCTGATTGCCGTCACCAGCAGCAGGCCGAACAGGCTGAACAACGTCAGCGGCTGCCCCAGCCAGCCGAGGCTGGCGAGGCTGCACAGGGCCGCCAGCAGCGGCAGGGTAACGATTCGCAAGGCGCCGCCCCAGCCGAATGGCAGGATCAGCACCAGCACGATCAACACACACGAGGCCAGTTTCAGTTCGGCGGCGCTGATTTGCGTCTGGGCGAACACTGCGTTCAATTCACCCAGGCGATCCACCAGTTCCACACCCGGCAGATCCAGCGTCTGCACCCGCAGCAGCGCCGGATCATTGAGGCCTTGCAGACTGACCATCGCTGCCACGCCGTCCTCATTCGCGCCCAGCCACAACGCGCGATAGGGTTCGGCTAAAGGGCCGACCAATGCGCCGTTGATGTCTTCAGCGGGTAGCGCTTGCAACGTCGCCAATTCGGTTTGCAATGCTGCGGCAGGCACGCCGAGGTCGAGTAACGGTTGCCAGAACTGCGGCAGCTTTTTCAGTGCTTCGCGCACGGCGTGTTGCTCGCTCGGCTGGCTGACCAATTGTTCGAGTGACAGGTAACCCTGCAGCTTTTCCAGGTTGATCAACTGATCCAGCCGCTCGCTCAAGGCACTCAGGCGTTCGAGTAATTGCTGCTCATCAGCGGCGCGCACCAGGAAAAACTGGCTGGTGGGTTGATAGCCGGTGATGCGTGCGATGGTCTGCGCTTCGTCAGTCAATTGCTGCGGTGCGCCCACCCATTGGCGAATGTCGTTTTTGCTTTCGAGCTGCAGCACGCCCGCGACGCAGAAAGCGATCAGCAGCGCTGATAACGACGGCGTGCCAATACGCTTGAGCACAGCATCGCGGACTTTCAGCAAACATTCGGATATCTGTAGCGGCCACTGCGCCGGACGCAGGTCCACGCCCTTGAGCAGCGCCGGCAACAGGCACACCGCAGACAGGTAGGCGCCGATCAGGCCGGCGGCGGAAAATATGGCGATTTGCGTCAGCGCCGGGAAAGGTGTCCAGGCCAGCGCCAGATAACCGATGCAACTGGTGATCAGGCTCAGCGTCAGGCCGGGCAACGTCAGGCGCAAGGCGGGCCAGCTGTGCCAGGGTTTCAGGCTCCAGCTCTTGGACAGGTAATGCAGCGGGTAATCGACGGCGACACCGATCAGGCTCGATCCCAGCACCAGGGTCATCACGTGCATGTGGCCAAACAGCGCCACGCAAGCGACAGCGCCGAACAGCATGCCGACCAGCACCGGCACAAACGCCAGCAATACCCGCCAGCGCCGGAACGCCAGCAGCAGCAGCAACAGAATTCCGACCGTGGCGCCGCCGCCGACCCATGTCATCTCGCGGGTGGCCTGTCGCTGGCCGGCGGCCGCGTAGAGCAAGCCGCTGGCAGCCAGCACTTGCACGTCTGACTTTGCAGCGTCTGCGCGGGCCTGCTCGAGCAGATCGGCCACGCGCAGCGGCAGGTTCATGTCGAACGCGTCGCCGGTGGTCTTCGCGCGCAGCAACACCCAGCTTTTGCCTTCAGCGTCAGCGATCAGTGCGCCGCTGCCAATGTCCAGCTGCACCGAGCCTTGTTGCGGCTGACTGTTCTGGATGCGCCCGGTCAGGCCTAGCCAGTCTTCCTGGCTGGGCACCAGACTGAAACCGGTGAACGGGTCGAACAACGATTGCACCCGTTGCTGAATGAACGTGTCGGGATGCTCGATGAGTTGCTGGCGATCCTCTGTCGCCAGCATTGCCAGCCGCCCTTGCAGCAATTGCTTGCGCAGCGCCGGCAAGTCCGCTTGCAGGTTCCACTGGACCTTTTCGAATACGCCGCTGGCCTGCCACTGCTCGCCGAGTTTCTGCGCCATGGCGACCGCTTGCCGACGATCGGCATGCCCGACCAGCACCAGCATTTCTCGGTTCAGTGGTTCTTGCATGCGTTGTTCGGCACGCAGTTCCAGCGCATCCGGCGCGGTGCCGGGCGCCAGGTCCATCAGGTTGGCCGACAGCGGTGCGCCGTCACGCCATTGCCAACCCGCGAGCGCAAGCACCGCCAGCAGCAGCATCAAAAACAGCCGTGGGAGCATCCGTTCACTCGGCAAAATCATGCTTCTCCGTATCGCTCAGCGGTTGCGCGCTGGTGCTGTCCTGCATGCGCAGCATTGTGCTGTCGCCCTGGGTTTCAAGCAGTTCGATGCTGTGCACAAGGTCGCCGCCCGCGATGTTGATCTGATTGAACACCTGCTTGAGCAGCAGCGAACGCGGGATCAGCGTGAGCTTCCAGTCCTGCGCGCTGCCATCCAGCGACAGCTCGAAATCGCGCTGCAGGCCGCTGCTGTCGCCTTGCAGTACGGCGAGGAACAAACGGTTCTGCTCCGCGCCGGCACTTTTGCCCGGCAGTATCTGCCAGCCATTGGCGTCACGGCGGGCGATGCCTTTGGCGTTGATGCGGTAATCCTGTTGCAGCGGCGTTTTCAGCAGCCACAGCAGGCCATGCTGCTTCGACAGCACAAACGTGCCCTTGCTGGTCAGCGGTTTGGGCAGCGCGCGCAGGTGTTTTTCCTGGGTGAAGTTGCCGTGGATCACCTCGGGTTTGGCCAGTTGATCGCTGAGCTGTTGCAGGTCGAATGCCTGTGCCAGTGAAGTGAATCCCAGCGCAAATACCAGCGTCACCGCCCACCTGTAGCAGCTGGCGAAGCCTGCGTTCGGTGTCGCGATCGCCTTGGATTTCTTCTGACGCACCGCGTGCGCAGGTTTAGCGACGGTTTCGCCGCCGAACGCAGCCTCGCGGGCTCGGCAGCTGCTACAGATGATTTCTGGCAGGTTCATCGCAGCGTCCTTCCAACGGCATCGGTAAAGATTTTCGGCGAGGCCAATTGCATTTCGCGGCTGCTCATCTCGACGGCCACCTGCACGGTGCAGGCTCGGGTCAAGCGTTCGCCGGTTTGCAGGTCGCTGATCAGGTAATTGATCTTCAGACGGCTCTCCCACTCCACCAGGTTGGCGCGTACGTTCAGCTTTTGCCCGAATACGGCGCCGCGCACGTAGCGCAACTGCAGGTCGATGACCGGCCAGGCGTAACCCGATTCGACCATCGCTGTGTAGTTGTGGCCGATCCGGTCCAGCAGCGCGCAGCGGGCAATCTCCAGGTATTTGACGTAGTGGCCGTGCCACACGACGTTCATGGTATCGACGTCGAAAAACGGCACGAGGATTTCCGTATCGACGTGAAGCACTCCCTTGCTACGCATGCAGCCTCCAGTGTTGTTCGGCGATTTTTTGCAGGCACAGGCGCAATTCGCTTTCCAGCGCACGGTCTTCAATGACCGGCGGAAAGTCCCTGGCCAGTGCTTCGTGCATGGCCGCGAGCGCTGGCGGCAATGGGCGCGCATCCTCAGCCTTGCTGCGCAGCCACACGCCTTGGTTAGCTGCGAGCAGGGTAGCGGCAGCAACCTGTTCGGTCAGCTCCAGTACCCGAATCGCATCGCGCGCGGCGATGGTGCCCATGCTCACTTTGTCTTGGTTGTGACATTCGGTGGAGCGCGAGAACACGCTGGCCGGCATGGTATTTTTCAACGCTTCGGCGGTCCAGGCACTGGTGCCGATCTGCACGGCTTTGAAGCCGTGGTTGAGCATCGCTCGGTCCGCGCTGGCACCGGACAGATTGCTCGGCAAACCGTGGTTGTAACGCTCGTCCACCAGCAGGGCGAGTTGCCGATCCAGCAAATCAGCGACGTTGGCCACAAGGTTTTTCAGGCTGTCCATGGCGAAGGCGATATGACCTCCGTAGAAGTGCCCGCCGTGCAACACGCGTTCGGCCTCGGCGTCGATGATCGGGTTGTCGTTGGCGCTGTTGAGTTCAATCTCGATGAACGAACGCAGCCAGTTCAGGCTGTCAGCCAACACGCCGAGCACATGCGGTGCGCAGCGCAGGGAATAGCGGTCCTGCAGGCGATGCAGTGGCGCGGTCGGCGCGTCGATCGCCAGATCCTTGCGCAACCACGCGGCGACTTGCATCTGGCCCGGATGAGGTTTGGCGGCGAACAGGCGTTCGTCGAAATGCTCGGGATTGCCTTGCAGCGCGACCACGTTCAGCGCGGTGATGCGCGTGGCCAGTTGCAGCAGGTAATCGGCGCGGGCGAAGGCGAGGCAGGCCAGACCGGTCATGACGGCTGTACCGTTCATCAGCGCCAGCGCTTCTTTGGGGCGTAGCACCAGCGGTTGCCAGCCCAATTCACGATGGACGTCTGCCGCTTGGCGACGCTCACCGCAGAACATCACTTCACGCTCGCCGGACAGTGTTGCGGCCACATATGACAAAGGCGTCAGATCACCGCTGGCGCCCACTGAACCTTCCTCCGGGATCAGCGGCAGGATGTTGTGCTGCAGAAACGCCTGAAGGCGTTCCAGCAGTTCAACGCGCACTCCGGACACGCCGTGGCACAGCGACTGCAAACGCGCAGCGAGCACCGCGCGAGTCGCCTGAGCATCAAGCAATTTACCCAGGCCGCAGCCGTGGAACGTGTAGAGATGACGCGGCAACGCTTCGACGTGGTGCAGCGGAACGGCGACCACGCAGGAATCGCCATAACCGGTGGTCACGCCATAAATCACGCCTTCCTTGTCCAGCAGGGAATCAAGAAAGCGCGCGCCCTTGGCGATGCGCTCGCGGTACACGGCGTCGTCTTGCAACTGCGTTGGCGCCTGACGATTGGCCGCCGCCAGCACGTCTTCGATACGCAAAGGGAGTTCGCCGAAGGTTACCGGCTCAAGCGTTGGCGTCGTCATCGGTCTTCCAGAAAGGGTAAAAGTTAAACCATTGCTGAGGCGCTTCGAGGCAATAGTGGCCCAAGCGTTCGGCGTAGCGGGAGGTCCACTGATGAATGACCTGCTCGCGGTCGCTGCGCTTCCACACCACAGCGTCGG
Organism: Pseudomonas sp. Ant30-3; assembly: GCF_000690905.1. Taxonomy (GTDB): domain Bacteria; phylum Pseudomonadota; class Gammaproteobacteria; order Pseudomonadales; family Pseudomonadaceae; genus Aquipseudomonas. The sequence goes on along the minus strand of NZ_JMCL01000052.1, from coordinate 32,270 downwards.
CGAACGGCTCCAGGGTCAGTCGATACGCGCCTGTCGGTTTTTTCAGGCACAGCAGCAAATTGACCGGGCACTTCAGCAGTCCTGCCAGCAACCATGGGCCCTGCGGGAACGCAGCTGGATGACCGAGGAAGTCCACCGTTACGCTGCGCCCGCCATGCAGCGGCACACGGTCGCCGGCAATCGCCAGCCACTCGCCACGCTCAAGGCGTTCATGCAATTGCAGCATGATCAGCGGGTCGAGTTCGCTGACTTGAATCAAGCGCAGATTGGTTGCGCCGGCTTCGCCCAGCAGGCGGTTGAACTGCTCGGCATGCTTGGTGTGTACCAGCACGTTCATCGTGACTTGTTCGCCGATCTCGGCCAGCGCGCGACAGACTTCGAGATTGCCCAGGTGTGCGCCTACCAACAGTTGTCCACGAGTGCCGCGCAGCTGATTACGCAGCAGCGCCGGATCAATGATTTCGATCTGCTCGATGCTCAGTTTGCCGTTCCATACATCGAGTTTGTCGAGCATGGAATCGGCGAACGCCATGAACTGGCCGAACACCCGCCAGTGGGTCGGGCGCAGCTCAATGCGGCCGCTCCAGTCGGCCAGCCGTTGCTGGTATTGCCAAGCGCTGTGGCGAGCACTGCGGCCAAACAGGAAAAAGTACAGGACGATGCCGTATAACAGCGGGCTCAGCATTCGGCGACCGAGCAATCTGGCAGCGGTCGCGGTGAATTTCATCAGCCAGAAACTGCCGCGCTCCTGGCGGTCGGCCCAGTGCTTTTTATCGGTATCGGCGCTCATGCTCGCCACCGCCGCCAGAGGATCACCGGCGCCCGCAGCATCATGCCGAAGAACAGGCGGGTGTGCATGCTGGAGATCAGCACGTTGTCGTGGAACATGCGGAAATGCGAAACGCCGTCCAAGGGGTAGTGAACCCTGGTCGGCAGCCACTGCATCGGCTGATTGCGCCACGCCAGACGCACCAGAATGTCGGAGTCGAAATCCATGCGTTTGCCGATTTTGGCGGTGTCGATCAGTGCGAGCGTGGGTGGCAACGGGTAAACGCGGAAGCCACACATGGAATCGCGGATCTGCAGCGACAAGGTATTGATCCAGACCATCACGTGCGTCAGGTACCGTGCGTACAACCGGCCTTTCGGCACGCTGGCATCGTATTGCGGATAGCCGCAGATCACCGATGTCGGGTGCGTGCGGGATTTTTCGATGAAGAGGGCGACATCCTGCAGATCGTGCTGACCGTCGGCGTCGACCTGCAAGGCATGAGTGAAGCCAAGGCGTGAAGCTTCGCGCAGGCCGGTCATCACCGCGCCGCCCTTGCCCTGATTGGCGGCCAGTCGGATCAGGTGAACGCCCTCGCGCCGGGCCAGTTGATCCAGTACGTCCGCGCAGGCTTGGTCGCTGGCGTCGTCCACCAGAATGCAAGGCAGGCTGCGGGCGGTCAGCGCATCCACCACAGTGGTGACCGCGGTTTCGTGGTTGTAAACCGGGACAATGGCGCAAGGGTTATGCATAACGTCGCACCCCGCCCTTGTAGCAGCTGGCGAAGCCTGCGTCCGAGTGCGCAGCGCTCGCTTCAACATCGCGCCGATTATTTCGAAGTATGACGAGCGCCGAATGGCGACCGCTTCGCGCTCGGACGCAGCCTTCGGCAGCTGCTACAGAGGGGCTCGACTCAGTCACGGGCGGCCTCCAGCAAAATGCGTCCGCTGGAACAGGTGGCCATCTCGTTGCGGTAGGAGAAATACAGCTTGTTGCGACTGGCGTCGAAGCGCAGGTGCAGCTGGATCTCGTCGCCTGGGCGTACCAGTTGTTGGAACTTCAGGACTTCCATGCCGGCGAACTTCCCGGGTAGCGTCATCAATCGCTGAGCCAGGTTTAGCGCCCAATCCACCTGGACGACGCCGGGCAAGACCGGCGTCTGCGGGAAATGGCCGCTGAAATACGCAAGGTCTGGCGGCACGGTGATCTGCAGATTCCATTCGCCCTCGGCTTCAATCTGTTGCAGCACTTCCGGTGTTTGCGGACGCGGCGCCAGCAGCAGGGCCTCGACCTCGGCCTGGGGCAATTTGCCTTGAGCGTTCAACGGCAGCTGCCGCAGCAGGCGCCAGCGACGCGGCAACGCGAGGGCTTCACAATGCTGGCGTAAATGTTGACGCAGTTCCTCGGTGAGGGTGCGTCGGCCCTGATTGCGCAGGGCATGCAGGCCCGACTCGCTCAGCACCAGCAACGCCCCGAGCGAGGCGCGGTTCTCCTGCACCACGCCCAGACGCGCCTCGGCGACCCATTCATGGTCCGCCAGCGCCTGCTCCAGCATGGGCAGCGAGATACGTTTTTCTTCCAGTTTGACGATTCGGTCGAGCCTGCCCAGCAACTGGAAGCGGCCATCAGTTTGAATGCGCGCGGCGTCCGCTGTGTGCTCGACATGGCCGGACGGCAAGTAAGGGGAGGCGATCAGTAGCGCGCCGTCGGCGTCCTGGCTCAATTCAACGCCTGCGAAGGGTTGCCAGAGTTCGTCGCCCTGGCGCCAGGCAATGCCACCGGTTTCAGAGCTGCCGAGAATCTCCGTCGGCCACTGCTGCAAGCGTTGCTGAAGACTGTGTGCCGCCTCGGCCGGCAATGCGCCGCCGGAAGAAAATACCCGGCTGACGGCGCTCAATGCCGGCCAGTCGAGGTTATCGCCCATGCGTTTGAGCAGTGCCGGGCTGGCGACCCAGGCGAATGCCGGATGTTCGCGGCTGGCGCGCTGCAGATCTTCCGGGAAAGCCAGTTGCTTGCGAACGAATGTGCGTCCGGCGCACAGGGGCCACAACACCCGAAACAGCAGGCCGTAGATGTGCTGGGTCGCCACACTGCCGATGATGCAGGCGTTGGCGAGCTCAGCGCCCCATAACTGCTCCAGCGCTTCAACCTCGTTGGCCAGTTGGCGCAGGGTTTTTTCGATGCGCTTGGGTTCGCCGCTGGAGCCGGACGTGCACAGACTCAGTACGCAGCAATCCAGATCGAGCGCGGCGGCCTGCAATGGCGGATGCAGGAAATCACTCAAATGCGCGTCATCAGCCTGATCGGTCAGCCAAAGATCAACTTCTTCCGACCAGCGCAAGCGCGTGCGGGCTTGCAGATCGGCAGGCAGCAGCACGCTGACCCCGGCGCGCCAGGCACCCAGCAAGGCAATCGCCAGGTCGGCGGCGTCTTCGAAGTGCACGGCAATGCGCCGCACACCTTGGGCTCGCAGACCGGCAGCCAGGCTCAATGCCTTGGCGCACAGCTGGGCGTGATCCAACAGAGGTTCGGCCGTTACGGCGCGTTCCGGTAGAGCCTTGAGCAACAGTTGCTCAAGTTTTATCCAATTCATGGGTGGCCTCGTACCCGTTGTCGTATCAGCCATTCAATGGCAAACAGCAGGCCCATCAGTCCGTAGGAAATCAGGCCGGTGTACAACATCCACCAGCTCAGCGGCGCCCACAGGGTAAGGGCGGCGGCGAGCAGGCCGTTACACAGGAAAAACACGCACCAGACAATTGTTACCTGTCGGGTGTAGACAATCGCCTTTTGCGGCAAGCGAGGTTCGCGCAAGCGCGCCATGCGCTCGATCATTGGCGGGCCATATTTCAGGCTGAAACCGAACAGCCCCAGCATGAATGCGCTGATCAGCACCGGGTACCAGCGCAGCAACAGCGGGCTATTGAACACTGCCAGCAGCAGGCAGAAAACGATCGCGCTCAGTGCCATCCACAAGCTGCCCGGCCGCCGCACCCCGAACATCGCACGGGCCAGCCACAGGCTGCCCAGCAGCAGACCAAACTGCCACGGCGCGAAATGTTCCATGCCGAAATACACCGCGAAGGGGTACAGCAGGCCCGCCAGCAGCAGGCCGAGGCCGATCATTCGGCTCATGCGGCCGGTTGAACCAGACGGTAGACCGCCTCGACCACGTCGCTGACAGTGCGCACGGATTTGAATTCTTCGGCGGCAATTTTCTTGCCGGTCTGACGCTTGATGTGGTCGATCAGGTCGACCGCATCGATGCTGTCGATCTCCAGATCCTGATAGAGGTTGGATTCAAGACTGACGCGTTCAGGCTCCAGCTCGAAAAGTTCAACCAAGGCATCGCGCAAGGTATTGAAAATGTCGTCACGAGTTTGCATGGTCCGGTCTCAAGCTGCCTGTTTTGCAGTGACAAATGCCGCAAGGCTCGTCACGTTGCTGAAGTGATTACGGGTGTCCTTGGCGTCGGCGTCGATTTTGATGCCGTATTTTTTCTGAATCGCCAGGCCGAGTTCCAGCGCGTCAACGGAGTCCAGGCTCAGGCCGTCGCCGAACAATGTCTGGTCGTTGCCAATGTCGTCGGCGTTGATGTCTTCGAGGCCCAGAGCGTCGATGATGAGTTGTTTGATTTCACGGTGTAGATCGCTCATCTTCGGCGAGCTCCTTGGTAAAGTAGTCATGCAGATAGTCATTGAGCTTGCGCGAGGCTTGTGGCGCAGGGCCCAGCGCAGCGAAGGCCTGTGGATCTATATCGGCCCCGACACGAAAACTGAAGTGCACGCGTCGTTTCGGGATCCGATACCAGGGTTCGGCCTTGGTCAATGTGGTGGGGCTGACCTTGATGATCACCGGCGTTACGATTTTCGCACCGCGCACCGCAATTGCTGCGCCACCCCGATGAAAGGCCGGTGATTCGCCAGGCTGCGTGCGGGTGCCTTCGGGAAAAATGATCAGCGTCTGGCCACTTCTCAGCGCATCAGCCGCAGCGTCGAGCATGTCCATGCTGCCGTCGTTGCTGATGTATTCGGTGCAGCGCAGCGGGCCACGAGTGAACGGGTTTTCCCAGAGGCTCTGCTTGACCACGCAGTTGGCGTGGCGCACCAGGCCGATGAGGAAGACCACGTCGATCAGCGACGGATGGTTGGCGATGATCATCTGCCCAGGCCGGCCCAGTTTTTCCGCGCCTTGAATGTCGTAAGTCAGTACGCCGGTACGCGCCATGAACCGGACGAAAAACCAGAAGCAGCGGCTGACCGTGCGGCGTGAGCGCAACCGGTGAGTCTGGGCGTCCCCGGGGAAGCAACTCAATAATGGGAAAATCACCAGGCGCAGGCACAGCCCGCCCAACCCGAACAGGGTGAAGCTTGCGGCGGTGGCCAGCAAACGCCAGTAGTAGGCGTCGCGGTTTTTTCCGTTTACAGGTTGCGTTGCCAAGTCCATACGCGCTTTTTCCAGGCATGTTGGCAGGTGGTCTGCTGGCCGAGCAGAGTACGCAAGAGATTCAGGGCATGGGGCCAGTTCGCGCTAGGCATATCGGCAGGCGTGCTGCTCAGGGACAGCTGCCAGTCGTTGCCCGGGGTGAGCAATAATGCCACCGCGTACGGGAACGGCACGTCATTGATCCAGGCCGAATAAGCTTCAGGCGGCTGCTCTTCAGTCACAATCAGCAAGACTGCGGGAGCACCTTCATCGAGCAGCGCGGCGGCCTCTAGCACGCCGTGTTCAAGCCCGTCACCGGCCGCGGCGAGCGCCGTCATTTCGCTGGTTTCGCCGCGCATGATCGACCACAATCCGATAACGGCATTGTGGACCGACAGGCTGAATTGTGTGGGGGATAACGGCTGATCGGCGGCAAGATCACTGAGAATTTCGAAGGTGCGCGGGGTTTCGCCGTGACGGGAAATAAAGACCAGTGGTAAGTCGTGGCGACCATCGGCCAGAGGCCAGCCCACACTGAACGCCATTCGCGCCAAACGGCTGAGCCGTCGACGTTGCATGGCCGGCAGAAACGAGACGTCGGGGGCGGCATCGCTGCCCTGAAGCACGACCGGTTGTCGGCTCCAGGTCTGCCAATCGTCCACGCTTTCGAGCCCAGGGGCCCAAGCGCGCCATTGGGCGATGTTGAAGTTGATCAAAGCATTCATCCCGCCCCTGCGGGCTTTTTTGACGCAGTGAGTCGCAAAACCGCGATTCAGCTGACGTGACGCTAAGCGCCGAGTGGCGCGCATTATCCCGGTGCAGCAGGCGTGTAGCAAATGCTGGTTACATTTTGCTCAACGAAATGTATCGGTTGTTCGGTGCTTAGCTGTCGTTTGGCCATTATCCACATCTCTACGAGGAAATCTGTCAGCTACGGTCCTCAGATGCGCGTCGAGTTTTCAACTGAATGAGGTGAGATTGGCGATAACTCTGTAGTCCGAATACCGTCAAGGTAGCTAAGCGGCGCTTCGGACTACTACACTCGGGCATTCTTTGATGCACGGAGGTTCTGACATGCGGCGTGTGGTGTTCAATCAGAAAGGTGGCGTGGGTAAATCCAGCATTGCCTGCAATCTGGCGGCGGTCAGCGCCAGCGAGGGCTATCGCACCTTATTGGTGGATCTCGATGCCCAGGCTAATTCCACTCAATATCTGACAGGGCTGACCGGCAACGACATCCCCATGGGCATTGCGGACTTCTTTAAGCAAACACTGTCTTCCGGTCCTTTCTCGAAGAAAAACAAAGTCGATATCTACGAAACCCCGTTCGACAACCTGCACGTCATCACCGCGACCGCCGAGCTGGCCGACTTGCAGCCCAAGCTCGAGGCGAAACACAAGATCAACAAACTGCGAAAGTTGCTGGAAGAGCTGGATGAGGATTACGACCGGATTTACCTCGATACACCGCCAGCGTTGAATTTTTATGCGGTGTCGGCGCTGATTGCTGCTGATCGTGTGCTGATCCCCTTCGATTGCGACAGCTTCTCGCGTCAGGCGCTGTACGGCGTGCTGGCTGAAATCGAGGAGTTGAAGGAGGACCATAACGAAGGACTGGAAGTGGAAGGGATTGTAGTCAACCAGTTCCAGGCCCGCGCGAGCCTGCCTCAACAGATCCTTGACGAGTTGATCGCCGAGGGCTTGCCGGTGTTGCCGGTGTATCTGGGCAGTTCGGTGCGCATGCGGGAATCACACCAAGCCAACACACCGCTGATTCATCTGGACCCGCGGCACAAGTTGACTCAGCAGTTTGTGGAGTTGCACAACCTGCTGGAAAACGCCTGATTCCTCTTGGTAACCCCAAACCCTTGTGGGAGCGAGCCTGCTCGCGATGAGGCCGGTGTGGCAACACAGTTGTTACCTGACCCGCCGCCATCGCGAGCAAGCCCGCTCCCACATTTTGGGTAGTGGATCTGCCTAAACTCCCTGGCCGCGCAGCCAGCTCATCAACTGCGGCAACGGTAATGCGCCGCTCTGGCGTGCGACTTCCCGGCCGTTCCTGAACAGAATCAGGCTCGGAATCGAGCGAATGCCCAGTTGCGCCGACAGCTGCTGATTCGCCTCACTGTCCAGTTTCGCCAGCCGACATTTGACCGCCAGCTGCGCTGCAGCCTGCTCGAACACTGGCGCAAACGATTTGCACGGCCCGCACCACTCCGCCCATACGTCGACCAGCAGCGGGAGATCGCCCTTGATCTGGCTGGCGTAATCGCTTTGCGTTAGCTCAAAGGGTTTGTTCAAGAGGACTTCGGCCTTGCAGCGGCCGCATTTCGGATGGTCGCCGAGGCGGGCGGCGGGAATGCGATTGAGGCCGTTGCAGTGGGGGCAGGGGATGTGAAGTGGGTCGGTCATGATTGGGCTCTTGTTGAGTGGGCGGTCCTTCTGGCTGGCCTCAAGTCAAAACGTGTGTGGTCAAACCTGCAAGCATTCTTGTAGCAAGCGCTCACATTTCCTGGCCGCGGATTCGCTGTCAGAAGCTACGCTGGAGGCTACTTGAAGCTGCTTTTCTCTATATGGGGTATTCACATTTGTCTTTCGCGGCATGCTACTTTTGTAGCACTTTTCGAGAAATCGATATCTTTCAATCGTCGGATAGGAGTTATCCAATGTCCGTGACCTCAAAAATTCGACGCCAGGGCGGGGCCGCCGTCATCACGCTACCGCCTACCTTACTGAGACTTCTGCACTTGGAAGTCGGCGCGCAGCTGGAGTTGAATGTGGTCAATGGCGAGTTAATCGCCAGACCGGTTGTACAGCCTGCTCGCAACCGCTACAGCCTTGCAGAATTGCTCGAAGGCGCTGAAGAGATGGCTGAGTTGAATGCGCAGACAGCGGCGGGCAGAGAAGGCGGCCCTGTTGGTCGAGAATTGGGTTGATGGTTCGTCGGCAGCCGCCACAACGCGGTGACGTTTACTGGGTGGATCCCAATCCGGTAGCAGGTCGGGAGATGATGAACCGACACCGCTTCGTCGTGATAACACCCGCTGAAATCAATGCACTGGGTGTAAGCATGATGGTCCCTGTCACCAGCGGTGGGGGCTTCACCCGAAACACGGGTCTGGCGGTGATCATTGCCGGTCATGAGACGAACGGTGTCGCTGTCTGTAATCAAGTGCGCAGTTTTGACATCGAGCAGCGAGTTCGTGACGGCACAGCCAAATTCATCGAGCGTCTGGACGACGTTACGATGGTGGACATTGTTGCGCGAGTTGTCAGTGCCATCGATCCGCTGAACTGAATCGCATCACGAAGAGCAACTGATCTCCAGATGCTTGCCCCACTCTGGGGGCCGCTCGGCGTAGCTGTCCATCCCCGGCTGCTCCTCAAACGGATTGCTTAGCACCGCGTGGAGGCGGCGCACTTCGGAGTAGTCGCCGCCCTCCGCCGCGTCAATCGCTTTCTGTGCCAGATAGTTGCGCAAAATGTACAACGGGTTGACCGCGTGCATCCGTTGGCGTCGTTGCGGCTGATCAAGCTCGCCATCACGGGAAACCCGGGCGACATACCGCTCGCCCCAGGCATCAAACCCTTTGATGTCGACAAAATCATCACGCAAGCGCGCGATGGCCTGTTCCGGTGGTTCATCGCCGAGGCGGCGGAAAAACAGGCTGTAATCGACGCCGCTGTTTTGCATCAATTGCAGAAGGCTTTCCAGCAACGCCTGGTCATCGTCTTCGGCGATGGTCAGTCCCAGGCGGCGGCGCATCAGGTCCAGGTAATGGGCCTGGAACAACGGCAGGTACAGGCCGAGGGTTTCGCGCAGGGCGTCGACGCTGATGAACGGCGTCAGCGCCTGAGCGAGAGCGCTGAGATTCCACTGACCGATCGGCACCTGATTGCTGAAGGAATAGCGGCCCTGATCATCGGAATGGTTGCAGATGAACTGCGCATCGAAATCATCGAGGAAGGCAAAGGGACCGAAATCGAAAGTAATACCGAGGATCGACATATTGTCGGTGTTCATCACGCCGTGGCAGAACCCATAGGCCTGCCATTTGGCGATCAGTTCGGCATTGCGCTCGACAATTTCGCGGAACATGGCCAGGTACGGTTCAGGCTGCTCGAGGGATTCCGGAAAGTGCGCAGCCAGCACGTGGTCACCAAGTTCTTTCTGCTGTTCGGGGCGTTTGGTGTAATAAAAATATTCGAAGTGGCCGAAGCGTACATGACTCGGCGCCACCCGGAGGACCATCGCCGCACGTTCCTGTTTTTCCCGCCACACCGGCGTGTCGGAGCCGATCACGCACAGCGCTCGGGTGGTCGGGATGTTCAACGCGTGCAGCGCCTCTGAGGCAAGAAACTCGCGGATCGACGAACGCAACACGGCACGTCCATCGCCCATCCGCGAAAATGGCGTCTGGCCTGCGCCTTTGAGGTGCAGGTCCCAATGCTCGCCGGCTTCGTTGTAGACCTCGCCCAGCAACAGGCCGCGACCGTCGCCCAGCTGCGGGTTGTAGGATCCGAACTGATGGCCGGAATAGACCATCGCTCTCGGCTCCGCGTCTGCCCACAACTTGTGGCCGCTGAACAGCTCGGCAAATTCTGTGCTTTGAGCCACGGCCGGGTCGAGATCGAGCAGTGCCATGGCAGCGGGGCTGGCCACGACCAGACGCGGGTTGTCGATCGGCTCGGGCAGTACATGCGTGGAAAACGCATCGCCGAGGCGGGCGAAGCGATTATCGAAGGTCAGTTCGTCGAGGGCTTTCAAGGGCCATCTCCCAGCAGAATGTCCGAGCATTCTGCTGGGGATATGCCAGTTAGTCGAGCTTGGTGGCCGGCGGCGCTTGCAGCGGCTCGGCGTCAGTCACCGGCGCGATGGTCTTCTTCTCCGACTCAATGGGCACCATCTTGTATTCCTGGCCTTGCATGTTCTTCAGATAAACCTCCATCTGTCGAAACGAAATGTTGATGTGTTGCTTCTTGAACTCGCGATTGATGAAGCGGTTGACCTCATCGAGCACCGGGTTACGGTCGCCGAGATCACGCACGTGCATGCGCAATTCGTGATCGAGGGTGCTTTCGCCGAAGTTGAGGAAGTACACCAGCGGCTCCGGCTCCTTCAAAACGCGCGGGTTTTCCCGGGCCGCTTTCAGCAGCAGTTCCCTGACCAGGTCAAGGTCCGAGCCGTAATCCACGCCGAGCTTGAGCGTCACGCGGGTGACGGTGTCGGTCAGCGACCAGTTGATCAGTTGGCCGGTAATGAACGTCTTGTTCGGGACAATGATGTCCTTGCGGTCGAAGTCGGTGATGGTCGTGGCGCGGATACGGATCTTGCTTACCGTGCCCGACAAGTTGCCGATGGTAATCGTGTCGCCGATGCGCACCGGACGCTCGAACAGGATCATGATGCCGGAGATAAAGTTGGCAAAAATCTCTTGCATGCCGAAGCCCAGGCCTACCGAGAGCGCCGCCACCAGCCATTGCAGCTTGTCCCAGCTGACGCCGAGGGTCGACAGGGTGGAGACGAAACCGACGCCGGCGATGACATAGGAGAGCAAGGTCGTCGTCGCGTAAGCGCTGCCCTGGGCCAGATTCATTTTCGACAACACCAGAACTTCCAGCAGGCCTGGCAGGTTGCGGGCGAAAGCGAACGTGATGCCGATGATGATCACCGCCCCCAGCATGTCGCCGATGCTGATCGGCACCATGCTCATGTTGGCGCCAGTGCCGCTGGTGTATTCGTACAGGGTGATGTTGTCCAGGTACGAGAACACTGAGATCAGGTCCGACCAGACCCAGTACAAACCGGCGATGAAGCCGCCCAGCAATGCCAGGCGAATCAGGCGCAGGGACTGTTCGTTGACCTTTTCAATGTCCAGGGTTGGCTCTTCAACGATCACTTCGCCGTCGCCGGCCTCTTTCGCCGCCTGACGTTTCGCCAGTGCCCGTTGATAGGCCAGGCGTCGTGCCGCGACGCTGAGGAAGCGCACGAACGCAGCTTCGATGACCAGCCAGAACATCAGCAGGTAGAGGGTGTTGATCAGTCGATCGCTGAGTTTGAGTGCGGTGTAGTAATAGCCGAAGCACACGGCAACGAACAAGGCGATCGGCAGCGCGGTGAACATGACCCCGAGGGCTTTTCGGAACAGCGACGCGTTCTGGTGCGTTGGGCTGCTGATCAGCAGACGGCTGAGCAACCAGGCCATCAAGGCGTAGCAGATCAATACGACCGGCATGCCTAGCACATCATCGGCCAGCGCTGCCGGTTGCAACTCCGCAACGGCGACCACGGCCACCAGTGCCATCACCACCAGCCCGAGCCGGCGTACCCAGCCCTGCAGGAATTCGACCTGGGCTTTCTCCCAGCGGAAGTGCAATTCAGCGACGCCGCCCGGCGCCAGGATGCGATAGGCGGTATAGAACACCAGCCACGCTTGCGCCATTTGCAGCAACGCTGCGCCCATGTTGGCGTTCTGGCCGCGAGCGTCGATTTGCAACGCGAGGCCGCACAGGGCGAGGCCGAGCGAGACGGGCATCGCCAGCAGAATATTGATCAGAATCGCCTGCGGCGTGTGCCACTGGCTGTCGCGCTTGAAGTGGCCAATGTCCTGGTGGATTTTGCTCAGACGTGCGTACAGACTTTTGCGACGCCATAGCAATGCACCGATCAGCAGCGCCAATGGCAGGAACAGCAGTGGCCGCTGAGTCAGGCCGTCAGACAGTTCGCTGAAGCTGGATGCCCACGGCAATGTGGTCACCTGGCGCTCCAGCCTTTCTGGTACGCCGCGCATCCATTCCGGATCGAGTGGTTTGTTGCTGGGAATCCAGAACATCTGCTCGTCCAGCGTTGAGCGCAGGCTTTGCGCGGTGCTCAGCAATTGCTTCTGATTGAGTTGCAACGTGATCGATTCGTTGAGCACGGCGCTCAGTTCACGGTTCAGCCGCTCCAGCAGGTCGGCCCGGGTTGTGGCCAGTTCCATCAGGCTTTTGCGCAGCTGCGGCGTGACTTGCTCGGGCGGTTGCGACGCCAGCAGGTTGTCGACATAACTCGCCGGGTTGCTCAGCAGCTCACGTTGCTGGCTGACTTCGAATTGATACAGGCGAATGTCGGCGATCTGGTCCGCCAGGTCACGATCGACCGTGAGTTTCGGCAGGGCCTGCTTCTGCTTATAGAGGATCTTCGAGAGCAGCAGGCTGCCCTTGAGCACGTTGATTTGCTCATCCAGCGCTGCATCGCTCTGGGTCACGTTGTCCAGTTGTTGCTTGGTCTGCAGATTTTGCTGGGTGACTTCGTTGAGGCGGTCAGTGCTTTTCAGCAAGTAGTCGGACAGCTTGAGGTTCGCCGCGCTTTCCGTCGCGAGCAATGCGCTGCCGCCGGACTTCTGTGCTTCGATGGACTGTTGGGTCACCGTTTCCTGAGATTGCGCCAGACGCTTCTGGTTGATCAGGGTCTGCAGTTCCTGGATTTCCTTGTCCAGGCGATCGGATTTCTCCGTGAGCAAATCGTGCTGGCTGTTGCCGAGATCCTGTAGCTGGCTGTTGCCGGCCAGTTCCTGGCGACGCAGGGGGATCAACGCATTGAGCGCCGCGAGCTCGGCATTGAGCTGATCGCGTTGTTCGCCGCTCAAGGTCTTGCCGTTCTCTTTGCCGGTCTTGAGCAGGTTGTTGATCTGCTGGATTCGCGTCTGGCTGGCGGAGATTTCCGCTTGAGCACGCTCGGGACGGGTCTGCGCAGTGATGACCAGGCTGTTGGCCTCGGCGAGGGCCTTCTGCACATCGCTCTGCTGAGTCGAGCGTTCAGTCAGCATCTGCTCCAGCTGCTGAATCGACTCCTTGGCATAACGCTGCGCCACGGGCAACTCACTGGTGGCCTTGAGGCGAGTCAGTTCGCGCTGGTTCTCGATGTTCTGTTTAGGCGCGGTGGCCAGCTGCTGCTTGAGCGCCACCAGCTTCTGCTCGTAATCACGCTGGTTGGAGAGCTGGGTCAGCGTGCCTTGCAGAACGCTTTGCAGGGCTTTCTGATCGGCTTCCGGCAGCTTGCGGTCGCCTATCTTGTCGAGGCTCGCTTGCACGGATTCGCTGGTGGGCGGTTCGGCCGCTTGCAAGGGGCCGACGGACAGGCTCAGGCCCAGCAGGGCCATGATGAAAAAGTTGCGCAGGGTTGACATAGTGACCGATCAAAAACGAGGCGAAGTGGGGGGGCGTGTTGACGTTTAATCGCGGATCGCGTTGGAGCTGTGAGCGATCCGCGCAAGGCGCGGGACGAAGGTAAGGGTTGTTTCCTTACCAAGTCCCGCAACGCAGTGTGGCTCGCTCACAGCTCCAACCCGCAGGGCCCAGCCCCGCAAAGCGCAATCCGTCGTTATTCGTCGTTCATTTAGAGCAACCAAACTTCTCTCCTCATGCCTAGTCTTGCGCTTTGCGGGGATGGGCGCGACCGTGATTAAACGTCAACACGCCCCCCAGTTTAGAGGAACAAGCCCGGGCCTGGGCGACTTCCTTCGGGAAATCTGACGCCCACTTTGCCGATCTTGTTCCCGTCCATGACCGCGACCGTCCAGATGGTGTTGTTCCATTCCACCTGGTCACCGACTACTGGCGCACCGCCCACTTTCTGGGCGATGAAGCGTGCCAGTGACATGTCCGCATCGATGCCTTCAACCTTCAACCCGTACAAGGCAGCAACCTCGGCCAGCCGGGCGTCTCCTTCGAGTACGAAGTCGCCGAAAAAGCGCAAATCCAGGCCCCGTTGCGGCGCTTGGCTGAACAGTTTTCCGAGGGCGGGAAGGTTGTGTTCATGGCCAATAACACACAGTAAATCATCAACTTCGAGCACTGTACTACCCGACGGATGGAGCAGTTGTTGCCCCCGAAACAGTGCCGCGATACGGGTGCCTTCCGGCATTTTCAGTTCGCGCAGCGGCGAACCGATGCACCATTTCTCGGCGCCGAGCCGATAAACGAACAGCTCCCACTCGCTGGTGACGTGTACTTCGAGTGCGGCTCGGGAGATCGGCGCGGGCTCTGGCGGAACGGTCACTTTCAGAAGTTTCGCCACCCATGGCAGGCTGGTGCCCTGGACCAGCAACGAGACCAGCACGATAAAGAACGCGAGGTTGAAATACAGCTGCGCGTTCGGCAGCCCGGCCATCAGCGGGAATACCGCGAGAATGATCGGGACTGCTCCGCGCAGGCCGACCCACGCAATGAACACCTTTTCGCGACCGTGAAACGCTTTAAAGGGCAGCAGACCGACCATCACCGACAGCGGGCGGGCGAACAGAATCATCCATAAAGCCAAGCCAAGGGCGGGCAGGGCGATCGGCAGCAAATCATGCGGCGTCACCAGCAAGCCCAGCACCAGGAACATGCCGATCTGCGCCAGCCAGGCCATGCCGTCGAGCATGTGCAGCATGCCGTGGCGGCTGCGCACCGGGCGGTTGCCGATGACCAGACCGCACAGGTAAACCGCGAGGAAGCCGCTGCCGTGCAAGGCGTTGGTCAGTGCAAAGACTACGAGGCCACCGGCGATGACCAGGATCGGATAGAGGCCGGTGGCGAGGTTGATCCGGTTGACCAGTTGCAGCATCACCCAGCCACCGCCCAACCCGATCACGCCACCGATGCCGAACTCTCGCACCAGATGCACCAGCAGGTTCCAGTGCAAACCGGTTTCGCCGCTGGCGAGCATGTCGATCAGGGTGACGGTGAGGAACACCGCCATCGGGTCATTACTGCCGGATTCGATTTCAAGGCTGGCGGACACCCGCTCGTTCAGGCCCTTGCCGCCCAGCAGGGAAAACACTGCCGCCGCGTCGGTGGAGCCGACAATGGCGCCGACCAGAAGGCCCTGCATCATGTTCAGGTCGAACAGCCAGGCGGCTGCCATGCCGGTCAGCCCGGTAGTAATCAACACCCCGACCGTGGCCAGTGACAGCGCCGGCCATAACGCCACACGGAAACTCGAGACCCTGGTACGCATGCCGCCGTCGAGCAGAATGATCGCCAGCGCGAGGTTGCCGACCAGATAAGCCGTGGGGTAGTTATCGAAAATGATCCCGCCGCCATCGACGCCGGCGGCCATGCCTACAGCCAGGATAATCACCAGGATCGGGATGCCGAGACGCGAGGACAATGAGCTCACCAGAATGCTCGCACCCACCAGCAACGCGCCGATCAAGAACAGGCTGTTGATGGTCGTCGCATTCAAAGGCATTACTCCAGAAAACCGAAAGGGCGGGCACGAACTGACCATGCAGTCTGCGTGCCAGCGATTCTAACCTGTTGAAATGTGATGCTGTCAAAAAGGTTTTGCAGCAAACCGGTGGCACGACTATTCGTGTAGCAGCTGGCGCAGCCTGCGTCCGACTGCGCAGCAGTCTTGCAACCAGCGTCGCGGATTTTTCAGATAAATCGTCCGAGTGCTGTTACTGATACCGGGCCGGACGCAGGCTGCGCCAGCTGCTACACAGGCGCTGTCAGAGGCTGAATCGCCCAACCATATTGTTCAGGTCCAGCGCCAGACGCGACAACTCGTTACTCGCAGCACTGGTCTGATTCGCGCCGGTCGCCGACTGCACCGACAGATCACGAATGTTGACCAGGTTGCGATCCACTTCGCGCGCCACCTGCGCCTGCTCTTCGGCAGCGCTGGCGATCACCAGGTTGCGCTCGTTGATCTCGACGATGGCGCTGTTGATCGTGTCCAGCGACATCCCTGCGCCGCGGGCGATATTCAGCGTCGACTCGGCGCGCTCGGTGCTGTTGCGCATCGAATCCACCGCGTGCTCGGTGCCGCTTTGAATACTGCCGATCATGCGTTCGATTTCGCTGGTCGACTGCTGAGTGCGGTGCGCCAAAGCCCGCACTTCATCGGCCACTACCGCAAAACCACGACCCGCTTCACCGGCACGCGCGGCTTCGATTGCAGCGTTCAAGGCGAGCAGGTTGGTCTGATCCGCCAGGCCGCGAATCACGTCGAGCACCTTGCCGATGTCGCGGGACTCGTTGGCCAGGTCGCCGATCAGGCTGGCGGTGCTTTGCACGTCAGCGCTCATGCGCTCGATAGCGGTGACGGTTTCCTGAACCAGGTCGCGGCCATCACCGGCGGAGGTAGTGGCATTCTTCGAGGCTTCGGAAGTGCTAACAGCGTTACGCGCGACTTCTTCCACCGCACTGGTCATTTCGTTGACGGCAGTAGCAGCCTGCTCGATTTCGTTGTTTTGTTGGGTCAGGCCACGGGCGCTTTCATCCGTGACGCTGTTGAGTTCTTCAGCAGCGGAGGCCAGTTGTGTGGCCGAGCCCGAAATCCGTTGCAGCGTGTCGCGCAGTTTTTCCTGCATTTTCGACATGGCCAGCAACAAGCGGCCGGCTTCATCGTCGCCATCCACCGTAATCGGACGGGTCAGATCGCCTTCGGCGATTTCTTCGGCAGCGCTCAACGCCTTGGCGATCGGCTTGGTGATGCTGTTGGTCAGCAGCCAGGCAAACAGCAGCGTCAGGGCGCTGGCGATCACCAGCAAGGTGATCACCAGATTCAGCGAGGTCGAATACTGCTCGCTGGCAAGGGTGTCGGTTTCATTGATCTGTTGCGTGTTGATTTCAAGCAGCTTCGCCAGCGCAGCGTTCACCGCCTCTGAGTTGGACAGCAGTTCGCTGTTCAGCATGCTGCGCAGTTCATCGATCTGATTGTTGCGCGAGAGCGTTTTCATCCGCTCTTCGAGTTGACGGTACTGCGCCAGCAGCTGCACGTATTGATCATACGCGGCGCGCTCCTGCGGACCATCGATCAGCGGTTCATAGATACGTTGCGCGTCGCGGATCTGCTGATTGCGCATATCAAACAGTTCGAAGGTTTTCTGCTGCACGTCGGGCTCGCGGTTGACCAGCAAGCGGTAGGACAGCACGCGCAAGCGCAACGTCAGTTGAGTGAATTCATCAAGGCTTTTGATGCTCGGCACACTCATCAAGGCGATATCTTCGCCAGCGCCACGGATTTTGCTCATCTGATTCAGCGCAAACACGCCCAGCACCAGCATCAGGCCGCCAATCAAGGCAAAGCCGAGGAACGCCCGTGGGGCGATGTTCATATTACGAAGGGACATGGTGTTTACCAAAAAAGGCGCATCCGTGCGACGCTGGAGACTTACGTATGGGGGACTTATCGGTCATGCAACTAAAGTCTTGAGGTGCTGCGCGCTTTTGTCGCACGAACGACCCAGCGACGAAGTGCAGGAACCAGATGGGTCAACCACAGTCTTTAAAGTTCGCAAGATCCGTCATCTGCCAGCAAAATCAAGGCTTTGCGCCCGAATAACCCTGGCAACCGTGGTGACTTTTCTTTATCGTACGCGCCCTTTGAAAATGCCTGGAAAATCAAAATGTTGGAAGCATCCCTAAACCAATTGGAACAGATGGTCAGCGACCTGGTGCAACAGAACCAGACCTTGCTCGGCACCAATCAGACCCTGAGCGCCGAGCTGGCTCAGGCCAAGGATGAAAACGAAACCTTGCAACTGAGCCTGATGGAGCAGGAAGAAAAACACGGCGCCACCGCCGCACGTATTCAGGCCCTGGTTGAGCGCGTCAGCGCCGGTCCGGTCAACGCATGAGTGCCGGCGCCGCAGGGGTAAAAGTCGTCTCTATTCTGGGGGAGGACTATTCGATCAAGGCGCCGGCCGGGGAAGAGCAAACCCTGCTGGACGCCGCCATGATGTTGAAAGCCGCGTTGGCCGACACCAAGAGGAAATACCCGACGCTGATCGGCGACCGCTTACTGGTATTGGCTGCGATGAATCTGTGTTCGCAGCAGATCGAAATGAAAAAGCAGCACAAACTCGAACTCGACCGTTATCAAGAGCAAGTCAGCGCCACGGTTGAAGTGATTTCCAAGACGATCAACCAGGTCTGATCGGTTTGCGCACAACCAGAGAATAAGATTGCCGATTGTTTTGTATACAATCGGCACGGCTGTTGCAGGGTTTCAGTCTCTTATTCTCTGGGGGTGAACCATGCAGTTCTGGCGACGCAGCATTCAATGGCAGCTGATTCTGAGTATGGGTACCGCCCTGCTGGTCAGCATCCTGATCGTGGTTGGCATTTATACCCTTGTGGTCAATCGTCTCGCCCAGAGCTATCTGGTCGAGCAAGCGCTGCCGTCGAGCATCGAAGCGATGCGCAACGACATCGAGCGCATCCTCGTTCAACCGCTAACCGCCGCCAAGGATATCGCCAGCAATAGCATGGTCCGGGACTGGTTGGCCGACGGCGAAAGCAGTGCCCAGACCGCGACGTTCGTTAAGTACCTGGAAGGCATTCGCGCCGAGCACAATGCTTTTACCGCGCTGATTATCGGCACGGCATCCAACCACTATTTCACAGAGAAAGGCCAGGACCGGACGCTCAGCCGCGCCAACCCCAAAGACGCCTGGTTCTATACCTTTCTCGACAGCAATCAGCCCCGCACTCTCAATATCGACAATGATGCCGCTACCGGAGAATTGGCGCTTTTCATCGACTTCAAAGTTGAACAGGCGGGCAAAGTCGTGGGCGTTGCCGGGCTCGGCCTGAGCATGAAAGAGCTGTCTGAGCTGATCCACAATTACAGTTTTGGTGAGCGCGGCAAGGTCTATCTCGTGCGTTCCGACGGTTTGATTCAGGTTCATCCGGAATCGCAATTCAGCGGCAAACGCACATTGGCGGAGCAAATTGGCGCCCCAGCGGCGCAGTCTGTCATGGGTCAAAAAGTTGCCGCAAACAGCAGCTTCATCCGCGATGGCGAAGACTTTCTGGCGTTAAGCCTGCCATTGCGCGATCTCGGCTGGACCCTGGTGGCCGAAGTGCCACAGTCGCAGATCTATGCCGAAGCCCGTAAAGCGATGTGGATGAGCAGCTTTATCGGTTTGGCAGTGGCGCTGGTTTGTCTTCTTCTGGTGGTGGTGTTGGCCCGTGGCCTGGTGCGGCCGATTCGTCAGGTAACAGCGGCGCTGGTAGACATCGGTAGCGGTGGTGGAGATTTGACTCACAGGTTAGATTCCAGTCGCGCCGATGAGCTGGGCGACCTCGCACGCGGATTTAACCGGTTTCTCGACAGTCAGCGCGAAATGATCGGTGAAGTGCTGACCACCAGCGAGCGTCTGCGCACAGCAGTCAGCCAGGTAGCGAAGGTGGTCGATAACACCGCTGAGCGTTCCGGGCGTCAGCAGGAAATGACCGACATGGTCGCCACCGCCGTTCACGAAATGGGCCTGACCGTACAGGAAATCGCGCAGAACGCCGGCAATGCGGCATTCGCCTCACAAACCGCCCGCGACGAAGCGATGCAGGCACGCGAAGTGGTCAGCGGCTCGATTCGTCACATCGAAAGCATGTCCGATGAGATCGGTCTGGCCGCCAGCGCAGTGGGCGAGTTGGCGAACCAGGTGGCGTCCATCGATCAGGTCCTGGCGGTGATCCGCGGGATCTCCGAGCAGACCAACCTTCTTGCGTTGAACGCCGCCATTGAAGCGGCACGCGCGGGGGATATGGGCCGCGGGTTCGCCGTCGTCGCCGACGAAGTGCGCACGCTGGCCCGCCGCACGCAGTCGTCCACCGACGAAATTCAGCAGATGATCGGCAGCCTCAAGCAAGGCGCGGAGAATGCGGTGTCGTCGATGCACACCGGGCAAGCGGCGACGGGTACCGGCGTAGAGTCGAGCCAGCGCACCGGCGCGTCGTTGACGGCGATTACCGGGCAGGTTGAGCGGATCAGCGACATGAACCACCAAGTGGCGACCGCGACGGAAGAACAGTCAGCGGTGACGGAGGAGATCAACCGCAACGTGCAGGGGATTTCGGATTTGGCGCGAGCGACGGCGGGGGAAGTGAGAGCTTGCCGAGAGGATTGTCAGACGTTGCAGCGGTTGGCGGATGATTTGGCGCGGCAGATGGGCAGTTTCAAACTCAGCTGATGACGCCATCGCGAGCAGGCTCACTCCTACATTGGATCACTGGTGTTCACAAGTAATGTGTTCACCACAGAACTACTGTAGGAGTGAGCCTGCTCGCGATTGGCCTTCAGCAACACCAAAGATTCAGGATCAAAACCACTCATCCTGCATCCCGAGACACACATCATCGCGCGCCTCGAGAATCGCCAGTTCATGGTGGCAACCCGGTACTTCCCACGTCAGGAAATACCGCGCCGCCTGCAGCTTGCCCTTGTAGAAATTCACATCCGCGGCATTGCCCTTCGCCAGCCCTTCCTCGGCGCGGATCGCTTGTTCCAGCCAGCGCCAGCCGATCACCGCGTGCCCAAATACTTTCAGGTACAGCGCCGAATTCGCCAGGCTGCTGTTGACCTTGCCTTGCCCTAGATCCGTCAGTAATCCGATGGTCACGGTCTGCAGGCGCGCTACCAGTTTCTCCAGCGGTTCACGCAAGGCCGTCAACGATTCGTAAGCTTGCGCACGTTCGGCCGTATCGGCAATCAAGCGGATCAGCTGCTTGAGCCCCGCCCCGCCGTTCTGCGCCAGTTTGCGGCCCAGCAAGTCCAGCGACTGAATACCGTGCGTGCCTTCGTGAATCGGGTTTAGGCGGTTATCACGGTAATACTGCTCAACCGGGTATTCGCGGGTGTAGCCGTGGCCGCCGAGAATCTGGATCGCCAGCTCGTTAGCCTTGAGGCAAAACTCCGACGGCCAGGATTTGACGATCGGCGTGAGCAAGTCCAGCAGTTCATGAGCGTGCTTGCGTTCGGCTTCGGTGGCGAGGGTCGTTGTGTCGTCGAACAGTCGAGCCGCGTACAGCCCGAGGTCGAACGAGCCTTCGACATAGGCTTTCTGGGTCAGCAGCATGCGCCTGACGTCGGCGTGCTGGATGATCGCCACCGGCGCGGTATTCGGATCCTTGCTGTCCGGCACTCGCCCCTGCGGACGTTCGCGCGCGTATTCCAGCGAATACAGATAGCCGGCATAACCCAGCATCACCGCGCCCATGCCGACGCCGATGCGCGCTTCGTTCATCATCTGAAACATGTAGCTCAAGCCCTGATGCGGCTTGCCCACCAGGTAGCCGACGCACTGTCCGTTATCACCAAAATTCAGCGCAGTGGAGGTGGTGCCGCGCCAGCCCATCTTGTGGAAAAGCCCTGCCAGCAATACGTCGTTGCGCTCACCGAGGCTACCGTCATCGTTGACCAGGAATTTCGGCACGATGAACAGCGAAATCCCTTTCACCCCGGCCGGTGCATCCGGCAGTTTGGCGAGGACCATGTGCACGATGTTCTCTGACAGCGGGTGATCACCGCCGGAGATGAATATTTTGTTGCCCTTGAGTCGATAACTGCCGTCGGACGCAGGCTCCGCACGTGTACGAATATCCGACAACGACGAACCGGCATGCGGTTCGGTCAGTGCCATGGTGCCGAAAAAGCGGCCGTCGATCATCGGTTGCAGGAAGCGTTGCTTCTGCTCGTCGGTACCGAAGCTTTCGATCAGATTGGCCGCGCCCATGGTCAGGAACGGGTACGACGTCGAGGCTGCGTTGGCCGATTGGAAATGTGCGAAACAGGCTTGCGATAACAGCGTAGGAAGCTGCATGCCGCCGGCGTCAAAACTGCGCGCGGCGTTAAGGAAACCGGCTTCGAGGAAGGCATCCACCGCCGGTTTCACTTCCGGAATCAGAATCGCCTCACCGTTTTCATAGCGCGGCTCGTTCTCGTCGTTCTTGCGATTGTGCGGGGCGAAGAACTTTTCGGCGATGCTGCGGGCGGTGCCGATCGCGGCATCGAACGTCTCGCGATTGTGCTCGGCGAAACGCTCACGCTGAGTCAGACCTTCGGCATCGAGGACTTCGTACAGCTCGAAAGCCAGATTGCGGGAACTGAGCAACGTCTCGGACATGGCGGCCTACCTTTTTTGGAATGGGCCGAGTCTAGGCGTGGGATGGGGGAGGTGAACAGGATGATTGATGAGCGTGATGGTAGTGCAGAGAGACGGCTTAACTCACGCCACAAAACAAATGTGGGAGCGAGCCTGCTCGCGATAGCGGTGCGTCATCCAACACATGTGTCGGATGACAATCCGCGATCGCGAGCAGGCTCGCTCCCACAGGGGATTTCGCATCCGGGCGCCTACTACGGCGCCCGGTCTTATTGCTGTTTAACCAATCGTCATCAAGCTGGCATTACCACCCGCAGCAGCGGTGTTAACGCTCAACGCCCGCTCGATCACCAGGCGCTCCAGCGCAATGTTGGTTTCGCCCTGGGACAACCCGTGGACCCCGACAATGGCGCCAGCACGCTTGGCCACTTGCTGGCACGTTGCACGCAACTGGTCGGAGTGGCCGTGATGCAGAACTGCATCGAACACCACTTCGTCCTTGCTCCAGTCGGCGACCCGCTTGATCTTCGCCTGAACGTCCTTCGGCAAACGTGCGAAAACGGCCTTGGTCAGCTCCGTCTCCGGCCACACTGCCGAACCGCCGACGGCCAGGACCGCCGCCACCTGGGTCAGCAAATCGCCTTCAACGTCGGCCAGGCACAGCACGTGTTCGCGCGGCAGAATGGCGTAGCTGTTGCGCTCGCCGGTCGGGCCCGCCAGCTGACGAGTGATCCCGCTTTGCGATTGTGCCGCGAACTGCACGCACAGGGCGCTCAGTTCAGCCAGCTTGTGGCTATCGGCCCACGCTTTTAATGCGGTCAGCGGTTTGCTCATGGCATCGCGCAGACGAACGTCCGGTGCTGCGATAGCGTCACCGCGAGCGAAGGATTGTTCGATCGCGTCGGTAGGACGCGTCGACAGCAGGCGGTACAGGTACAACGGACCACCGGCTTTCGGCCCGGTACCCGACAAACCTTCGCCGCCGAACGGTTGCACGCCAACTACAGCACCGACGATATTGCGGTTCACGTAGACGTTACCGGCATTGACGTTGTCGATCACCTTGGCGATGGTCTCGTCGATGCGGGTGTGCACGCCCAGGGTCAAACCGTAGCCCGACGCATTGATCTGACCGATCAACTGGTCGATGTCTTTGCGCTTGTAGCGAACTACGTGAAGCACTGGACCGAAGATTTCGCGCTGCAACTCATCAAAGCTTTCCAGCTCGATCAGTGTCGGCATGACGAAGGTGCCGCGTTTGACTTCGTCAGAATCGGCGATCGCCACCTGGTACACGTTACGACCTTTGTCACGCATGGCCTGGATGTGCTTCTCGATCCCGGCCTTGGCTTCGGCGTCGATGACCGGGCCGATGTCCACGGACAGCCGCTCAGGGTTGCCAAGACGGCATTCAGCCATGGCACCTTTGAGCATTTCGATGACACGGTCTGCCGAATCTTCCTGCAGGCACAGTACGCGCAGTGCAGAGCAACGCTGCCCGGCGCTGTCGAAAGCCGACGACACAACGTCGATCACGACTTGTTCAGTCAGTGCCGAGGAATCTACGATCATTGCATTCTGGCCACCGGTTTCGGCGATCAGCGGGATCGGACGACCCTGCGCATCCAGACGACCGGCGACGTTGCGTTGCAGCAGACGAGCCACTTCGGTGGAGCCGGTGAACATCACGCCCTTCACTCGGTCGTCGCCGACCAGACGCGCGCCAACGGTTTCGCCACGGCCCGGCAGCAATTGCAGCACGCCTTCCGGAATGCCCGCTTCAAGCAGCAAGCGCACGGCTTGCGCCGCGATCAGCGGAGTTTGCTCGGCAGGTTTGGCCAATACCGGGTTACCGGCAGCCAATGCCGCAGCCACTTGGCCGCTGAAGATTGCCAGCGGGAAGTTCCAAGGGCTGATGCACACCACCGGACCCAGTGGGCGGTGGGCGTCGTTGGTGAAATCGTTACGAGCCTGTACCGCGTAATAACGCAGGAAATCCACGGCTTCGCGCACTTCGGCGATGGCGTTGGCGAAAGTCTTGCCGGCTTCGCGAGCCAACAGGCCCATCAGCGGCTGAATTTCGCCTTCCATCAAGTCAGCAGCACGTTCGAGGATCGCCGCACGTTCCGCCGGCGGTGTAGCCTGCCAGATCGGCGCAGCGTTCAGGGCGCACTGGATCGCGCTGTCGACGTCCTCGACGGTCGCTTCCTGGACATGACCCACCACATCACGCAGATCGGACGGGTTCAACACGGCTGCAGGTGTTTCGGTGCTGGAAGCGCAACCGAGCATCGGCGCCGCTTTCCAGTCGTTATGAGCGGTTGCCAGCAAAGCACAGGACAGCGAGGCCAGACGATGTTCGTTGGCCATGTCGATGCCGCTGGAGTTGGCGCGCTCGGCGCCATAAAGATCACGCGGCAGCGGGATACGCGGGTGCGGCAGGCCGAAGCCGCCTTCCAGCGTCGCCATCTGCTCGATGCTGGCCACTGGATCGGCCACCAATTCCTGAATGGAAATAGACTGGTCGGCAATGCGGTTGACGAACGAGGTGTTCGCGCCGTTTTCCAGCAGGCGACGCACCAGGTACGCCAACAGGGTTTCGTGAGTGCCGACCGGTGCGTACACGCGGCACGGACGATTCAGCTTGCCTTCGGAAACTTTGCCTACAACCTGTTCGTACAACGGTTCGCCCATGCCGTGCAGGCACTGGAACTCGTACTGACCCGGGTAATAGTTCTGACCGGCGATGTGGTAAATGGCCGACAGGGTGTGGGCGTTGTGCGTGGCAAATTGCGGGTAGATGACTTCCGGCACCGAGAGCAATTTACGCGCGCAGGCGATGTAGGAAACGTCGGTGTACACCTTGCGGGTATAGACCGGATAGCCTTCCAGACCTTCAACCTGTGCGCGCTTGATTTCGCTGTCCCAGTACGCGCCTTTGACCAGGCGGATCATTAGGCGATGACGGCTGCGGCGAGCCAGGTCGATGACGTAGTCGATCACATACGGGCAACGCTTCTGATACGCCTGGATAACGAAACCGATACCGTTCCAGCCGGTCAGTTGCGGCTCGAAGCACAGGCGCTCAAGCAGATCCAGCGACAGCTCGAGGCGATCGGCCTCTTCAGCGTCGATGTTCAGGCCAATGTCATATTGCTTGGCCAGCAAGGTCAGCGACAGCAGGCGCGGGTACAACTCTTCCATCACGCGTTCGTACTGCGCACGGCTGTAACGCGGGTGCAGTGCCGACAGCTTGATGGAAATGCCCGGGCCTTCATAAATCCCACGGCCGTGGGACGCTTTACCAATCGAGTGAATGGCTTGTTCGTACGAAGCGAGGTACTTCTGCGCGTCGTGCTCGGTGAGTGCCGCTTCACCCAGCATGTCGTAGGAATAGCGGAAACCCTTGCTTTCGAACTTGCTGGCGTTGGCCAGGGCTTCGGCGATGGTTTCACCGGTGACGAACTGCTCACCCATCAGGCGCATGGCCATGTCGACGCCCTTGCGGATCATCGGCTCGCCACTCTTGCCGATGATGCGGCTCAACGACGAAGTCAGGCCGGCTTCATTGTGGGTAGAAACCAGTTTGCCGGTCAGCAGCAGACCCCAGGTCGCGGCGTTGACGAACAGCGATGGGCTGTTGCCCAGGTGCGGATGCCAGTTGCCGGTGCTGATCTTGTCGCGGATCAGCGCGTCACGGGTGCCCTTGTCCGGAATACGCAGCAGCGCTTCAGCCAGGCACATCAGCGCCACGCCTTCCTGGGACGACAGGGAAAATTCCTGCAACAGGCCCTGAACAATTCCGGCACGGCCGCCGGCGCTTTTCTGATTGCGCAGTTTCTCGGCAATCGAAGCAGCCAGCTTGTTGGTGGCTTCAGCCATGGCGGTTGGCAGGCGCGCCTGCTCGATCAACATCGGCACTACTTCCGGCTCAGGGCGACGGTAAGCGGCAGTGATCGAAGCGCGTAGTACCGATTGCGGCAGGATGCTTTCGGCGAATTCGAGGAAGCACTGGTGGGCGTGATCCAGCGGCGCATCGACGTGATCGTCGGCATCCTTGGTCAAACCGTTCAGCTCGGTCAGGGTTGCACCACCCTCGAGTTTTTCCAGGTAATTGAAAATCGCCTGTTTGATCAGCCAGTGCGGCGTGCGATCAATCGAGGTCGCGGCGGCCTTCAGGCGCTCGCGGGTCGGGTCATCAAGTTTGACCCCAAGGGTGGTGGTAGCCATATTTTTATCCTCATGTTTACCACGACTGCGTGGCATCAGCTGGCGGCAAGATTAGCTGCGCCCACTTCGAGGTGCAACCGGGTGCAACCCTTTTTTGTCGGATTTATCTGCAACTCGTCAGGAAATAAATTCCGGAACGAATGTGCCGCTCCTGCTTGGTGCTTTTGCTTATAGCAAAGTGCATGAACTGCGCTAAAAGGGAGCAAAAAAGCGCGTTTGTCCGATATTTTCCATAAGGTGCAACTTATTCGCGAGAAACTGGTTGCACCTTATTTGCTTTGTTGAATAGGATTCGCGGCCAAGGTGCAACCGACATAAAGTCAGGTGCACCGGCTGATGGCTTTCCTGGGGAAACATCAGTCATAAATGCGTGGGTCTATAATCGTCTGTCAAACGTCGTCGTTTGCGAGCGGTTTACAAAAACCGCCGCTACATAAAAACAAAGCCAGGGCGTAACTCAATGAGCGTTAGCAATCCAACCTTGATCACCTTCGTGATCTACATCGCAGCAATGGTGCTGATCGGCTTGATGGCCTATCGCTCCACCAACAACCTTTCTGATTATATTCTGGGCGGTCGCAGCCTGGGCAGCGTCGTGACTGCATTGTCCGCCGGCGCCTCCGACATGAGCGGCTGGTTGTTGATGGGCCTGCCGGGCGCCATCTACATGTCCGGCTTGTCCGAAAGCTGGATCGCCATCGGCCTGATCGTCGGTGCTTACCTGAACTGGCTGTTCGTCGCCGGCCGTCTGCGCGTGCAGACCGAGCATAACGGCGATGCATTGACCCTGCCGGACTACTTTGCCAGCCGATTCGAAGATAAAAGCGGTCTGCTGCGGATTATCTCCGCAGTCGTGATCCTGGTGTTCTTCACTATCTATTGCGCATCCGGCATCGTTGCAGGCGCCCGTCTGTTCGAAAGCACCTTCGGCATGTCCTACGAGACTGCGCTGTGGGCCGGTGCTGCGGCGACGATTGCTTACACCTTCATCGGCGGTTTCCTGGCCGTGAGCTGGACCGACACCGTACAAGCTACCCTGATGATTTTCGCGCTGATTCTGACGCCGATCATCGTTTTGCTGGCCACCGGCGGCGTCGACACCACCTTCCTGGCGATCGAAGCACAGGATCCAAGCAACTTCGACATGCTCAAGGGCACAACCTTCATCGGCATCATTTCGCTGATGGGCTGGGGTCTGGGCTACTTCGGCCAACCGCATATTCTCGCGCGCTTCATGGCCGCTGATTCGGTGAAGTCGATTGCCAAGGCACGTCGCATCTCCATGGCATGGATGATCCTGTGCCTGGTCGGCACCGTGGCGGTAGGTTTCTTCGGCATCGCTTACTTCTCGGCGCATCCGGAAGTTGCAGGTCCGGTGACTGAAAACCCTGAGCGCGTGTTCATCGAACTGGCCAAGCTGCTGTTCAACCCATGGGTTGCCGGTGTCTTGCTGTCGGCCATTCTGGCTGCCGTCATGAGCACCCTGAGCTGCCAGTTGCTGGTGTGTTCGAGCGCCCTGACTGAAGACTTCTACAAAGCCTTCATCCGCAAAACCGCCTCCCAGGTTGAATTGGTCTGGATCGGCCGTTTGATGGTGTTGCTGGTTGCCTTGATCGCCATCGCGATGGCCGCTAACCCGGAAAACCGCGTACTGGGTCTGGTGAGCTACGCCTGGGCTGGTTTCGGTGCTGCATTCGGTCCGGTTGTACTGATCTCGGTGATCTGGAAAGACATGACCCGCAACGGCGCATTGGCCGGCATCCTGGTCGGCGCGATCACCGTGATCGTGTGGAAACACTTCGAGCTGCTCGGTCTGTACGAAATTATCCCGGGCTTCATCTTCGCCAGCCTGGCGATCTACTTCGTCAGCAAAATGGGCGCGCCGACTCAAGGCATGCTTCAGCGTTTCGAAGCTGCCGAGGCTGATTTCCGCCTGAACAAGTGATTGCGATGAGCTGATGCTCTGACCTTTCGCCGAACATGAAACGGCCCGCTTCCTTTGGAAGCGGGCCGTTTTTTTGCCTACTCAAATCTGGAATTCCTAATTGTACCCTGTAGGAGTGAGCCTGCTCGCGATAGCACCGGGGCAGCCGACATGAATGTTGAATGATTAACCGCTCTCGCGAGCAGGCTCACGCCTACAGGAGGGGTGGTAGTTTTGAAGGAGATGTCTGTAGCCGAATACGCCAAGTCTTGCAGGATAAATCTCTAAAAAAGCAGGGCAAATCTGATTTCCCTGTCCCTCCCTCGGCAGTCCTTGTCGCTCATGCAGAATCGCCGGTCTCCCTCCAGCAGAGACACATCGGATGTCCACTTCTGCCAACCATGCGCGTTTCACGTTAACGATCAACGGCGACCGGAATGAGCTCAAGGTGCTTGAGTTCACGGGTGAGGAAGCCATCAGCCAACCTTTTCGTTTTGACCTGGAACTGGTCAGCGAGCGGCCCGACATCGATCTCGAAAGCCTTCTCCATCGTCAGGCATTTCTGAGCTTTGGTCCGCAGAACTCCGGTATTCATGGTCAGATTTACCGTGTAGGACAAGCCGACTCCGGGAAACGTCTGACGCGCTATCAGGTCAGTCTCGTGCCGCATCTGGCTTACCTGAGCCACCGCATCAATCAGCGGATCTTCCAGCATAAAAGTGTGCCGACGATCATCGAGCTTCTTCTCAAAGAGCACGGTATCCAGCGCGATAGGTTCGAGTTTCAGCTGGGCAGTGAATACGCAGAGCGCGAGTACTGCGTGCAGTACGCCGAAAGTGATCTGACGTTTATCCACCGTCTATGTGCCGAGCTCGGCATTCACTATCACTTTCAGCACAGCCCGGCTGGTCACTTGCTGGTTTTTGGCGATGATCAGACGGTTTTCCCCCGGTTGCCCGAGCCTGTTCCGTATCTGCCCGGCAGCGGCATGGCTGCCGAGGCGCCTGTAATCAAACGCTTCAACGTAAACCTGGAAACCCGATCAACGGCGGTGACCTTGCGTGATTACGACTTCAATAAACCCCATCTGCTACTCGAAAGTTCTACTGACAACCTCCAGTTACCGGCACTCGAGAACTATCAGTTTCCCGGGCAGTTCACCGAGCGCGAACACGGCAAAAAGTTGGCTGTGCGCGCTTTGGAATGTCACACCGCAGATGCCCGCCAAGCGCAAGTCGACAGCGATCAGGCGTTCATGCTCAGCGGACATTTCCTGCAGCTGGCTGATCACCCGCGCACGGATTGGAATGATCTGTGGCTGATCACTCGCATCAGACACGAGGGCCGACAGCCACAAGTTCTTGAGGAAATGAGCGGTAGCGGTGCTGAGGGGGACTTCCAAGGCTATCGCAATACTTTTCTGGCCACACCGTGGGACGTTTCGTTTCGCCCGACGCTTGTCCAGAAACCCCACGTGGCGGGCTACCAACCCGCAGTGGTCACCGGCCCGACGGAGAGCGAAATCCATTGCGATGAATATGGCCGGGTCAAGGTTCAACTGCGATGGGACCGCGACGGCCAATTCAACGAGCATTCGAGTTGCTGGCTGCGGGTGGCCACCGGTTGGGCGCATGATCGTTACGGCAGCGTGATGATTCCGCGAGTCGGCATGGAAGTGCTGGTGGGTTTTGTCAACGGCGATGGCGACAAACCACTTATTGTGGGGTGCCTGCCTAACGCCGCTACACCTGTGCCCCTCGACCTGCCGGCCGACAAAACCCGCAGTATTTTCCGCAGCCAGAGTAGTCCCGGAGGCGGCGGTTACAACGAATTGCGCATCGAGGACCGCAAAGGCGCCGAGGAAATTTACCTGCGCGCCGAGCGAAACTGGACGCAGCGTGTGTTGCAGGATTCGTTCATTGAAGTCGGAAACCAGCGCAGCGCCGACATCGGTGGCGGCGATAACTTGCGCGTTCACGGCGATCGGCACATCAGCGTCAGCAGCCAGGTGCTAAAGGCCAGCGGCCAATATCAGGTCTGCGCCGCACAGCAGATTGTGATCGACGCTGGCGTTAACGCCTCGATTCAGGCGGGCGGGCACTGGATCAACATCGGCCCCGCCGGGATCTTCAGCAGCGTGCCCATACAACTCGGCGGAGCACCTATGCCGGCCATGGGGGTTCCAGACACTTCCAGACAACTATCAGCTTTGAGTGCCGCTCAGATCCTGAGCCTCACAAGCGATGCGCCGTTCTGCGAAGAATGTGAGCGCTGCAAGGCAGGTGTCTGTGCAGCCTGATCGCTTGTCACCTTATGCCTGGCTGGAGCGACAGCCGATTCAAGCTTCCGAGCAATTGTTCGCAGTGTTTGGAAGCGCCAGCGCTGCGCAAGTATTCAAAGCCTGGCAGCGCTCAAATCCCCTGCAAATGCCACGTTCGATCTGGGCTGAAACCGCGTATGCCGAGTGGGAAGCGGTGATGCCTTATGTAGGAATCGTCGCCGCTGAAAGTGAGTTTCTGCAGTGGGTTGCCACCACCGAATCGCTGGACTGGGGTTGGCTGGCGGTTTCCTCCGCTCCGCTGGAGGCGGTGGTCGAGCATCTGCGTAGCCTGACGCAAGTGTTGCTGCCGAATGGCAACGTGGTGTTTTTCCGCTTTTGGGACGGACGTTATCTGTTGCCGATTCTTCAGGCTCGCGAAGTCGACGGCGCTCAACTGCTGCCCGTGATCGGGCGCTGCCTGATCAACGGCCAGTCGCTGGAGGTGGGCGGCGCGGCACAGACGACTGCCCGGGTTTTTCCATGGTGGGAAGTTCCAGCGACGCTGCTCAAGCAGCTTGCCGAGCAGTCCAGCGCAGCGCTGGTCTCCAACTTGATCCAGTGGCTGAGCGAAGACCGGCCTGATCTTTACGAGGCG
This sequence comes from Pseudomonas sp. Ant30-3, assembly GCF_000690905.1. Taxonomy (GTDB): domain Bacteria; phylum Pseudomonadota; class Gammaproteobacteria; order Pseudomonadales; family Pseudomonadaceae; genus Aquipseudomonas. Next base: position 1,148 of record NZ_JMCL01000052.1, on the reverse strand, counting down.
TTTTCGGAAGTTGTTCTGACGCACAAGATTGCGAACTTTCTGGAAACACCCGAACTGCCGCCGGTGCCGAAAGTCGAGTTAGTGGAATACCTGATGGTGGAGCTGGGCTGATGGATCACGACTATCCTCATCTGAACGGACCATTCGTAAAAGATCAGGCAGATCAAACAGACGCTTCTTTCTGAAGGAAGGTGCGAAATTTGCAGGTGTCGAATAAATAAACTGTTCTCATTTTCTTACTTTTGCTTTTTTTTTGTTCGCGAGTATTGAGAGCGAAGCAGCTTTTGTATTGTTGCTGAAGAGGTGTATTTTTAATGTTGAAAGTAATTGACGAAGAAACAAGTAAATCGCTTCTTGAACGGATGGATAATGCTGGCTGCGTTTTCAATTTTGTCGTGCTCCGCCCTGACATAAATGTGACAGTCGATGAATCAGTTCATCGGCAAGCTTTGACCAGACTTCACGAAAAGCTCATGAAAGATTCGTGGGATTGGCATAACGATTTGATAAAAAATCCCGAGTATATAAATCCAGGAGATCCAGCTATCAGCTGGGAGCTCGACAAGGCTGTGGCTAATGTTTTGAGTCGGGAAGAAATACACAATCTCATTTTGGTCGAAGATTATGAACGAGGACCGCTGGCGTTTTACGGTTCTTTCCGAGAACCACCATATGGAACTGAATTCAATCGAGGAGAGCTTGAGGCTCGGGCGCTATTCCATGAGTGGTGTCAGGCTCTAGGCCTCGAAGAACAGGAGGATGTTGTAGTAATAAATTGGGTTGAGGGATTTAAGCTGGAGTGGGTCGATAACGCGGATGCAATTCCAGGTCGCGAATCGTGGAGTGATTACTTTAACGACGGTTTGGAATGGTGGGGGGTGTGGTGTTTGACTATCTGGAATCCTAAACGTCGAATCCTTAGCGCATTGATTGCCAGTACATCGGACTGAGTAGTGGTGTTTATGGTGCTCTTGATGACTGCGAACTTTCCGGGCAAGCCTGTCGGAAGTTTCCGGCTTTTGTGGCGAGGGAGCTTGCTCCCGTTCGGCTGCGTAGCAGTCGCCAAAACAAAGCGCTGTGGTGTGTCTGACAAATCTGCGGTGCTGGGTTTGGGGCTGCTTCGCAGCCCGGCGGGAGCAAGCTCCCTC
>NZ_JMCL01000051.1 GCF_000690905.1 Pseudomonas sp. Ant30-3 | reverse complement strand
GCTCTGATCGGCAGGGCCAATCGACCGGCACAGTTGATCAAGCGGGTGTATCTGTGATGTGTCGTAGCAGGGGGCTTCTATGCGGTGATGTGTCTGAGGCGGGGTCATATACAGGCTGATACAAGACTCAAGTTGTAACCGTGTAGCAGCTGGCGCAGCCTGCGTCCGACTGCAAAGCAGTCGTAACACTGGCGTTCTGACACACCGCGACCGCTGATGAAACGACTGCTGCGCAGCCGGACGCAGGCTGCGCCAGCTGCTACAGGGGCCGTGTCTCCGGCGGGCAGATGACGCTCAGGAAGATTTGCTATACATTTTCCGGCCGTCCCTTGCATGGTGAAACCGCTTCATGTCTCTCGCGCTCGAACGTCTAATCGCTGGCACGCCGATTCCTTTCGCCGGTAACCGTGTCACGGTGGTCAGCCCCGAACTGGCAGCGCGTTTTCAGCCCGGGGACCATTTGCTGGTGGAGCAGGTCAGCGGTGAACTGCTGCTGATCCCGGTGGCGGATCAGCAAGCGGCTGTGGTGGCAATCGAGCAGGCAGAAACAGCATTCAGCTTGATGTCCGCGGTTTCCGATGAAGCCATCAGCGATTTTTTCGACCAGTTCGCCCGGCGTCTCGAAGACCCGCAGTGCTGGGCGTTGATCGCGACCGCTAATTGCGCCGATATCGAGAGAGCGAAGACCCGCGGGCGATCGACCACGCGGCTGCTCGCCGACGAGCGCATGCGTCGCGACATGATCGCCGGCCTGCGGGCCTGGCGTGATGCGTCGGCGTCGCGCGGTAAAGTGATTAGCAGCGTCGAACATGACGGCTGGGCCGTCGAGCAAGTGGTCGCGCCGCTGGGTATCGTCGCTTTCGTGTTTGAAGGTCGGCCGAATGTTTTCGCCGACGCTGCTGGTGTCTTGCGCACCGGCAACACCGCGGTACTGCGAATCGGCAGTGATGCGTTGGGCACCGCTCAAGCGATCGTGGCCCACGCCTTGAATCCGGCGTTGAATGAAGCCGGCTTGCCGGCCGGGGCGGTGTCGCTGGTGGAAAGCGTCAATCATGCAGCCGGTTGGGCGATGTTTGCCGATCGACGTCTTTCACTGGCGGTGGCTCGCGGTTCGGGTCGCGCGGTCAGTCAGCTGGGCAGCATCGCGCAACAGGCTGGCACGGCCGTCAGCCTGCACGGTACCGGTGGCGCGTGGTTACTGGCAGATCAGGACGCAGATGCCGGGCGTTTTGCCGCCGTGGTCCGCAACTCGCTGGACCGCAAAGTCTGCAACACCCTCAACGTCTGTCTGATCCACCGCGACCGCGCCGTCGACCTGGTGCCATTGTTTCTCGAGGCGCTGCAACAGGCCGGCGTCGCACGAGGGCAGGGCTGTAAATTGCACATCGTCGAAGGCAGCGAAACGTACTTGCCGAGTCATTGGCAAACCGCCAGCGTCGAAGTCTATCGCGCCGAAGGCTACCGGACCGAGCCTTTGGCCGAGCCATTGCCGGAAGAGCAATTGGGTAGGGAATGGGAGTGGGAAGAGACCCCGGAAGTCAGCCTGAAAATTATCGACGACCTCGACAGCGGCATTGCTTTGTTCAACCGCTACAGCCCGCAGTTCACCGTATCGCTGATCAGTGAAGACGCCGCGACGCAGGAGCGCTTTTACAACGCAGTCAACGCGCCGTTCGTTGGCGATGGCGTTACCCGCTGGGTCGACGGCCAGTACGCCCTGAACAAGCCGGAACTGGGACTTTCAAACTGGGAGAGCGGACGCCTGTTTGCCCGCAGTGCGATTCTTTCCGGCGATGGCGTGTTCACCATTCGCAGTCGGATGCGGCAGACCGATCTGTCGGTGAGACGCTAACATTCGCTAGACGAGCCTCGAACGAGACATCGAAAACGCGGCTTCATCGCCGCGTCAGTCTTCCACTGACTCGCACACTCCGTTGGATGCTTTGCCCTTAGATGAAACCGCGACCGAGTCGTCTTCGGCAATCACGATTGTAAGCGTCACATCCGCCCCCTTGGCCTCGAAGCGGCGCTCATTGATGGCTTTTTTCGGCTTCCTGGGTACCGATCATTACAGCCCCATCCTGATCGGCCTGCACCGACAGTTTTCCAGGGCACTCAACTATGAATGACGGCACTCCCGGCAGACTGTTGGCCTGAGCTGTATTTGCAGTAACCAATAACGCCATGATTGTCAGAACGAACTTCATCTCACATCTCCAAAGGCTCACTGCTGAATACCGTTAACGATAGCTGTATTTGCTGCGCAGACGACAAACAAATAAGGCCCCGCTCGATCACTCGGGCGGGGCCTTTCAGTTAGCGGGTGTATCAGTAGAAACGGTCTATCACCCGCGTTTCATTCTGATTCTGCATCGAGGACCAGGCCTGTTTCAGCGTCTGCAGAACATTACCGATGAAGTCTTTATCAGCCGCGGCTTTCTTGCCGACATAACCTTGGCCGCGACGGTACATCTTCAGTCGGGCCAGCAGGTTCTGGTTGTTCTGGTCGAACTCGGCTTCGTGGGCGTGCGGCGACAGGCAGTCGATGTGCACCTGACCCGATTTGCTGATCCACAGAATGTGGCTGTCGTGGCTGTCTTTTTGCGCAGCGAACAGACGAGCCAGTTCATCGATAGTCGGTTGATTATTCAGATTCATCATGTAAACCCCTTGACCATTTGGTGATCTTTCAAAGTTGATTCGCTAATACAGGTAGCCCATCGGTTAGTTGATCCCTGGCACCGAAACCAGGACGTCAGCGGTCGACCGTCGAAATGACGGGGACGCGCATCTGCTGCATGTAGTCGTGTTGAATAACTGCTACGCAATAGCGTCACAACGAGGAGAAGCGGCGAAAACCTTTTGGCCACTGCCGACGTTTTGAGGGTCGGTCACAAGCTTCATGAGGATTGATCGCCAGCGTTTCTCGTCCTTGTACTGGACGTTCAGGCCAGGTCAGCTTCTTCAATCTGCCTTGTGGGCAGCGTGTATCCGGAATAACAGCTCGGCGGTCAGACGAGCTTGCTCAAACATGTTGCCTGTCTCCCGATCGGGGTGACGTCTGCATCATGCAAGGGCAAATCGGAGGCGTCAACGGTTTTGTAGTGATTATTTTCAAGCACTACATATTGTCCGACAAAGACGTTTTGGAATTAAAACCGGGTGGTTTCTGCGGAGCTTTTTTGCGGAATCAAGCTCTGCTGGCGGGTTTCGCGCTGCGTTTGGCAGCGGTTGCAGGCTTGCGCTTGGTGGGTTTGCGTTTGTTTTTCCAGGGTGTCGCACCCCGTCCGGCCGGGCTTGCCGGGCCGCTGATGGTCAGGCTCAGGCCGGCACATCGCGCGACCTGCTTGCTCATCCACGCTGCTTGCTTGGTGACGAATTCCTCCAGGCTCATCTCGCCGCTTTGCACCATGTCCAGGGCTTGTTCCCAGATGGCTGTGGTGCCCGGGTCGGCGATGGCGCGCGGCACCGCGTCGATCAGGCTGAAGGCAGCCGGCGTCGCCGCCAGCGCCTTGCCGTTCTTGATCAGATAACCGCGATCGAGCAGGCCTTGAATGATCGACGCGCGGGTCGCTTCGGTGCCGATGCCGGTGGTGTCCTTGAGTTTTTGCTTGAGCAGCGGGTCCTCCACCAGTTTGGCGACATTTTTCATCGCCTTGATCAGATCGCCTTCAGTGAACGGCTTGGGCGGCTGTGTCCACAGATCCTTCAGCTTGACGTCGGCCACTGCGCAGTCACGGCCCTCGGCCAATGCCGGCAGCGTTTGCGGTGCCGGTGCTTCGCGGCCTTTGGCCGGCGCAAGTGCCTCGGGCAAGGCGCGCTTCCAGCCCGCTTCGACAATCTGCTTGCCAACGGCGCGCAAGGATTCCCCGGCGCAATCAAAGTCGGCCTGAGTGCGATCGTATTCGTGATTTGGCAGAAACTGCGCCAGGTAGCGAGCGCGGATCAGGGTGTAGACCGCGCGCTGCTTGCCCACCAACCGGTCGAGATTTTTCGCTGCCGCCGTGGGGATGATGCCGTGGTGAGCGCTGACCTTGGCGTCGTTCCAGGCGCGCGAACGGCGTTGCGGTTGCAGGTGGTCCTGCAAGGCATTCAGTGCCGGATCGGCCTGGCGCAATGCCGCGAGGATGCCCGGTGCTTCAGCGTGCTGACTGACCGGCAGGTAACCGCAGTCGCTGCGCGGGTAGGTGATGACTTTGTGGGTTTCGTAGAGCGTCTGAGCGATGTCGAGGGTTTCCTGAGCGCCGAGCCCGAGTTTTTTCGAACTCACTTCCTGCAATGTGCCCAGATCGAACGGCAATGGCGCGACTTCACGCATGCGCTCGGTGCGCAGCTTGATCACTCGGGCGGTCGTCGCGCCGATCATCGCCGCCGCTGCCTGTTGCGCCCGCGGCTGATTCAGGCAGCGATCCTGATCGTCGCAAGCGTCAGAGGGCGCGCGCCATTGCGCGGTGAATGCCGTGCCGTCGTGCAGCAGTTGCACGTCAATCGCCCAGAAGGCGACCGGCACGAAATCGGCAATACTGCGGTCACGATCCACGACCAGACGCAGGGTCGGCGTTTGCACCCGGCCCACCGGCAACACGCCCTGGTAACCGGACTGTCTTCCAAGCAACGTGAACAACCGGCTCATGTTCATGCCGATCAGCCAATCCGCCCGTGAACGCCCGAGTGCCGAGTGATACAGGCTGAACGTCTCGGCGCCGGGTTTCAGCGAAGCCAGGGCCTTGCGGATCGATGCATCATCGAGCGCCGATAACCACAAGCGTTGAATCGGCCCGCGATAACGACAATGCTCGACCAGTTCCCGGGCGATCATCTCGCCCTCACGGTCGGCATCGGTGGCGATCACCAATTCATCGGCTTCACCGAGCAGGCGCTTGACCGCTTTGTATTGGCTGGCGGTGCGCGGTTTGACGGTCATCTTCCATTTGTCCGGGATGATCGGCAGATCCGCCAGCACCCAGCGCTTGTAACGCGCGTCATAGGCATCCGGCGGGGCGGTTTCCAGCAAATGGCCGATGCACCAGGTGACCGTGACATCTGTTCCCAGCCAGCAGCCGTCGCCGCGTCGCTTGGCGCCAAGCACCGCGGCAATGTCTTTGGCCTGGGAAGGTTTTTCACAGAGGTACAACCGCATAACCACCATCGTTCATCAAGTGCCGGGAAGTGCACAGAATGGCGGCTGAGGAGCGATCGGGCAATCTTTATCTGTATGGATGTACAGCAAAGCTGTTGCGCCAGTTTGCCGCAGACGAAATGCGCTCCGTTTGGCTGTGAGGCGGTCGTGACTGAAAAATTTGCGTTATACCTGATCTACCGTGGTCTCATTTTTTGCGGCCGCTGCATGACCCATCGCGGGCAAGCCGGATTGCCGGATTGCCGCATCGCACGCTCCCACAGGTTTATCGTCGTATCGAGGAACGCATGTCATGAAAAGCACCGGTCCCAGTCCTGTCATCACCATTGCCGAGCAGCCAGGTTGTCTGTTGGTGAAATTCCACGGTATTCAGGTAGCAGCGTCCACCCGCGCGCTGGTGCTGCTGGAGGCCAATTACCCGCCGGTGTATTACGTGCCGCGTGAGGACATCGCCGAAGAGTTTTTCGCCCGTACCGACCACACCAGCTATTGCCCGTACAAAGGCGACGCGAGCTATTTCAGCCTGCAGGTTCCGGGGCATGAGGGCGCCAATGCGGTGTGGACTTATGAAACGCCCAAAGTGTCGGTCGAGCAGATCAAGAATTACGTGGCGTTTTATCCCGATCAGGTGACATTCGAGGTTCTCAAAGACGTCGAGTGATCAGTGGGTCAGCGTGAGTTTTCAATGTCTGCACCAGCCCAACGCCGTGCCTGTGCGCGGCGTTTTTTTGCAGGGGTGTTTGCTCATCGGGTGGCGTTTACCAGCGTCGATTCGTCAATCTGAGCGATCGAAGTGACCCCGGTCAGTGTCATCGCCACGCGCATTTCCTTGGCGAAAATATCCAGCAGGTTTTCCACGCCGCGTTGACCATCGGCCGCCAGTGCATAGGCCATGGAGCGTCCGAGCAGGACGCCTTTCGCGCCTAGCGCAAGCATGCGTACGACATCGAGACCCGAGCGAATGCCCGAATCGACCAGCACGGTCAGATCATTGCCCACCGCTTGCATGATCGGCGGCAATGCCTTGGTGGTCGACAGCACGCCGTCCAGCTGCCGCCCACCATGATTCGACACCACAATTCCGTCTGCGCCGAAGCTGACCGCGTCTTTGGCATCCTGCGGGTCGAGGATGCCTTTGATGATCATCGGGCCTTGCCAGAAATCGCGAATCCACTCCAGATCGCTCCAGCTGATCGAGGGATCGAAGTTGTTGGCCAGCCAGCCCATGTAGTCTTCGAGGGTGACGGCTTTGCCGAGGTACTTCGATATGTTGCCGAGGTCGTGCGGGCGTCCCATCAGGCCGACGTCGAAGGCCCACTGAGGTTTGGTGAGGGCCTGCAGCAGGCGCCGCGACGAGGCGAAGCGCCCGGACATTCCCGAGTGCGCATCGCGATATCGAGCGCCGGGGGTTGGCATGTCGACGGTAAACACGAGGTTCTTGACCCCGGCGGCTTTTGCCCGTTCGAGGGCGTTTTTCATGAAGCCGCGATCTTTCAGTACGTACAACTGGAACCAGATGTTTTGCTCGGTTTGCGCCACCACTTCTTCGATCGAGCAAACTGACACCGTGGACAGGCACAACGGGATGCCTTTTTTCTCGGCCGCTCTGACCGCCTGCACTTCGCCACGGCGGGCGAACATGCCGGTCAGGCCGACCGGCGCGAGGATGACGGGCATGGACAGTGGCTGGTTGAAGAGGGTGGTTTCAAGGCTCAGGGTTTCGACGTTTTTGAGGATCCGCTGGCGCAGGCTGATGCCGGTGAGGTCGGCGCTGTTGGCCCTCAGCGTGTGTTCGGCATAGGCGCCGCCGTCGATGTAGTCGAAGAGGAATCGCGGAAGTTTGCGGCGTGCTGCCTCGCGGTAGTCGGATGCGGATGAGATGATCATAGTGCCTCGTTCGGTGAGTGGCGGGGCGGTTGCATCGGGTCAGAGTAGCGAAAATGGCTGGGGTTTGCGGTAATTGTCTTGGCCTTGCGGTGTGTGGTGGCCATCTCTTGGGCTGGTGTACATATCCATTGCTGCGGTGATGGCTGATATTGGTTCCGCTCTTACAGCGGGTCACTTGGAGAAGCCTGCGCGGCCCGGCACCAAGTAACCAAACGCTCTTGCCCCTGACGTCCGGTGGCTCGCCATGCCTTCGCTCCGGTCCTGCTCCGTGGGCCCGGCGCGATCGGCCATCCTTGGCCGTGCGCGCCTAACCCGGCATCCATGCCGGGTTGCCCACTGCGCAGAACCTCCACTCAGCCTCCCGACGGGACGCTAACCGCCACAGCCGCCGAGGCGGCCTGGTAGCCGACCTGGCTCACGTTATTCCGCCCCCACACAAATCCGTGTAGCAGCTGGCGCAGCCTGCGTCCGGCTGCGCAGCAGTCGTAAAATCAGGCGGCGCGGTTTGATAGATAAACGCATGCTCGGGATCGAGTACGACGAAAACAACGACCACCACGACGACTGCTGCGCAGCCGGACGCAGCCGGACGCAGGCTGCGCCAGCTGCTACACGTTCTGTGGCGCGTCGGGCTGAATGGGTCTAGCAGACGGGAGCTGCTTTGCTTTGCTTTGCTTTGCTTTGCTTCAGATCTTGATCTTGATCTGCCCCGTCGGAAGGCCGAGTGCAGGTTCTGCGCAGTGGGCAACCCGGCAAGGATGCCGGGTTAGTCGCCCCCGGCCATGGATGGCCGAGGGCGACGGGCCCACGGAGCAGGACCGGAGCGAGGGTATGGCGAGCCTAGGCGAGCCACCGGACGTCAGGGGCGCAAGCGCTTTGGTTACTTGAGGCCGGGCCGCGTAGGCTTTTCCAAAGTGACCCGCTGTAAGAGCGGAACCAATATCAGCCATCACCACATCAACGGATATGTACACACTCAAAACAAGCGCCGCCTAACACACCGCTATCGTCGGAACGCCGCCCAGAGCAAGCTCGGCTCCCACAGGTCATGCATACCCAGGACGGAACCAATAGTAGCCCCAACCGCAGCAACGGATATGTACCCCCTCCCAATCAAAACCCGCCACCGCCATCCACTCAGACTCAGTCAGTTGGTATCAAGATCCACGTTCTTGGTCTCGCGCAAACAGATCATCCCCACCACCAGGCTCACCCCGGTAATCACCACCGGGTACCACAGCCCATAGAAAATATCCCCGGTGTACACCACCAGCGCGAACGACACTGTTGGCAAGAAACCGCCAAACCAGCCATTACCGATGTGATACGGCAGCGACATCGAGGTGTAGCGAATCCGTGTCGGGAACAATTCCACCATCAGCGCCGCCAACGGGCCGTAGCACATCGCCGAGATGATGATGAGCGCCACGATCAGCGCCACGATCATCGGCTTGTTGATCGCCTGAGCATCAGCCTGGGACGGATAGCCCGCCAGGGTCACCGCGCCGCGCAGAGCAGCTTCATCGTAGCCGTCGATTTTCACGTCGCCGATGCTGACCTGCACGCCGCTGCCCGCAGGGGCCGCTGCGCTGGAATAGGGCAGGCCCTGCTTGACCAGGAAGGTTTTGACCTTGTCGCATGGGCTGTCGAATTTCGCCTTGCCCACCGGATCGAACTGGAAGGTGCAGGTCGCCGGGTCGGCCAGCACAGTGATCGGCGCCTGACGGCTGGCCTGATCAATCGCCGGGTTGGCGTAATGCGCCAGGGTCTTGAAAATCGGGAAGTACAACGCGGTGGCCAGCAACAGCCCGATCATCAATATCGGTTTGCGCCCGACCTTGTCCGACAGCCAGCCGAAAAAGATGAAGAATGGCGCGCCAATCATCACGCTGACGATCAGCAAACTGTTGGCCAGCGCCGGGTCCATGCGCAGAAACTGCGTAAGGAAGAACAGCACATAAAACTGCGCCGCGTAAAACGTCACCGCTTGCCCGGCGTTGATGCTGAAAAGCGCAATCAGCACGACTTTGAGGTTTTCCCATTTGCCGAAGGAATCACGCAGCGGCGATTTTGAGACCTTGCCTTCTTCTTTCATTTTCACGAAGGCAGGGGACTCGTGCAGGCTCAGGCGAATCCAGGTCGAGATGCCCAGCAACACAATGGAAAACAGGAACGGCAGACGCCAGCCCCAGACTTCAAACTGATCGCCGGTGAAGTAGCGGCAGCCCAGCACCACCAGCAGCGACAGCAGCAGACCGAGGGTCGCCGTCGATTGAATCCAGCTGGTGTGAAAGCCGCGTTTACCCATCGGCGCGTGCTCAGCCACATACGTCGCGGCACCACCGTATTCGCCGCCCAGCGCAAGCCCCTGCAGCATGCGCAGCACCACGAGGATGATGGGCGCGGCGATGCCGATACTGGCGTAGGTCGGCAGCAAGCCGACGCAGAAGGTCGCCACACCCATGAGGACGATGGTGGCGAGGAAGGTGTATTTGCGCCCGATCATGTCGCCCAACCGTCCGAACACCAGCGCGCCGAACGGCCGCACGATGAAGCCGGCAGCGAACGCCATCAAGGCGAAAATGAAAGCCGTGGTGTCGTTGACCCCGGCAAAAAACTGCTTGCTGATGACTGCCGCGAGGGCGCCATAGAGGAAAAAGTCGTACCACTCGAAGACCGTCCCGAGTGATGAGGCGAAGATGACTTTTCGCGTATCCGGGGTGGTGATCGCACCGGGCACGGCTTCCAGAGGCTGCACATGTTCTGACATATCGGTATCCCTCACAGTGATTGTTTTTGTTGTTCCACTGTCGGCGCCGGCCTTGTGGTCTGGCGCCGCTACTGTCCATTCAACGCTATCTGCATCGGTCTTTCCGTTACTACAGTGTCCGTGGATGATTACGGGTGTGTAGCAAACGCCTTTGGCGTGATGATGCTCCTGGTATCTGGTTCCAGAATCAGTTGCGCAGCTTTTTCAGCAATCATCAGCGTAGGCGAACATGTGTTGCCCGAGATGATGCGCGGCATGATTGAAGCGTCGGCGACGCGCAGGCCGGGAATACCGTGAACCTTGAGTTGCGCATCAACCACCGATTGCTCGTCATGACCCATGCGGCAAGTGCCCACCGGATGAAAGATCGTCGTGCCAATGCGCGCGGCGGCTTCGTGCAACTCTTCCTCGGTCTGCAAACTGTCGCCCGGCAAATATTCGACCGGTTTGAATGCTTGCAGGGCCGGCGCGGCCACGATGCGCCGGGTCAGGCGAATGGCATCGGCAGCGACGCGCATATCTTCCGGATGGCTCAGATAATTGGGTTGGATCGACGGCGCGTCCTGCGGGTCAGCCGAACGAATATCGACACGGCCGCGGCTTTGCGGGCGCAGATCACACACCGACGCAGTGAAGGCGGGGAAGGCGTGCAACGGCTCGCCAAAGCGTTCGAGCGACAGTGGTTGCACGTGGTATTCGAGATTGGCCGAGGTCTGCTCCGGCCCCGAGCGGGCAAACGCACCGAGTTGACTCGGCGCCATCGACAGCGGGCCGCTGCGGTCATACAGATAGCGCAAACCCATGCCCATCTTGCCCCACACACTGCCGGCGATCTGATTCAGGGTGCGCGCGTTTTCCAGCTTATAGATCAGGCGCAATTGCAGGTGGTCCTGAAGATTGCCGCCCACGCCGGGCAACTCCATGGCGACGCCGATGCCGAGTTTTTCCAGCAGCGGGCGAGGGCCAATGCCGGAGCGCTGGAGGATGCCCGGCGAGCCGACGGAGCCAGCGCACAAGATGATTTCCTTGCGGGCCTTGAACGTCCTTGCCTGGCCTTGCCACTGAGCCTTGACCGCGGATGCCCGGCCGTTTTCCAGCAGTACGCGGTCGACTTCGACGCCGGTCAACACGGTCAGATTAGGCCGTTGACGGACCGGTTTGAGAAAAGCCTTCGCCGCGTTCCAGCGGATCCCGGCTTTCTGATTGACCTGAAAGTAGCCGCAACCTTCGTTATCGCCCTCGTTGAAATCGTCCACGCTGGCAATGCCGCTTTGTCCGGCAGCGCTGCGGAAGGCATCGAGAATTGGCCACGACAGCCGCTGGCGTTCGATGCGCCACTCGCCGGCAGCGCCGTGGAATTGCGAGTCGCCGGCAAAGTGATTTTCGCTTTTCATGAACAGCGGCAGTACGTCGTTCCAGGCCCAGCCCGAATTGCCGTCGCCGGCCCAGCCATCGTAATCGCTGGCCTGACCGCGCATGTAGATCATGCCGTTGATTGAGGAGCAACCGCCCAGCACCTTGCCGCGTGGGTAGCTCAAGGCCCGTCCTTGCAGGCCGGGTTGCGACTCGGTTTTGAAGCACCAGTCGGTGCGCGGGTTGCCGATGCAGAACAGGTAACCCACGGGAATATGAATCCACGCGTAGTTGTCGCGGCCGCCGGCTTCGAGCAACAGCACGCGGTGTTGCGGCGAGGCCGAGAGTCGATTGGCCAGCAGACACCCGGCCGGTCCGGCACCGACCACGATGTAGTCGAATTCATCAAGGGAAGTCTGCATCCCTGACCTCTTACTGTTGTTCTTGTTGTCAGTCATCCTAGTTGTTAGCTTTCGTTAAAAGAATGTTAGTTTTTGCGCAGCTGCTGTGCATTTTCAAACAGCAACTCTTTCAAGGAAGGTTCATGTTTGACTGGAATGATCTGAGGTTCTTTCTCGAATTGCAGCGCAGCGGACGCTTGCTCACCGCTGCCCGGCGACTGAACACTACGCATGCCACCGTGGCCAGGCATATCGAGGCCATTGAAAAAAGCCTCGGCACTGCGTTGTTTGTTCAGCATGCGCAGGGTTATGAGCTGACCCCGGCCGGGGAAGCGCTGCTTAAACACGCCGAAGCGATGGAAAATGTCGCACTGCTGGCTGAAGAAGAGATCACTCAGTCGACGGCGCCGCTGGGCAAGATTCGCGTCGGCGTGACGGAGGGGCTGGGCATCATGTTTCTCGCCAGTCGCATGAATGGGCTATTCGAGCGCTACCCGGGACTTGAAGTGGAACTGGTGGCGGTGCCACGCTTTGTGAGCATTCTCAACCGCGAAGCCGAAATCAGCATTCACCTCGAGCGCCCGGCCGCGGACATGCTGGTTACCCGCAAGCTCTCTGAGTATCGGCTGGCGCTGTATGCCAGCCAGGTGTACCTCGACCGCTCGCCGCCGCTGCGCAGCCGCGAAGACCTCGGGCGGCACGCGTGGATTGGTTACGTCGACGACCTGCTGTTCAGTCAGGAACTGAAGTTCCTCAACAGCTTCTGCCGCAATCCGCAGGTGGTGTTCCACAGCACCAGCGTCATCGCCCAGCAACAGGCCGCACGCTCCGGGCTGGGGATCGCGGTATTGCCGTGCTACATGGCCAGCGCCGATCCAGACCTCGTGGCGCTGTTGCCGGACGATAGTATCCAGCGCAGTTACTGGATCAGCACCCGACGCGAACTGCACAAATCCGTTCGCTTGCGCGTGGTCTGGGATTACGTGGTGGAGTTGTGCGAGCGCGAGCAGAACCTGCTGCTGGGAATGCCGGCTCTGTAGAAACACGCTTGCTCGCGACAGCGGTATCCGAGCCGCAAGATATCTGTCGGCTGTACCGGCCTCATCGCGGGCAAGCCACGCTCCCACAAGGGGCGGTTCTGTGCGCGAATTCTGAGTCTGCCACTCAACAAGCTAACGACGCGATCCCTGTGGGAGCGTGGCTTGCCCGCGATGGCATCGGCTCAGGCGACAACAATAGTGACTGACACCACGGGCAAGCCGGATCGCCGCCGCGCTTGCCCCTACATCACGAAAAAATTTCAAATTCACTGCTGGCCAGGCGTTCGCCGTTGACCAGGATGTGCACGGCATGGCGTCCGGCGTAATGCTTGCGCGTAGTGAGTTCCTTGATCTGCTGACTGCGAGCAACGAATTCGCTGGCCTTGCCGGGCAGTGTCAGGGCTTTGAGTTTGAACACCTTCGCCGAGGTGCTGCCGTTGGCTTTTACGTAGTCGATGGCGTAATCGATCACCAGCCGCTGACTGTTCTCGACAGTCGATTTGACGGTGAACGACAGGGTGATTTTCTCCCCGAGCCTGACGACGGCAGGTTCAACTTGCGCATCAATGATCTCAACCTCAGGTTTACCGCCCGCGCCAATGATCGCCAGTGCGCGGTTATTGCCCTGTTTGATCAGGCTGCGCAGCGCATGTTTGGCGATCCAGGCCGTGTGGCGGTTCTCCAGCGACCAGCTTTCAATGAGGTCAAGCACCCACTCGGGGTGGTCCTTGGTGATGTCGTTGAGGTGATTGGCCACCGACTTGCGCACGTACAGGCTTTCGTCGGCCTTGAGGTTATCGAGGATCGCCGCTGCAAACGCGGGGTTCGCCTGAATGCGCTCCAGACGGAACGACCACGGCAGACGTGGCCGGCAGCCTTCACTCGCCAGTCGCCGCACATGCTCATTTTCATCCAGTGACCACTCGTGCATCACCGCCAGGGTGCGCTCGAAATGGCTGCGCAGAAAATACCGGATCGCAAACTCAGCGGAGCCGAAGGTAGTGAAGTATTTGAGGGCCGCCATCGACCGCTCGAACGAACGGCCACCGTACAGTGCGACGTAATGTGGCAAGGCAATGCTGACGAATCCGCTGTTCAGGCGCGGTGCGAGCGCGTAAAGCACATCGATTGATTGTTCGTAGTTAAGTGGCAACACCGCATGCAGGGACTCGCTGACCCGGGCCATGCGCTGCATGATCGACAATTCGGCGAGTCCCTGGTTAGCCATTTCAAGGAATGTTTTGGCGTTGAACGCGGGATAGACCGCAGTCATTTCTGTGGCGATGTGCTCAAGGCGGGCGGCGTTGAAGATTTCCTTGAGGGCTGGGGCGGGTTGTTCGGCAGCCATTATGAATTCCTCGCCGATTGCTCTTCCAGCTGATCCGACTCAAACAGCTTCGCCAGTTCCGCCCGTGCTTCCTGGGCTGTCTGCAGCACCTTCGCGGCATCGTCGTACACCGCGTGCTGCGCCTCCAGAACTTGTTCATCGTGATGCTTGAAGCGCTTGATCCGTGCATCGGCCTGCGCTTGGGTCAGACCCAGGCCGACCAGCGTACGCCGGCTCATTTCCAGGCTTGAATAATACGTTTCGCGAATCGCCTCGGCGCCGAGGTCGACCAGCCGGTGCACATGCTGACGGTTACGGGCGCGGGCGATGATCTTGATGTGCGGGTACAAGCGGTGTATGACCTCGGCCGTTTTGATATTGGTTTCCGGGTCGTCCGTGGCGATCACGAAATATTCGGCCTGCTCGACTTTGGCCGCTTTCAGGATTTCCGGGCGCATCGGGTCGCCGTAGAACACCGGCACGCCACCGAAACTGCGCGACAGCTCGATGGTTTCCACCGACGTATCGAGGGCGACGAACTTGATGTTCTGCGCCCGCAGGATGCGCGCCACGATCTGCCCCATCCGGCCCATGCCGGCGATGACCACACGCGGCTCGTCGGTATCGATCTCGCGAAATTGTTCCGGGACCACCACCGGTTGCACCTTCGGGCTGACCAGTCGCGCGCACAGCAACAGCAGCAACGGCGTAACCGCCATGGAAAGGGTGATTGTCAGCACCAGCAAGTCGTACAGACGCGGTTCGAACAAACCCTGATCGCGGCCGATCTTGAACACCACAAAGGCGAATTCACCGCCTGCCGCCAGCACAATGCCGAGGCGAATCGCACTCACCTTGCCCAGACCGCCGGCCAATCGCCCGACGACGAACAACAACGGCAGCTTGATGGCGATCAGCAACAGCGTCAGCCCCAACACGGTAATCGGCGCAGTGAGCAGCAAGCTCAAGTTGGCGCCCATACCAACGCTGATGAAAAACAGGCCCAGCAGCAAACCTTTGAACGGTTCGATCTGCGCTTCCAGTTCGTGGCGATACTCGGAATCCGCCAGCAGTAATCCAGCCAGGAACGCCCCCAGCGCCATGGACACGCCGACCTGATCCATCAACCACGCCGTGCCGATAACCACCAGCAACGCCGTGGCTGTCGAGACTTCAGGCAAACCGGTTTTGGCTACCACGCGGAATACCGGGCGCAACAGATAACGTCCGCCGATCACCACCACGGCAATACTGCCCAATACGCGCAAGCCGTGATTGATGTCTTCGGCCGTGCTGGTGGTGTGATCACTGCCGGCCAGCAGCGGCACCATCGCGATGAGCGGAATCGCAGCGATGTCCTGGAACAACAGAATCGCGAACGCCAGCCGCCCGTGGGGGCTGGTCAGTTCCTTGCGCTCGGCCAGGCTTTGCAGGCCAAACGCGGTGGAAGAGAGCGCCAGACCGAGGCCCAGCACGATGGCGCTGTTCAGCGGTTGCCCGAAGACATACAGCGCAACCACGCCGATCACCGAGGCCGTCAACACTACTTGCGCCAGGCCGACGCCGAACACCGCTTTGCGCATCACCCACAAACGTCGCGGCGACAGCTCCAGACCAATAATAAACAGCAGTAACACCACCCCGAGTTCCGAGAAATGGCTGACGCTTTGCGGATTACCGATCAAACCCAGCACTGACGGGCCGATGATCACCCCGGCAAACAAATACCCGATCACCGCCCCCAGTTGCAGGCGCTTGGCCAGCGGAACGGTGAGCACGGCCGCCAACAGGAACACGACGGCGGCTTGCAACAGGTTGCCTTCATGGGGCATGGGGAACTCCAGAACTCGATACGGCGGGGTCGACAAGGATAAGGCGTGATTCGAAGAACGTCAGCCTGAGACGTGGAAGATTGTATAAATGAGCGGTTGTTGCGGATTTACGCGCATCAATACGGAATGTTTCGTTACCGCCGCAGTCGGAGTGCTGTCATGAAAACATTACCGGAGGTTCACTCATGAACAACAAGACCCTTATTGCCAGCCTTGCCCTTGTTGCCGGGATGGCCGGTGTCAGCTCGATGGTTCAGGCAGATGAACCGCATAAAACCGTTCAGCCTAGCTCTACCAATACCCGCGAGCTGGTCGAAAACGATCGCGCCCCGGACATTTACATGCGTGCCGACAAGGCCATCGACTGGAAAGCCAAAGGCCTGAAAGCGCCTGGCAAAGAAGAGCAGTGGGTTGAGAACAATGGCAAGTACATGCGCGTGAAGACCACTAACGGCACGATTGTGGAAATCACCCCAGTGAAGAAACAGAAGTGACTTCACGGTGAATGCCTTTCTGGCCAGGGAGGGCCAGAGCTTACACGTTCAGATCATTTCCCCCTTGTCCCACAGATGCACCAACTCGCCAGGCGCCTTGTCCTCAGGCACTTTCAGCACCATCCGGTCATCCTTTTCATTTAGGCGATAGCGCACTTCGATTTCATAGAAGCGCTGGTCATTCTTGCCTGAGCTTTCCTGAGTCAGCGGCAGGCAGTCCTCCAGCAACGTGCAGATGCGAGTGCGCTGAGAGATATCGCATTGCGCGAACTCGATTTCACGAGGGCGTGAAAGCGCATGGATCTGCGCAAAACCCCCTTGCCGCGAGAGGCACACCACCGCTTCATCGCCCAATGTCGGCAGAGTTTTCATGCAGCCTCCTCAGTCAGTTTGACCCCCACTTCAGCCCAGGCTTGAGCCACCGCTCGAACCTCATCCAAGCCGAAATTCCTGCGCGCATGAGCCACGGTCAACATCGCGAATTCTTCGAATGTCGCCTCGCTGGACAGTTGTTTGTCGCACAACGTGTCATACCAGATGCGTCCGGCTTTCTCCCAGGCAAATCCGCCCAGCGCCACGGCCGCCAGATAAAAGGCGCGGTTGGGAATGCCGGAATTGATGTGCACGCCGCCATTATCCTCCTGGGTGATGACGAATTTGCGCATGTGATCCGGTTGTGGATCCTTGCCGAGCAGCGGATCGTCGTAGGCGGTGCCGGGATGCGACATCGAGCGCAACCCGACGCCTTTGATTCTAGGCGTCAGCAGGTCGGCGCCGATTACCCAGTCGGCTTCTTCAGCCGTCTGGCGCATCACGTGTTGCTTGATCAACACGCCAAAGACGTCTGAAATCGACTCGTTCAAGGCGCCGGACTGGTTGGCGTAGATCAAACCGGCTTCACTTTCGATCACCCCATGGGACAGCTCGTGGCCGATCACGTCCAGTGAGCGAGTGAAACGCTCGAAAATCTCGCCATCGCCGTCACCGAACACCATCTGCGCGCCATTCCAGAACGCGTTCTCATAGTCCTGCCCGTAATGCACGCTGCCGATCAGCGCGAAGCCCTGATTGTCGATGGAATCACGACCGAATACCTTCCAGAAAAAATCATAACTGGCGCCCAGGGCATCGTAAGCTTCGTCGACCGCTGGATCGCCTGTGGCGGCTTGGCCGTCAAGCCGGGCGGGCATCCCGGGCAGCAGCATTTTGCCCTGCGCGTCATGCACGCTGCGTTGCGCCAGTCCGGGTTTGCCAGGTTGCGGCAGAAGTGTAGTGGCCGGTGGGCGCTGCGGCGGGGCGGGTGTGTGTCGAAGTGTGCGCACGTGGGTCAGTGTGGTCAGCGCACTGGAGCGCTGACGCTCGGAACCATGAGCAATGATTCGGTTGAGAATGTACGGTGGGATGAAACTGTGCAGCGGTCGTGAGTCGGTCATCAGAGCGTCCTTACCCGAGTACGAAGTCGTTACTCATGTGAGGGGGCGGGCAGGCTTTCGGTTCCATGGATTGCCAATACGGGCCAATTCTGCGAAAACCTCCTTCCGCGCCTTTTGGATCTGGGCGATTGTTTACGAGTAAGGCGCATGAACGAAGAATTGCAAATTGTTGATCTGGTGTTGGGTGAGGGAAAGGCTGCCGTCAAGGGCGCGCTGATCACCACCCAGTATCGCGGTTGGCTGGAAGATGGTACCGAGTTTGATTCTTCCTATAGTCGTGGCGAACCGTTTCAGTGTGTGATCGGGACGGGCCGGGTCATCAAGGGCTGGGATTTGGGAATCATGGGGATGCGGGTTGGCGGCAAGCGCAAATTGCAGGTGCCGGCGCATCTGGGGTATGGGGAGCGGACGATGGGGTCGATTCCGCCGAATTCGAATCTGGTGTTTGAGATTGAGCTGTTGGAGGTGCTGACGCGGGATGATTGATTTGATAGATGTGGGCTGAGTGGCGGAACCCATCATGTCTGTTAGGAGAGATGATGGGTTTATGTGAGCGGCGGCGGATATTCTGCCGGTGATCTAGCGAGTCAGGTGAACATTTCAATATCGTCGAGCGTGTCAGCCACGGAAGCTTCAAGCGCAGGGAATTTTGCTTGTACGGCATCAAGAGCGGGGATTACGACTTGCATTTCCAGCTCACCAAATCTACGGGCTATATGGCCGAGTGCGGTGATCGCTGCCGCAGCCACTGACTGAGTACCACTCTTCAGATGATCCAGGCAAACGGTCTGCGCCCAGGCACTGTCTTGCTCATTTAATCCGACGGAAATCAGCGCGGTTACAATGTGCTTTTCCAGGCCGCTATCAAGCAGACTTACTGCTTCGTCATGGCTGATAGATGGATCGTGGTAGATAAGACTCACTGTTTAGCTCCTGGTATGTTGCCCTTGATGTCAGTTTTTTTTGCCCTGATCAATGCATTTTTCATATCTTGATGGAGTTTATTCCATGTTCTGACGTGTCCGTGGTAATCGTCCCCTCCCGTATGATCGAAGACGACAAACTCGTTGGTTTTAGGATCGATGCCAACCCTGCGTTCCGATGTAGGTTTCACCTGTACCGAATTATCCAAAGCTTCCTGGCCGTTCTCGGGGCCTTTGCTTTTAACAGGTGTATCTGTCTTTCCATGATACTTGGCAGCATCGAATCTCAAGGAAAAGACAATGTAAAGAGGCTTGATGCCGGAATCAGCCGGAAAAATAAGGATGAAGTCCTCGTAGTCCGGCGGGTAGATCGGATCAACAATAATGCTGTCGGCCGCTGGTGTAGGCGGATAAATCCATATTTGCGGAGCCTGTGTAGCTCCTTCTAGCGGCGGGATTCCCGAAGTGCTTGATGAATCTATGGCTGGTGTCCATATCAGCGTCACTCCATTGCCAACGTCAGCCACCTGCTGATCGCCTTGAGCTACGAACTGCACGACAGGAATCAGTTCCCAGTCGCTGCGCATTTGAGTGTTGTATCCGTAAGCCTTCAAGGTGCCATCGGCCTGTTGTTCAATATGCAGGCGAACTCGGGTGCGACCTTGTCTAAGTGCTTTGAGCTGATCTTCTGAATACAGTGAACTGTCCCCGAGCGTCGAGGGCCAGAGCAACGCAACGACTCCCACCAAGGCGCCAGCAACCACGCCAGCCGTCACTGCCCCCGCGCCGCTAATAGCCGCCCCGGAGCCAGCAGTGGCCACGCCACCCAGGACCAGTTTTCCGAATGATTGAGCTAATGCGCTACCTCCGATTTTTTTGAGAGGTATGTTTCCTGCTTCATCCCTTTCACGGCCACCGAAAAGCGAGAACTTTCCGTAGTCGGCCAATTTCTCGACTGGTATAAACCCGGTTGGATTGTTGTGGTTGATTACGCCGTCGGGGAGGTTGCAGCTTTTGGTGAATACGCAACCCATCGAAATGGGGTGGCCATGCTGCTTGGATTGTCTTATGAAACGGTCTTCATATGCCTGTTGTCGAGCCAACATGTCGTCATATGCTTTCTGTCTGGCATCCCGCTTCGCCAGTTCGGAGGCTGTCATGTAGCGGCTGGAGATGTGGTGCCCATCGCCGGACGGTGGGTTTTGAATCTTGGGTATGTCTGTGTTGCGGGCCATGAGCGTCCTTGTTTCATTTTTTGAATGCGATGTGGACGCTATATCTATGGCTGTTTGAAAGATGTAGGACGAGTCTGAAACCCCTGCGGTTGTTACAAATCGCAGTTCTCGCGGTAGATCATTCCCAACATATACGCGCAGAACTTGCGATCTGGAGATCACGGCAGGCTCGTTGGCGGCAAGCGTGAACTGCAGGTCTAAAGGCATAGACTTGGATAGGGCGAATGAACTGGACGCTGCACGTATCCGTAGGAAGCTTGCTCGCGCCCGGTCATTCAACTTATATGTCACCTGACCCAGCTGCTCTCGCGAGCAGTCCCAACCTTATCGCAACGTATACCCACTATCCACAACCCAATCCTGCCCATAAACGCTGCGCGCTCCACGCCCGAGCTGAAACAGAATCACCTCCGCGACCGCATCCGGCTCCAGGAATTTGCCGTCCAGTAAACGTTGATTGACCACGTTCGCGACCTCACCCAGTTGCTCGTCTGCCAAACCCAGTGTCGACCAGATCGGTGTCGCCGTAGGGCCCGGCGACACGGTGTTGATGCGGATTCCGAAAGGCGCGAGCTCGACCGCCAGGGTCCGGGCATGTGCGATCAGAGCTGTTTTCGAAGCGATGTAGGCCGCCAGCCCCGGAAAGGTGATGCCAGCCAGAAATGTACCGATGAACACTACCGAGGCCGATTCTGCAAGGTGATCGCGTAAACAGGCGAGGGTATTCAATGCCCCCGCACCATTGACCGCCCATTGCCGATCGAACGCGGATACATCCAGACCATCAGCCAGTTGCGCGATACCCGCGTTGGGCACAACGAAATCGACGGGGCCCAGATCTTTGGCGCGCTGTGCCAACCTGGCCAAATCTTCGGCGCGCGTCACGTCGCTGGCGACCCACGTCAGCTGACCGTCGAAACCTTTAACCAATTCCGCCAAGGCGCCTACCTGGCGCGACATGGCCAGCACGTGCGCCCCTTGCTCCAGCAGTTGACTGGTAACGGCCAGGCCGATGCCGGAGCTGGCGCCGGTGACGACGGCAAGACGATTTTGAAATTCTTTGTGCATACCGCGAATCCTCTTTTGATGATCAACCGGTTAATTACGGCGATCAAAGCTGTTGAGCGCCCTGCCTGCAGATCAAGAATCGCGCCAGTTGTGCAAGCCAGATAATTCGAGGCGTAGGTGGGAGGTGTAGTGTTTAAGACTCGAATGCCGGAGAGTCATAATGACCTCTGATGTAGTCAATATAACTTCGGTGGAAATTTGCCATGTATTCTCACAAGTTGCCTGACCCGACCAAGGGTCGGTCCGCGACTTGCCTCCCCGCACCTGAGGCTTTACTGTATATCCACACAGTAAAGGCGTGCCCTATGGAACTCATCGACAAGCTCAGCATTCTCGCCGACGCCGCCAAGTACGACGCGTCCTGCGCCAGCAGTGGCGCGCCCAAGCGCAGTTCCGAGAGCAAGAGCGGGCTGGGTTCGACCAATGGCATGGGTATTTGCCACAGCTATACGCCGGATGGGCGCTGCGTTTCGCTATTGAAAATCCTGCTGACCAATTTCTGTCTGTATGACTGCCAGTACTGTGTGAACCGGCGTTCCAGCGACGTGCCACGCGCGCGCTTCACGCCGGAAGAAGTGGTGACGCTGACCATGGATTTCTACCGACGCAATTGCGTGAGCGGCCTGTTTCTCAGCTCCGGGATCATTCGTTCAGCCGACTACACCATGGAGCAGTTGATCCGAGTGGCCAAGCTGCTGCGCGAGGATCATGAGTTTCGCGGCTACATTCATCTCAAAACCATTCCCGAGGCCGACCCGGCGCTGATCGCGGAAGCGGGGCGGTATGCCGATCGCCTCAGCGTCAATATCGAATTGCCGACCGATGCCAGCTTGCAAACCCTGGCGCCTGAGAAGCAGTTGGTCTCGATCAAGCAAGCGATGAAAACCATCTACACCGGCGAACAGACGGTGCTCAATGAGCCACGTTCGCCGAAGTTCGCCCCAGCCGGGCAGAGCACGCAAATGATCGTCGGCGCCGATGACACGGACGACAGCACCATTCTTCACGGCGCGCAGGCCCTCTACGGCAATTACAAATTGCGCCGGGTGTACTACTCGGCTTTCAGCCCGATTCCAAACAGTCCGAAAAGCGTGCCATTGGCTGCGCCGCCATTAATGCGCGAGCACCGTCTGTACCAGGCCGATTTTCTGTTGCGCAGTTACGGCTTCAAGGCAGGCGAACTATTCAAAGGCCCCGGGCATTTGGCCCTCGACATCGACCCGAAGCTGGCGTGGGCGCTGGAGAATCGCGAAGTGTTTCCGCTGGATCTCAATCGCGCAGAGGCGTCCTTGATTGCACGCATCCCCGGCATCGGCCTGCGTACCACCGAGCGACTGGTGGAATTGCGCCAGCAGCGGCGCATCCGATATGAAGATCTTGCGCGGATGCGCTGCGTCCTCGCCAAGGCCAAGCCGTTTTTCATCACCAGCGATTACCATCCGCAGCAGGCCGAAGTCACCAGCCAAATGCTTTATCAGCAACTGCGCGACCGGCCGCAACCCCAGCAAATGGGGTTGTGGGGATGATCAATCTGGACTGCGACGACCTGTTCGACGTCTGGCGTCAGCAAGCGCGCTGGCTGCTCAGCCACGAGGTCGACCCCAGCCAGGTGAGCTGGGCCAGCGAAGGCGTAGCCGACCTGTTCGCCAGCGACAATGCGCCGCCGGATTCGCAAGGGCCGTTTCAAGCGCGGATTCCGCGAGCATTGCTAGATACTCTCGAAAGTGCTGCGCGCTATCAGGGAGATCAGCGCTGGAGCGTTCTTTATGAAGTGCTGTGGCGGGTTAGTCATGGTGACCGCACGGCGATGATGGCCGGTGACAAACTGGGCAGCGAACTGCAGCGCAGAATCAAGCAGGTCCGGCGTGAAGGTCACCATCTGCATGCTTTCGTCCGCTTCGTCGAAACACCGCTCAGCGAGGGGCCGCAGTACGTTGCCTGGCATGAGCCGGCGCACGACATTTTGCACAGCGCCAGTGAACATTTCATTGGTCGTATGGGCCGCCATCGCTGGTTGATTGCTACACCTCGCGACGGGGTTTATTACGACGGTGAACAATTGATTTACCAGCGACAATGCCCGCCTGAATGGCAGCAACTGGCGAAAAACGTCGATGACCCGCACGGGCAGATGTGGCTGACGTATTACAGCCACATCTTCAATCCGGCGCGGCTAAACCCGAAAGTCATGCAAGGGCATTTGCCAGCGCGATTCTGGAAAAATTTGCCGGAGGGCGCGCTGATTCCTGGGCTGATCACCCAGGCGCGCACCGGCAAACAACAGGACGGACAAGCCAGCAGCATCAAGGGCAGGGGTGGCAAACGCATTGCGTTGGCTGAACAGGAGCGCCATCAGAGCTCATGAAAAAGCCCCCCATTGCGTGAGCAATGGAGGGCCTGGATGTCGCAGAGGTCAAATCAGACTTTGACGATCCAGCCTGCAGGCGCTTCGATATCGCCGGTTTGCACACCGGTCAGCTCTTTGTAGAGCTTCTGGGTGATCGGGCCGACTTCGGTTTCGCTGTGGAACACGTGCAGGTGATCGTTGTAGCGGATGCCGCCGATCGGACTGATCACGGCAGCGGTACCGCAGGCGCCGGCTTCCTTGAAGTCCGACAGCTTGTCGATGAACACGTCGCCTTCAATCACTTCCATGCCGAGACGGGAACTGGCCAGTTCGATCAGCGACAGGCGGGTGATACCCGGCAGAACCGATGGCGACTTCGGCGTGATGAACTTGTTATCGTGGGTGATCCCGAAGAAGTTGGCCGAGCCGACTTCTTCGATTTTCGAATGGGTCATCGGGTCCAGATAAATGCAATCTGCGAAGTTCTCTTTCCTGGCCTGGGAACCCGGCATCAGGCTGGCGGCGTAGTTGCCACCGACCTTGGCCGCGCCGGTGCCTTGCGGGGCCGCACGGTCGAAGCTGGAGATCAGGAAGTTATGCGGGGTCAGGCCGCCCTTGAAGTAGGCGCCGACTGGAATGCAGAAAATCGAGAAGATGAACTCAGGCGCAGTACGCACGCCGATGTTGTCACCCACGCCGATCACGAACGGACGCAGGTACAGCGCGCCGCCAGTGCCATAAGGTGGAATGAAACGTTCGTTGGCGCGAACCACCGCTTTGCAGGCTTCGATGAACTGTTCGGTTTCCACGAACGGCATCAGCAGACGTGCACAGCTGCGCTGCATGCGCTGGGCGTTCTGATCGGGTCGGAACAGGTTGATCGAACCGTCTTTGCAACGGTAGGCCTTCATGCCTTCGAAGCATTGCTGCCCATAATGAAGGGCAGTGGAGCCTTCGCTGATGTGTAGCACGTTGTCTTCGGTCAGGGTGCCTTCGTCCCACGAGCCGTCACGCCAGTACGACAAGAAACGCTTGTCAGTCTTGATGTAGTCAAAACCCAGCTTGTCCCAATTGATGCTTTCGTTACTCATGACACCCTCTATCACTGAACAACCGCCGAAACGGTTCAAGGCTTCTGACATATTTTGGATGGGGACAACAATACTTCATTCCGGGCGCATTTCGCAGCCGGACTATCGCCTGAATGGCATATTTCTTAGCCTGCTATGAAATAAACCTCGATCCCTGGCGACACCAAACCCTGTGGCGAGGGAGCTTGCTCCCGCTCCAGTGCGCAGCGCTGGTAAAGCCCGGCACTGCGGTGTATCAGGCGCAACCGCAGTGAAGCAGTTGTGGTTGCTTCGCAACCCAGCGGGAGCAAGCTCCCTC
>NZ_JMCL01000050.1 GCF_000690905.1 Pseudomonas sp. Ant30-3 | reverse complement strand
AGCACACCACCACTGGCCACAAACTGGTGTTCGGCGATGACCAGACGGTGTTCCCCAAACTGGCCCCGGTGGCCTATCAGCAAGACTCCGGCATGGTCGCCAACGACCCGGTGGTCAAGCGCTTCGACCTGCGTCTGGAAACCCGTACCAGCCGCACGACGCGTCGCGATTACGACTTCGAAAAACCGCGCATCACCCTCGAAAGCGAAAAGCGCGGCGATGCCCTGCCTGATCTTGAAGACTACGATTACCCCGGCAGGTTTGTGGACCGCGAGCGCGGCAAACACCTGGCCAACCGCGCCCTGGAACGCCACCGCAGTGACTTCCAACTCGCCGAAGGCAAAAGCGATCAACCGTTGCTGGTCAGCGGCCACTTCCTCGCCCTGACTCAGCATCCGAAAGCCAAGTGGAACGATCTGTGGCTCCTGACCGAAATCCTCCACGAAGGCAAACAGCCACAAGTGCTGGAAGAGTCGGTGACCAGTGACACGACGACGCTCAAAGACGACTTCCATCAGGGTTACCGCAACCGCTTCCAGGCGACGCCGTGGGACGTGCCCCACCGCCCGCCCCTGACCCAGAAAAAACCGCGCATCCTTGGCAGCCAGAGCGCCGTCGTCACCGGCCCGACAGGCGAAGAAATCCACTGCGATCAATACGGCCGCGTCAAAGTGCAGTTTCACTGGGACCGCGAAGGCCAGGCCGACGACAAAACCAGCTGCTGGCTGCGCGTCTCCTCGGCCTGGGCCGGCGCTCACTACGGCGGCATCGCCATCCCGCGCATCGGCATGGAAGTGCTGGTGACTTTCCTGGAAGGCGACCCCGATCAACCTCTGGTCAGCGGTTGCCTGTTCCACAAGGAAAACATCGTCCCCTACCCTCTGCCGGCCAACAAGACGCGTACCACCTTCAAAACCCTGAGTTCCCCGGGTGGCGGTGGTTTCAACGAACTGCGCATCGAAGATAAAAAAGGCCAGGAACAAATCTTCCTGCACGCTCAACGTGACTGGGATGAAAACGTCGAGCACGACCAGAAGATTCGGGTTGGCAACGAACGCCATGACACGGTCGAGAAGAACAGCTACACGGAGTTCAAGGCGGAGGAACACCACACGGTGTATGCCGATCGCAAGGTTGAAGCCAAGGCTAGCGATCATCTCAGCGTCGGTGTTAACCAGCACGTGAAAATCGGCACCGGCCAGTTCATCGAAGCCGGCCAGGAGATTCACCTGAGCAGCGGTTTGAAGGTGGTGCTCGAAGCCGGCAGCGAACTGACACTCAAGGGCGGCGGCAGTTTTATCAAGATTGATGCCGGTGGTGTGACGTTGAGTGGGCCGGTGATCAACGTGAACTCCGGGGGCAGCCCTGGTAGTGGAACAGGCGCGGCGCCGTTGTTGCCTGGGGTGTTGAAGCAGGCGGATGCGGATAAGGCGGGTCAAGTCGTCAAACCTTCACTGGCCTCTTTCAAAGCACAATCAATGGCCGGTGTCTTGCTCCCGACACCCTCGTGTCATCTGGATGCAACAGGCTGCTGCCCTATTCATCAACCGGGTACGTCAGCATGATTGAATCCATTGAATCGCCATTCAAGCGACCGGCGAAAAAAGGCGCGATGTGCCTGATTCTGGATAGAAGTCTTGATCCGGATCTACTAGGCCAGCTATTCGGAAAAGATGAACAATTGCCGCCAACCTGTATTCCGCTGTTCACAAATACGCCATACACAGAACTGCAACCGGCCGGCCCATTCATCGTCATGTACCCGGAAAACCAGACCGCCGCGCCCTATATCAGTACGTTGCTGGAGCAGACTGACGCCGGGTGTGTCGCCTGGTTGAGTAATCCCGCATTATTGGATCAGGGCGTTGAACACTGGCGCAGCCTTCTCACCGTCCGAACTGACGAAGAACCATTGCAAATGATGCGTTTTTTTGATCCGCGCTGGTTAGAGCCATTACTGCTTTCGCTTCCTAAAACCGAGCAAGCCCAGTTCGTCGGGCCGTTCAGTGGCCTCGCCTGGCGTAACGAAATCGGCTGGCGATACTACGCAAAAGCACCTCAAAGTCATGTAGCGGCCGTCCAGCCTCCGGCATGGTTGTACCTGAGCCCTGAGCGTCAGGTATCGATCGAACAGAGCCGTTTAAAGGTAATAGCGACCCGCTTCGCGGCCGACTACCACGAAGTTTTACCCACGGACGGCAGCGTCGAATTCGTCCATCGCCAATTATTGGCGGGGCTGGACTTCGGCTATGGACTAATAGCCTAGCAGGAACGATGGCTGCGTTTAGCCATTCAGCATGGTGACAGTTTCTGGAATAACGCCCCTGCCGCCGAATTGCTGGCACGGGAAGACATCGCGCTGGGCGACAAGCTGACTCAACTGGAAAGTCTGTAAATCACAAGGACGACGAGCAATGAGCAACACCTACACCGTTAAGAGCGGCGACACTCTTGGCAGCATTGCCGGCGCTAATAAAAGCTCCGTGGCAGAGCTGCGGGCACTGAATCCGATCATTACCGACCCCAGCCACATCAAAAGCGGCTGGGTGTTGAAATTGCCCGTCGCCTCGGTCGAAGCAATGCCGGCGCCCAAGCACGCGGACAACCAGAGCACTACCGCCGTCAAAGGTGCAATTGAATGCCAGGATGAACTGGTCGAAGTCATCCATATCACCGGCGAAGAGCACTTTTACGTGCTGACGGAAAAAGAATCGACCGTGCTCAAGCAGCAGTCAGACATCGTCAAAAAACTCATGGACGAACTGCACCAGAATCTGGCAAAGGCGACCGAGGCAAGCCAGTGTGCCAAGACTAAGGATCCTAAGGGCAGTTGTTCTTGCAGCCGCTGCGTCAAAGATGCATGGAACGCCAAGGCCGAAGAGGCAGGACTGCTCCAGCGATCCGAGCCACCAGTGGAAAAGCCCAAAACCGTAGTCACCCGCAAAGAAGATCTGCAAGGTCAACTGGCAACGGTGCAAAGTGCTCGCGATTTTTATCAGCGCTACACCCCGAAAGCCGCGTTCGAAGGTAGCTATCTGGAGGATAATTGGGGAGGCCTGAAGGCAAAAAAACTCGCCGAGCTGAATGCGGAAATACAGTCACTGCGTACCCGGATTGCAGCGCAAGGCAAGGCCGAAGCCGGTGACAGTTCTACCAGCGCTAACGGCGCGGCATCGGACATTAAACACAGCAAGGGCATAGCTACGGAAACTCAGAAGGGCAAGCAGGTAAAAACCGGCATCACCGTGGTCGAATACATCTCCTTCCGTGATCCGACCCGCCGCCACTACATTCCGATCCGCACTCGCGAGAAGCTCACGTGGCGCGTCAGAGTTCCTACCACGGTGATGCAGGGCAAGCCACTCGATAAAAATCTGGCCAAAGATCTGATCAAAGACATCCGGAGCGCTGTCAGCGATAGCCGAAAAACCAGTCCTCTTGGTAGTCTGGAAGCCAAGTTCACTTCATGGACGAGCAAGGACGACAATCTCCTTAACGCTTTACACAAAGAGTGTTCCTGGACTTCCAACGAGGCGGACTCGGCAAAATACGCCGTATCAGCCGAAGCCCACGCCTTCCGGTTTGCCGCCACGGCCAGTGCAGGCATCAACAGTTGGGAACCCGGCAAAGGCAATATCGAACTCGGAGTCAAAGGTAGTGCGGCGATCTCGCTAGCTGAGGGATCAATGGCGCTCAAAAGCTTCTTTCCTGATCAAGGTGGCTATGTAGTGCGAATGCCTTACCGCAATGCCGAAGGTAAGGAAGTGGCCAGCGATATCGGCGTCTTTAGACTCGACGGCAAGGTGGAGTTGTCGTGTTTTGTTGGTGCAACCGCCCAAGGGCAGGCCGGTGTCAAAGCACAGTACAAGCCTGAGGAGGCTGAAGCCTCTGGTGCAACAGCTCTGTTAAGCACACCTGAAATGGCGGTCGACAAAAAACGCGGTGGGAGTTTAGGTATCAAAGGGAACGCCTTCGCGGGTGTGCAAGGCGGCGGCACCGTGACCGGTACATTGAAGTGGCTTGATTCAACCAAACAAGGGACAGGCAAGATCACTGCCGGGCAGGCTAACGACAGTGGGAGTACGGATTGGTCGAGCTTGGTGGAAATTAAGGCTGAGGGAAATGCGGCACTGGGTATTGGGGCCAGCTTTGACTTTGGTATCGAGATCAGCTCAGACCGTTTGGCAGTTAACTGCAAAGCTAGCCTGGTATTCGGGCCAGGAGCAGGTGGTGGCTTCGGGACTTCGGTTGAACTAGATAAGATCGGTGATTTGATTTACGTTTTTTGCAATGCTCTGTCTAAAGCCGACTTTCATTATCAGTTAGCGGTGACTAAGGATGCATTTAATTTTATCGCGCAGGGACTATTCAAAGTCACAACTCAGCCCGGCCTTAAAGCACAAGAAGCATTCTCAAAGGGCGCAGAAAGCATGCGCGACTGGTGGACCGATCGGCAAGGCACTAAACAAGAAGCAGAGAAGTTAGCGACGTACCTCCTAGACAAAAAATCTGTGGAAGTAAATAATAAAAAGTTACCGTTGAACAGGTTACCGCCGCAAACCATAGGACCGATGATCTACCTATTAACTGAGAGCTTCGTTGAAAGCTGGGCAGAAAAGCAGGAAAAGGCCGTCGTGTTATTGCTATCTCACTTGGGTAGCTGGAGACACTTCATTGAAGTTTTGGAGCACTGTTCAAAAAACGGGACCAAGGTCGATGCTATGGACAGCCTGGATCGCCTGAACGCCCTACTTGATGGAGCGGAGCAGCAACAGTTCAACAGGTTCATTGGAACATTGGCTATAAATGCTGATTCTTCGACTCAAAACAATGGAATGTTGGCATGGACTCCAGGTTTGCCATGGCGTAAAGAAAAAACGTTATTGGCAGCAAAAAGCAGCGGTCTTTTTGATGGTCTTGTATAAAAAAACCAGGATTGCGTTCTTTTAACGCTATCAAAGTGGAGTGTTTCTTTGAATCGCACAACGAAAACTAGTTCCTCCTGAATAGCGATCACTGGAAGGCTCTACCGCCCAACGACGAACAATCGCGGCAGAAGATAAGGAAGCCTCCAACACGGTTGAACCACGCCTGATTTTTTGAGTACCAGAACTTGGTCCCTTAGGGTTTTCAAGGGAAGAATTTTTATAGTAATCCTGATCGTACCAGTCGCTCACCCAATCCGTTGAGTTACCCGCAAGCCCATAAATACCCAAAGGATTAGGCGCGAATTTGTTGATGGAAAAATTATCTCCTTCATCATCAAGCGGAAAATTTTTCCCGTAATCAAGGCTCCCACTATCAGTAGGGAAAAGTACGTGCTGCCCTCGGCTACGAGCTGCATACTCCCACTGCGCCTCCGTAGGCAAATCAACAGCATAACCACTTAAGCTCCCAAGCCACCCACAGTAGTTCTGAGCCTGCTGCCAACTCTGAGTAGGTGCTGGCAAATCTGGCTGATAACGAAATTTTAGATCTTCGCGCTGGCGCTTTTCAGCGTCAAACAGAGGTTTTCCGTTAGCGATGAAAAACAGGTCAAAATCGCCGAGTGAAACTTGAAACTTTGAAAAATAATAACTGCTCAACTTGACCGGATGCACGAAGTCGTCATCACCATTACGACTAATATTACAGAGCTGCTCCGGCTCCTGACCACAGGGCCACTTGCAAACGTCTTTCTCGTCGTACTCACAGGCCCAGCGAAAATCACCCATATCGAACTGGCCACCTTCTACAAACACCATGTTGTCAATGGACTGCACAACCGTGCTTAACACCTTGTCGCGCAGCTCACTGGAGAGGCTTGGGTGTTTCGTTTGGATCGTCGCCGCAATCGATGCGACTTTTTCCGGCGACAGAACCTTGCTGCTTGGCAACGGGCCGGACTCGGCCTCGCAACCTACCAGCAACATAGCGAAAGGGAGGGCAATTACAGACTGACGTAACACGAGCAATATCCTTATTAGGTGCGTCCAAGGGAAGACCTTACCATCCCAAAGCAGGACTACAAAGTGCCGGATTCGTCTTCACTTCAACCACCTGCCTTAGCACGTCGATATCAAGCAGTCGTTGCTGGTCAGCGGCCACTTCCTCGTTCCTACCTAACATCCGAAAACCAAATCGAACAGCCTGCAGCTACTCGCTCATCTGATCAAGGTTCGTGGCGCCACCCCGGAAAGTTTCGCCCATGACCCGGCAGGCAACCTGCTCGGCCAAGGTGATCAGCAGGCTGCGAGCCTGGCCAACGTCAAAGGTAACCGCCTGCTGATGCAGGGTGATCGACATTACGACTACGACGCCTACGGCAATTTGGCGCGCGAACGCCGAGGCACCGGACAGAAACTCGTCACCGAATACCGTTACGACTGCCAGCACCGCCTGATCGGCGTCAGCCTCCCCGGCGGCAGCGTAGCGACCTACAAGTACGACGCCTTTGGCCGCCGAATCGCCAAAACCGTCGATGGCCACACCACGGAATTCCTGTGGCAAGGCGAACGCCTGATCGCCGAAAGCGGCAACAACCGCTATCGCAGTTACGTTTATGAACCGGGCACCTTCCGCCCGCTGGCGATGCTCGACGGCGAAGGCCCGCTTAAAGCCACACCGTTCTACTACCAACTCGACCACCTCGGCACACCGCAGGAACTCACCGACTACAGCGGCGAGATCATGTGGTCGGCGAAATACCGCGCCTACGGCAACCTCGCCACCCTTGATGTGGCGGAAATTGATAACTCGCTGCGCTTCCAGGGCCAGTACTTCGATGCTGAGACGGGCTTACATTACAACCGGCATCGCTACTACAATCCGGGCACTGGACGGTATTTGACACCCGACCCGATCAAGCTTGCGGGCGGGTTGAACAACTATCGGTACGTGCCTAACCCTACCGGGTGGGTGGATCCATTGGGGTTGGATAACTGTCCGGGAGCGGATGGGTGTAAGCCTCCGTCAAGACTTGAGTCTCCTGAGAATGGCGCCAAGGTAAATGACGGTGCACCGGATGCCCCGGGGCCTGAAAGCGGTAAGAATCCAAAGTTCTTTAAAACTGAAACCAAATGGAAAGCAGGTGGAAAAGGTACAGGGAATGAATACAAAGTTTTCCAACAGGATATCGACTGGGATTTGGAACACAAAGGCATGTCGAACTTGGATAGAGCGAAAGAAGGTGGCGCACCTTACATCATGAAGGATGGGGTTCCTCAACAGCTTCAGTTGCACCACTCAAGGCAAAATGGAAAGGGGCCGCTTTTTGAGCTAAGTCGTAGGACTCACCTTACAACCTTAAAAGGCAAGGGTCGAGAAGCAGTACACCCTTACGGACATAGCCAACACCCAGATGCGCCTGTAGATAGGGAACTCTTTAAGAAAGAAGTCCCACAATATTGGAAAGACCGAGCAGCAGAGAGCGCGAAATGATCCCGAACGAGCTGATTAAACTTATTGAAAAGCAACCTGGTGATATCCACCGGACAGACAAACGCTCCGTCACCGAAGCACTAACAGCACTGAATATAAGTTTAGACAGTGAACTGTCAGAGTTTTTTTTGAATTATACGATAACTTTGTTCAGAAGTAACTCTTCGGATGAAGAGCTATGTGACATCGCTGACCCAAGCAATGAGATAGAAGTTGGCACAAACTTTATTCATGAGGTATGGGAACTACCTGAAAATTTCATTTGTCTCACAAGTGTTCAAAGTGAAGGATGCTATCTATATGACAAAAATAGCGAGGAGGTCTTAGATTTTAGCCTTGCTAACCGAGATGATTTTTTAGCTGGAAAACAGCAGCTAAAATGGAGCGGCTTTTTTGAGTTTCTTATTTGGTACTTATCTTAAAAATAAAACCAGCCGGAACAATTTTATACAAGGCAATGAGTCTGGGTGTCGGGCTCATATGTCGCTGGCGAGTAGTCACTAGCCGCGGGGTTGACAAAGCTGAAGTGCAAAGGCATTACTCTGCAGCTAATCCCGGAGTTGCCCTCCACAAGTGTCAGCTAGGGAGGCGCGGTTAGTGATGAAATCATAGGCGATTCAATGCCTGGCCCGCGAGTTTTGTTAAGTCCCCTACATCGCATTTACCGAAATCACTTCCACAAACTTGAATTTCTTCTTGGCCGCCTTGGTAGCTTCCTGCTCTGCAAAAAGGGTGCTCAGCGTATCCGCCTCATGGACCATTTCGTGGGTCCTCATCCACTTTGATGATAGTGTCTGCGTGTAATTGGTTGACCAACCGCTTGTAAGACACTGAAATCCGATGCGGTTCGAGAGCTAATGCCTGTAAATCCACTTGCTATATTCTCCGGTTGTGCCTGCAAAGGTGCTTCGGAGAGCGGACATTGGAGGCCCTTAATTGAAGGTTCTGCAACCTTCTCAGGCTGTCGAACGGTGCATCCAGCACCGAGTAACGAATCCGCTGCCGGCTCCCTGCACTACATAAAAAATTTACTGCGTCCAAGAATGGCGATTCGTGCTTCGGCGAGTATATAAAGATATACCGAACAAAAGGCTCCAGACACTGATGAAAATGAACAACGTTTTTCCCTGACGCATTTTCCAAGCGAGCAAATCTCAAATGAACCCAAAAGACTTTGTAATCGGCCTCAAAACGGCAGTTATTGATGAAAATATTATGATTCACAAGGATTTGTTTTCTAGCACATCTATGTCTGATGCGACCGATGAATACTGGAAGCGAGCAATAGCTCTATTTAACTCTATACCTGCAGAACAGCGAAATGTTTTCCTTGAGGTGATTAGGCAGATAATGGTTGATACAACGTCGAATATTCTAGGGATCATGGATGGGGTTAACACGATTGACGGCGCAAATGATGACTTTTCACTTACTTACGGTAAAGATGGCAACAACCTAACCGGTGATTTGCAGGGCCTATTTTTGACAGAAGTAGGAAAAACATAGTAGTGGACGAGACGGGAATATATTTTTTCAAGCCAGATCTTTGTAATCTTCGATAGAGGGAGCAGGAGGTCCTGCAAAAAAGCCCGAGCGACGCAAACATTGAGATTTTTAACCATGAACATTTTAGGTTTTTTAAACGAGCATTTTAAGCTTTTCCAGAGCGCAAAAAGAACAGCGA
The DNA here is from genome assembly GCF_000690905.1 of Pseudomonas sp. Ant30-3. Taxonomy (GTDB): domain Bacteria; phylum Pseudomonadota; class Gammaproteobacteria; order Pseudomonadales; family Pseudomonadaceae; genus Aquipseudomonas. The sequence continues at coordinate 24,027 of NZ_JMCL01000050.1, read as the reverse complement.
AACCGGTAGGTGAGGTCGTTAGTGGAGACTTCAATTTCCTAAATAATTACATTATAAAAAAATCAGCAACGAGTTAAAAAATGAAATTATCACCCAAGAAGAAATTGCTCAATCTGCTGGATTGTCATCGCCTGGATCGATGGAGTTGATCGATGAACTTTCGCGCATGATACCTGGAACTACAATTAACATGCGATTCATCGACAACTCCGCGTGGGATGGTCGAGTTTACTACGACGAAGACAACAATTTTGTCGGGTTTATCATTGGCAAGAAAAAACACCCAGGCGGGAATACACCGCCCGATTGGGATGGTTCGGAGCAAATGTTGAACCATCACAATATCAATGATAATGAGTAGCCGCGATGCCACTCAAGACCTATCCGCAGTCTCCTGCGCCGTAGACTCCCCACTCTCAGTCCCCTTCCCGCTTTCCTCGCGCCGCTTCGGATCAGTCGGTCTCAGCGCATCGTTATCCCGCTCCACCTCTCCTGGCGGATTCGGTTCTTCAGGGTTTTGCGCTGTGTCTTTCGGTTCACGACTCATGGTGATTCTCCTCAAGCTTCTGGATCGTCGACTTCGCGGGCGACGTTCTCGGCGGGTGAGCTTTTGTGGGATTGCTCGGCCTTGGCTTTCAGTGTCTGCCATTGCTCAAGGTCGATGGCGCCCTGCCCCAGCAAGTCATCAGCCACGCGCAACAACTCGGCGTAGTGCGCGTCGGGCGATTGCTGGCGGTAGGCCTCGTCGTCAAACAGGCGTTGCCAAGTGGCGCGGTCGGGCAGTTTGAGGTCATCGCTCATGGCGAACTCCTGTGTTCGGGCTTCTACACTTAGGAGGACGCCGGACGGACGAGAGTTCCGATCAATAGCCGGTCATTTCCAGATAGCCCTGGCCTGCATGGCTACCACTTAGGCGCACCGGGCCTTCCCAGTACGGGATGCGCAAATCCATCCACGCATTGGGATTGAGCGCGTCGACGCTGATGTCGAGATGTTTGCCGGGGATTTTCACTGACCAACGGACGGGCATCGAGTGCCCTGCTACTTCGGCGGTGTCCTGCGGAACAAGGCTGATATCGGACGCGTGCAATGTCTGAGTCTGGCCATGGGCATCGATCCAGGTGCCGGTAAGGTAAGGTTCTCCATTCTTGTGGCGCATGCGATAGAGCATGACTTCTTCGCCGCCCGCCAAGTGCAGCGAGAACCAGTCCCAACCGGTCTGATTCGCGGTGAGCGGCTGGCTGCTCCATTCGCGGTCGAGCCAGGCCGGGCCGCTAACCTGGTAGGTCGTGCCGTCGATTTCCACGGCGCCAGTCGCTTGAAAAAACGGCTGGCTGTAGTAATAGGATGCCTGACCTTGCTCGGATTTCTGGCTGAAGCCGTTATCGCCTTGCAGCACCAATGGGCGCGTGGACGTCAGGTGCAATCGGTAGCTGAAACCCTTGTCCCGGGCGCTGAGTTGCAGATCGCTCAAGGTGTCTGAACCCTCGCTACTGAACTGCCAATCATCGATCCACGCGTTGAACGGCCCCAGACTCACCCCCGCCTGGCCGACGCCGCCACGGGCGTAGCGCTCGGCGGCGCGGTGCTCGGTCGCCGACGTTACGGCCGCATGCCCGAGCCAGATCAGCTGACTGCCCCAGCCGGGCACTTCGGGAGTGGCTTTCAAGGCGCTGCGGAAGAGCGTCCATTGCACACCGAATTCACGGCCCTGAGCGTCCTTGAGGTTGGCGGTGACATACCACCATTCAATGCGAAAACCGTCGTGCGGCCCGTGATCCGCCGGGAAACTGAAGACCCGTCCGGGCACCACCGGCGTGAACGCAGCCGCTTCACCGCCCAAACCTGCGAAGCCTTTTTCAGCCGGTGCAGAGTCATCGCAGGCGCTGAGCAGCAGGGCCAGCAGCAACACCAAAAATCTAATCTTCATGGGCAAACGTCCTGAGCAGGTCGGCCGGTTGCGTGCGATACAACGAGTACAACGGCCACGCAGACGCCAACAGTGTCGCCAACAACGCGAGCCCCATCAGCTGCAGCAGTTGCAGCGGGAACACGCGCAATGGTAGGCGCCAACCGAAGGCCTGAACGTTGATCACAGTGTCCAGGCACCACGCCAACGCGATACCCAAAGGCAACGCCAGCACCAGGGTCAGCACTGCCAGCAGCCACGTTTGCCCCAGGTTGAGCAGCATCAATTGCCGACGCGTCACGCCCAGCGCCCACAGTGGGGCGAGTTGCCCGAGACGGCTTTGGCTCTGGGTCAACAGGCTGATGAACAAGGCCACGCCCGCGACGGCAAGGGTCAGGCTGTTGAGTGCTGCGGTGGCGGCGAAGGTGCGTTCGAAGACCTGCGTGGACCAGCCCTTGAGCCGCGCCTGATCGACAATGCGATTGTCATCGAGCGCGAAGCGTGCATCCAGTGCCTTCAAAAAATCCGGTATCAATGTCGGCTCGATGCGCAGGTTGAAGCGGTTGGGGGCCAGCTGCGGCCAGCCGCGCAGCAGGTGCTCGACGTTGACCAGCACATGACCTACGGGATTGCCGTAGTCGGCGTAGATTCCGATGATCTGCGGCGCCCACGTTCCGCCAGGGGTGGGAATGCTCAGGTGATCGCCGAGCCTTACCTTGAGACGCCGCGCTAGTTGTTCGCTAAGCATCAGCGTGTCGTCTTTCGCCAAGCGGTCCCAGGGGTCATCGCCAAGGGCTTCGAGCAGCGGCCAATGCTGACGATAGGTCGGATGATCGATCACGCCGAAGACCTCTGCCGGCCAACCCTGCAATTGAACCGAAACTTGCCAGTTGGGCAGCACGGCGGTGACCTGCGGCTGCTGCTTGAGCCAGCCATTCATCTCGCTGGCCTGAGTCGGAGTTTGCGGGTTGAGGTAGAGCTCGGCGGTCAATCGCTGTTCCAGCCAGTCGTTGAAGGTTTCGCGAAAACCGGCGGTCATGCTGCCGGCGCCGATGTTGGCGGCCATTGCCAGCAGCAGCGCCATCAATGCCAGGCTCAAAGCAGGCAATTGCTGTCGGCAATCGGCGAGAAACCATTGGCCGAGCACGGATCGACTGCGCCGCAAAATCAGCCTTAGCAGGCCACTGAGCAGCACCGGTAACGCCAGCGCAGCGCCGATCAACAGCGCCGCCATCAGCACAAAACCGGCCGCGAGGCTGTCGCCGAAAAGCCATGCCAGCAGGGCAATCACGCCCGCCGTCGCAGCGACCCAACCTTGCCGACGTAACCAGCGCGCGTGGGCTTGATGCCAGGCTTGCGGATCGGCCAGCGCGAGCAGCGGCAAGCGCGCCGCGCGTAGCAGGCTGTTGGCACCGGCCAGCAATGCGCCGAGCAGACTCAGGCCAATCCCGCTCAACCACCACCAGACGCTGAGGTGCAACTGCCCCGCCACTTCGGCGCCGTACAAACCCCTCAGACTAGCGGCGATATCCGGCAACAACACGCCCGCGAGCAGGTATCCGCTGACGACGCCGAACAGGCCGCCGATCAGTGCCAATACGCCCAGCTCAACCGCCAGACAAGTGATCAGCATTCGCGCGCTGACGCCGCAGGCACGCAGGGTTCTCAGCAGACCGCGACGCTGCTCCAGCGCCAGCCCGATCGCGGCGTGGACGATGAACAAGCCGACCACGAACGAGAGGAAACCCAAGGCATCGAGATTCAGGTGAAAGCTTTCGGTCAGGCGCGCGAGGTTGTTTTCTTCGTCGCTGGTTTTCAGTTGCAGCACGCCTTTGAATTGATCAGGCAAGGTCGCGCTGAAATCCTTCGGCAACAGCAGGCGCGAGAGCTGATCCGGCAGTTCGAGAATCTGTTGGGCGAAGCCGATGTCCACCAACAACATGCCCGGAGCCATGTCACTCTGGCTGCGCAGCGGCGGCAGCTTCACACCGTTGGAACTCAGCGGCTGGTCGCCTTCACTCAGGCCCAGCGCTTGCAATGTCTGCGGCGAAATCCAGGTGCTGCCGGGAGGTGTGAAGAACTCGACAATCTGTTCGATCGGCAGAGTCTGGCCGGCCACTGCGGAGCCGGTCGGCAACGACACCGGTTCGATGCCCATCAACTGCAAGCGTTGCGCTTCATGGCCCTGCAGCGTGACCCGCCCTTGCAACACTGGCGACACGGGCCAACCGACGCGGCGCAGGTCGACAAACAGTTGCTGGGGAAACGTTGCGCCGCTTGGGGTGGCGAGGCTGGCCTGGGGTTCGCCGCCGATCAGCTGACTGGCGCGGGCATAGCTTTCCCGCGCCTGGCTGTTCAGCGCCTGCACGCCGGTCAACAGGCTGGTGGCGAGCCATAGCCCGGTCAGTACGCTGAAAAATTGCACCGGGTGCTGCCGCCAGTGGCTGAGCAGCGCGCGCAAGGTCTCGCGAAAAACCCGCATGTCAGCGCTCGTCTGCAGTGGCCAGGCGGCCACGCTGGAGAACCACTTTTTCTGCCAGTCGCGCGGCGACTCTGTGGCTGTGGGTGACCATCAACAAGGTTGTCGGGCTGTCGTCGAGCAGCTCCAGAAGCAGCTTCAGCACTTCGTCGCTGGTGCTTTCATCAAGGCTGCCGGTGGGTTCGTCGGCCAGCAGCAGTCTCGGTTTGGAGGTCAGCGCCCGGCCGAGTGCGACGCGCTGTTGCTGGCCGCCGGACAGTTGCTCGGGATAACGCTCGAGTAAATCCGCCAGGCCCAAGCGCTGCACCAGATGCGCCTGCCATTGCGGATCATGGCGGCCGGCGAGGCGCGCCTGGAATGCCAGATTGTCGGCGACGCGCAGGCTGCCGATGAGGTTGAACTGCTGAAATACCAGCCCAATTTCGGTGCGGCGCCAGTGGGCCAGTTGGGCTTCGTTCATGTGTTCAAGGTGATGGTCGCCGCTGCGGATGCTGCCGCGATCGACTTTGTCGAGGCCGGCGATGAGGTGCAGCAAGGTGCTTTTGCCGCTGCCGGATTCGCCCATCAGCGCGAGGCTGCTGCCGGGTTTCAGGGTGAGGTCAATGCCTTGCAAGACCAGCAACGGGCCTTGGGGAGTGGCGTAGCTTTTGAAGACGCCTTGGACCTGAAGCATGGGGAGAGGCTCGCTGGATGCAGTGAGCCTAGGATAGCGGATGGCAGCTGGACCGCGTTATCGTTCTTCGCGGGCAAGCCTTGCTCCCACATCGGATTGCGGCCGTCTGTGGGAGCAAGGCTTGCCCGCGATGGGGCCCGAACAGCCTACGCAAATCTCACTGCCCCACCACCCCATCCGCAGGCGCCTCGGTCGGCGTGACAATCCTGTTCAAGTCGATGTGCTTCCACTCCGGTTTCGCCCCCAGCCTCGCATTGAAGCGATAGTTGAAGGTGAAATCATCCTCCGTCGGCACCGTCAGCGGTTTGCCGTACACCGATTCGATCCCGCCAAGGTCATAGCCCATCAGCTGCAAAAGCGTCGGGAAAATATTGTAGTGGCTGGAGCGATCCTTGTTGCCATGCAACTGGGCTTGCCAGTCGAAGGTCTTCAAACCGCTGCCCTGAATCACCACCAGCGGCACCAGCCCCTCCTCGTCCACCGGGTTACCGCCGCAATGGGTATTCAGCCCGGGATTGCCGCGCTCGTGCAAATCCTGGCCATGGTCCGAGGTGTAAATCACCACGGCTTTGTTCAACTGGCCCTGGGCCAACAGCCGCGAAAAGAACTCGCCGACGTTCCAGAGCAACGTGTTTTTGTAGGCGTTGCGATACAGGAGCCAGTCATCCGGCTCGCCATCAAAACCATCACGTTTGCCGGTTTCCGCCACTTCCACAAACTGCCCGCGGGGCAGCGTCGGCCGGTACGCCATGAACGCATCCGGAAACTTGTCGTGCACCGGAAAATGCGCGCCCACCTTGTTGATCAACACCAGTTGCGAGCGCTCATCGTTGATCAATTCGATCAGTTTCGCCGCGGCCGCCATATCACGGTCAAGCACGCTGGTTTGATCGAACTGCACAAACTCGTCGATGTCATTTTTTTCACTGTCTTTCATAAGATTCTGCAGATGACCGCCAGTCGTTTGCGCATCGATATACACCGTGCTCAAACCGGCTTTTCTGGCGTACTGCCAGATCGACGGCAGCGTGCTGTTGATTCGCACGTAGTCGGTGCGCGTACCGCCGTAACGCAGGGTGACATTGGTGTCGACGCTGCAGTTGGCAATCGAAGCCGCATAACCGTAATTGAAAATCTCAACACCGGGCGGTGGCGACTTGAGGTTGCTGTGCACCCCGAACGGCGCGTTGATGTCCAGGTAATTGCCGGAGACGCTCTCATCGATGATCAGCACGATGTCGTGTCCCACCGGGCGATCGGCGCGGGCCAGGGTCACCGGCTCCCGCGGGCCGACTGTGTTGTGCAGCGATTCATAGGCAAACAGATTCAGGTACGCCAGCGGCGTGAACATCACCGGCAGGCCGCGTGCACCTTCGCCAGCCCGGACGAACAGCACGGCGCTCAGCAGCACCACTCCGAGCACCGGCGCTGCCACCAGCAGGCTGCCAGGCAAAGGCATGCGTCGGCGCGGTTTCAATGCAATACCAAACAGCAGCAGCAAGCCACTGAGCAGCCCACTGTAAATCGCCTCGCGGTACTGGTACGCCGCCTCCTCGATGAAGCCGCCGGAATAGACCAACGAAACGAAGCTGCTGTAGGTCAGGTAATCGGCCGTGACGCGGGTGTAAACGTCGAAGAACACCGCCGAGACAAACATCGTCAGGGCAAACAGATAGCGAATCAGCGTCTGACGAATGTATGCAGTCATGAAGAGCGCCACCGTCAGCACCACGAACATACCGCCGTAAAGCAGCACTGGAAAACCAATGCCCATGGCACTCAAGCGTTCAAAATAGTAGTCGTAAAACTTGATCAAATAGGCAACTAACAGCAGCTCTTTGAGGTATCGAATCATAGTCTTTCCGAAGTTCGCCAGTGCACGCGGCCAAGAGATTGTCGGCCATTTTTTGACACTAGCACCGGGCCACTAAAGAGCAAGAAAAGACTGGCATTTTGGCAAAGCGTCAAAAAAACGTTGACTCAAAACTGACACACTCAATCGTCTGTAACCCTAACGTTTCAGGGCCTATGACCGTTTATCGCATTGTTGAAACTCCTGTAAACCCTTCAAAAATGCGGCAGATCCAGCTGTGGCAAGCCCTTGATGGCCAATCGCCGTCTAAACGCGCCCGTAAGTACCACTAGAACATGTCATTTTGCTGACACGTTTTCCTGAGGCTGGTCTATACCCCTTTTGACAGTCCCAATTCTGATTTCTCCACCGTCTTACGAGGCACGCCAATATGGACGTGAGCGTATTTGGTACGGGCTACGTTGGCCTGATACAAGCAGCGGCACTGGCCGATGTCGGACATCGAGTCCTGTGTGTCGACATTGATCCGAACAAGATCAAACAACTGCAACAAGCGGTACCGCCGATCAGTGAACCGGGCCTGTCCGGCACGCTGGAAGAAAACATCAAGGCCGGTCGTTTGCTGTTCACCACCCAGGCCAGTGACGCCGTCGAGCATGCCGAGCTGATCTTTATTGCAGTCGGCACGCCAGCCGATGAAGACGGTTCCGCCGACCTCACCCACGTGCTCAACGTTGCCCGGCAGATCGCCAATCACATGGAGGCTGATCGCACGCTGATCATCAAGTCCACCGTGCCGGTCGGCACCGCAGACCAGGTCACCGCAACCGCCAACGAAGAACTGCAGCGCCGCGGCAAATCCCTGAAGGTGCGAGTGGTCTCCAACCCGGAGTTTCTCAAGGAAGGCAGTGCCCTCGCCGATTGCATGCGCCCCGATCGGATCATCGTCGGCACCGATGACGAGCAGGCCCGCGAGCAGTTGACCGAGCTCTACGCGCCCTTCTGCCGCAACCGCGAAAAATTGATGTTCATGGACAACCGCAGCGCCGAGCTGACCAAGTACGCGGCGAACGCGATGCTGGCCACGCGCATCAGCTTTATGAACGAACTGGCCAACCTCACCGAATTGCTCGGCGCCGACATCGAAGCGGTGCGCAAAGGCATCGGTTCGGACCCGCGCATCGGCTACCACTTCATCTACCCCGGCTGCGGCTTCGGCGGTTCGTGCTTTCCCAAGGATCTGCGCGCGCTGCTGCACACCGCCGAACACAACGGCATGCCGCTGCGTTTGCTGCGCAGCGTGACTGATGTCAACGACAGTCAGCGCCACATCCTTTTCGGCAAACTCAAGGCGCAGTTTCCTCAAGGATTGGCCGGCAAGTCCATTGCGATTTGGGGCCTGGCGTTCAAACCCAATACCGATGACATGCGCGAAGCGCCCAGCCGCTACCTGATGGATGCGCTGTGGGCCGAAGGCGCAAGCGTACAAGCCTACGACCCGGAAGCCATGTCCGAATGCCGACGCATTTACGGCTACCGCAACGACCTGCACCTGTGCGCCACCCGCGACGACACCCTGGAAGATGCCGATGCGCTGGTGATCTGTACCGAGTGGAAAAATTTCCGCGTGGTCGACTTCGACCTGCTGGCCGGCAAGTTGCGATCGAAGGTGATCGTCGACGGCCGCAACCTCTACAACCCTGAACACGTAGCAGCGGCGGGCTTGCATTACAGCGGCATCGGCCTGCGCCACTTTGCTCCTGAGGCTTTGCGACCATGAAGATTCTTGTAACCGGAGCCGCCGGCTTCATTGGTGCCCACTGTGTGTTGCGGTTGTTGCGCGACGGGCACGAAGTCATTGGCCTGGATAACTTCAATGATTACTACGACCCGCAACTCAAACACGATCGCGTGAAGTGGGTGCAGGAGCAGGTCGGCCTTTTCCAGCTCGCCAAAGTTGACCTGGCCGATGCCGCGGCCATGGAAAAATTGTTCACCGAAGAAATACCCGAAGTGGTCATTCACCTCGCGGCCCAGGCAGGTGTGCGTTACTCGCTGGAAAATCCGCGGGCCTATGTCGACAGCAATCTGGGCGGTTTCCTCAACATCCTCGAGAGCTGCCGCAATCATCCGGTCAAGCACCTGATCTACGCCTCGTCGAGCTCGGTCTACGGCGCCAACCAGACAACGCCTTATTCGGTGAAAGACGGCGTCAATCACCCGCTGTCGCTGTACGCGGCGACCAAGAAAGCCAACGAGCTGATGGCGCACAGTTACGCCCATCTGTTCAATATTCCCTGCACCGGCCTGCGCTTTTTCACGGTGTATGGGCCATGGGGCCGTCCGGACATGTCGCCTATCCAGTTCGCCCGGGCGATTGCCGAAGGCACGCCGCTGAAGCTGTTCAACTACGGCGAGCACCAGCGCGATTTCACTTACGTTGACGACATCATCGAGAGCATCGCCCGCCTGATCGACCTGCCACCGCACGCCGCGCCCGAGTGGGATCGCGAGCAACCGGACCCGTCGAGCAGCATGGCGCCGTGGCGGATCTACAACATCGGCGGCCAGCACCCGGTGGAGCTCAAGGAATATCTGGCGCTGCTGGAAAAACACCTCGGACAAAAAGCCGTGGTCGAGCTGCTGCCGATGCAACCCGGCGATGTGCTGAACACCTGCGCCGATGCCAGCGATCTGGCCCAGGCCACCGGTTTCCAGCCCGGTATCACGCTGGATGAAGGACTCGGGCGCTTCATTGCCTGGTTCCGCGAGTACTACCCACTGCCTATCGCCAATGCGCCGCTCGCGGCTGAACTTCAGCGGAGGAATCCATGACTGGACATGAACAAGGTGTACCGCTCCAACAGCTGCGCCGCGACAAGCGCCTGGATCCCGAGCACCGAATGCGCCTCGATACGGCGATCCACCGGCAGGGCCGTGGCTGGATGACCGGTCGCGACGGCGGCCGACCGTGGACACTGTCGCGCACCAACCGGGTGGTGGCGTGCGTGGGCGCCGTGCTGATCCTGCTGGTGATTTCACCTGTGCTGCTGGGCCTGGCACTGGTGATCAAATTCAGCAGCCCGGGGCCGGTGATGTTTGTGCAAAAACGCACCGGCTACCGTGGCCGCAAGTTCGGCATGTACAAGTTTCGCACCATGGTCGCCAATGCCGAGGAGCTCAAGGAGTCACTGCGCCACCTCAACAAACACGGTGCCGACGCCATCGATTTCAAGATCGACAAGGATCCGCGCATCACCCCCATCGGCGGATTTCTGCGGCGCAGCAGCCTCGACGAGTTACCGAACCTGATCAATGTAGTGATGGGCGACATGCGCCTGGTCGGCCCCCGACCAACCTCGTTCACCAGCTATCGCTACAAGGACAATCACCTGGCTCGCCTGGCCATCTACCCCGGCATGACCGGTCTGTGGCAGATCTCCGGGCGCAGCAATATCGACTTCGACCAGCGCGTTGAGTTGGACCTCAGCTACATCGCCGAGCAGAGCCTGCTGCTTGATCTGAAGATCCTGTTGAAAACCCCCTTCAAAGTATTCAGCGGCCACGGAGCGAGTTAAATGGACGGTTCATCAGCCAAAAGCCTCACCATCGCAAACCCGAGCGAGTCCAATTTGACTTCGACTGTGCTCGATCAAGATCTGCGGGTCCTATTCCTGACCGCCGCCAATCCCGGCGCAGGCACCACCACCAGCGCCCTGGCACTGGCGAGCCAGCTGGCGCAAATGAGCAGCGGCGATGTGCTGCTGGTCGACGCCAGCCATTCGGCGACCAACCTTTCCCAGCAACTCGGTTTGAGCAAGGAGCGCGGCTTGCGCGATTTGCTCTTCAACACGCAGAGCCCGCCGCTGTTGCAGGACTGCGTGGTGAACGTCTCGAGCTTGCCGTTCCATGTGATGCCCAACGGCCGCTTTGTGCGCGGTAACGAACACCTGACGCCGGAACGCCTGCGCCCGTTGCTCGACCAGCTCGGCGGCCAGTACCGCTTCGTCGTGATTGACGGCGACGCGGTGTATTCCGCCGCCGACACCCTGGTCATCAGCACCCAGGTCGATGGCGTGATTCTGGTGGTGCGCTCCGAAGACACCCGCTGGGAGGTAGCCCAGGCCGCCGTTCAGCGCCTGACTCAGGCCGGCGCGAAACTGGTGGGCAGCGTCTTCAACCGACGCAAGTACTACATGCCGAAATGGCTCTACAAAAACCTGTAAGCCACCGCAAAAGGATGACGCCATGAACGCCAAAATACTTGTCCTGCTGTTGCTGCCGCTTGCGGGTTGCACCAGCACTTCCGAAACGCAAAACATGCCGGTCAATATCCTCACCGCTGCGCCAGCCAACGCTCAGGCCACCGATATGCCCCGGGTCGAACAGACCCTGCGGCCACAGGATGTGCTGGACGTGATCTTCCGCATCAGCACCAGTGGTTCGGACGCCTACCGCGTGCAGTCCGGTGACCAGATCGGCCTGAACTTCACCGCAGCCAGTCAGCTCAACGGCAGCCAACTGGTGCTGCCAGACGGCACCATCGAACTGCCCGGTGCCAACACCTCGGTGAAAATCGCCGGGCTAACCAGCGAGGAAGCGCGTCAGGAAATCCAGCGCGCCTATCAACGCAAACAGCTGTTCCAGCCCAACCGCAACCAATTGTCGGTGCAAGTCATCAGCCCGCTAAGCAATGAGGCCAACCTCAAAAGCGCACTGACCCACCCCGCCACCGGCATGAGCCGCGAGATCACCGTGGGCACCGATGGCTATGCGAGCTTTCCGGAAATTGGCTCCGTGCCGCTGCAAGGCATGACGGTCAATCAACTGGAAACCTTCCTCAACAAACGCTATGCCGAACTGCCGGGCCGGATGAGCGTGGACGTGTTGCTCAAATCCACCGCCGGCAACGAAATCTTCGTGCTCGGCGAAGTGGCCCAACCCGGCTCTTACCCGATCCGTCGGCCGGTCTCGGTACTTGAGGCGTTGACCCTGGCTCGTGGCACCAACATCAAGGCCCGCCTTGATTCGGTGGTGATCATGCGCCGCAACGGTAACCAGGTTCAGGCGCGGCGCTACGACGTCGAAAAAGCCTTGTCGGGCGATGCGTCGCAGATCGCCTACCTGCAGCCGGACGACATGCTGTACGTGCCCAAGACCAAACTGGCCAGCGCCGGTGAACTCGCGCGGCAACTGGCAGACGTGGTGTTGTTCCAGGGCGTGGGCCTCAGCTTCGGCTATCGCCTCGACGACAAAGACAGTGACAGCAACTAACTCTCAGGTGAATCGACATGAATCCAAAGGAAAACTACCTGCATGAGTTCTTCAGGATCTTCTTCGCCAACAAGCAGTTGGTGAAGCGAGTCTTCCTGGTCTTTGCAGTGATCGCGCTGGCCTTGCCGCTGATGCTCAAACAGAGCTTCGATATCACCGCCCAGGTAATCGTGCAGTCTAAAAAACTCTCGCAGGGCGACGCCACCACAACCCTCAATCAGGAGAACGCCTCGTTCATTCCGCCGTCTCTGGCAGACATGGAAACCGAGAGCAATATCCTCCGCTCCCCGGCGCTGATCCGGCAGACTGTCATTGACTTGAACGAGCAAGGCGAATACACACCACCGCCGAGCGTGTTCAACAAACTGGTGACAGAGCCGTTCAAACGCTATGTGGTCAATCCGCTGCGCGCCAAGGTGATCAACCCGGCACGTGATGCGCTCGGGCTTGAGACCGATCCGGTGCGTGACACCACGCTGGACTCGCTCACCGATCAGGCCATCGACAGCCTGAAAATCGAGACGCTGCCAGGCTCCAACGTGATCTCTATCGTTTACAGCTTTGGTGATCCGGCACAAGGCACCAGGTTCGTCGCAGCCCTGTTGCAGAACTACCTGGCCAGCCGTCAGGCCCTGCAATCGATTGACTTGCCGCAGAGCTTTTACGAGACCAAGAAGATGCAATACCAGGTGCGCCTCGATGGCCTGGAAGGCAATCGTCTGGGGCTGCTCGAAGGCGTCGGCTCGTCCGATCCGAAAGAAGAAATCACCTTCCGCCTGAACGCCATCAACACCGAAGAGCAAGCGCTCAACCTGTACCGCGACCGCCTGCTGCAAAGCCAACGCTGGCTGGAATACCTGAAAACCAGCCTGGCCGCCGCCAAAGATTCGAAACTCAACGATTACACCTTCCCCTACACCTTCACCACCACCGTGGACAACGTCGCCTTCGAAGATCGCGAGATCAAGCAAATGGGCGAGGCGCTGACCACCCAGGTCAGTCGCTACATGAACGACCTGGCGATCTTCCAGCCGGGCAGTGAACCGATGCTGCTGACCCGCGAGCAAATTGCCCGCACCCGCCAGCAATTCCTGAAAGTGGTGAGCAACCGGATTCAGGAACGCACCAATGACATCGCCATCGTCAGTTCGGTGATCGAGCAGAAAACCGCACGCATCGCCGAGTTCAAGGAACGCATCCACCAGCTGCAAGTCACGCAAAGCAAACTGCGCCAGATGGACACCGAGATCAACGCGTTGCACGCGGCGTTCTCCACCTACGCTCAGCGTTTTGCCGAAAGCAGCAGCGCCCGCGCACTGGACAGCGACCTGTCCAACGCCCGTGTGCTCAGCCCACCGTACGAACCGACCGAAGCAGCGTTTCCGAAACCGATGCTGATCATTCCATTCGGCTTGCTCGCTGGCCTGTTACTGGCAATTGCTTTGGTCTATGTGCGTGAGTTCTTCGATCATCGCTTCAAGCATCCTGCGCAAATCAGCCACGAGCTGGACCTGCCAGTGCTGCTGGTGATCAACGACCAAAACACGCTGCCGTCCAACCCACACAGAAGCATTTCCATGCGTGGCTTTGCGCACTGGGTGCGCAATTGAACGCGCCGCTCAGCGCCACCCGTCACACCAGCGTCCTGCCGATCATTCACTTGCTCAGCAGCGGCGGCTTCTATGGGGCTGAGCGGATGCTGCTGGACCATTGCCTGGCGACGCCGGGGCAGCACCAGGTGCTGTTTCTCGATGCGCCGCCAGACCTGATCGCGCGGTTTCGCGAAGCCTCGGTGGACTGCCGAGGCTGCGCGGGGCTGGGGGCGTTGCTCGGGCATTTGCGTCAGCGGCGCGCTGAACAGCCGTTGATCAATACGCACAATTTCAAAGGCCTGTTGTTTGGCTGGGTCGGCGCGACGTTGTTGCGCCTGCCGCTGGTGATTACGCAGCACGGGTTCACGCCGCGCAGTCGCAAGCAAAAGTTTTACACCTGGTTGAGCTTGCAGCTGTGCCGCACTGCCTCGGTCAATCGTGTGGTCTGCGTTGCCGAAAGCATCGCGGCGCTGCATCGCAAAGCCAGCGTTCGCGCCGACAAGCTGCAGGTGATTCCCAACGGTCTGCCCGCGGCCAACGGTTTGTGCTCGCACACCGCCGAAGGCCCGCGCTGGCTAGCCGGATACGTGGGGCGCCTGAGCAGTGAAAAGGGTCCCGATCTGTTTCTTGATGCGCTGATTCCGCTGTGCCTGCAACACCCGCGACTGGACGCCGTGATGCTCGGCGACGGCCCCGAACGCGACAGCTTGCAGGCGCGTATTAAATCGGCAGGTTTGCAGGCGCGCATCACGTTGCCGGGGTATCAGACCGACATGAGCGTTTGGTGGCGCCAACTCGATGCGCTGGTGATCAGCTCGCGCACCGAGGGCACGCCGATGATTCTGCTGGAAGCGATGCAAGCCGGGGTGCCGGTAGTAGCCTTCGGCGTCGGCGGCATTCCTGATGTGCTGGAACATCGGCACAACGGGCTGCTGGCGACCCCCGCCGACAGCGCCGCCCTCGCCCGGCAAATCGGCACGTTGCTGACGGACCCGGCGCTGGCCACCGAGCTGATCGCCAACGCAAGACGTACGCAACTGGATCGCTACGACCTCAAGGCGCTCGCCGAACGCTGGTCGCAGCTTTATATCCGTACTGCACGGGAGGCTCGCGCGTGATATTTCCACTCTCGATCGTCAGTTTGCTCGCCCTGGTCTGCCTCGGTTTGCTGGCCAGCCCTTATCCGTTTCTGGCACCGGCTGCGGTGCTGGGCCTGGTCGGTGTCTCGCTGCTGTACCGAAAGCCCACTTGGGGTTTGCTCGGGATTGCAGTGCTGGTGCCGTTCGAAGGTTTCTTCAAGGAAAACGCTTTTTCCGGCACCAAGTTCATTGGCGTGTCGCTGGCCGTGATCCTGATGCTGCAACTGGCCATCCACCAGATTCCCTCGGAGCGCCTGCGCAGCAATATCTGGCGCTACCTCGTGTGGTTCATCGCCTTGTACATGCTCAGCTTGCTCCTCACCGACAACCTCGGCATGTCGATGAGTCACCTGCGCGAAATCAGTGTCGGCCTGATTCTGTTTGTGATCACGCTGCTGATCGGTCGCGAATTGAACATGGACCTGTTCGCCCGGTTCGTGACGCTCAGCGTGACCGCGACTTGCGCGCTGGCGATGTTCTCCGCCAAATACCAGGACCAGGGGCGCGCCGCCGGCCTGCTGGAAGACCCGAACGCCTTCGCCATGCTGATCGCGTTCGCGGTGCCGCTGGCTTTGTGGCTGGTGATCAGCAGTCCAAAAATGTTGCACCGGTTGTTTTGGGCTGGCTGCTTCATTCTGCTGCTGGGCGGCATGACCAAGACCGAATCGCGCTCCGGGCTGGTGGTGCTGTTTCTCAGCCTGATGATTGGCGTCTGGCACTACCGCACTGAGCTGGCCCGCATCCGCCCCCGGCATTTGGGCTTTGCCATGCTCGGCGCAGTGATCGTGATCCCGCTGGCGATCTATGCGATGCCGTCCGGCTACGTCGAGCGCATCAAGTCCTTGAGTATTCTCAGCGCCGGCGCCCGCAGCCAGGACGCATCCCTCGGTCGTCGCGCCTCCTACATCGTGGTCGGCAGCGAAATGATTCGCGAGAACCCGCTACTGGGCACCGGGCCGGGGACCTTCCCGCTGCACTACGCCACCACCGGTTACGCCAAGGCCTTCTCGGCCAACCGCAAGATTGGCGACCTGTACCGGCGCGCGCACAACACCTACCTGGAAATTTTCAGTGAGCTGGGCATCCCCGCCGGGCTGATGTTCGTCGGCATGCTGGGGCTGGGCCTGTACAACCTGATCCGCGCGCGAAGCGCCTGGCTGCTGCGACGCAACGGCCCGCAGGCGGATCTGTTGACGCACCTGAGCATGAGTTTCCTGGCACTGACGCTGTTCCTGATGTTCCTCAGTGCGCCAAACCAGAAGTACGTGTGGATCATGCTCGCCCTGACCAGCGTGCTGCGTTTGAAAGCCGAAGAAAGTCCGTTGCCGGAGGCCAAGGCATGAGTCGAATCAGTATTGTCATTCCGATGTACAACGAAGCGAAGCACATCGGCCGCACGCTGCTCGCGGCACAAAAAGCCGCCCATGCCGCCAATCTCGACTGCGAGTTGATCGTGGTCGACAACGGCTCCAGCGACCAAGGCCCACAGATTGCCCGACAGTTCGGCGCGCAGGTGCTGGTGGTGCCGGGGGTGCTGATCGGCGCGCTACGCAATCGCGGTACGGCAATCGCCACGGGGGAATGGCTGGCCTTTATCGACGCCGACGTGGAAATGCCGGAAGACTGGCTGCGGCGCTTGATCGACCTGGAAAGCGCCGGCCAGGCGGATGTCTTCGGTCTTGATCTGCACACCCCGGCCCAGGCGCCGTGGTACGCCACGGCCTGGCAACGGCGCACGTTGCGCCCGTACTCTGACGCCGTACGCAAGGTCGACTGGCTGCCCAGCAACAATCTGTTGATGCGCCGCGGCTGGTTCGACCAGGTCGGCGGTTTCGACGAACGCCTGCGCACCGGCGAAGACAAGGATTTCACACTGCGTCAGCATCTGGCCGGCGCGCAAATATTGGCGATCAATCAAAGCGTCGCCCTGCATTGGGGCTATGAGGCCAACTGGCGCGAATGGTTGGGCAAGGAACTGTGGCGTCAAGGCAGCCATCTGCAATTGCTGCGCAACAACGGTGTCAGTCTGCGACTGCTGCGCTTTCCGCTGTTATCTCTGGGTGCCTGGCTGCTGGACTTTCTGGCGATATCGGCGCTGATGGGCGGTTTCCTTCATCACGCATTGCTGATGCTCATGCTCTCCACCCTGCCGGCCTTGGTGATGAGCGTGCGGCAGAGCCACAAGCACCGCGACATCGGTCTGACCCTGCAACTGTGGGGTTTACATTGGGTGCGTTTACACCTGGCCGGCGCTGCGTTTGTCTTGAGTATGTGTCGTTGGACTGCCAGGAGGCCTGCCCGTGGCTGAATTCATTTTCTGGACTTGCCTGTTGCTGCCCGCGTACGCCTACGTCGGCTACCCATTACTGCTGACCGTGCTGGCGCCGCTGTTTCCGGCGCGGCGCATCACGCCCCCGGCGCCAATGAACATCAGTATCGTGATTGCCGCGCACAATGAGGCGCGGCACATCGAACACAAGTTGCGCACCCTGCTTGCCCAGGATTATCAGCCGGCGTCGCTGCAAATCATTCTGGCCAGCGACGGTTCCACCGATGACACCGTGGCCTGCGCGCACCGGGTGGTCGACCCGCGCATCACCGTGCTTGACCTGCCGCGTCAAGGCAAGGCCGCCACGCTTAACGCTGGGGCAGCATTGAGCACTGGAGACATTCTGGTGTTCACCGACGCCGACAACCAATGGTCGCGCGACACCCTCGGCCATTTGCTCGCGCCCCTCGCCGACCCCGACGTCGGTGCCTGCGCCGGGCACATGGTGATCCCGGTGACCGGCGGTGGCTTGAGTGTCGGCGACAGCCTCTATCGGCATTACGAAGGCTGGCTGCGCAAGGTCGAAAACCGCACAGGCTGCATGGTGTCCGCTGACGGTGCCCTGCTCGCGCTGCGTCGCGAGTTGTTCCAGAACATCCCGGCGGAGGTCAACGACGACTTCTTCATCAGTACCTGCGCGCCGGTTGCGCACAAACAGATCGTCTATGTGCCCGAAGCTCAGGTGATCGACCACGGTGTCGACGAAGCCGACAAGCAATTGCGTCGCCGTCAGCGCGTCACCGTTGGCGGCCTGCAAAGCCTGGCCCAACGCAGCGAGCTGCTCAATCCGATGAAACATGGGCTCTATTCGATTGCTTTGATCAGTCACAAGCTGATCCGCCGACTGGCGCCGATCCTGCTGCTGCCGTTGCTGCTGAGCAATTTCTGGCTGTGGCAAGAACACGGTTTTTATCGCTTGAGCCTGATTGCGCAGCTGTTCGGCTACACCGTAGCCATCGCCGGGCTGATGGACTCCAGACACCGCTTGCCCAAACCCTTTCGCCTCGCCGCGTTTCTACTGGTGACCCTTGCCGGGATGAGTATCGGTCTGTGGCAGTTCCTGCGTGGCCAGCGCTACGCACAGTGGAATCCGGAACAGAATCGTTGAACAAAGGAGCGTGCCATGGCGATCAGACAACTGTTAAAACGCACCAGTGGCTGGCTGTACCTCAACTCGCCGGTAGGACGGAACCAGCTGCACGGTGCCGGGGTGATTCTGATGCTGCACCGGGTGCTGGCCGACGACAATGCCGCCGCCCTGCCCCATCGCAATGAATTGTGTGTCGGGCCGAATGCCTTCGAGCACCTGCTGATCTGGCTGAAACGCCATTTCGACTGCGTGCCGCTGATGGATATTCTGCAACCCGGCACGCTGCGCTCCGAGCGGCCGAAAGTCGCGCTGACCTTCGACGATGGCTGGCGCGACAACGCTTTGAATGCCTTCCCGCTGCTGCAAAAACACCGGGTGCCGGCGAGCATATTTCTCTCCACCGATTTCATCGGCAGCCGGCAGCGGTTCTGGTGGGAAAGCATAGGTGAAACCCTGTGGGGCAGCCATGGCGAGAAAGCCCGGGCACACATCATCAACCGTTTGAACATGGCCGGTCGGCCGGTGCCTGCGCAGCTGGGTGAAGGTCATGTGCAGCACCGCAGCCTGGCGCTTCTGCAGTATCTGCAAACCCTGAAAACCCTTGCTCCGCATGATCTCAGTCGCCTGACTGATGACTGCCCGCGGGAGTCAATGCCGCAAGCGCTGGACTGGCATCAGGTGCGCTCGCTGGAAGCTTCCGGACTGGTGCGATTCGGTCCGCACGGCGCCAGCCACGCGATTCTCACCGGGCTTGATGATCAACGTCTCGACGAAGAACTGAGGCGCAGCCGCGATGCGCTGTTGAACGGCTGCAATCGGCCGCTGCCGGTCTATTGCTACCCCAACGGCGACAACGACGCGCGTGTCCGCCAACACGTGGCGCAACACGACTACGCGTTCGGACTGGGCACCGGCACCGGCCTCTACCGTGGCGTCGAAGATCCGCTGGCATTACCGCGTTTTGGCGTCAGCCAGCGCACCGCGCGCAACCCGGAATTGTTGTCGTGGCGCATTTATCGCGGGGCACGCCCATGAGCCGCAGCACCTATCTCAAACACTTGGCCATGAGCATGGGCACCAAGCTGGCGATGATCGCTCTACGCTTGCTGCGCAACGTTTTGCTGGCGCGGATATTGGGGCCGAGCGAACGCGGCCTGTTCGCGCTGCTCAGCGTCCTGCCCGACCTGATCAGCGCCGCCACCAGCGGTGGGCTCAATTCGGCGGTCGGGTTTCAAGCGGCCAAGCAGCGGCCTATGGGGTTGTTGCTCAGTCAGGTGTTGGTCTTCGGCTGCCTGCTGGCCGGTCTGCTGACGTTGCTGGTGGTGACGCTGACGCGCGAGTTCGGCGCCGAACTCGATATCACCATGCAACTCGGTCTACTCGCCTGGTTGTTGCTGCTGGCGGTGCCGTTGACCGTGCTCAAAAGTGGTCTGCTGACGTTGCACAATGCCTCTGGCGGGATCATGGCGTTCAACGTCCTGCGCCTGATCGAGTCCCTTGCGCCGCTGCTGTTGTTTCTTGCCCTCTTCTGGATGTGGAAAGACGCCGCGCTGGAAGCCGCATTGATCAGTTGGCTGGCGGGCATCAGCCTGGTGGTGCTGGCGGGCTGGTTCTGGCTCAAGCGCGCGCAGCCATTGAAACTGCAATGGGACCGCGCCAGCCAGAACGAACTGCTGCGTTTCAGTGCCCGCAGTCATCCTGATCTGCTTTTCCAGCAAGTGATCCTGCGTTCCGATTACCTGTTCATCGGCGCCCTGCTCGGCAGCACCGCGCTGGGTCATTACGCGATGGCCAGCGCCGCCGCCGAATTGCTCCTGATCGTTCCGGAAGCGGTGACCACACCGCTGATGAAACGCCTGCTGCAGCAGGATGAGGGCATGGACAAAGTCACCCCGCTGGCGCTACGCCTGACCGCGACGGTGATGCTCGGCGCCTGCCTGACCATGGCGGTGATTGGCGAATGGCTGATCGTCACGCTGTTCGGTATCGCCTATCAACCGGCGTACCCGGCGTTGCTCGCGCTGCTGCCGGGCCTGCTCGGCCTGTGCTACGCGAGCATCCTGCGCCTGGACTTGCTGGGCAAAAACCGCCCCGGCACGATCTCGTTGCTGATGGGCCTCGGCGCCTTGCTCAACCTGGCGCTCAACCTTGTGCTGATCCCCCTGTACGGCATCGTTGGCGCCGCAACGGCTTCGTCCATCGCTTATCTGGCGGTGACCGTGGCGCTGCTGGTGATGTATTGCCGATTGAGCGGTGTGCCGGTCTGGCAAACCCTGGTCATCCTGCCCAGCGACTTCAGCCCGATGTTGCAAATGCTGCAGCGGAAGTCGGCATGACACGCCTGATCCTGCTCCTCAGCCTGGGCCTCGCTGTGAGCGCTCAGGCAGCGCCCATGCGTTGGGCGGATATACGCGATGGCAGCCTTTTCCTGCAACCGGATCGGCCCGATACATTGACGGTCCGCTGGGTCCCGGCATGGCAGGCGGATGCCAACGAAGAGCGTATTTACCTGCTTGATGGCCAAGGCAAATTGCAGGGAGAGCGGCTGATTGCCGCCAGCGAAAGCCGTGGCACTCAGAGCTGGCCGCTGGTGCCGAGCGCGGCCAGTTATCGACTGGAGATACCGGGTTACAGTTTCCGCAGTTATCGCATTGAGCATGACGCCCACACCGTGGCGTTGTTCGCCCCGGCCAAGGTGCATTTCAGCGCTGAAACCCGCAGCGGTGACGAGTTGTATTTCAAAGTCGCGCCTGGCGAACGTGCGGTGCTCGCCGGCAAATTTCACGGTGGCGTCAGCGCCTTGCAGGCGCAGCGCGTAGGCGATAACCAACGCGTGGCGCTGGCGCTCAAACCTTATCGAGCCTACTGGCAGTTTGATAAAGTCGAGTTACCCGTCAGCCCGCAAGAACAGGTCTGGCGCCTGCGCCTGCAAGGCAGCGGCAAAGCGGCATTCTGGCTCGACGGCACGGCGAACCTGTTCGCGCAAAACCCGCAGCAGCTCAAACCCGTGCGTGAAGACGACGGCCAGACCCGTTTGACGTTGCACAAAAAAGTCCTCGGTAAAACCCCGAACCTGGGCATCGCCCTGCCCTACGTGCTGCCGCCGCCCGCCAGCTTTGCGACCCTCGATGCACTCAATCTGCAAGCGGCGACCTTCTACAGTTTTGTCGACATCACCGCCAACGATCCGCAGTACGAAGATGCGTTTCGGGCGCTGTACCAGAACCGCTTTGGCATCACTCAGGACCTGACCTTGCTGGCCGGCAGCAAACGCCAGGCCGATCTGCGCGCCGACACCATGAGCAACTCCGGCCTCGACGCCTGGCTCGCCGCCACGCGCAAACTGGGCGGCAAAGGTACGCACTACATCGGTTTCGCCGACGAACCCAACCTCAATTACGCCGATTACGCCAGCTATCAAAGCATCTTCAACAGCATGGCCCGGCAAGTGCGCAGCGACCCGGCCAATGCCAAGGCCGGCGTGCGCATTGCGATGCCCGCCACGTCGCGCCTGATCAACGGGCCGTTTGCCGACAATGCGGCCGACAAGCGCGGCATCGATTGGGCCAAGCGCCTGCTGGCGGAATCCCCCGACCAGATTGACGCGTTGGCGTGGCACGAGTGGATGATTCGCGACCTGCTCGCCACGCGTGTCTACCGCGACAGCGTTCGGCGCGCCGCCGATCTGGTCGGGCTCGACGCCCAGGGACGGCCGCGCAAGGCGTTGCTGCTGGACCAGACCAACATGTCAAGTGGCTCGAGCCTGAGCCCCTACGATCAGGAAACCCATTTCGCTGCGCTGTGGTGGACTTCGGTGGTCATCAACTCCGCGCAGGATGGCTTGCTCGACATGTTGAGCTGGTTCCAGGCGGCCGATGAACCGAACTACCCCAAGGGCATGTTGCGCGTGCTGGGCGAAAACCGTTTCGAACTGAAACCGGTGGGCCTGGCCCAGCAATTCATCCAGCAACACTGGCTGCACAATGTGCTTGGGCTGGAGAACGATGCGTTCGAGGTCGACGTGCTGGCCATGGCCGAGGACGCCAAGCGCAGCCTGTTGGGGGTCAACAAAGGTACGCGACGCCAGCAGGTGAATGTGGGTGCAATCCCCTGCCCGCTCGCCGGCGCGTCACTGCGGTACTTCGGCGCCGACAATCGCGCCCGCGACGCACCGTTCAGTTGCCGCGACGGTCGCGTCAGCTTCGATTTGCCGGGGGAAACTCTCTTTGCCCTGAGCTGGAGCACCTCATGATTCCTCATCGCATGGTTTGCCGCGCAAGCATTTGGCCGCACGGTAAGCCTCTCCATCCACGGTCAACACCGTCAGGAGCCAGTCACATGAGTGTTTTTTTCAAGAAGCTTGCTGAGCACATCAGGCAAAAAGGTTGGCGCGCTACTGCCGCCAAAGGCTGGAAGCGTCATGTTTTTTTCCACTGGGAATTGTTGTGGATGGAGCGCGACCTGGTCACGCCGATCCCGCCGCATAAATTGCGACCGTACCCGCCGCTCAAAGTCGTCACCATCACGCCGGAGAACGCGGTGGCGTTCACGCGCTACTTTGGTGATCGCGTGGAGACCATGGCCGAACTGGCCCGTGAAGGTTTCACCGGGCAGATGCACGTCGACGGCGCCGGTGACGCAGTCGCCTTCATCTGGGGCGCCACCCGCGACTATCACGACAAGCACCACTACGGTTGCAGCTTTGCGGTAAAACCCGGCGAGTTTTTCGAGTTCGGAGGCGAACTGAGCCGCGCTTACTGGGGCACCCGGTTGTCAATGGACCTGCAGACCCGACTGTGGAGAACCATGCAGGCGCAAGGCTGCAACACGGTGGTGGATGTGTGCGACTCGAACAACATTCCGGCATTGAAGCTGCACATCCGCACGGGCTACAGAGAACAAGGGCGGGTCATGAACGTCTACGGTTTGTTTGGCCGTTGGCGCTTCTATCGGGAAACCCGTTACAGCGGTTCGCGCCTTGATGCCCTGCGCAAACCGGAACGTTCAACCGTTACAGCATCGGTGACCTGAGCTTATGGCAGCGCGATTCGAATGGCGCACTTCATTGTGCGCAGCAGATTTTCCCGCAGCGGCTTACGAAGCGCTGCGTCTGCGAGTGATGGACCACACGCCATTCAACGCGCTCGCCTGGATGTGCGCATCCGAACAGGCGCTGAGCGGCGCCGATCGTTTGCACGTGCTGCTTGGCTGGCAGGGCATCGAACTGGTGTTTTGCCTGCCGCTGGTGGCCTCGGTCGAGCGCTTCGGCAGGTTGCCGTTTCGGGTGCTGCATCATCTCGGCTATCCGCTGACTGACCGTTTGGCATTGCTCGCTCGCGTAGACGCCGACGACATGCGCAAGGCGTTGATCGAGATCCGCCGACGGTTGCCGCATGCCCTGCTCCAGCTCAACGAACTGTCCGAACCGATCGGCGCCGAGAGCGCGCTGACCGAATGGATGGCTCACAGCTCGACCGGCGAACGGCGCCTCAGCTGCCGCGTGCCCGTGCACTTGATCAGCGACGCTGATCGCCAGGAAGTGTCCGGTGACCCGCGTTACAAATTGCGGCGGGCGCGCAAGCGGATCGCGGCCTGCGGCGCTGAAGTTCGCCGTATCACGCCTGACGCGTCGAGCATGGGGCCGTTGCTGCAGGCCATCTGCGAAGTCGAAGCGGTCAGCTGGAAAGGCGATGAAGGCGTGGGGATTTTCTCCGATGATCGTCACCGCC
>NZ_JMCL01000049.1 GCF_000690905.1 Pseudomonas sp. Ant30-3 | reverse complement strand
GAAGTGGCGGCGGGGCGATTCCGTGAAGATCTCTACTACCGGCTCTCGGTGTTCCCGCTCGCCTGGCGGCCATTACGCGAGCGCACCGCCGATATCCTGCCGCTGGCAGAGCGGCTTTTGAACAAGCACGTCAATAAAATGAAGCATGCGGCAGCCAAATTATCGCCCGCGGCACAGGCATGTCTGATTAGTTACCCATGGCCTGGCAATGTGCGCGAACTGGATAACGCCATTCAGCGCGCGCTCATCCTGCAGCAGGGTGGTTTGATCCAGCCACAGGACTTCTGCCTTACCGGGCCAGTCATCTTTGCACCTCTGTCGCCAGTCGCGCCGGCATCGATGGGTGCGCTGCAAGCCGAGTCTGAACCTGCCGGGGCGCTGGGCGATGACCTGCGTCGTCGCGAATTCCAGATGATCATCGACACCCTGCGCGCCGAGCGTGGTCGGCGCAAGGAAGCGGCCGAGCGGCTGGGCATCAGTCCGCGCACTCTGCGTTACAAACTGGCGCAAATGCGCGACGCCGGGATGGATGTGGAAGCGTATCTGTTCGCCACCTGACGAGGGCTGCGACAATGTCCCGCAGGCCTTTTGTTCAGCGCTGCCATCGAGCTGGCACCGGTCTTGCTAACACCTCATTACCCGCCGAGTGAGTGTCAAAAAATTGCGGGTCGCCAAAGAGAGCAGATCATGAGCCAAGGTATTGAATTCAATCGATTGATGCTGGACATGCGGGCCATGCAAATGGATGCCATGTCTGCGCCTAAGTCGACTGCCGCCGTCCCTGAATTGAGTGGCAGCAGCTTTTCCGACATGCTCGGTCAGGCCGTGAATAAAGTCAGCGAAACCCAGCAAGCGTCCAGTCAGTTGGCCTCCGCCTTCGAGATCGGCAAAAGCGGCGTCGACCTGACGGACGTGATGATTTCCTCGCAGAAAGCCAGTGTGTCTTTTCAAGCGCTGACCCAGGTGCGTAACAAACTGGTTCAGGCTTACCAAGACATCATGCAGATGCCGGTATAAGGACGAGATTGAGTCATGGCAGATGCAGCCGCCGATAATGTTCCGGCCAAGTCCACTCCGATAGACGGCAAAGCGCCGCTGTTCGGTTTGTCCTTCCTGGAAAACCTCTCCGAGATGACCATGTTGCGTCAGGTAGGCCTGTTGGTCGGCCTGGCTGCGAGCGTGGCAATTGGCTTCGCCGTCGTGTTGTGGTCGCAGCAACCGGACTACCGCCCGTTGTACGGCAGCCTTGCCGGTATGGACGCCAAACAGGTCATGGACACCCTGGCCGCCGCTGATATTCCTTACACCGTCGAACCTAACTCCGGCGCCTTGCTGGTCAAGGCCGAAGACCTGTCCCGTGCGCGGCTCAAACTCGCGGGCGCTGGTGTCACTCCCAGCGATGGCAACATCGGTTTCGAGATCCTCGACAAGGAGCAGGGCCTGGGCACCAGCCAGTTCATGGAGGCGACGCGATATCGTCGCGGCCTTGAAGGCGAACTGGCGCGGACCATTTCCAGCCTGAACAACGTCAAGGGTGCGCGGGTGCACCTGGCCATCCCGAAAAGCTCGGTGTTCGTGCGCGACGAGCGCAAGCCAAGCGCGTCGGTTCTGGTCGAACTGTATTCCGGCCGTTCGCTGGAGCCGGGTCAGGTGGTGGCGATCATCAACCTGGTCGCAACCAGCGTGCCTGAGCTGAGCAAATCGCAGATTACCGTCGTCGACCAGAAGGGCAACCTGTTATCGGATCAGGCGGAGAACTCCGAACTGACGATGGCCGGCAAGCAATTCGATTACAGCCGTCGCATGGAAAGCATGCTGACCCAGCGCGTGCACAACATTCTGCAGCCGGTGTTGGGCAACGATCGCTACAAAGCTGAAGTCTCGGCTGACGTCGATTTCAGCGCCGTCGAGTCGACCTCCGAGCAGTTCAACCCGGATCAGCCGGCGTTGCGCAGCGAGCAGTCGGTCAACGAACAACGCACCACCAGTAATGGTCCGCAAGGCATTCCGGGCGCACTGAGCAATCAGCCGCCAGCGCCGGCCTCGGCGCCGCAAACCACCGGTGGTGCTACGGCGGCGGCCGGTATGGTGCAGCCAGGCCAGCCGCTGCTGGACGCCAACGGTCAACAGGTCATGGACCCGGCCACCGGCCAGCCAATGCTCGCACCGTACCCGGCGGACAAGCGTCAGCAGTCCACCAAGAACTTCGAGCTCGACCGTTCCATCAGCCACACCAAACAACAGCAGGGCCGTTTGAATCGCCTGTCGGTGTCGGTAGTTGTCGACGATCAGGTCAAAGTCAACGCGGCCAACGGCGAAACCAGCCGCGCGCCGTGGACCGCTGACGAGCTGGCACGCTTCACGCGTCTGGTGCAGGACGCCGTTGGTTTCGATGCCAGCCGTGGCGACAGTGTCAGCGTGATCAACATGCCGTTCTCCGCCGAGCGCGGTGAGGTGATCGCCGACATTCCGTTCTACTCCCAGCCGTGGTTCTGGGACATCGTCAAGCAAGTGCTGGGTGTGTTGTTCATTCTGGTGCTGGTGTTCGGTGTACTGCGTCCGGTGCTCAACAACATCACCGGTGGCGGCAAAGGCAAGCAGCTGGCCGGCATCGGCAGCGACGTCGAGCTCGGTGGCATGGGCGGCCTTGACGGTGAACTGGCCAACGACCGCGTCAGCCTCGGCGGCCCGCAGAGCATTCTGTTGCCGAGCCCAAGCGAAGGCTATGACGCGCAGTTGAATGCAATCAAGAGTCTGGTGGCAGAAGATCCGGGTCGTGTGGCCCAGGTCGTGAAAGAGTGGATTAACGCAGATGAGTGATAACCGAGTCGCTGCCGAAAAACTGACCAAAGTCGACAAGGCCGCGATCCTGCTGCTGTCGCTGGGTTCGACCGATGCTGCCCAGGTGTTGCGCCACATGGGGCCCAAAGAGGTCCAGCGTGTCGGCGTGGCCATGGCCCAAATGGGTAACGTGCACCGCGAGCAGGTCGAACAGGTGATGAGCGAGTTCGTCGACATCGTCGGCGATCAGACCAGTCTGGGCGTCGGCTCCGACGACTACGTGCGCAAAATGCTCACGCAGGCGCTGGGCGAAGACAAAGCCAACGGCCTGATCGATCGTATCCTATTAGGCGGCAACACCAGCGGTCTCGACAGCCTGAAGTGGATGGAGCCGCGCGCCGTGGCCGACGTGATCCGTTACGAGCACCCGCAGATTCAGGCGATCGTGGTGGCGTATCTCGACCCGGATCAGGCTGGCGAAGTACTCGGCAATTTCGACCACAAGGTGCGTCTGGACATTATCCTGCGCGTCTCGTCGCTGAACACCGTCCAGCCAGCTGCGCTTAAAGAACTCAACCAGATTCTCGAGAAGCAGTTCTCCGGCAACTCGAACGCCTCGCGCACCACCCTGGGTGGCATCAAGCGTGCGGCCGATATCATGAACTTCCTCGACAGCTCGATCGAAGGTCAGCTGATGGATTCGATCCGCGAAGTCGACGAAGACCTGTCCGGTCAGATCGAAGACCTCATGTTCGTGTTCAACAACCTCGCCGACGTCGACGACCGCGGCATCCAGGCGCTGTTGCGCGAAGTCTCCTCCGATGTGCTGGTGCTGGCCCTCAAAGGCTCCGACGAAGGCGTCAAGGAAAAGATCTTCAAGAACATGTCCAAACGAGCGGCCGAGCTGCTGCGCGACGACCTCGAGGCGAAAGGCCCGGTGCGCGTCAGCGACGTGGAAACCGCACAGAAAGAAATCCTCACCATTGCTCGCCGTATGGCCGAAGCCGGAGAAATCGTTCTCGGCGGGAAGGGCGGCGAAGAGATGATCTAAATTCACTATGTCGACCAAACACGATGAGTCCCAAACCGACCTGATCCGTGCCAAGGATGTCGGTGGTTTCGATATCTGGTCGCTGCCAAGCTTCGATCCGCATGTGCCTGAACCCGAGCCGGAACTGGAGCTCGAGCCCGAGCCGCCGGAGATGGAGGAAGTGCCGCTGGAAGAAGTCCAGCCACTGACCCTCGAAGAACTCGAAAGCATTCGTCAGGAGGCCTACAACGAAGGCTTCGCGGTGGGCGAGAAAGAAGGTTTTCATAGCACCACGTTGAAGGTTCGTCAGGAAGCGGAAGCCGCTTTGGCAACCAAGATTGCCGCGCTTGAGGAGCTGATGGCTCATCTGTTCGAACCGATCGCCGAGCAGGACACGCTGATTGAGCGGTCGCTGGTGGACCTCGTGCAGCACGTCACCAAACAGGTGATTCAGCGGGAACTGGCCATCGACTCGACGCAGATCGAAAGCGTCATGCGTGACGCGCTCAAGCTGTTGCCGTTGGGCGTGAATAACGTGCGTCTGTTCATCAATCCGCAGGATTTCGAACAGGTTAAAGCCCTGCGCGAGCGTCACGAGGAAACCTGGCGCATTGTCGAGGATGAAGCCTTGCTGCCTGGTGGCTGCCGGGTTGAAACCGAGCACAGCCGCATCGACGCCACGGTGGAAACCCGCGTCGCCCGCGTTATGGACAAGTTGTTCGATCAAATGCACGAACAGTCCCTGAACCCGTCCGCGCCCGACATAAGCCTTGAATTGCCGATCGAAACCAAGCCGGTCGCCGAGCCAGTAGCGAACGATCCCGATGCGCCT
This sequence comes from Pseudomonas sp. Ant30-3, assembly GCF_000690905.1. Lineage (GTDB taxonomy): Bacteria > Pseudomonadota > Gammaproteobacteria > Pseudomonadales > Pseudomonadaceae > Aquipseudomonas. Next base: position 32,368 of record NZ_JMCL01000049.1, on the reverse strand, counting down.
TGATCGCACCAGCTTCGCCAAGCGCCTGGGTACGTATGCCGAGGCGACTGAACTGGCCGGCGCGCCGATTCTCGAAGGTCGCTTGCTGCGTATGGTCGGCTTGACCCTTGAGGCCGAAGGCTTGCGTGCCGCCATGGGCAGCCGCTGCATGGTCATCAATGACGACAGTTATCACCCGGTTGAAGTGGAAGCCGAAGTCATGGGCTTTTCCGGCAGCAAGGTATTCCTGATGCCGGTTGGCAGCGTCGCCGGCATCGCCCCGGGCGCTCGCGTGGTACCGCTGGCCGACACAGGGCGACTGCCGATGGGCATGAGCATGCTCGGTCGGGTGCTGGATGGTGCCGGTCGCGCGCTGGACGGCAAAGGCGGAATGAAAGCCGAAGACTGGGTGCCGATGGACGGCCCGACCATCAACCCGCTCAAACGCCACCCGATCAGCGAACCGCTGGACGTGGGTATTCGCTCGATCAACGGCCTGTTGACGGTGGGGCGCGGCCAGCGTCTTGGCCTGTTCGCCGGTACCGGCGTCGGCAAGAGCGTACTGTTGGGCATGATGACGCGCTTCACCGAGGCCGACATTATTGTGGTCGGCCTGATCGGTGAGCGCGGTCGCGAAGTCAAGGAATTCATTGAGCACAGCCTTGGTGAAGAAGGCCTCAAGCGCGCCGTGGTCGTTGCGTCCCCAGCGGATGATGCGCCGTTGATGCGCCTGCGCGCTGCGATGTACTGCACACGCATTGCCGAGTATTTCCGCGATAAGGGCAAGAACGTGTTGTTGCTCATGGATTCGCTGACCCGATTTGCCCAGGCCCAGCGGGAAATCGCCTTGGCCATCGGTGAACCGCCAGCGACCAAAGGGTATCCGCCATCGGTGTTCGCCAAATTGCCAAAACTGGTGGAGCGCGCCGGTAACGCCGAGAAGGGCGGCGGTTCGATCACTGCCTTTTACACCGTTTTGTCTGAAGGTGATGATCAGCAGGACCCGATCGCCGATTCGGCGCGAGGCGTGCTCGACGGCCACATCGTGTTGTCTCGCCGCCTGGCCGAAGAAGGTCATTACCCGGCCATTGATATCGAAGCGTCGATCAGCCGGGTCATGCCGTCGGTGGTCACGCAGGAACACATGAACCGCGCTCAGTATTTCAAACAATTGTGGTCGCGCTACCAGCAAAGCCGCGACCTCATCAGCGTGGGCGCCTACGTCCCCGGCGGTGACCGCGAGACTGATCTGGCGATTGCCCTGCATCCGCAGCTGGTCAAATACCTGCGGCAGGGTTTGAACGACAGCATCAGCCTGGGTGAGAGCGAAGCCTATCTCGGCTCGATCTTCGCGCCCGCGGCCGGCGGTTAATCGATCATGGCGCAGAGTCGGGCAGCTCGCCTGGCGCCGGTGGTCGAAATGGCTGAAAAGGCCGAGAAGACCGCTGTTCAGCGCCTGGGGCATTTCCAAGGGCAGGTGCGTTTGGCTGAAAGCAAACTGGCTGACCTTGAGGCGTTCCGTCTCGATTATCAGGAACAGTGGATCGTGCGCGGCAGCAGCGGTGTTTCCGGTCAGTGGCTGTTGGGCTATCAAGGCTTTCTCGCGCAGCTGGGCATCGCCATCGATCAGCAACGCCAGAGCCTGGCCTGGCACCAGAACAATCTCAATAAGGCGCGTGACACCTGGCAGCAAGCGTTCGCCCGGGTCGAAGGGTTGCGCAAACTGGTCCAGCGTTACACCGATGAAGCGCGGGCGCTGGAGGACAGGCGCGAGCAGAAGCTGCTGGACGAATTGTCGCAGCGGTTGCCGCGCAGGGATGAGTTTTGAATCAGTAAGCCGTCAGCCTTGCCGCCATCCGCGTCAAATGCTAAACCTTGTACAAACATATTCATCAATGACAAGGAAGCCGTTCAATGTCAGTTCAAACCGAAACTTCCCAGGATGGGAAAAAGCTGACGATATCGATCAAGGGACGATTCGATTTCACCACGCATCAGGAATTTCGTGAGTCCTACGAGAATCTTGAACCAAAACCCGAATATTTCGAAGTTGACCTGAAGGGCGCCACCTATCTCGACAGTTCCGCCCTCGGCATGCTGTTGTTATTACGTGATCACGCCGGCGGCGAAAATGCCGAAATCACGCTTACTCACGCCAACGCCGATGTGCGTAAGATTCTCGCCATTTCTAATTTCGAACAGATCTTCGACGTAGCATGACCGCTGTGCAATCCTCGCTCGAGCCGCTGACGATCCTCATCGCCGAAGACAGCGCCGCCGATCGCCTGCTGCTGTCGAGCATTGTCCGTCGTCAGGGTCATGAAGTGCTGACGGCTGCCAATGGAGCCGAGGCGGTTGAAGCGTTTCGTCAGCAGCGTCCGCAACTGGTGTTGATGGACGCCATGATGCCGGTGATGGACGGCTTTGAAGCTGCGCGGCAGATCAAGGCGCTGGCCGGGGAAACCCTGGTGCCGATCATCTTCCTCACGTCGTTGAGCGAAAGCGAGGCTCTGGCCCGTTGTCTTGAAGCCGGTGGCGACGACTTTCTGGCGAAGCCGTACAACCTGGTGATCCTGGCTGCCAAGATCAAGGCGATGGATCGCTTGCGGCGCTTGCAGGAGACCGTGCTGCAGCAGCGTGACCAGATCGCCCGACATCATGATTACTTGCTCAATGAACAGCGCGTGGCCAAGGCGGTCTTCGATAAAGTAGCCCATTCTGGTTGCCTTAGCGCTCCCAATATTCGCTATCTGCAATCGCCTTATGCGCTGTTCAACGGCGACCTCCTGCTGGCAGCCTTCACGCCTGCCGGGCACATGCATGTGCTGCTCGGCGATTTCACCGGCCATGGTTTGCCGGCCGCAGTGGGTGCCATGCCTCTGGCGGAAGTGTTCTACGGCATGACTGCCAAGGGCTACGGTTTGGCGGAAACCCTGCGTGAGATGAATGCCAAGCTCAAGCGTATCCTGCCGGTGGACATGTTCTGCTGTGCAACGCTGTTGTGTTTGAATTTTCAGCGACGCTCACTGGAAGTGTGGAACGGCGGCATGCCGGACGGTTATTTGCACACGATCGCCAATGGTGAGCGAACGCCGTTGGTGTCTCGGCATTTACCGCTGGGCGTACTGAGTGCGGAAGCTTTCGCCGATAGCACCGAAGTTTTTCCCATGGCGCCTGGCGATCGGGTTTTTTTGCTGTCCGACGGAGTGATCGACACCAGCGATGCCAACGAGCAGTTGTTCGGCGTGGAGCGCTTGCAGCAGGTTTTTGCGGCAAATCGTCAGCCCGACCAGCTGTTCGAAGACATTGAGCAGGCATTGCGCGATTTCCGCGGTGAAGCGCGCGACGATGTCAGTATGGTCGAAGTCTGTCTGCTGGAACCTGCGCAGTTCACCCCGCCGCCGCTGGTCTACTCGGACAGCGGCCAGTCCTCACCTCTGGACTGGTCGGTAAGCTTCGAGTTTCGCGCGGCCACGCTCAAACGCTTCAATCCGTTGCCTTACATGCTGCAATTGTTGTTGGAAGTTCATGGCCTGCGCTCGCAGAGCGGTGCACTTTACAGTGTGCTCGCGGAGCTGTATTCCAACGCTCTGGAGCATGGCGTGTTAGGTCTGGACTCCAGTCTCAAACGCGATGCCGCGGGTTTTGCCCTCTATTATCAACAGCGCAACTCACGTCTTGATGCGCTGCAGAATGGCTATGTCCGGGTGCATCTGGAAGTGTCGCCGAGAGGCGATGGCGGTTGTCTGGTCATTCGCGTCGACGACAGCGGCAAAGGCTTTGACGTCGAGCGAGTCCTGGCGCGTCCGCTCGATGATGTCCGTCTGTCGGGAAGGGGAGTGAGCGTGATCCGCCAACTCAGCCATGGCGCGAGTTGGTCCGACGATGGTCGAAGCGCCCGCGTAGAGTTTTTCTGGGACGCTGAGGCATAATCCACGCATTCTTGATCAAGGAGTGAGCAAGTGGCTGACAGACATCTGGACCACAACGTGTTAACCGCGTTGCATGAGGTCATGGAGGATGACTATCCGATTTTGCTGGATATCTTTCTCTCTGATTCCGAAGAGCGCCTGCACGTCTTGCGCAATGCCGACACGGCTGAATCAGTGGGCGCTGCCGCTCACAGTTTCAAGGGCAGCAGCAGCAACATGGGCGCCATTCACCTCGCTGAGCTGTGCAGTGCGCTTGAGCAAAGGGTTCATCACGTCCCCCTTGAAGTTATCAAGACGCTGATTGTTGAAATCAACAACGAGTTCGACATTATCCGTCCTCTCTATGAAGCTGAACTCAAACGTTCCCGCGCCGAACCGGGGGACCCTCAGCGTCCTCACTGAAATGCTGGCTCAAACCTTGCAGTGATCTTCGCATCTGTACCTTCGATCCCAGTGCAGCGGAGAGCGTTTCATGCCCGTCACCCAAAATATTTTGCTTCAGGCCGCCGCACAGGCCAAAATTCAAGCGGCCTCCGCCAAGTTGTCGGCGCAGCCTGCTGAGCCCGGGGACAAGGCGTCCAGCTTCTCTCAGGTGTATGCCAGACAAGGCCAGAGCAAGCCTGTTGCCACAGCGGATGCGCCGGTGAAACCTGTACGGGACAAGACTCCCGACGCCCCGAATCGCAAGGATGTCGGCAATGACAAGTCTGCCGCGCCGGACGCCGCCGTTGCCGATAGCGGCAAATCCTTGCCCGCCGAGAAACCGGCGCCGTCCGATGACAGGGCAGTGAGCGAGGACGCATCGGATGCGGATCCGGATGCGGCGCCGGTCGCCGATGCCGCGCCGGTAGACCCCGCTGTCGATCCGTTATTATCAACCGAATTGCAAATAACGACTCCGGCCCCCGCTGTGCCGGAGGCTGTCGTCGCGACGCCTGCGCAAACCGCTGTCGATGCGGCCCTAACGGCAGCACCTGCGGCTGCGCTGACGCAGGCGTCTGCAGGCGAAGGCGAATTCGATCCTGAGGCCGATCCACTCGACGCTTTGCCGGCCCTACGCATGGCGATGGAGCAGGGTGGGCATATTTCCGCGAGCAGTCAGGCTCAGCCAAAGGCTGCTGCGGTCTCCGCTCAGGCCCAGGCTGACGGCGAAACCACAGCGGCGCAGAATTTTTCCGCCGGCATGGCAGGTATGCTCGATGTGCAGGCGGGCCAGGGCGGCAGCAGTGAGCGCGGTGAGAAAGCTTTCAGTGGCTTGATTGATGATGGTCTCAAGGACTTGAAATCGGCGACCAGCGATACTCGCGTTGACGACTTCGCCAACCGTCTGGCGGCGCTGACGCAAGCCGCCACGCCGAAAACCGCCAACGCCGTGCCGGTCAATCAACCGATCACCATGAACCAGAGCGGCTGGACTGAGGAAGTGGTAAACCGGGTCATGTACCTGTCCAGCGTCAATCTCAAGGCGGCGGATATTCAGTTGCAGCCGGCTGAACTGGGTCGCCTCGATATCCGGGTCAACATGGTTCCGGATCAGCAGACCCAAGTGACGTTCATGAGTGCCCATCCGAGTGTTCGCGAAGCGCTGGACAGCCAGATGCACCGCTTGCGTGACATGTTTGCGCAGCAGGGCATGGGCCAGGTCGATGTCAATGTGTCCGATCAGTCGCGCGGTTCGCAGCAAGGGCAGGAACAGGCTCAGCAGAGTCAGTCTGGTCGAACCAGCGCCAATGGCGGTCGCCTGGATTCGGTGGATGACGAGCCTTTGCCGACGGTTGCCGAGGTGGCGGCTGCGACCTCCAGCGTGATCGGTTCCAGCGTCGTTGATTATTACGCCTGAGGCAAAGCACATCCTCCTGTGGGAGCGAGCCTGCTCGCGAAGACGGTTTTGCATTCAACACCTCTGTTGACTGTCAAGCCGCATTCGCGAGCGGGCTCGCTCCCACATTTGGTTCAGGGTTTGTCCCTCCAATCTTCTCCCAGACACTTCTGGCATAACACTTGCTCTTGCCTTGCCGTGCAACTGTGAAAACCCGAATAGTGACGGATTATTGGCATGGCGAAGATCGAAACAGCAGCAGTAAAAGACCCCGCAACCAAAGGCAAACTCAAGCTGATCATTTTGATTGTGGTGGCCTTGCTGCTGGCGATCGGCTTGTCCGTGGGAGCGACGTGGTTCTTCATGCAGGGCGCTCAGAGCAAGCCTGACGCAGCGGCAGAAACCGCCCCGGTCGGCAAGCAGGCAGCCGTTTTCGAGCCCATGGCGCCGGCCTTCGTGGCCAATTACAACCAGAGCGGTCGTCAGCGCTACATGCAAGTCAGCATCACTATGCAAGGGCGCAATCAGGCTGACCTTGATGCGCTGAAAGTGCACATGCCGGTCATTCGCAACAACCTCGTGATGCTGTTCTCCGGACAGGACTTCGCCACACTCGCATCGCCCGTGGGCCAGGAAATGTTGCGCCAGAAAGCGACGGCCAGCGTCCAGGAAGTGGCGCAGAAAGAACTCGGCAAAGTGGCCATCGAACAGTTGCTTTTCACTAATTTCGTACTGCAGTAGGAACACGACATGGCCGTGCAAGACCTGCTGTCCCAGGATGAGATCGATGCGCTATTGCATGGTGTCGACGATGGTCTGGTACAGACCGATAACGCTGCCGAACCGGGCAGCGTCAAAAGCTACGACCTGACCAGCCAGGATCGCATCGTCCGGGGACGCATGCCGACCCTGGAAATGATCAACGAACGTTTCGCCCGCTACACCCGCATCAGCATGTTCAACATGTTGCGTCGTTCGGCGGACGTTGCCGTCGGCGGTGTGCAGGTGATGAAATTTGGCGAGTACGTGCACTCGCTGTACGTGCCGACCAGTCTCAACCTGGTCAAGATCAAGCCGTTGCGCGGCACCGCGCTGTTCATCCTCGACGCCAAACTGGTGTTCAAACTGGTGGACAACTTCTTCGGTGGCGACGGCCGTCACGCCAAGATCGAAGGGCGTGAATTCACCCCGACCGAGTTGCGCGTAGTACGCATGGTGCTTGAGCAGGCCTTCGTCGATTTGAAGGAGGCCTGGCAGGCGATCATGGAAGTCAACTTCGAGTACATCAACTCGGAAGTGAACCCGGCCATGGCCAACATCGTCGGCCCGAGCGAAGCCGTTGTGGTCTCGACGTTCCACATCGAACTCGACGGCGGTGGCGGTGACCTGCACGTGACCATGCCGTATTCGATGATCGAGCCAGTGCGCGAAATGCTCGACGCCGGCTTCCAGTCGGACCTCGACGATCAGGACGAGCGCTGGGTCAACGCGTTGCGTCAGGACGTACTCGACGTCGACGTGCCGATCGGTGCCACGGTTGCCCGTCGTCAGTTGCGCCTGCGGGACATCCTGCACATGCAGCCGGGCGACATTATCCCGGTGGAAATGCCCGAAGAAATGATCATGCGCGCCAATGGCGTACCGGCCTTCAAGGTCAAGATGGGCTCGCACAAAGGCCACCTTGCGTTGCAAGTGATCGAGCCGATCGAGCGCCGCTGACCGGCGCTCCAACCCCCTATTTGCAAAATGACTGTTTCGAATTGAGCAGTTGCACGCCGAGGACAAATGATGGCTAACGACATGAATACCCAGGACGACCAGGCGCTGGCCGATGAATGGGCTGCGGCTTTGGAAGAGTCGGGCGACGGCGGGCAGGACGACATCGATGCTTTGTTGGCCGCTGATGCCGCGAGTTCACCGTCCAATCGCCTGCCGATGGAAGAATTCGGCAGCGTGCCGAAAAACAACGATCCGGTCACGCTCGACGGTCCGAACCTGGATGTGATCCTCGATATCCCGGTGTCGATTTCCATGGAAGTGGGCAGCACCGACATCAACATCCGTAACTTGTTGCAGCTCAACCAGGGCTCGGTGATCGAACTCGATCGTCTGGCCGGCGAGCCGCTCGATGTGCTGGTCAACGGCACATTGATCGCCCACGGTGAAGTGGTGGTGGTCAACGAAAAGTTCGGCATTCGCCTGACTGACGTGATCAGCCCAAGCGAACGCATCAAGAAGCTGCGCTGAGTGAAAAAGGTTCTAGTGTGTGTGCTTGCTCTCGCGCTGCTGGTGCCGTTTGGCATTCTGGCAGCAGAGCCTGTGGCCACGGCCGCCGCGACAGCTGCTGCCGCGCCTGCTGTCGGCGGCGGGGTGGCGGGCCAACTGACACAGCTGGTGCTCGGTCTGTTGTTGGTGCTGGGGCTGATTTTCTTCCTCGCCTGGCTGCTGCGCCGGGTTCAGCAGGCCGGGCCGGCGGGCAAAGGGCAGGTGATCGAACTGATCGGCTCTCGCGCACTCGGTCCGCGTGATCGACTGATGCTGGTACAGGTCGGTAACGAGCAGATTCTGCTTGGTTTGAGTCCTGGCACCATTACCGCCTTGCACGTGCTCAAAGAGCCGGTCGAAGTGCCGAGCGGAAATGAAAAAGCGACCCCCGAGTTCGCCCAGCGCCTGATGGAGCTGATGGGCAAGGATCATAAGGATAAGAAGTAATGGCTGCGCTCCGCATCATCTTGACGCTGGCCTTGATGCTGGCCGCGCCGCTGGTTTACGCCGCCGATCCATTGTCGATTCCGGCAATCACCCTGGGCACCAATGCCGAGGGCGCTCAGGAATATTCGGTCAGTCTGCAGATTCTGCTGATCATGACTGCGCTGAGTTTTATTCCGGCGTTCGTCATGCTGATGACCAGCTTCACGCGGATCATCATTGTTTTCTCGATCCTGCGTCAGGCGCTGGGCTTGCAGCAGACGCCGTCAAACCAGATCCTCACCGGCATGGCGTTGTTCCTGACGTTGTTCATCATGGCGCCGGTATTCGACCGGGTTAATCAGGATGCCTTGCAGCCGTATCTGGCGGAAAAACTTTCGGCTCAGGACGCCGTTGCCAAAGCGCAGGTACCGATCAAAGACTTCATGCTCGCGCAAACACGCAGCAGCGATCTCGAGCTATTCATGCGCTTGTCCAAGCGCACCGACATCGCTACACCGGATCAGGCACCGTTGACCATCCTTGTACCGGCGTTCGTCACCTCTGAACTGAAGACCGCGTTCCAGATCGGTTTCATGATCTTCATTCCGTTCCTGATCATCGACCTGGTTGTCGCCAGCGTGTTGATGGCCATGGGTATGATGATGCTCTCGCCGCTGATCATTTCCCTGCCGTTCAAGATCATGTTGTTCGTGCTGGTGGATGGCTGGGCGTTGATCATCGGCACCTTGGCGAGCAGCTTTGGAGGTGTTTCACCATGACGCCGGAAGTTGCGGTCGACATCTTTCGTGAAGCGCTGTGGCTGACCACTGTGATAGTGGCGGTCCTGGTGATTCCGAGTCTGTTGGTGGGCTTGATGGTCGCAATGTTCCAGGCCGCCACCCAGATCAACGAACAGACGCTGAGCTTTCTCCCGCGTCTGCTGGTGATGCTGGTCACGCTGATCGTCGCCGGTCCCTGGCTGGTGCAAACCTTCATGGAATACATCCTGCAGTTGTACGGCAATATTCCGCGGGTCATCGGCTAGACCATGGAATCGCTGCTGCAACTGACCGATACCCAGATCAGTACCTGGGTGGCAACGTTCATGTTGCCGCTGTTTCGCATTGGTTCGTTGCTGATGGTGATGCCGATCTTTGGTACCACGCTCGTCCCGACGCGCGTGCGCCTGTACTTCGCGCTGGCAATCACCGTGGTCATCGCTCCCGGCCTGCCGCCGATGCCACCGGTCAATGCGCTGGACTTGTCGGCGTTGATGTTGATCGCCGAACAGATCCTGGTTGGCGCAGTGCTGGGGTTTTCCCTGCAGCTGTTCTTCCACGCCTTTGTGGTGGCCGGGCAGATTGTCGCGATCCAGATGGGCATGGGCTTCGCGTCCATGGTCGACCCTACAAACGGCGTATCAGTAGCGGTGATCGGCCAGTTCTTTACCATGCTGGTGACCTTGCTGTTTCTAGCGATGAACGGCCATCTGGTGGTCTTCGAAGTGCTCAGTGAAAGCTTCACCACGTTGCCGGTCGGCAGCGGTCTGATGGTCAATCATTTCTGGGAGCTGGCCGGCAAGCTGGGCTGGGTGCTGGGTTCTGCGCTGCTCCTTGTGCTGCCGGCTATCACTGCATTGCTGGTGGTCAACATCGCTTTCGGCATCATGACCCGTGCGGCGCCGCAGCTGAACATTTTCTCCATCGGCTTTCCGCTGACGCTGGTGCTCGGGCTGTTTATCGTCTGGGTCGGCCTGGCGGACATTCTCAATCAGTATCAACCGCTGGCCTCCGAGGCTTTGCAGTTTTTACGCGAACTGGCACAGGCGCGCTGAGTTATGGCTGAGAGCGAAAGCGGCGCGGACAAAACAGAAGACCCCACCGAGAAGCGCAAGAAAGACTCGCGGGAAAAAGGCGAGATTGCGCGCTCCAAAGAACTCAATACCCTGGCAATCATGCTGGTCGGCTCCTCTGCGCTGCTGATATTCGGCGGCGCGCTGGCGCAGGAACTGATGGAGTTGATGCGGCAGAATTTCACTCTTTCGCGAGAAGTCATCCTCGATCAACGCTCGATGGGTACGTACCTGCTGAGCTCGGGTTTGATGGCGTTGCTGGCGATTCAGCCGATCATGATCACTCTGGTGCTGGCTGCGATCATCGGCCCGATCTCCCTCGGCGGGTGGTTGTTCGCGGCAGGGTCAATGGCGCCGAAGTTCAGCCGCATGAACCCTGCGTCCGGCCTCAAGCGCATGTTTTCCTTCAAGGCCGTGGCTGAACTGCTGAAGGCGCTCGCCAAATTCATCATTACCCTGGCCGTGGCCATGATGGTGTTGTCGGCCGATATCGACGATCTGATGCGCATCGCCCATGAACCGCTGGACATGGCGATCATCCACAGCTTGCAGGTGGTGGGCTGGAGTACGCTGTGGATGTCCTGCGGGTTGATCATCATTGCGGCGGTCGACGTGCCGGTGCAACTGTGGGAAAGCCACAAGAAACTGCTGATGACCAAGCAGGAAGTGCGCGACGAGCACAAGGACCAGGAGGGCAAGCCAGAGGTCAAGCAGCGGATCCGTCAGTTGCAGCGTGAAGTGTCCCAGCGTCGGATGATGGCGGCAGTTCCCGAGGCGGACGTGATCATCACCAACCCGACGCATTACGCAGTGGCCCTCAAGTACGATCCGGACAAGAGCGGCGCGCCGATGCTGGTTGCCAAGGGCAGTGACTTCCTGGCGCTGAAAATCCGCGAAATCGCTGTTGCCAATAACGTGCTGCTGCTGGAGTCCCCGGCCTTGGCGCGTTCGATTTATTACTCCACGGAACTGGACCAGGAAATACCGGGCGGGCTGTATCTGGCGGTTGCTCAGGTATTGGCCTACGTCTACCAGATTCGTCAGCACCGTGCAGGTAAGGGCAAGCGCCCCGATCCGCTCAAGGACGATCTGCCGATTCCGCCAGATCTGCGCCGCGATTCCTGAGGTTTCGCGTTATCCGCGCGGGCCCCATCGCGGGCAAGCCCGGCTCCCACAGGTTTTGTGGTGGCCACGGATTTCGCAGACACCCCGGTCCATTGTGGGAGCCGGGCTTGCCCGCGATGACGTCGGCACAGTCAGCACAAATCCCCGGTCAAACCCTCTGTTCCAATACTCTGCAAAAGTTGGAAGGCTTCTTGCAGTAGCGATCCTGCGCCTGCTTTGGGCGTCAAAAGTTTGCTTTAAAGGAACGGGGAAAATTGGTGGATCGCTCTCAGTTATTCAACACTGCTCGCACAAACGTTGCCGACTTGAGTCGAGGCAATCTGGGTGTGCCGTTGTTGCTGCTGGTCATGCTGGCAATGATGATGCTGCCCATCCCGCCGTTCCTGCTGGACGTGTTTTTCACGTTCAACATTGCGTTGTCGATTGTTGTCCTGCTGGTCTGCGTGTATGCCTTGCGGCCGCTGGACTTTGCAGTGTTTCCGACCATTCTGCTGGTCGCCACGTTGTTGCGGCTGGCGCTGAACGTCGCGTCGACGCGCGTGGTCATGCTCCACGGTCAGGACGGGCATGCGTCTGCGGGCAAGGTGATCCAGGCGTTCGGTGAAGTGGTCATCGGCGGTAACTACGTGGTCGGTATCGTGGTTTTCGCAATCCTGATGATCATCAACTTCGTCGTGGTGACCAAGGGTGCCGGACGGATTTCCGAGGTGAGCGCGCGCTTCACCCTGGATGCAATGCCCGGCAAACAAATGGCGATCGACGCCGATCTCAACGCTGGCCTGATTGATCAAAACCAGGCAAAACTGCGCCGGACGGAAGTCGCGCAGGAAGCCGAGTTTTACGGGTCCATGGACGGTGCCAGCAAATTTGTCCGCGGTGATGCCATCGCCGGCTTGCTGATTCTGTTCATCAACCTGATTGGCGGCATAGCCGTCGGGATCTTCCAGCACGGCATGACTTTCGGCGATGCCGGCAAGGTCTACGCGTTGCTGACCATCGGTGACGGTTTGGTGGCGCAATTGCCATCACTGCTGTTGTCCACGGCCGCCGCCATCATGGTGACCCGTGCTTCCGGTTCGGAGGACATGGGCAAACAGATCAATCGGCAGATGTTCTCCTCCCCCAAAGCGCTGGCGGTGGCAGCCGCCATCATGGCAGTGATGGGTATCGTACCCGGCATGCCGCACTTTTCCTTCCTGAGCATGGCGGCTGTCGCAGCGGGCGGCGCCTACCTGTTCTGGAAAAAGCAAAACGTGGTCAGGGTGCAAGCGCTGCAAGACGTCAAGCGTCAGCAGGAACTGCTGCCGTCCCCGGCCCGCGCGCAAGAAACCAAAGAACTCGGCTGGGACGACGTGACACCGATCGACATGATCGGCCTGGAAGTCGGCTATCGCCTGATTCCGCTCGTGGATCGCAATCAGGGTGGGCAGTTGCTGGCGCGGATCAAGGGCGTGCGCAAGAAGCTGTCCCAGGACCTGGGCTTTTTGATGCCAACCGTGCACATCCGCGATAACCTTGACCTGGCACCGAGTGCGTACCGTCTCACATTGATGGGCGTGATCCTCGCCGAAGCAGAGATTTACCCGGACCGCGAGTTGGCGATCAATCCCGGTCAGGTCTACGGCTCGCTCAATGGCATCACCGCCAAAGATCCGGCTTTCGGTCTGGAAGCGGTCTGGATCGAAATCAGCCAGCGTGCGCAGGCGCAATCGCTGGGTTACACGGTGGTCGATGCCAGTACGGTAGTGGCCACTCACCTGAACCAGATTTTGTACAAGCATTCCAGCGAGCTGATCGGCCACGAAGAAGTCCAGCAACTCATGCAGTTACTGGCCAAAAGCTCGCCTAAACTGGCAGAAGAGCTGGTTCCTGGCGTGGTGTCGTTGTCGCAGCTGCTTAAAGTCCTGCAAGCGCTGCTGGCCGAGCAGGTGCCCGTGCGAGACATCCGCAGCATTGCCGAAGCCATCGCCAACAATGCCGCCAAGAGTCAAGATACTGCCGCGCTAGTGGCCGCTGTGCGGGTCGGTGTATCCCGCGCAATCGTCCAAAGCATTGTAGGCACTGAGTCCGAGCTGCCAGTTATCACGCTGGAGCCAAGGTTGGAACAGATATTGCTCAATAGTCTTCAGAAGGCGGGACAAGGCTCGGAAGAGGGCGTTCTGCTGGAGCCAAGCATGGCTGAGAAGCTGCAGCGTTCGTTGATCGAAGCCGCGCAGCGTCAGGAAATGCAAGGTCAACCGGTGATTCTGCTGGTAGCCGGTCCGGTTCGCGCCATGTTGTCGCGATTTGGCCGACTGGCAGTCCCGGGTTTGCATGTGTTGGCTTATCAGGAAATTCCTGACAACAAGCAAGTGACCATCGTTGCGACAGTAGGGCCCAACGGCTGAGGGTAGTGGTTTATGCAAGTTAAGCGTTTTTTCGCCGCCGATATGCGTCAGGCCATGAAACTGGTTCGTGATGAGCTGGGCGCTGATGCGGCCATTATCGGCAATCGCCGGATTGCCGGTGGTGTCGAGCTGACGGCTGCCCTCGATTACACCCTGTCGGCGCTGGCCCCGCGTGTTCCGAACATGGAACTCGAGGATGAACTGCGCAAGACCCAGTCGCGGATCGTCAACGCCCAGGCCGAATTGAGTCTGCGAGGCGAGGGTGAGAGCGAGAAGACTTCCAATCGCCAATTGTTCGCCGGTTTGCCGTTGACTGCCGCCGAGCCACTGATCGAGCCGACCCTGGCCGAACCGCGTCGTCCTGCGCCGGCCCCTGCCGCCGCAACCGGTGTTGATCCACGGGCGTTCGACTCGATGCGTTTCGAGCTCAACAGCCTTCGCGAACTGATGGAAGTACAACTTGGTTCGCTGGCCTGGAATCAGCTGCAGGGCAGCCGTCCGGCGCAGGCCAACCTCTGGCGTCGCTTGCAACGCATCGGCTTGTCCGGCCCGTTGTCGCGCGATCTGCTCGAGATGATTACCGGAATTGAAGAACCTCGTCAGGCCTGGCGCATGTTGCTGGCGCACCTGGCGCGAATGATCGCCACCCCGGACGTCGAGCCTCTGGAAGAGGGCGGTGTGATTGCCATGGTCGGCCCTGCCGGCATGGGCAAAACCACCACGCTGGCCAAACTCGCGGCCCGTTACGTGCTCAAGTACGGCGCGCAGAGCATCGCGCTGGTCAGCATGGACAGCTATCGCATTGGTGCCCAGGAACAGCTGAAGACGCTGGGTCGGATTCTCAACGTGTCGGTCACTCACGTTGATCCGGGCCAGTCGCTGGTGCAGGCGCTGGAGCCGTTGCTGCGCAAACGTGTAGTGCTGATCGATACCGCCGGCCTGCAGGCCAGCGATCCGGCACTGCGCATGCAACTCGAAAGCCTGGCCGGTCGTGGCATCAAATCAAAAAATTATCTGGTCCTGGCAACCACCAGCCAGAAACAGGTTCTAACCGCCGCTTATCACAGTTACAAGCGTTGCGGCCTGTCTGGCTGCATTCTGACTAAACTGGATGAGACGGCGAGCCTGGGCGAGGTGTTGAGCCTGGCCATCAGTCATGAATTGCCGGTGGCGTACCTGACCGACGGACCGCGGATTCCGGATGATTTGCATCTGCCGCGCCGTCATCAACTGGTCAGCCGCGCCGTCAGTGTGCAAATGCAGGAAGAACCCAGCGAAGAAGCCATGGCTGACATGTTCGCTGACCTCTACCACAGTCCGACCAAGCGGGTTGGCTGAGGTGATAATGAACAGTTTTCGTACCTACATCGATGGTCTGCCATGCATTGTTCCATTTGTGAACGCGCAGCCAGTAATGTGGCCTCCGTCTATGCAAGACAAGGTAAAGAAATAACATGGGCAGCATGCATCCCGTACAGGTGATCGCGGTGACCGGCGGCAAAGGTGGCGTCGGCAAGACTAACGTGTCAGTGAACTTGTCCCTGGCTCTAGCTGAGCTCGGCCGGCGCGTCATGCTGCTGGACGCCGATCTGGGGCTGGCGAACGTCGACGTTCTGTTGGGGCTGACACCCAAACGTACTCTGGCCGACGTGATCGAAGGCCGCTGTGAACTGCGCGACGTATTGTTGCAAGGGCCTGGCGGAATTCGCATCGTCCCTGCCGCGTCCGGCACTCAGAGCATGGTTCATCTGAGCCCGGCACAACACGCCGGCCTGATCCAGGCGTTCAGCGATATCGGCGACAATCTCGATGTGCTGGTCATCGACACCGCTGCGGGTATTGGTGACTCGGTGGTCAGTTTTGTTCGCGCCGCGCAAGAAGTGTTGCTGGTGGTGTGCGACGAGCCGACCTCGATCACGGACGCCTACGCGCTGATCAAACTGCTGAACCGCGATTACGGCATGAACCGCTTCCGCGTCCTGGCCAACATGGCCCAGAGCCCGCAGGAAGGGCGCAACCTTTTCGCCAAGTTGACCAAAGTCACAGACCGCTTCCTCGACGTCGCTTTGCAGTACGTCGGTGCAGTGCCGTATGACGAAAGTGTACGCAAGGCGGTGCAAAAACAGCGCGCCGTCTACGAAGCGTTCCCGCGTTCCAAGTGCTCCCTGGCTTTCAAGGCTATCGCGCAAAAGGTCGATACCTGGCCATTGCCCGCCAACCCGCGTGGGCATCTGGAATTTTTCGTCGAGCGCCTCGTGCAACAGACCGCAGGACCCGTGATATGACAGCCACCGGTTACAACGTTTACAAGAAGTCGGCACCTGACGCGCAGTACGAGTTGATCGAGCGTTACGCGCCACTGGTCAAGCGCATTGCCTATCACTTGCTGGCGCGTCTGCCGGCCAGTGTCCAGGTTGAAGATCTGATTCAGGCCGGGATGATCGGGCTGCTCGAAGTGTCGACCAAATACGACGCCAGCAAAGGCGCGAGTTTCGAAACGTACGCGGGCATTCGGATCCGCGGCGCGATGCTCGACGAAGTTCGCAAGGGCGACTGGGCACCTCGCTCGGTCCACCGCAATACGCGCATGGTCAGCGACGCAATTCGCTCGATTGAAGCTAAAACCGGTCGTGACGCTAAAGATCACGAAGTTGCGGCCGAACTCCAATTGAGTCTCGATGATTACTACGGGATTTTGAACGATACCCTGGGTAGCCGTTTATTCAGTTTCGACGACCTGTTGCAGGACGGCGAACACGAAGGGCTGCACGAGGACGGCGCGAGTGCACACATGGAGCCGTCACGCGATCTGGAAGATGAACGCTTCCAGGCGGCGCTGGCGGACGCGATTGCCAATTTGCCGGAGCGTGAGCGGCTGGTGTTGGCGTTGTACTACGACGAAGAGCTGAATCTCAAGGAAATCGGCGAGGTCCTGGGGGTTAGTGAATCCCGGGTCAGCCAGTTACATAGCCAGTGCGCGGCCCGTTTGCGGGGGCGTTTGGGGGAGTGGCGAGCGCGCTGAAGGCAGTGTGGGGACACTGCGAACGTGGCTGGTGTGGTGTTGAACCGCGCCGGTCTCGATCTGCTGTGCTCCAGACAGTCATCGAGTGTTTGCCGGATTGATTGAAGTGGCGCGCCCAGGTGCTGGGCGTGTTTAAGACTGCTTGGAGGTCGAATTGGACAAGAACATGAAAATCCTCATCGTTGATGACTTCTCAACGATGCGGCGGATCATAAAAAACCTGTTGCGTGACCTTGGGTTCACCAACACGGTCGAGGCTGACGATGGCACCACCGCCATTCCGGTTCTCAACAGCGGCAGCATCGACTTTCTGGTAACAGACTGGAACATGCCTGGCATGACCGGTATCGACCTGCTGCGCCACGTGCGCGCCGATGAAAAGCTCAAGCACCTGCCGGTGCTGATGGTGACCGCTGAAGCCAAGCGCGAGCAGATCATCGAAGCGGCCCAGGCCGGTGTTAACGGCTATGTGGTCAAGCCCTTCACGGCCCAGGCGTTGAAAGACAAGATCGAGAAGATTTTCGAACGCATTGGCTGAGAAACGGCGCCACGGGGGAGCTATGGACAACAACGAATCTTCACAGGGCGATTTTGAATCGACCCTGAAAAAACACGCGGTCGAGCTGGTCGAAAGCCTTGAAAAAGGCAGGTTCGGCGACGCGGTGCAACTGATCCATGAGCTCAATCAGACCCGTGACCGCGGCCTGTATCAGGAAGTGGGCAAACTCACACGCGAGCTGCACAGCGCGATCGTCAATTTCCAGATTGACCCGCACATGCCGCAAGCCGAGGAAGTGTCCCAGATAACAGACGCCACCGAGCGTCTGGGTTATGTGGTCAAGCTGACCGAGGCCGCCGCCAACCGCACCATGGACCTGGTTGAAAACGCCACGCCACTGGTCAACGGCCTGAGCGAAGAAGCGCAGGCGCTGAGCGCGGATTGGGGACGGTTCATGCGTCGAGAGGTCGGGGCTGAAGAGTTCCGCGAACTGGCCCGGCGAGTCGACGGTTTCCTGACACGCAGCAGCGCTGACAATCGCGTGGTAGCGAGCAACCTCAACGACATCCTGCTTGCTCAGGATTATCAGGACCTCACCGGCCAAGTGATCAAGCGTGTGACCCAGCTGGTCACCGAAGTTGAAAGCAATTTGCTCAAGCTCGTGCTCATGGCCAGTCAGGTGGACCGCTTCGCGGGCATCGAACATGATCGTGATGCGATGCTTCAAGAAAAAGATCCGCAAAAACATCTCTCTCAGGGTGAAGGTCCGCAGATTCATGCCGATAAAAGAGAAGACGTTGTGTCCGGTCAGGACGATGTGGACGATTTGCTATCCAGCCTAGGGTTTTAGAATTTTAGGTTTTTTAGGTTTTTAGACCTGTAGGAGCACCCCCTTAATGAGCTTCGGCGCCGATGAAGAGATCCTTCAGGATTTCCTGGTTGAGGCCGGCGAGATTCTAGAGCAGCTGTCCGAACAGTTGGTCGAGCTGGAAAGCCGACCGGATGATGCGGATCTGCTCAATGCAATTTTTCGCGGTTTTCACACTGTAAAAGGAGGCGCCGGCTTCCTCCAGCTCAATGAGCTGGTGGAGTGCTGTCACATCGCCGAGAACGTCTTCGACATCCTGCGCAAGGGTGAGCGTCGCGTCGACTCGGAACTGATGGACGTGGTTCTCGAAGCACTGGACGCAGTAAACGCGATGTTTACCGAAGTCCGCGAACGCAGCCCGGTCACGGCCGCGACCCCTGAATTGCTGGCGGCGCTGGCACGTCTGGCAGAACCGCAGAGCGCCGATGAAGTCGCTCCTGCTGCTGAGGTGGTTACAGAACCGGTCGCCGAAAGCGATTCGGGCGACATCACTGACAATGAATTCGAACAACTGCTGGACTCACTGAATGCCGTCAAGGCACAGGCTGAGGCGCCGGCATCTGCTCCTGCTCCTGCTCCTGCTGCTAGCGGTAGCGCGGCGAGCGACGAAATCACCGACGACGAATTCGAATCGTTGCTCGATCAGTTGCATGGCAAAGGTCAGTTCGCCATTGATGCGGTCACTGTCCCTGCGGCACCAGCCGCTCCAGCCGCGCCGAAAGCCGCGGGCGACAGCTCCGACATCACCGACGACGAATTCGAAGCACTGCTCGACCAGTTGCACGGCAAAGGCAACTTCGCCGTTGGCGCGCTGGAATCGGCGATTGCCTCAGTCCCGACACCGGCTGCTCCCAAGGCTGCAGCGGCCGGCGGCGATCTGATCTCCGATCACGAGTTCGAATCGCTGCTGGACGACCTGCACGGTAAAGGCAAGTTCACCGAAGTCGGCACCGGATCGGCTGCTTCCACTGTGGCCGCGCCCGTCGCCAAAGCCGCGGCTTCTGCCGCCAAGGCGCCCGCACCGAAAGTCGAAGCACCGAAGGCTGCTGCTCCAGCGCCGGCCCGTGCTCCGGCCGCGCCATCTGCGGACAAACCCCCTAGTGAAGCGGAAACCACGGTACGGGTCGACACTGCACGCCTCGACGAAATCATGAACATGGTTGGCGAGCTGGTGCTGGTGCGTAACCGCCTGGTTCGTCTAGGTGCCAACAGCGCCGACGAGGCCATGTCCAAGGCGGTGTCGAACCTTGACGTAGTCACCGCTGATCTGCAAACCGCGGTCATGAAGACGCGGATGCAACCGATCAAGAAGGTCTTCGGGCGCTTCCCGCGTCTGGTTCGCGACCTGGCTCGCCAGCTCAAGAAAGAGATCAACCTGGAACTGGTCGGCGAAGAAACCGACCTCGATAAGAACCTCGTCGAGGCCCTCGCCGATCCGCTGGTCCACTTGGTGCGCAACTCGGTCGACCACGGTATCGAAGAGCCGGCCGAACGCGAAGCGATGGGCAAGCCCCGCAGCGGCAAGGTCATCCTGTCTGCTGAACAGGAAGGCGACCATATCCTGCTGTCCATTTCCGATGACGGCAAAGGCATGGACGCCGACGTACTGCGCGGCATTGCCGTGAAGAAAGGCCTGATGGACAAGGATGCGGCAGACCGCCTGAGCGAGTCGGACTGCTTCAACCTGATTTTTGCGCCGGGCTTCTCGACCAAGACCGAGATTTCCGACGTGTCCGGTCGTGGCGTAGGCATGGACGTGGTGAAAACCAAGATCGCCCAGCTCAACGGCACCATCAATATCTATTCGACCAAGGGCAAGGGCTCGAAGATCGTGATCAAGGTCCCGCTGACCCTGGCGATCATGCCGACGCTGATGGTCATGCTGGGCAATCAGGCCTTCGCGTTCCCGCTGGTCAACGTCAACGAGATTTTCCACCTCGACCTGTCGCGTACCAACGTGGTGGACGGTCAGGAAGTGGTGATCGTGCGCGACAAGGCGCTGCCACTGTTTTACCTCAAGCGCTGGCTGGTCAGCTCCGCCGCTCACGAAGAGCAGCGAGAAGGCCATGTGGTGATCCTTTCGGTGGGCACCCAGCGGATCGGCTTTGTCGTCGATCAGTTGGTGGGCCAGGAAGAAGTGGTCATCAAGCCATTGGGCAAAATGCTTCAGGGAACCCCGGGCATGTCCGGCGCCACCATCACCGGTGACGGGCGCATTGCGCTGATTCTCGATGTGCCGAGCATGCTCAAGCGTTACGCCGCACGGCGTATTTGATTCTGGGGGAGCGGGGCGATCAAAGCCTCGCCCCCGCCTAACGGAGTTTTTATGGCAGTCAAAGTCCTGGTGGTGGACGATTCGGGGTTTTTTCGCCGCCGCGTCTCGGAAATTCTTTCAGCGGATCCAAACATCCAAGTCGTCGGCACGGCGACCAACGGTAAAGAAGCAATCGATCAGGCGCTCGCCCTCAAGCCCGATGTGATCACCATGGACTACGAGATGCCGATGATGGATGGCATCACGGCCGTGCGTCACATCATGCAACGCTGCCCGACGCCGGTCCTGATGTTCTCCTCGCTGACTCACGAAGGCGCCCGCGTAACTCTGGATGCGCTGGACGCCGGCGCGGTTGATTTCCTGCCGAAAAATTTCGAAGATATTTCGCGTAACCCCGACAAGGTCAAACAGCTGCTGTGCGAAAAGATTCTGAGCATTTCGCGCAGCAATCGTCGCGTCAGCACATACAACGCCCCGGCTCCGGTGGTTGCGCCAGTTACCGCGCCGGCACCCGCTAGTGCCAGCAGCAGTTACGCGAGCACGGCACCGGCACGTCCGGCTCCTGCGCCGACCCCGACCCGCGCGCCTGCGGCCAGTCCGTCGTCTCCGTCGCCCAAACGCAAAGCCTATAAACTGGTAGCCATCGGTACATCCACCGGCGGACCGGTTGCGCTGCAGCGTGTCTTGACGCAATTGCCGGCCAACTTCCCAGCGCCGATCGTGTTAATTCAGCATATGCCCGCGGCGTTCACCAAGGCTTTCGCCGAACGTCTGGACAAACTCTGCCGCATCAATGTCAAGGAAGCCGAGGATGGCGACATCCTGCGTCCTGGCCTGGCGCTGCTGGCGCCGGGCGGCAAGCAAATGATGATTGACGGCCGTGGTGCGGTGAAGATTCTGCCGGGCGACGAGCGCCTCAATTACAAGCCGTGCGTGGACATCACGTTCGGTTCGGCCGCGAAGTCCTACGGTGACAAGGTTCTGGCGGTGGTGTTGACCGGCATGGGTGCCGACGGTCGCGAAGGCGCACGTCTGCTCAAGCAGGGCGGCAGTGCAATCTGGGCTCAGGATGAAGCGAGCTGCGTGATCTACGGCATGCCGATGGCCATCGTCAAAGCCGACCTCGCCGACGCGGTCTACGGTCTTGACGATATTGGCCGTCACCTGGTCGAGGCGTGTATCTGATGGATGTACTCAGCCTGATCGGGATCATCATGGCGTTCGTCGCCATCATCGGCGGCAACTACCTCGAAGGCGGTCACCTTGGCGCGCTGGCCAACGGCCCGGCAGCGTTGATCGTGATCGGCGGCACCGTCGGCGCAGCCCTGCTGCAAGCGCCGATGAGCGCCTTCAAGCGGGCGATGCAAATTGTCGGCTGGATTCTGTTTCCGCCTCGCGTCGACCTGGCGGGCGGCGTCGATCGCGTCGTCAACTGGAGCCTCACTGCACGCAAGGAAGGTTTGCTGGGTCTGGAAAGTGTGGCAGACGCCGAACCTGACAGTTACTCGCGCAAAGGCCTGCAGCTGCTGGTCGATGGCGCTGAACCGGAAGCGATTCGCAGTATTCTGGAAGTGGATTTCTACACCCAGGAAAGCCGCGACATCGAAGCCGCGAAATTTTTCGAGAGCATGGGCGGTTACGCGCCGACCATTGGCATCATCGGTGCGGTGATGGGCCTGATCCATGTCATGGGCAATCTGGCCGATCCATCGCAACTGGGCAGCGGCATTGCCGTGGCGTTCGTCGCCACCATCTATGGTGTGGCCAGCGCCAACCTGGTGTTGCTGCCCATTGCCGCCAAGCTCAAGTCGGTTGCCTTGCGCCAGTCGCGTTACCGCGAAATGTTGCTCGAAGGCATTTTGTCGATCGCCGAAGGTGAAAACCCTCGCTCTATCGAGTTGAAGCTTCAGGGCTTCATGGATTGATGGAGGAGGTGAATCGTGGCTCGACGCAGGCATCGTGAAGAACATGTAAACCATGAACGCTGGCTCGTTTCTTACGCCGACTTCATCACGTTGCTGTTCGCCTTTTTTGTGGTGATGTACTCCATTTCTTCGATCAACGAAGGCAAGTACAAAGTCATTTCGCAAGCCCTGGTCGGCGTGTTCAACGACGCCGATCGCGCGCTCAAGCCGATTCCGATTGGCGACGAGCGCCCGTTGTCCGTGACCCCGGCCAAACCGCTGGTCAAGGACAGCGAGCAGATCGACGCCGGTATCTCCGGCGCGAGCGACCCGCTTAAAAGCATTGCCGATGACATCAGCGCTGCGTTCGGTGACCTGATCAAATCCAACCAGATGACCGTGCGCGGCAATGAGCTGTGGGTCGAGATCGAACTCAATTCCAGCCTGTTGTTCGGCAGTGGCGACGCCATGCCCAGCGACATGGCATTCAGCATCATCGACAAGGTGGCGGCGATCGTGAAACCGTTCGATAACCCGATTCACGTCGAAGGCTTCACCGACGATCAGCCAATCCGCACTGCGCAATACCCGACCAACTGGGAACTGTCCTCGGCCCGTTCGTCGAGCATCGTGCGCATGCTGGCCATGCAAGGGGTTAACCCCGGTCGACTGGCGTCGGTCGGTTACGGTGAATTTCAGCCGGTGGCCAACAACGCCACCGGTGAAGGCCGCGCGCGCAATCGTCGCGTGGTCCTGGTGGTTTCGCGCAATCTGGATGTGCGTCGCAGTCTGACCGGCACCGGTACCGCTCATGCGCAACCGGACGCCGCATTGAAGCGGGCTGGCACACAAACTGCACCTACCCCGGTCAAGTCGCCGGGACGAGAGAGCGCCGTCAATTCTCCGTCACCCGCATTAACACGTTGAGCTATTTTCCCGGTCGATCCAGCCGGGTGGAACAATCCGAATGAGAGTCTGGGCAGTCGCCAATCAAAAGGGTGGTGTTGGTAAAACCACTTCCTCCATCGCTCTGGCCGGGTTACTGGCTGAGGCGGGCAAGCGCGTGGTCGTGGTCGATCTCGACCCCCACGGCTCGATGACCAGTTACTTCGGTTATGACCCCGACAGCCTGGAGCACAGCAGCTACGACCTTTTCCTGCACAAGGGCAGCGTGCCCGCAGGTTTGCCTGGGCAACTGCTGCTACCGACCAGTCACGCAAGTATTTCCCTGCTGCCGTCGAGCACCGCGCTGGCCACCCTTGAGCGCCAGTCGCCGGGGCAAAGTGGCCTGGGGCTGGTGATTGCCAAGAGTCTGGCGCAGCTGTGGCAGGACTTCGATTACGCTGTTATTGACAGCCCGCCGTTGCTCGGTCTGCTGATGGTCAATGCCTTGGCGGCCAGCCAGCAATTGGTGATTCCAGTGCAGACCGAACACCTGGCAGTCAAAGGCCTTGAGCGCATGGTCAACACCTTGGCGATGATCAACCGTTCACGCAAAGTCGCGCTGCCTTTCAGCATTGTGCCGACCCTCTTCGACCGCCGCACTCAGGCGTCGCTGGGCACCTTGCGCGTGCTTCGCGATAAATACCCGGAAGAGATCTGGCAAGGCTACATTCCCGTCGACACGCGCCTGCGCGATGCCAGCCGTGCCGGCGTGACGCCTTCGCAATTCGACGGCAAGAGCCGTGGTGTGCTGGCGTATCGTGCGCTGCTCAAGCACATGCTCACCACACAACTCGTTCCGCAGGTGGCTTGATGAATTCATTACCTGTAGGCGTTGCCGCAGGCTGCGATCTGTTGATCTTGCTTTGCGACGTTTTCGAGATTGCTGAAAGATCGCAGCCTGCGGCAGCTCCTACAGTGGGGGCGTGCTCATGAGCAAGCCGCTGAAGATCACTTCACGTCCGCAATTGGCGCTCCAGTCTTATCTGGACAACTTGCTGATGGACGCGACTGAAGACTGGGTGGCACCCGAAATCGAAGCGGCGGCCGAGCTGGTCGAAGTTGTCGAAGAGGAGGGCGCACTGGATGAATTCCAGGCAGCAGTGCTCGAAGAGCAGGCCCGCGATGCGCAAAAACCTGCAGTAGCAGCCGCGCCTGTTATCGCGCCAGTATTGGCCGCCGTCGCCAGGGCACCGGTTGTCCTTGAAGAGGCGCCTGCACCGGTGCTGGCACCCGTCTCGACCATCGCACCTTTGTTACAGGCCTTGGTGCCGCCGGTTGTCGAAGTGCACCTGCCACCGAGCAACACGCCACCGCCGGTCGCGAGCAACGGCCGACCCGCCTGGGCCGCCGAACCGTTCGAATGCCTGTTGTTCGATGTCGCCGGTTTGACGCTCGCCGTTCCGCTGGTGTGCCTGGGCTCGATTTATTCGTTGGCCGGCCATGAGCTGACGCCGCTGTTCGGTCAGCCGGAATGGTTCCTGGGGATCCTGCCGAGTCAGGCGGGTAACCTCAAAGTGCTGGACACTGCGCGCTGGGTGATGCCCGACCGCTACCGCGATGATTTTCGCCAGGGCTTGCAATACGTTATTTCGGTTCAGGGCTACGAATGGGGGTTGGCCGTGCATCAGGTCAGCCGCTCGTTGCGCCTGGACCCCAACGAAATCAAATGGCGCAGCCATCGCGGTCAGCGACCGTGGCTGGCTGGCACGGTGATCGAACACATGTGTGCTTTGCTCGACGTTTCCGAACTGGCCGAGCTGATCGCCAGCGGCGGAGCAAAGCACATGGGCGGCAGCAAGCCCACGCTCAAATCAACCTAACAAACAAGTACGGGCAGTCAGTGCCCATACACGGAACACACACCGCCAGCGCGGTTTTTCGAGGGGCAGGGTATGAACGACAAGGCAACAGCGGCAAAGGGCTCCGAAGATCCGATCCTGCAATGGGTGACCTTCAAGCTTGATAACGAAACCTACGGCATCAACGTGATGCGCGTTCAGGAAGTGTTGCGTTACACCGAAATCGCTCCGGTTCCGGGTGCGCCAAGCTACGTGCTGGGCATCATCAACCTGCGCGGTAACGTGGTCACCGTGATCGACACCCGTCAGCGCTTCGGCCTGATGAATGCCGAAATCAGCGACAACACCCGCATCGTCATCATCGAAGCCGACAAGCAAGTGGTCGGGATCATGGTCGACAGCGTTGCCGAAGTGGTTTACCTGCGTCAGTCGGAAATCGAGACGGCGCCGAACGTCGGTAACGAAGAATCCGCCAAGTTCATTCAAGGCGTGTGCAACAAGAACAACGAACTGCTGATCCTCGTCGAGCTGGACAAGATGATGAGCGAAGAAGAATGGTCGGATCTGGAGAACATCTGATTGATTCTTGAGGTAGCGGTAGTTGTCCTGTTCCTGTTCTGGGCGGGCACGCTGGCAATGTTTCTGGCGTACATACGCGCTCAACGACAGATTGCCGTGCAACAGGCCGAGGGCGATGCGCTGCGTGATCAGCGCATCAAGGACCTGTCCAAGCGCGTCGACGATTATCAGAGTGGCAACGTGCGCATGGGCGAAAGCCTGCACGAGCTGCGCGCAATCGTCGCGCCATTGCCGGACAAACTGGCGCAGCTTGAACAGCGCGACCCCTCGAGCCTGTCGTTTGCCCAGGCGGCGCGATTGGTTGGGATGGGCGCGAGCGTCGATGAACTGACGGCGTCCTGCGGCCTGACCCAGGCCGAGGCCGAGTTGATGCGCAAGATGCATAAGAACTGATTGCTACGATCGCTTCGAAGCCGCTTTCGCGAGCAAGCCCGCTCCCACATGTAATCTCGGCCGGCCACAAAATCCGTGTTCGTCGAAGATCAAATGTGGGAGCGGGCTTGCTCGCGAAGGCGTCCTTAAAATCTCAATAATCATCCCCACGCTCGGTCACATCCTTCTCGACCATCGGCGCATCCGGATCATGTCCCTGCGGGAACTTGCCCTTCAGATTCCATGCGAACGCAATGATCTCGGCAATCGTCCGATACAACTCCTCTGGAATACTGTCGCCCAGTTCCATCCTCGCCAGCAACTTGACCAGTTCAGCATTCTCGTAAATCGGTACTTCACATTCGCGAGCGATCCGCAGGATTTCTTCGGCCAGTGCTACGTCACCTTTCGCAGTGAGAGTCGGCGCGTGGGTTCCGTCGTATTTGAGGGCGATGGCCTGGCGGGGAGTATCGGAGGTGTTCATGCGGTTTCGTCGACCCAGCGCTGTTCCAGACGGGTGTGAGCGCCTTGCGGCGGTGTGCCGAGGTGGCAATCGAGATCACCGACGTTGAGGCCCGAGGCCAGCAGCTTTTCACGCAATCCGGCGAGGTTGCTTTCGATCAGATTCGCCGTGTACGGCCGTTCAGCCCACAGCTGACTGGACAGGCTGCCCTTGATTAACTGCGCCTGAATCTGCATAGGCCCTAGCGGCTCCATGTCGAACGCCAGCTCGACGCGCCACAATTGCTGCTTAGGCTCGCGTTCGTCACGGCGCTCGTTGGGCAGCTCCTTTTCGGGGGCGTCTTCACGCTGGAATTTAACTTGTAGGGGCACGATGTCTTGCAGATTGCGCATCGGGATTTCCAGCTGCCAGGTGCTCATCAGCCGGCCATCATCCGTCACGCCGGTTTGCTCCAGGCTCGATAATTGATGGGTTTGCAGACGTGAGACTGCCGCGGCCGCAAGACGCAATAAATGTTCAAGATCGCCTTCGCCTTCCGAACTTTGCAGCATGCGCTCCGGCAATGGAAAACTGCCCGGCTGCGGCTTGGCGCTGACCTGACCGAGCATCCCCAAGGCGCTGCGCACGAAGCTCGGCATGGTTTGCGCCAGCGTATTGGCGGCGATGATCGCGTTCAGGTGGGTATTGGCCGGCAAGCCCGGGGTGAGTTGCGCAATGAGCTTGAGCAGATCACCTTTCATGTCGGGCGCCAGTGACGGGTTCTGTCCGGCCAGCAACTTGGCTTCCAGAAACTGGCCACTGTTGGCAAGCGCCTGGGCCAGGCCTTTGGGTGTGCTCAGTTGTTGTACGTCCGGCAGGCCGGCCAGCAGCCTCTCAACCGCTGCGCGCAGATCGCGCGGGGTCTGCTCGGATGCCGGCAGGTTTTGCAGGAGTTTGAGCAGTCCGTCCAGCGAGCCCTGGCGGCTTTGCTGGCTGACCAGTTGCTGCGTCACCGCCAGCTGTTCCTGACGGTTGGCCAGCGGAACGAATTTCAAGGTGTGCGCATCCTGCACCAGTGCGCTGAGCAGCGTGCCGATGCGCAAGGGCGTCGGGCTGTCGATATTCATCGTGCTGCCGGCTTGTGCGGTGTTCAACAAACTCACCAGCGAGCGAAACACGGTCGGCTGGCCCGGCACCTGCGGCAATACCTGGGACGTCAGCACTTTACCTTGCAACAGCGTGCCGACCGGCAACTGTGCGGTGTCGAGGCGGGTGAGGGTGGCCACATTCGAGGCGATCGCCTGCTGCACCGTCACGGCCAGGTTGCCCGCAGACGGCTGAGTGATCGCCAGGTTAGTGCCTTGGGGCAGCGGCTGTGTGCTGGTCGCTTGCACGGTGGTCTGACGGCCACTGTCGAGCGTGACCTTCAGCAGCAATTGAAAGGTTTGATCCGCCTGCTTCAAGGAAAGCACTTCAGCCTTGGCGCTCTGGCCGGCAGCGATCAAGCCCTCCATCGGTGCCAGCAGCTTGAGGAGCTCGCCGCTGATGACTTGCGGCCGCGAGTTCGCGGGCGAGGTCGGCGGCAGCGGGAGGATGTTCATTTCGCCTGTCATACGCGGTCACAACCTGAAGAAATTGCCCTCTTTAGAGTAGGGCACGGCATGTATAATGCCGCCCCGTTGTCATCGGGGCGCTAAAAACATTGCATTTGTTTGACGCAGCTCTCTGGAACGGGTCGCCAATGCACTTATCCTGCATCTCTTTAGCGGCCGCACCCTTGCCGACTTGAACCGTAAAGGCCCGTGATCTCTTGACCAGTCCAGTCCTGCAAACCGTTGCCCTCGCCTGTGAGCGAGACCTTCGGCTGCTCTTCGAAAACCTCGAATTGCGACTGGGCAGCGGCGAAATGCTGCAGATCAGCGGACCCAACGGCAGTGGCAAAACCAGCCTGCTGCGCTTGTTGTCCGGCCTGATGCAACCGACTGCCGGCCAAGTGTTGCTCAACGGCCAGCCGCTGCACGAACAACGCAGTGAGCTGGCGCGCAATCTGTTGTGGATCGGTCATGCCGCTGGCATCAAGGACTTGCTGACACCAGAGGAAAACCTCAGCTGGCTCTGTGCACTGCATCAACCGGCGTCTCATGAAGCCATCTGGCAGGCGCTCGCGGCAGTGGGCCTGCGCGGTTTCGAAGATGTGCCCTGTCACACGCTGTCCGCCGGGCAACAACGTCGCGTGGCGCTGGCCCGCTTGTATCTGGCCAGCCCGCCACTGTGGATTCTCGACGAGCCATTCACCGCCCTCGACAAGCAAGGCGTGGCGCAACTTGAAGACCATCTGGCCGCGCACTGCGAGCGCGGTGGCTTGGTGGTGTTGACCACCCATCACACGCTGACCCGGATGCCGGCCGGCTACCGCGATATTGATCTGGGGAACTGGGCCGTATGAGTGTTTTCGGCCTGTTGGTCGCCCGCGAGGCACGTCTGCTGTTCCGCCGTCCTGCCGAGTTGGCCAATCCGCTGGTGTTCTTCGCCATCGTGGTCGCGCTGTTCCCGTTGGCGGTCGGACCCGAGTCTCAATTGTTGCAAACCTTGTCTCCGGGACTGGTCTGGGTGGCAGCGCTTTTATCGGTTCTGCTCTCGCTGGACGGGCTCTTCCGCAGTGATTTCGAGGATGGTTCCCTGGAACAGTGGGTCCTTTCGCCGCACCCCCTGCCTCTTCTGGTTTTGGCCAAGGTGCTGGCACACTGGGCTTTCTCCGGTCTGGCGCTGGTGTTGCTGGCACCGCTGCTCGCGCTGATGCTCGGTTTACCGGCCGCCTGTCTGCCGGTGTTGCTGCTTTCATTATTGCTGGGTACACCGGTGCTGAGCTTGCTCGGAGCGGTGGGTGCAGCGCTGACGGTCGGGCTGAAGCGCGGTGGTCTGTTACTCGCGCTGCTGATTCTGCCGTTGTACATCCCGGTGTTGATTCTTGGCAGTGGCGCCTTGCAGGCCGCTTTGCAGGGAATGCCGGCGACCGGTTATCTGTTGTGGCTGGGTAGCCTGACCGCCTTAGCGATAACCCTGACACCCTTTGCGATAGCGGCTGGCCTGAAGATCAGCGTCGGCGAATAATAATAAGCTCTGCTCAATTCTTGACCACCTCGTCAAGAAAGCAGACCCTTGACTGCTCGTGATAACGAGCGGCAACCGTGATGGAAATTGCAATGAACTGGACCTGGTTTCACAAGCTCGGCTCACCCAAATGGTTCTACGGCATCAGCGGCAAAATGCTGCCGTGGCTGAGCGTCGCCGCGTTATTGCTGATCGGCGTTGGCGTGGTGTGGGGCCTGGCGTTTGCTCCGCCGGACTATCAGCAAGGCAACAGCTTTCGCATCATCTATATCCACGTGCCTGCCGCGATGCTGGCGCAGTCCATCTACGTGATGCTGGCCGTTTGCGGCATCGTCGGGCTGGTGTGGAAAATGAAACTGGCCGACGTCGCCCTGCAATGTGCTGCCCCCATCGGTGCGTGGATGACCGCCGTGGCGCTGGTCACCGGCGCGATCTGGGGCAAGCCGACCTGGGGCTCATGGTGGGTCTGGGATGCGCGATTGACGTCGATGCTGATTCTGCTGTTTCTGTACTTCGGTCTGATTGCGCTGGGCAACGCCATCAGCAATCGCGACAGCGCGGCCAAGGCCTGCGCGGTACTGGCGATTGTCGGTGTGATCAATATTCCGATCATCAAATATTCGGTGGAGTGGTGGAACACCCTGCATCAGGGTGCGACCTTCACCCTCACCGAAAAACCGGCCATGCCCGCCGAGATGTGGCTGCCGCTGCTGCTGACGGTACTGGGTTTCTACTGTTTCTTCGGCGCCGTGCTGTTGCTGCGCATGCGTCTCGAAGTGCTCAAGCGTGAAGCCCGCGCCAGTTGGGTGAAAGCGGAAGTGCAGAACAGCCTGGAGGTCGCGCGATGAGTTTTGCTTCGTTCGGTGACTTTCTCGCCATGGGCCATCACGGCCTGTATGTCTGGTCGGCCTATGGCATTTGCCTGGCGGTGCTGATCCTCAACGTCGCGGCGCCGATCCTGGCCCGCAAGCGGTATCTGCAACAAGAGGCGCGTCGTCTGCGCCGGGAGAACGGCAAGTGAATCCGCTGCGCAAAAAGCGTCTGATCATCATTCTGGCAATCCTCGTCGGCGTCGGCGCGGCTGTCGGCCTGGCCCTGAGTGCCCTGCAGCAGAACATCAATCTGTTTTACACGCCCACCCAGATTGCCAACGGCGAAGCGCCGAAAGACACGCGCATTCGCGCCGGTGGCATGGTCGAGGCGGGTTCGCTGCAACGCTCTGGCGATTCGCTGGACGTGAAATTTATCGTCACCGATTTCAATAAATCCGTGACCATCAGCTACCGCGGCATCCTGCCCGATCTGTTCCGCGAAGGGCAGGGCATTGTCGCCCTCGGCAAACTCAACGCAGACGGCGTGGTCGTGGCCGATGAAGTACTGGCCAAGCACGATGAAAAATACATGCCGCCGGAAGTTACCAAAGCCCTGAAAGACAGCGGCATGTCAGCACCCACTCCAGCGAAAGAGGGCTAACCGATGAGTTCTGCACTGTATAGCTCGGGTCTGTTCATTCCCGAACTGGGCCATCTGGCGATGATTCTGGCGCTGTGTTTCGCGCTGGTTCAGTCCGTGGTGCCATTGTTCGGAGCCTGGCGTGGCGATCGTTTGTGGATGAGCCTCGCGCAGCCAGCTGCCTGGGGTCAGTTTGCGTTCTTGCTGTTCGCCTTTGGATGCCTGACCTACGCCTTCATGGTCGACGATTTCTCGGTTGATTACGTGGCGAGCAACTCCAACAGCGCCCTGCCGTGGTACTACAAATTCAGCGCGGTGTGGGGCGCCCATGAAGGCTCTTTGCTGCTGTGGGCGTTGATTCTCGGCGGCTGGACCTTTGCTGTCTCGGTATTCTCCCGGCAATTGCCCCAAGTGATGCTCGCGCGCGTGCTGGCGATAATGGGCATGATCAGCACCGGGTTCCTGCTGTTCCTGATCCTCACCTCCAATCCGTTTGCGCGGATCCTGCCGCAAATTCCCACTGACGGGCGCGACCTCAACCCGTTGCTGCAGGACATTGGCCTGATCGTGCACCCGCCAATGCTGTACATGGGTTATGTCGGTTTCTCGGTGGCCTTCGCATTCGCCATCGCTGCACTGCTCGGTGGTCGTCTCGATGCCGCGTGGGCGCGTTGGTCGCGTCCATGGACCATCGTCGCCTGGGCCTTTCTCGGCATCGGCATCACCCTCGGTTCGTGGTGGGCTTACTACGAACTCGGTTGGGGCGGCTGGTGGTTCTGGGATCCGGTGGAAAATGCCTCGTTCATGCCTTGGCTGGTCGGCACGGCGCTGATTCACTCGCTGGCGGTCACGGAAAAACGCGGTGTGTTCAAAAGCTGGACGGTGTTGCTGGCTATTGCGGCGTTCTCGCTGAGTTTGCTCGGGACGTTTCTCGTGCGTTCCGGCGTGCTGACCTCGGTGCACGCCTTCGCCTCCGACCCTGAGCGCGGCGTGTTCATCCTGATCTTCCTGATGTTTGTGGTCGGTGGTTCGCTGACGTTGTTCGCCCTGCGCGCGCCGGTGGTGAAAAGCCATGTCGGTTTCAATCTGTGGTCACGGGAAACCCTATTGTTGGGTAACAACCTGGTGCTGGTCGTGGCGGCCTCGATGATCCTGCTTGGCACGCTGTACCCGCTGATTCTCGATGCGATGACCGGCGCCAAGCTGTCGGTTGGCCCGCCGTATTTCAACGCGCTGTTCATTCCGTTGATGGCGTTGCTGATGATGGTCATGGCGGTCGGCATGCTGGTGCGCTGGAAAGACACGCCGGTCAAAT
>NZ_JMCL01000048.1 GCF_000690905.1 Pseudomonas sp. Ant30-3 | reverse complement strand
GAGGGAGCTTGCTCCCGCTGGGCTGCGAAGCAGGCCCTCTTTTGAGGTGCTCCGCGCCCCAGCGGGAGCAAGCTCCCTCGCCACAAAAAGCTCCAGGCCATTGCGGGTTAAGCGCCGGCCTCAACCGTCCCAATAAAATTCGCCAGCTCCGCCGTCTGCGGCCGCGCGAACAGCACCTTCGGGTCACCCACTTCATGTACCTTGCCCTGATGCATGAACACCAACTTGTCGCCAACCTCCCGCGCAAAGCGCATTTCGTGGGTCACCATAATCAGTGTCACGCCTTCCTTCGCCAGTTGGCGCACCACACTCAGCACCTCGTTGACCAGTTCCGGGTCCAGCGCCGAGGTGATCTCATCGCACAGCAACACCTTCGGCGACATCGCCAGCGCGCGGGCAATCGCCACGCGCTGTTGCTGCCCACCAGAGAGCCGATCGGGGAAAGCATCAAATTTCTCCCCCAGCCCCACACGTTCAAGCATTTCTCTCGCCAGTTCTGCAGCCCGGGCCTTGGGCACTTTCTGTACCACCTGTGGCGCGAGCATCACGTTTTCACCCACGGTCAGGTGTGGGAACAGATTGAATTGCTGGAACACCATCCCGACTTTCTGGCGCAAGGTGCGCAGGTCGGCGCGGGCGGCATCGAGGTATTCGCCGTCGACTTCGATCACGCCATCGTTGATCGATTCCAGACCGTTGAGTGTGCGCAACAAGGTGGATTTGCCCGAGCCACTGCGGCCGATGATCGCCACGACCTGACCTTCCTCGACACTCAGGTCGATGCCTTTGAGCACATGGTGATCGCCGTAGTACTTATGCAGGGCGGAAATTCTAAGCAGGGGCATGCAGTCTCCTTTCCAGGTAGCGCGCACTGAGCGACAAGGGGTAGCAAAGCAGGAAGTAGCCGAGGGCAACGAGGCCGTAGACCATGAACGGTTCAAAAGTCGCGTTGGCGAGCATGCTGCCGGTCTTGGTCAGCTCGGTGAAACCGATAATTGAAGTGACGGCGGTGCCTTTGACCACTTGCACCGAAAAGCCCACGGTCGGTGCCACGGCGATGCGCAAGGCTTGCGGCAGGATCACGTAGCGCAGTTGCTCCAGCGGATTGAGCGCCAGGCTCGACGACGCTTCCCACTGGCCGTGCGGGATCGACTCGACGCAGCCGCGCCAGATCTCCGCCAGATAAGCGCTGGTAAACAGCGTCAGGGCAACCGCCGCTGCCATCCACGGCGAAATTTCTATGCCGGCCAACGCCACGCCGAAGAACACCAGAAACAACTGCATCAGCAACGGCGTGCCCTGAAACAGTTCGATGTAGGTTCGGGCGACGTTGCGCGGCAAGGCTTTTTGCGAAATGCGCATTACCATGATCAGCAAGCCGATCAGCCCGCCGCCGATAAACGCCACCAGCGACAATGCCAGCGTCCACTGCAGGCCCGTGAGCAGGTTGCGCAGGACGTCCCAGAACGTGAAATCGCTCATTGGCTGCTCCGGGCGATGTAACGACGGCCGATCCAGTTCAGCAACTGGCGGATCATCAGCGCCATGCACAAATAGACCAGCGTGGTCAGGGCGTAGGTTTCAAACGCGCGAAAGTTGCGCGACTGAATGAAGTTGGCCGCGAAGCTCAGCTCTTCCGTGGCGATCTGCGAGCAGACCGCCGAGCCGAGCATGACGATGATGATCTGGCTGCTCAACGCCGGCCACACTTTGCCCAGCGCCGGCAACAGGACCACGTGGCGGAAGGTTTCAAGGCGAGTCATCGCCAGCGCGGCAGCCGCTTCGAGCTGACCGCGCGGGATCGCTTGAACGCCCGCGCGAATGATTTCGGTCGAGTACGCGCCGAGGTTGATCACCATCGCCAGCACTGCAGCCTGCCATTCGGAAATCTGCACGCCCAGGGACGGTAACCCGAAGAAGATGAAAAACAACTGCACCAGGAACGGCGTGTTGCGGATCAGCTCGACATAGACCCCGAAGATCGCCGCAAACGGTCGAATGTTCCACGCTCGCACCAGCGCACCGACAATGCCCAGGCCCACGCCAAATACTGCGCCGATGGCCGTCAGTTCAAGGGTGAACAGCGCACCGCGCAGAAGCAGATCGGTGTTCTGTACCACCGGTAGAAAATCGAACTGATAAGCCATGGTCTCCCTCCCTCCCGGCGCTCACAAATCCGCCGGCAGCGGCTCTTTCAGCCAGGTTTGCGAGTTCTTCTCCAGTGCGCCGTCGGTCTTGGCGGTGGCGAGGATCTGGTTGACCTTGCCCAACAGCGCCGGCTCGTTTTTATTCACGCCGACGTAAACAGGTGAGTCCTTGAGCTTCACTTTCAGCGCTGGCACGCGCTTTGGATTTTTCTCGGTGATCGCCACCATCACCACGTTGCCGCTGGCGATCAGGTCGACCTGACCGGCGATATAGGCGGCGATGGTCGAGTTGTTGTCTTCGAAGCGCTTGATGGTCGCGCCTTCGGGCGCCACTTTGCTTAGCTCGATGTCTTCGATGGAGCCGCGGGTTACGCTGATGGTTTTGCCTTTGAGGTCATCGAGGCTTTTGATATTGGCATCTGGCGGGCCGAATACCGCGAGGTAGAACGGGGCGTAGGCGCTGGAGAAATCGATGACTTTCTCGCGTTCGGCATTTTTGCCCAGGCTGGATATCACCAGATCGACCTTGCCGGTGGTCAGGAACGGGATGCGGTTGGTGCTGTTGACCGGGGTCAGTTCGAGTTTGACCTTGAGTTGGTCGGCCAGCAGCTTGGCCGTGTCGATATCGAGGCCGCGTGGCTTCATGTCCGGGCCGACCGAGCCGAACGGCGGGAAATCCTGCGGCACCGCGACTTTGAGCACGCCGCGCTTGACCACATCCTCCAGACCATCGGCGTGAGCGGGCGCCTGGCTCAGCATCAGGCTGGCGAACAGGGTGGCGAGGAGGGCGCTGTAGCGCTGGGTCATGGCGGAACTCCGAATCGGCTGATAATTGATGTCTGCGATTCGATAGAGCACGGGCTGTGCCAACAGCGGTTTTACCTGCTCCGAGCTGCAGTTTTACTGGGCTTGCGCGCGAATTGCGCGCGAATACCGTTCAGGAAAATCGAAGAGGGGCGTGCACCCTGATAGTGCATCGTCCTGCAAGCCGTCCCGGCTGTGCGCAAATTGAGCTATACCCAAACTCATCCGCCACCATAGCGAGACTCAATCATCTGCGGCTTCCTGAACCGGGGAAGGGCGGCTATGATGGGCCACGTTTTTTTGCTTACAACCTGGAGACTTCCATGAGCAGCGATCTTATCAAACACGTTAGCGACGCTAGCTTCGAGGCCGATGTACTCAAGGCCGAAGGCGCTGTACTGGTCGACTACTGGGCTGAATGGTGCGGCCCTTGCAAAATGATCGCTCCTGTCCTGGACGAGATTGCCGAGACTTACAAAGGCAAGCTGACCATTGCCAAACTGAACATCGACGAAAATCAGGAAACCCCGGCCAAGCACGGCGTGCGTGGTATCCCGACGTTGATGCTGTTCAAGAATGGCAACGTTGAAGCGACCAAGGTCGGCGCACTGTCGAAGTCGCAACTGGCTGCTTTCCTCGACGCCAACATCTAAGCGTTGACGTAAAGTGTCCGAAAAAAGGCCCCGCATATTGCGGGGCTTTTTCGTTATCCAGGGCTAGACGCTCCGAAACTCAGGTGGTACATTCGGCCCCGCACTGGTTTCTCCAATGCCCCCTGCTAGCCGTCGCCGACGCACTCCTTTTCGAATTAGTTCGCGATCCTGTCGCCTTCTCTGCGGCGCGGCCTCATTAAGCCAAAAGCTTAATTTCCCCCCTCCATAAATGATTACGTCATTCCTATATGAATCTGACTGAACTCAAGCAAAAGCCGATTACCGAACTGCTCGAATTGGCCGAACAGATGGGCATAGAAAATATGGCCCGTTCGCGCAAGCAGGACGTGATTTTCTCCCTGCTCAAGAAGCACGCGAAAAGCGGCGAGGAAATCTCCGGTGATGGCGTGCTGGAGATTCTCCAGGACGGCTTCGGCTTCCTCCGCTCCGCTGACGCTTCCTATCTGGCCGGCCCCGATGACATCTACGTCTCGCCGAGCCAGATCCGTCGCTTCAACTTGCGCACCGGTGACACCATCGTTGGCAAGATCCGCCCTCCCAAGGAAGGCGAGCGTTATTTCGCACTGCTCAAGGTCGACACGATCAACTACGATCGTCCCGAGAACGCGAAAAACAAGATTCTCTTCGAGAACCTGACCCCGCTGTTCCCGACCGTGCGCATGAAGATGGAAGCCGGCAACGGTTCCACCGAAGACCTGACCGGTCGTGTCATCGACCTGTGCGCCCCGATCGGCAAAGGCCAGCGCGGTCTGATCGTTGCTCCGCCGAAAGCCGGCAAAACGATCATGCTGCAGAACATTGCTGCAAACATCGCGCGTAACAATCCTGAAGTTCACCTGATCGTTCTGCTGATCGACGAGCGTCCGGAAGAAGTAACCGAAATGCAGCGCACCGTGCGCGGCGAAGTGGTTGCCTCGACGTTCGACGAGCCGCCAACCCGCCACGTGCAGGTTGCCGAAATGGTGATCGAGAAGGCCAAGCGCCTTGTTGAACACAAGAAAGACGTGGTGATCCTGCTCGACTCCATCACCCGTCTGGCTCGCGCCTACAACACCGTGATCCCGAGCTCCGGCAAAGTGCTCACCGGTGGTGTCGATGCCCACGCCCTGGAGAAACCGAAACGTTTCTTCGGTGCTGCGCGGAACATCGAAGAAGGCGGCTCGCTGACCATTATTGCCACCGCGCTGGTTGAAACCGGCTCGAAGATGGACGAAGTGATCTACGAGGAATTCAAAGGCACCGGCAACATGGAGCTGCCTCTGGATCGCCGCATCGCTGAAAAACGCGTCTTCCCGGCCATCAACATCAACCGTTCAGGCACTCGCCGCGAAGAGTTGCTGACCGCCGACGACGAGTTGCAACGCATGTGGATCCTGCGCAAGCTGCTGCACCCGATGGATGAAATCGCCGCCATCGAGTTCCTGGTCGACAAACTGAAGACGACCAAGACCAACGACGAGTTCTTCTTGTCGATGAAGCGCAAGTAATACGCCGTACGCTTCAAAAAAAGCGTCCCTGATGGGGCGCTTTTTTTTGCATGAAAATCGATGGCTCCAGTAACAACTTTCACGCAATGCGATCATCTGTCAGGCATCGGCAGCGCCCGATAGACCCCGCTGTTTGCCCCGGTACTGCTGGGGACAAATCGCAATTGATCACTGCTGCGCTCTGACAGGCTGCTGTTTGGTCGTCAGAGCAGGTAGGATGTACGCCTATTTTCGGGGTGGCATCTTCAATGAAATTCAAGGACCTTCGGGATTTCGTGCAGCAACTGGAGCAGCGCGGAGAGTTGAAACGCATCCAGATTCCCGTGTCTCCAGTGCTGGAGATGACGGAAGTCTGCGACCGCACGCTGCGCGCCAAAGGCCCGGCACTGCTGTTCGAAAACCCGACCGGCTATGACATTCCGGTGCTCGGCAACCTGTTTGGCACCCCCGAGCGAGTGGCCATGGGAATGGGCGCCGAAGCGGTCAGCGAGCTGCGTGAAATCGGCAAACTGCTGGCATTCCTCAAGGAGCCCGAGCCGCCGAAAGGGTTGAAGGACGCCTGGTCGAAGCTGCCGATCTTCCGCAAGATCATCGCCATGGCGCCAAAAGTGGTCAAAGACGCGGTCTGCCAGGAAGTGGTCATCGAAGGCGACGACGTCGACCTGGCGATGCTGCCGGTGCAGACCTGCTGGCCCGGCGACGTCGGTCCGCTGATCACCTGGGGCCTGACCGTCACCAAAGGTCCGAACAAGGATCGCCAGAACCTCGGCATCTATCGCCAGCAAGTAATCGGCCGCAACAAGGTCATCATGCGTTGGTTGAGCCACCGTGGTGGCGCGCTGGATTTCCGTGAGTGGTGCGAGAAGCATCCAGGCCAGCCGTTTCCGGTGTCCGTTGCACTTGGCGCCGACCCGGCAACAATTCTCGGCGCCGTCACGCCGGTGCCGGACAGCCTCTCCGAATACGCCTTCGCCGGCTTGCTGCGGGGCAATCGCACCGAGCTGGTGAAATGCCGCGGCAACGACCTGCAAGTGCCGGCCACTGCCGAGATCATCCTCGAAGGCGTGATCCATCCGGGCGAGATGGCCGACGAAGGTCCGTACGGAGACCATACCGGTTACTACAACGAAGTTGACAGCTTCCCGGTGTTCACCGTCGAGCGCATCACTCACCGGATCAAGCCGATCTACCACAGCACTTACACCGGCCGTCCGCCGGATGAGCCGGCAATTCTCGGCGTGGCTTTGAACGAAGTGTTCGTGCCGATCCTGCAGAAGCAGTTCCCGGAAATCACCGACTTCTACTTGCCTCCAGAAGGTTGCTCGTACCGCATGGCCATCGTGACCATGAAAAAGTCGTATCCCGGCCATGCCAAGCGGGTAATGCTGGGTGTCTGGTCGTTTTTGCGACAGTTCATGTACACCAAGTTCGTTATTGTCACTGACGACGATATCAACGCGCGGGACTGGAATGACGTGGTGTGGGCGATCACTACGCGCATGGACCCCAAACGCGACACGGTGATGATCGACAACACGCCGATCGACTACCTCGACTTCGCCTCGCCTGTGTCCGGTCTGGGCTCGAAAATGGGCCTGGATGCCACGCATAAATGGCCGGGCGAAACCACGCGCGAATGGGGCCGGGTCATCGTCAAGGACGAAGCCGTTACCCGTCGGATCGATGACATCTGGAATCAGTTAGGAATAGATTGATGCGCGTAACCTTGCAGCCCTCCGGTGCAGTGCTTGAAATCGAACCGGGCGAGCGGATTCTCGATGGCGCACGCCGTCTGGGCTACGACTGCCCGCTAAGCTGCCGCAACGGCAATTGCCATGTGTGCGCGGCGCTGCTGGTCGAAGGGCGGGTCGAGCAGTCCGGCACTGTGCGCGACCATGGCGAGTTCTACACGTGCATCGCAGAGCCACTGGAAGATTGCATCGTGCTGTGGGATGGCGTGCTCTCACTGGGAGAGTTGCCGGTGCGCGGCCTGTCGTGTCAGGTCATTGAGTGCAGAGACGTCGGTGGCGACACGTTCCGTGTGCATCTGCGAGCCCCGGCCGGCAAGCCGCCGCGTTATCACGCCGGCCAGTACCTGATGATCGAACGAGAGAATGGCGAGAAGTCTGCCTTCTCCCTCGCCTCGGCACCGCACTCGGGGCGCGATCTGGAGATTCATGTGCTGGCGCGCGAAAGCAGTGCGCTGAACCTGATCGAACAGCTCCAGCGCAATTCATTGGTGCGCATCGAGATGCCTTTCGGCGATACCCACCTGGCGGAATTGCCAGACGGTCCTCTGGTGCTGATTGCAGCAGGAACCGGCATGGGCCAGGTCCACGGCCTGATCGAACATTGCCGCGCTGCAGGCTTCAAGCATCCGGTGCACTTGTACTGGGGCGTGCGCCGTCCTGAGGATTTCTACGAGATCGAACATTGGGACGAATGGCTGAAGTTGCCCAATCTGTTCCTGCACAAAGTCGTCAGTGACCAATGCGGCTGGCAAGGGCGTTGCGGGATGTTGCACCAGGCAGTGTGCGAGGATTTCCCTGACCTGAAAGCGTTGCATGTCTACGCCAGTGGTTCCCCGGCGATGGTCTACGGCACGCTGGACGCGCTGGTCGACGCGGGGATGGATGCCCATCAGATGCGCGCTGATGTTTTTGCGTATGCGCCTCGCTCTTGAGCCTCGCTCTTGATTCTAGATCCCTGTGGGAGCGAGCCTGCTCGCGATGGACTCGAGAGCGACGCAGTTATCCTGACTTCCCGCGTAATCGTTGACGATCATCGCGAGCAAGCTTGCTCCTACAGGCATATAACTCCCCATATAGCCGATCGGTATTTATAGAATATTATAAATACCGGTAGGTTATATCTCTCTCAGGCATTAATTAAATAACTGTGCCATGGCACTTAAATTGCCTGAAACATATGTGCCTTATTGTTTCAGCGGTGCGTTCTATTAAGTAATTCATTATTCGCGGGGAGCTGAACGCTAATCGCCATGAGCGCTATTGAATCGTCTTTGTTGAATCTGGCTTACCCTCCGCGGCTCGATCTGGGGCCGCAGCTTACGCACGAACAATTGCTCGGTTCCATGCAGTCGACCATGGCTCGCCACAAAGGTGGGCCGGTCTGGCTCTTCGCATACGGCTCACTGATCTGGCGTCCTGAATGCGCGGCTGTAGAGCGGATGCGCGGACGGGTGCATGGCTACCATCGCGGTTTGTACCTGTGGTCCCACGAACATCGCGGCACGCCGGAAGTGCCGGGGCTTGTCTTTGGTCTGGATCGCGGCGGCTCATGCAGCGGGTTCGCTTATCGCCTGCCTGAAGAACAACTCGACGCATCGCTTTACGCACTGTGGCAACGCGAAATGCCGTTCCCGTCTTATCGTCCACACTGGCTCAACTGCCGTCTCGAAGATGGCAGCCAGGTTCAGGCGTTGGGATTTGTCCTGGAGCGGCATCTGCCCAGCTATGCCGGCAACCTGCCGGATCATGTTCTGAGTCACGTATTCGAAAACGCTTGCGGGCGTTACGGCACCACTCGCGATTATGTCGAGCAGACCGCCAACGCCCTGCGTATCCACGCCATGCCAGACCGGAATCTGGAGGCGCGGCTCAAGCGCTGCAAATCACAGGTCGATCAGGCAACCGCTTCCCGGCTCTGACTGGCGACTTGCTTGTGCCACAGGGTTGGCGCAAGAAACGCCATCGCCAGCAGACACGCCCCGATCAGCAGCACGAAACCGCCATCCCAGCCGAAGTGGTCCACGGTGTAGCCCATGGCCGCACTGGCCGCGACCGATCCGCCCAGATAACCGAACAGGCCCGTGAAACCCGCAGCAGTGCCGGCGGCTTTCTTCGGCGCCAGTTCCAGTGCCTGCAAACCGATCAGCATCACCGGGCCGTAGATCAGGAAGCCGATCGAAACCAGTGCGATCATGTCGACCGTCGGGTTGCCGGCCGGGTTGAGCCAGTAGACCAGCGTTGCCACGGTCACAAGCGCCATGAACACCATGCCGGTCAGGCCACGGTTGCCGCGGAAGATCTTGTCCGACATCCAGCCGCACAGCAGCGTCCCCGGAATACCCGCCCACTCGTAGAAAAAGTACGCCCACGAGGTTTTGTCGACGGTGAAGCCCTTGGCTTCCTTGAGGTACGTCGGTGCCCAGTCCAGCACGCCGTAGCGCAGCAGATAGACGAAGACGTTGGCAAGGGCGATGTACCAGAGCATTTTGTTGCGCAGCACGTATTTGACGAAGATTTCCTTGGCGCTGAATTCTTCTTCGTGACTGGCGTCGTAGCCTTCCGGGTAATCGTTCTTGTACTTCTCGATCGGCGGCAGGCCGACCGATTGTGGCGTGTCGCGCATGGTCACGAAGGCAAACACCGCCACCACCATTGCTACGGCCGCAGGCACATAAAACGCCGCGTGCCAGTCATTGAACAGGCCCATGCCGAGTAGAAACAACGGACCGATCAGGCCACCGCCAACGTTATGCGCCACGTTCCACAATGACACCACGCCGCCGCGTTCCTTCTGCGACCACCAGTGAACCATGGTCCGCCCACTCGGTGGCCAGCCCATGCCCTGCGCCCAGCCGTTGATAAACAGCAGGATGAACATGATGGTCACGCTGGACGTCGCCCAGGGCGCGAAGCCGAATATGAACATCACACCGGCCGAAACCAGCAATCCGAACGGCAGGAAGAATCGCGGGTTGGAGCGGTCGGACACGATGCCCATCAGGAACTTGGACAAGCCGTAGGCAATCGCGATAGCCGACAGCGCCAGGCCCAGCTCGCCGCGGGTGTATCCCTCTTCGATCAGGTACGGCATGGCCAGCGAGAAGTTTTTGCGCAGCAGGTAATAGCCGGCGTAGCCAATGAATATCCCGGCGAAAATCTGCCAGCGAAGGCGTCGGTAGGTGTTGTCTATTTTTTCTTCAGGCAGAGGAGCCTGATGTGCGGCAGGTCGAAAGAAAGCAAACATTCAGAAGCTCCAGATTTCTTGTTATGGCTGCGGATGCGAATGTTACAGTTTCGTTACCGAAAATAGCACTGGTTCGCATCGACCAAACAGCGGAAATTATGGAGATTGCATGTTCCTTTGTGAACATGTCGCTAAGGCCTAAATGGAGGGCGTTGTGGGAAAGGTCACATGGCAGACTTTGATGGCGGTGTGGATATCCGGAATTGCTTGAGTCGCCGTGAAATCCCGATCAAAGCGATCCGTAGCAGCCGGACGCAGGCTGCGC
The DNA here is from genome assembly GCF_000690905.1 of Pseudomonas sp. Ant30-3. GTDB lineage: Bacteria > Pseudomonadota > Gammaproteobacteria > Pseudomonadales > Pseudomonadaceae > Aquipseudomonas. The sequence goes on along the minus strand of NZ_JMCL01000048.1, from coordinate 11,378 downwards.
CAGCTGCTACGGACCTTAGACCCGCCTGCTTATTTGGCAGGTACAATAACGTTGCCAGCCGTGCGCGCCCGAGATCATCGGATTGATTACTTGCCGCTTCGTTCAGCGAATGCTCCTGCGACACGTAGCCATGATGAGAGGAGGTACCGGCCGTTGTCAGGGAGTGCCTGTACAGTCCCGTATCCAGATATGTAAGACTTCTGCCCGAGGAAGTGCGCCGAATTATTTAGTGGCCAGCGAGCAAGAGCGGCTTGGACTTCATGTTGAAGTATCAACTGCTGAAGTCAATGATCTGGCAAATTATATTGCACCTTTGTATTAGTTTATTATTCTGGGGGGGCTCCCATTCAAAGTTAACTTGAAAAGTTAGTTAGGGTTTTTAACCCGAATAGTAGCCGACGCCTGAGGATCACCTCCAAATTTGTCAAAGGTAAAGGTTGCAGTAATAACACCATCGCTGCCTACGGGCACACCGATCCAGCCGCCATTTCCGAATGGATACCATCCACCATCCTGCTTTAAATTGTCACCGGAACTGGTTTTCCAAATTTGACCATTTGGATCTCCGCTGAAACTGAATGTAAGATTGGCCTTGTCGCCGCCCCCTTGTCCATCCATTCTCCGTATGCGGTATTCACTCGAATAGCAATAAAAAAGCCCTACGCTCCACCAGTACTTAATCTTGAGGTCCCCGATAAAACTCCCCGTGGAGGCACTCAAGGTTGTTGCTGTTGACTTGTCAGAAAGCTCTTTTTCAATCTTGTCTCGCTCTTCAGGTGTTAAGTTTACGAGAATATTCGTCTTTGAGACGTCTTCGGCATTTTTTTCAGGTTGCAGAGATTCTTTTGGAATTACTTGCCTGTTCATGTTTAAACCTCGTAGTCCTGTTCAAGGGGCGGAGAATACTTTTTACATTGCCGTATTCTCATGTGAACACTAGCGATGGAAAGACATTCTGCGCACCTGTCATAAATAACAGGCCCGACAAGCGGTAACTCTGTGCTGCAAAGTGCAACACAGAGTTGTTTCTTTATTTAATCTCCACCACCACTTTCCCGACAGCCTTGCGCTGCCCAAGATCATTGATCGCCTGCGCCGCTTCGCTCAGCGGATACACCTGCGACACCAGTGGTTTCAACTTGCCCTCAGCGAACCAGCCAAACAACTGCTGGAAATTCGCCGCGTTGTCCTGCGGCTGGCGCTGGGCGAAGGAGCCCCAGAAGACGCCGATCACCGCTGCGCCTTTGAGCAGGGCGAGATTCACTGGCAGTTCCGGGATGCGTCCGCTGGCGAAGCCGACCACCAGCAAGCGGCCGTTCCAGGCGATGGCGCGAATGGCTTGGTCAAAGAGGTCGCCGCCGACCGGGTCGTAAATTACGTCAGCGCCTTGGCCGTCGGTCAGGCGTTTGATTTCGTCCTTGAGGTTGGTTTCGCTGTAGTTGATCAGTTCATCGGCACCGGCTGCCTTGGCCACGGCGAGTTTCTCGGCGCTGCTGGCGGCGGCGATCACGCGGGCGCCCATGGCTTTGCCGATTTCCACCGCAGCCAGGCCGACACCACCGGATGCGCCGAGCACCAGCAGGGTCTCGCCGGGTTGCAGATTGCCGCGTTGCTTGAGCGCGTGCATCGACGTGCCGTAAGTCATGCTGAAAGCGGCGGCGGTGTTGAAGTCCATCGAGGGTGGAATCGGCAGCACGTTGTAACCGGGCACGGCGACTTGCTCGGCAAAACTGCCCCAGCCGGTCAGGGCCATGACTCGATCACCGACTTTGAGGTGACTGACTTTCTCGCCCACGGCGCTGACTACGCCCGCTGCTTCGCCACCCGGGGAAAACGGGAAGGGCGGCTTGAACTGGTATTTGCCCTCAATGATCAGCGTGTCCGGGAAATTCACCCCGGCGGCGTGCACGTCCAGCAGGATTTCGTTCTTCTTCGCGACAGGACTGGCGACGTCTTCCAGCACCAGCGATTCGGCAGGGCCGAAGGCTTTGCACAGCACGGCTTTCATCAGGGCTATTCCTTTGGGAGTGATGGCCGATAAGTGTAGGTGTGTGAGTCAACGGGTCAACGAGCATGCCCCGCCCTGATAGTCAGCCATAAGCTTGTGCTTGCGTGTCGGGTGGTTATGCTAGGCCGCAAACCGGATAAGGAGCGAATTGTGAAAGCGTGGATCATGTTGTTGCTGGCCCTGTCTCTGCCCGTGGCAGCAGTGGCTGAAGAAGCCAAGGAAGGAGAGACGCCGAAGGTGAATTACATCACCTTGAGCCCGCCGTTCGTGGGCAATTACGGGCTGGACGGTACGTCGAAGCTCAAAGTCTACAAGGCTGACGTGGCGTTGCGGGTGACCGGCGAGGAGTCGACCAAACTGGTCAAGGCCAACGAGCCGTTGATTCGTAATCAGCTGGTGGCGTTGTTTGCACAGCAGACCACTGAGGCCATGAATAATGTTGAAGCCAAGGAGAAGCTGCGGCAGGAAGCACTGAAGCAGACTCAGCAGATCATGAGCGATGAGACGGGTAAGCCGGTCGTTGAGGATTTGTTGTTTAACAACCTGATCATCCAGTAATGCTGGATTTGTAGGAGCCGGCTTGCTGGCGATAGCGATCTCAGAATCGCCATCGCCAGCAAGCCGGCTCCTACAGACCGTATTTCAGATCTTCCATCGCAGCAAGCCGGCCGAGATCAGCGCAGCGCAATCACCGCCGCCCATTGCTCATCGGTAACAGGCATCACCGACAACCTCGATCCCTTCTTCACCAGCGGCATCTCCGCCAGGGCTGTCTGCTGCTTCAAATAATCCAGCTTCAGCACCTTCGCAAACGTCTTCACATGAGCGACATCAATCGCGCTCCAGGCGTTTTTTTCTGCGGTGGCCTTGGGATCGTAATAATGACTCTCGGGCTCCAACGCCGTCGGGTCTGAATAAGCCGTCTTCGCAATTTTGCCGATACCGGCAATCCCCGGCTCCGGGCAGCTGGAGTGATAGAAAAAAAACTCGTCACCCACCGCCATCGCCCGCAGGAAGTTGCGCGCCTGGTAGTTTCGCACGCCGTCCCAGCGCGCATTGCCGAGCTTCTCCAGATCGGCGATCGAGAACTCGTCCGGCTCCGATTTCATCAGCCAATAGGCCATGGTTTTTGCTCCTTGCGAGTCAAGTGGGCAAGTTGTCGGGCAATTTTATGACAAACCGACAGTCGGTTGACGCCAAAGTTTGCGTGTCGGTTCACGTTGCCGCAGAATGCCGGCCTTCTAAGCTTGACGCTGCTGCACGGCCTAAAACGGAAACCGCTGCTGTCATCGTGTTGATATGCCTTTGGGGGGCAATCGATGAAACGCAAACCGGATTTACTATGGATATTGGTTATTTTGTTCGGTCTCGGCGTCGTAACCACCGGTTATGCCCAAAGCTTATGGTCCAGCAAGACCGAGGCGCCGCTGGAAATCGCCCAGCAACACCAGTCGTCGGCGCTCAAACGCTGAGATCATTTTCCAACGCCGCTGATTCCAGTGGCGTCTACCCTGCGAAATACCACGCCTTGTCCGTCACCGTTCCTTGCAACGGCACGTCCCAGCTCGCTTGAGCCAATCGTTCGACCTTCTGACATTCATGGGCCAGCCCCAGCAGCGTCGGCTTGCGCCAGTTTTTTCGTCGCGCCAGGTAGGCCAGGCTTCGATCATAGAAACCACCGCCCATGCCCAGGCGCCCGCCGACATCGTCAAACCCTACCAGCGGCAACAGCACCAGATCGAGCGCCCAGACTTTACGTTGGCGGGCCAGGTTATGCCCAGGCTCCAGGATCCGGAAGCGATTGGGTTTGAGTTTTTCGCCAGGGCGAACGCGCTGGAAGACCATTTTGGTCCGCGGCCATGCGCTGAGCACCGGCAGGTACGTCGCCTTGCCGCGGCGCTGAGCGGCACGCAGCAGGATGCGCGGGTCGATCTCGCCGTCAGTCGGCAGGTACAGGGCAATGTGTTTGGCGCGCCGGAACAATGGCTGATGAGCCAATTGCTGGTACAACCCGCGGGCGGCCTGACGCTGCTGATGGGGTGTCAGTGCGCGGCGGGCCTTGCGCAGCATGCGTCGAAGTTGCGGGCAGGGTAGCAGCGCAGGTTCGGTCATGGATTCGGCTTCGGCAGGACGGGCACGGAAACCGTACCCATAAAAAAGCCGATGCCGGTAATAAAACCGGCATCGGACTGGAATCAGGCTCCCCGGAAGAACCGCTGCTGACTTAGCCCTTGAACCCGAAAGTTCAAGGTGGAAGATGCAGTAGGCTTTAAGGCTTTCCGTCTAGCGGACATGCACACCAGCCCAACGTGCAGCCTCCAGGGTAGTGCGAATCGGCTCAGGGACGTGGTCAACTGGCAAGCACCCCAGGGAGTGCTGCGAGTATAACCCAAGCGGCTAGGCGAATCAGCCCTTGCTGACGTCCGGATCGGTGGCGAGCACCAGATCGACGCGGTCCAGCAGGTCGCGAACCTGCTCGCGGGTCGAGCTGTTGGCCTGCACATCCGGGCGTTCTGCCTTGTGCAGAAGATCGTGAGTGATGTTCAACGCGGCCATCACAGCAATACGATCGGCGCCGATGACTTTGCCGCTGCTGCGGATCTCACGCATCTTGCCGTCGAGGTAACGGGCAGCGCTCACCAGATTGCTGCGTTCTTCCTGGGGGCAGATGATCGAATATTCTTTGTCGAGAATCTGCACGGTAACGCTATTGCTTGAACTCATGAGTCTTGCTCCAGGGCCTTGAGGCGCGAAATCATCGATTCGACCTTACGCCGGGCGATTTCATTTTTTTCAATGAGGTGAGCGCGTTCCTCGCGCCAGGTTTTTTCCTGAGCTAATAGGAGTCCGTTTTGACCCTTAAGTTGCTCGACCCGATTAATTAGCAGTTCGAGTCTGGCCATCAGCGCTTGCAGGTCGGTGTCTTCCATTGTCTTCACTGTCTGATGGTTATTGAATTGCAGGAGCGGGCCTGGACCGGGCGGCGTTCGGACGAACATCCCGGGAACGCCGCAGTGTGTCAGGTTTCCGGCGGTATCGTTGGCGACCATGCCGAGCAGGCTCGCTCCTACAGAGGAGTCGATGTAGGATACAAGGCCTCCATTCTAGACATAGCGCCGTCTGGCGCCTAGCTGCCCATGCCCATTCAGAATTCCCCGTACCAAGCCTTCGCCACATTGCTGAGCACCAGCGGTCATCCTGTCTCGCCTGCCGAGCTGCACGGTCTGCTGCTAGGCCGCAGTTGCGCCGGTGCCGGTTTCGAAGCCGACAGCTGGCTGGCGGATGCCGCCGAACTGCTCGAAGGCGAGCCACAAGACAACGTTCGCAGTGCCTTGATCGGTCTGCAAGAGATGGTCAAAGGTGAACTGACCAGCGACGACATGACCGTCGTGCTGCTGTTGCCGACCGATGACGCGCCGTTGACCGAGCGCGCCGTCGCACTGGGTCAGTGGTGCCAGGGCTTTCTCACCGGTTTCGGCCTGACTCGCCGCGAGTACGCGCTGACCGACGAGGCCAAGGAAGTCTTGCAGGACCTGGCGGCGATATCCCAGGTGCAGGACGCGCTGGAAGAATCCGACGACGGTGAAAGCGATTACATGGAAGTCATGGAGTACCTGCGCGTCGCGCCGCTGCTGCTGTTCACCGAGACCAAGAAAACCGACGAAGCAGCCGCGAAACCGTCGTTGCATTAACTGCGAGCCAGGAAAAGCCATCTGCCCATGATTCATATCCCGAAATCGGAATACGGCCGTCGCCGCAAGGCGCTCATGGCGCAGATGGTACCTAACAGCATTGCCATTCTGCCCGCCGCCGCGGTCGCCATCCGCAATCGCGACGTCGAGCACGTTTACCGTCAGGACAGCGATTTCCAGTACCTCAGCGGTTTCCCCGAGCCGCAAGCCGTCATCGTCCTGATGCCCGGTCGCGAACACGGCGAATACATACTGTTCTGCCGTGAGCGCAATGCCGAGCGGGAATTGTGGGACGGTCTGCGTGCCGGCCAGGAAGGCGCCATCAGCGAGTACGGGGCCGACGATGCGTTTCCCATTACCGATCTCGACGACATCCTGCCGGGCCTGATCGAAGGGCGCGACCGGGTGTATTCGGCGATGGGCAGCAACCCTGAATTCGACCGGCACCTGATGGACTGGATCAACGTGATCCGCTCCAAAGCGCACCTCGGCGCCCAGCCGCCCAACGAATTTGTCGCGCTGGATCATCTGCTGCACGACATGCGCCTGTATAAATCGGCAGCAGAAGTGAAAGTGATGCGCGAAGCCGCACGGATTTCCGCCCAGGCGCACATTCGCGCCATGCAGGCCAGCCGCGCCGGACTGTATGAGTTCAGCCTTGAGGCCGAGCTGGATTACGAATTTCGCAAAGGCGGGGCAAAGATGCCCGCGTATGGCTCAATCGTCGCCGCCGGGCGCAACAGTTGCATCCTGCATTACCAGCAGAACGATGCAGTGCTCAAGGACGGCGACCTGGTATTGATCGACGCCGGCTGCGAAATCGATTGTTACGCCAGTGACATCACCCGCACCTGGCCAGTCAACGGCAAGTTTTCAGCTGAACAGAAGGCGATTTACGAACTGGTGTTGGCTTCTCAGGAAGCCGCACTCGCCGAAATTGCCCCGAACAACCACTGGAATCAGGCGCACGAAGCCACCGTCCAGGTGATCACTGCCGGGCTGGTGAAACTGGGCTTGTTGCAAGGTGATGTTGACGAGTTGATCGCCAGCGAAGCCTATAAAGCGTTTTACATGCACCGCGCCGGTCACTGGCTGGGCATGGACGTGCACGATGTCGGCGAGTACAAGGTCGGTGGCGAGTGGCGTGTGCTGGAAGTCGGTATGGCGCTGACCGTGGAGCCGGGCATTTATATCGCTGCTAACAATCAAACTGTGGCAAAGAAATGGCGCGGCATTGGCGTGCGCATCGAGGACGACGTGGTGGTGACTAAAACCGGCTGTGAAATCCTGACCCATGGCGTGCCGAAAACGGTCGCCGAGATCGAGGCCTTGATGGCTGCGGCGCGGGCGCCAGCGGCATGAGTCGAGTCAATCTGGCAATCATCGGCGGCGGTCTGGTCGGGGCGAGCCTGGCGCTGGCCTTGCAGGCGGGGGTCAAGGCCCGCGGCTGGAGCATTGTCCTGATCGAGCCGTTCGCGCCGGGCGATACCTACCAGCCGAGCTACGACGCCCGTTCTTCGGCGTTGTCCTACGGCGCCCGGCAAATTTATCAGCGGCTGGGCGTTTGGCAGGAAATCTCCCGCCGGGCTGAGCCGATCAAACAGATCCATGTGTCCGACCGTGGGCGTTTTTCCACCGCGCGGCTGTCGGCGATGGAAGAGGGCGTACCGGCCTTGGGCTATGTGGTGGAAAACGCCTGGCTTGGCCAGTGCCTGTGGCGAGGCCTGGACAAGGATGTTGTGACTTGGCGCTGCCCCGCCGAAGTGACCCGCATGGAGCCACTGGCCGACGGCTACCGCCTGACCCTGAATGACGAAACCACGCTGGAATGCGATCTCGCGGTGCTCGCCGATGGCGGCCGTTCAGGCTTGCGCGAGCAGATGGGGGTCGGCATCAAAAAGCGCCCGTACAACCAGAGCGCGCTGATCGCCAACATCACCCCGAGCGAAGCGCACAACGGCGTGGCGTTCGAGCGGTTTACCGACGATGGTCCGATGGCGTTGCTGCCGTTGCCGGAAAACCGCTGCGCGTTGGTGTGGACCCGTCAGGGCATGGACGCGCAACGCCTGTCCGCACTGGATGAGCGCAGTTTCCTCAATGAGTTGCAGGGCGTGTTTGGTTATCGCCTCGGCACGCTGAAACAGGTCGGCGCGCGGCATCTGTATCCGCTGTCATTGATCGAGGCCGAAGAGCAGGTGCGTCCGCATCTGGCGATCCTCGGTAACGCCGCCCACAGCCTGCACCCGATCGCCGGCCAGGGTTTCAATCTGTCGCTGCGCGATGCTCAGGCGTTGGCCGATGCACTGCTCGCCAGCGCGACGCCCCCCGGCGATTTTGCAACGCTGCAAGCCTATCGCGAGCGTCAACGGCTGGATCAGAACCTCACCGTGGGTTTCTCCGATCAGGTCACCCGTCTGTTCGGTAGTACCCAGCCATTGGTGTCGCTGGGGCGCAATCTCGGTCTGCTCGGGCTTGATCTGCTGCCACCGGCCAAACGCTGGTTTGCCCGTCAGGCCATGGGGCTGGGTACGCGTCCCGATGTTTGATTCAAATAATTTTTTTCAGCGGCTTACGCCGCAAGCGAGACAGGCTTAAAGCATGGACATGCGCGCAGATCTGCTGATTGTCGGGGCCGGAATGGTCGGTAGTGCCCTGGCGTTGGCGTTGCAGGACAGCGGGCTGGAAGTCCTGTTGCTGGACGGCAGCCCGATGAGCGTCAAACCTTTCGATGGCCAGGCACCGTTTGAGCCGCGAGTGAGCGCGTTGTCTTCCGCGAGCCAGCGGATACTTGAGCGGCTAGGCGTGTGGGACGGCATTGCCGCCCGACGCAGCAGTCCATATACCGACATGCATGTCTGGGACGGCAGCGGCACCGGGCAGATTCACTTTTCGGCGGCCAGCGTGCACGCCGAGGTGCTCGGGCATATCGTCGAGAATCGCGTGGTTCAGGATGCCTTGCTCGACCGTTTACACGAGTGCGACCTGGGCATGCTGGCCAATGCGCGCCTGGAGCAGATGCGCCGTTCCGGCGATGACTGGCTGTTGACCCTGGCCGATGGCCGCACATTGCGTGCGCCGCTGGTGATCGCCGCTGACGGCGCCAATTCGGCGGTCCGGCGGCTGACCGGCGTGGCGACTCGCGAATGGGATTATCTGCACCATGCGATCGTCACCAGTGTGCGATGCGCCAATCCTCATCAGATGACCGCGTGGCAGCGGTTTACCGACAGCGGTCCGTTGGCGTTTCTGCCGCTGGAGCGTGACGGTCAGCAGGATTGGTGTTCGATCGTCTGGTCGACCACACCGAATGAAGCTGAACGCCTGATGGCCCTGAATGACGCAGCTTTTTGTCTGGAGCTGGAGCGCGCCTTTGAAGGACGGCTGGGGACGGTGCTCAGCGCTGATCCGCGTTTGTGCGTGCCGCTGCGCCAGCGTCATGCCAAGCGTTATGTAGCTGAGGGCTTGGCGCTGATCGGCGACGCTGCGCATACCATCCATCCACTGGCGGGTCAGGGCGTGAACCTCGGTTTCCTCGACGCTGCCGTGCTGGCTGAGGTGCTGTCGCAAGCCGTGGCGCGAGGTGAGCGTTTGGCGGACGTGAAAGTTCTGAGCCGCTACGAACGTCGACGCATGCCGCACAATCTGGCGTTGATGGCGGCAATGGAGGGTTTCGAGCGGTTGTTTCAGGCTGATCCGCTGCCGGTGCGCTGGCTGCGCAATGCCGGGTTGAAGATCGTCGACGGGCTGCCCGAGGCCAAGGCGCTGTTTGTGCGTGAGGCGCTGGGGTTGATTGGGGATTTGCCGGCGCTGGCCAAGGCTTGAAGCGGGCAGAACTCTGTGGTGAGGGGATTTATCCCCGTAATCTGAACGCGACCCTGTAACGGCGGTCGAGGTAATCAGGCACTGATGGTGATAAACGACTGCTACGCAGCCGAACGGGGATAAATCCCCTCGCCACAGGTCGGCCACTGTCTGTGCAACATCTGGTAACGCCTCCGGCAACTGACCGATTGAGAAGCTAAATGTGAGTCTTTATCATTTACCCTCAATTTCAAACGAGAGACCGCCCCCATGTCGGCACCGAAGCGCCTACTGACCGCACTGGCCCTGTCCCTGATCAGCAGCACTGCAGCCCAGGCCGCCGACGAAGTGGTGGTCTACTCCTCGCGCATCGACGAACTGATCAAACCGGTTTTCGATGCCTACACCGCCAAGACCGGTGTTCAGGTGAAATTCATCACCGACAAGGAAGCGCCGCTGATGCAGCGCATCAAAGCCGAGGGCGAGAATGCCACTGCCGACCTGTTATTGACGGTCGATGCCGGTAACCTCTGGCAGGCTGAGCAGATGGGTATCCTGCAACCGTTCACCTCGAAAACCATCGACGCCAATATTCCACTGCAATACCGCTCGTCCACTCACGCCTGGACCGGCCTGAGCCTGCGCGCGCGGACCATCGCCTATTCCACGACGCGAGTGAAGCCAGGCGAGCTGACCACTTACGAAGCTCTGGCTGACAAGAACTGGGAAGGCCGCTTGTGCCTGCGCACCGCCAAGAAGGTTTATAACCAGTCCCTGACTGCCACCATGATCGAAGTGCACGGCGCCGACAAAACCGAGAAAATTCTCAAGGGCTGGGTGAACAACCTGTCGACCGATGTTTTCTCGGATGACGTTGCAGTGCTGGAGGCTATCAACGCTGGCCAGTGCGACGTCGGCATCGTCAATACTTATTACTACGGTCGCCTGCACAAGCAGAAGCCAGATCTGGCGGTGAAACTGTTCTGGCCGAATCAGGCGGATCGCGGCGTGCACGTAAACCTCTCAGGCATCGGCCTGACCAAGCACGCGCCGCACCCGGAAGCAGCCAAGGCATTGGTCGAGTGGATGACCACGCCTGAGGCACAGAAGATCTTTGCCGACGTGAACCAGGAATTCCCAGCCAACCCAGCGGTGCAACCTTCTGCAGAAGTGGCGAGTTGGGGCAAGTTTGTTGCCGATACCCTGCCTGTGGAAATTGCCGGCAAGCGTCAGGCTGAAGCGATTCGGATGATGGATCGGGCTGGCTGGAACTAAAGCTCAGGAGATCGCAGCCTCGTTTCACTCGACAGCTCCTACAGCGGGATGGCGTACCCCTGTAGGAGCTGTCGAGTGAAACGAGGCTGCGATCTTTTTGCATTTTCCCTACACTCCACGATTTATCCGCGAGAGCCCTTTCTTGGCCCACCCCGCCCAACGCCGCTGGTATCCCCTGGTCTTCGCCATCGCCGCGCTGGTCCTGCTGCCATTAAGCGTCTTGCTGTTGTCATGGCAAACCATCGATCAACAAATCTGGTCCCACCTGTGGGACACGCAAATGCCACGGCTGCTGGGCAACACGTTGACGCTGGTATTCGGCGTCGGCATTGGCGTAACGCTGCTGGGCGTGAGCCTGGCCTGGCTCACCAGCCTCTGTGAATTCCCCGGCAGAAAATGGCTCGATTGGGCGCTGATGCTGCCGTTCGCCATTCCCGCCTATGTGCTGGCGTTCGTTTTCGTCGGCCTGCTGGACTTCGCCGGCCCCGTGCAAACCCTCATGCGCGAAGGGTTCGGCACCGGCCTCAGATTGCCTCGTGTGCGCTCCACCGGCGGTGTGATTATTGTTCTGGTGCTGGTCTTTTATCCCTATGTTTATCTGC
>NZ_JMCL01000047.1 GCF_000690905.1 Pseudomonas sp. Ant30-3 | reverse complement strand
GCTGGTGATTCATCGCAGAATCGACCCTCAGCCCGTCTGGGCCGCCGAGTTGCACCTCACCTTCGAAGCCCGCAGTAAAAGCCGTTTGCGCTGTTTCAGTGCCGAAGGTGAAGACGTCGGGCTCTTTCTGGAGCGCGGTCAACCGCCGCTGCACGATGGCGAATGCCTTGAGGCAGAAGACGGCAGAATCGTCCGCGTCTGCGCGCGTCCCGAGCAACTGCTGCATGTCACCTGCGCCAATCCCTTCGAGCTGACCCGTGCGGCTTATCACCTCGGCAATCGCCACGTCGCCTTGCAAGTAGGCGATGGCTGGCTGCGCTTGCTCGACGACTATGTGCTCAAGGCGATGCTCGAACAGCTGGATGCCAATGTCGAGCATATTGAAGCGTCGTTTCAGCCCGAGCACGGCGCTTACGGCGGTGGCCATCACCACTCCCGGCAGGGCGAGGAAGCCTTCAATTACGCGCCGAAACTGCACCAGTTCGGCGTGCGTATATGAATCCAGCCTGGGCGCTGTTACGTCTGGCCAGTCCGCAGTTGCCGATTGGCGGCTACAGCTATTCGCAGGGACTGGAGATGGCTGTGGATAACGGCCGGGTGAGTGATTCCGAGAGCGCGCGACGCTGGATCAGCGATCAGTTATTGCTGAACCTTGCACGCTTTGAAGCACCGCTGCTGCTTGCTCATTGCACGGCAGCGGCCGAGGAAAACTGGGCCGATCTGTTGCAGCATTGCGAAGAACATCGCGCCAGTCGCGAGACTCGGGAGTTGCACCAGGAAAGCCGGCAGATGGGTTACTCGCTGCAACAACTGCTCAACGGGCTGCCCGAACTGGACGCAGCGGCCCGGGCGTTTCTTGTGCAACGTGCCGAGCCGCACCTGGCCCTCGGCTGGGCGCTGGCGGCGCGTGCCTGGCAAATCGAACCGCAAGACGCGCTCGCGGCGTGGCTGTGGAGCTGGCTGGAAAACCAATTGGCGGTGTTGATGAAGACCCTGCCGCTGGGCCAGCAAGCCGCGCAACGCCTGACCAGCCAACTGCTGCCACTGCTGCAGCAAGCGCAACAGCACGCCAGCCACATCACACCCGAACATTACGGCAGCGCTGCTTTCGGCCTGTCTCTGGCAAGCATGGCCCACGAGCGCCAGTACAGCCGCCTGTTTCGTTCCTAGGGCCTTTTACTTTGGAGAATCACATGAACGCTCAACCTTTGCGTGTCGGCATCGGCGGCCCGGTCGGTTCCGGCAAGACGGCCCTGACGTTGGCGCTTTGTCTGGCACTGCGCGATCGCTACAACCTCGCCGTCGTCACCAACGACATTTACACCCGCGAAGACGCCGATTTTCTGGTGCGCAACGAAGCGCTCGCCCCTGAGCGGATTATCGGCGTGGAGACCGGCGGCTGCCCGCACACGGCGATCCGCGAAGACGCGTCGATCAACCTGGAAGCGGTGGACCAACTGAACCGACGCTTTCCGGGGCTTGATCTGATTCTGGTGGAGTCTGGCGGTGACAACCTGTCGGCGACGTTCAGCCCGGAGCTGTCCGACCTGACGATCTATGTGATCGATGTGTCGGCCGGCGACAAGCTGCCGCGCAAGGGTGGACCGGGCATCTGCAAATCCGATCTGCTGGTGATCAACAAGATCGACCTCGCGCCGCTGGTGGGCGCATCGCTGGAAATGATGGACAGCGACACCCGCCGCATGCGCAGCGGCAAGCCGTTTGTTTTCAGCAACCAGAAAACAGGTCTGGGGCTGGAAGAGATCATCGCCTTCATCGAACGCCAAGGCTTGCTGATCGCAGCCTGATCAAAATTTCAACAAGGAAGCTTAGCCATGACATTGAAACGCACTCTGGTCACCCTGGCCCTTTTGGTGACGCCAGCCATTGCACTCGCTCATCCGGGCCATGGTGACAACGGGTTGATCGCCGGCATCAGCCACCCTATCGGTGGTCTCGATCACTTGCTGGCAATGCTGGCCGTCGGCTTGTGGGCGGCGCAGCAGCAAGGCGCCGCGCGTTGGGCGCTGCCCTGCACGTTTGTCGGCACGATGCTGATCGGCGGGTTATTGGGTTTTCAAGGGCTGAATTTGCCGGCGCTGGAAAGTGGCATCGCCGCGTCAGTATTGGCGCTGGGCCTGGCTGTTGCGCTGGCAGTGCGACCGCCATTGAGCCTGGCGGTCGCGGCGACAGCATTATTTGCACTGTTCCACGGTGTCGCGCATGGCCTGGAATTGCCCGACATGTCCAGCCCTTGGGCCTATGCAGCCGGTTTCGTGGCGGCAACGGCCGCGTTGCATGCGGCGGGTTATGCGGTGGTGCGAGTATTGCCTCGGGCGGCGGCGCCGTTGGTGCGTCTGGCGGGAGCAGCTTCGGCGGCGACCGGCGTGTGGTTGCTGGCTGGCTGATTTCTTTATCGCCTGTAATGGCCTCATCGCGAGCAAGCTCGGCTCCTACAGTGGAATGCGGCCTGATCGCAAGCAAGCTCGGCTCCCAGAGTGGAATGCTTACTCTGTGGGAGCTCTGCTCACAGTGGAATGCTTACCTTGTGGGAGCTCTGCTCACAGTGGAATGCTTACTCTGTGGGAGCCGAGCTTGCTCGCGATAGCGGTCTGACAGACACCGCCTCTCTCCGACCGGGCTCTCTGCTAACATGGCGCGCAATTAACCCTGCCGTGACGACGCCAGCCAATGCCGCATCAGCCCCACTCTACTCCCCAGCCTGAACTGACCGCACTGTTCGCCTCGGTGCAACAGCATTTCCGGGACGTGATCGTGCCACTCTGGCAAGGTCCGGGCTGGAATGCCGACATGGCGCTGCCTTACGAAGCGCTGGATGCGGACCACCATCCGCTGCCACCTCAACGCTACCGGGCCATGGCCTGCGCGCGGCAGCTGTATGTGTTTTCCAGCCTGATCGGTCAGCTGGCGGGAGCCGAAGACCGAGCGGCGGCGCTGTTCCGTTCCTTGCAGCAACATTTTCACGATGCGGAACACGGCGGCTGGTTCTACAGCATTGACCCGCAAGGCGCTCCGCTCGATCGGCGCAAGGATCTCTACACCCACGCCTTCATCCTGTTTGCCTGCGCCCACTACTGGGACAAAGTTCGCGAGCCGTTGGTGGAGTCAGTGCTCAACGCCACACTTAAAGTGATCGCGCAGCGTTTCGCGACGAATGACGGCCTCTACGAAGCCTGCCTCGAACAGGACTGGTCTTCCTTGGACACAGGGCCGCTGCAGAATCCGCTAATGCACCTGGCCGAAGCATTTCTCGCAACGCTGTCGATTCGTGCTGACGCGCCGGTACAGCGAGCACTTGTCGAGTTATGCAGCGGGATGCACCAGCGTTTTATCGATCCACAGCATGATGTGTTGATGGAAAAGCCATTGGGTGCTGTGGATAACTGGTTTGAACCGGGTCATCAGTTCGAGTGGTTCTTCCTGCTCGAATCCTCGCCGTTGTTGCGCGGTTCGCCGCTGCACGACTCACTCGACCGAGCTTTTGCGTTCACCGAGCAACTGGGCGTCGAAGAATCGAGTGGCGCCGTGCGGGCCATGTTGACGCTGGACGGGCAAGCGAAAGATGGCACCCAGCGCATTTGGGCTCAAGCTGAATACCTGCGAGCGCTGACGTTGCGAGCGAACAGCGACGCTGCAGTCATCCGCCAGTTGCAGGCGTTGCTGCAGCACTCTTTGCATGCGCACGGCTGGTATGAATGTCGCGATGAGAACGGTGAAGTGAGTCGCCGCGATATGCCGTCGACGACGCCTTATCATTTGGCGACCTGTTATCGCGGTTTGGCTGAATATCTCGCTGACTGAGAGATAGTCATCGCGAGCAAGCTTGCTCCTACAAGATCGTGTTGCTCGCGCAATGGCGATTCAGCACAAACCCTGTGGGAGCAAGGCTTGCCCGCGATTGCCGTTACACGGTATCAGGCCTTGTCACCACTGCGATGAATCGCAAACCCACTCCACGACTGACTCACCGGCATCAACTCCAGGCTGTTGATGTTGATGTGCGCTGGCGCGTTCAGCACCCAGAAAATCGTGTCGGCGATGTCTTGCGGCTGAATCGGCTCGGCGCCGGCGTAAGTGGCGTTGTAACGCTCCTGATCACCGGCAAAACGCACCAGCGAAAATTCGCTTTCGCACAGGCCCGGCTCAATATTGCTGACGCGCACGCCGGTCCCTTGCAGGTCGCAGCGCAGGTTCAGCGAGAACTGTTTGACGAATGCCTTGCTCGCCCCATACACGTGACTGCCCGGGTACGGATAATTGCCGGCGACCGAGCCAAGGTTGATGATGCCGGCACCACGGCCGTGGGCGATCAGTCGCGGCAACAACAGACGCGTGCTGTACATCAGGCCCTTGATGTTGGTGTCGACCATTGTGTCCCAATCATCCAGGTCGCACTTCGGCGCTGGGTCCGCACCAAGCGCCAGGCCAGCGTTGTTGATCAGCCCGCGCAGTTTGGCGAAGGATGGCGGGAGATTGGCAATGGCCTCTTCCATGGCCTGGCGATCACGCACGTCGAGCACAATCCCGTGCACTTCAGTCTGCTTCGACAGTTCGGCGCACAGGGCATTGAGGCGTTCTTCACGACGGCCTGTCAGCACCAGTTTCCAGCCCGCATCGGCGAAACGACGAGCGCAGGCTTCACCAAAACCAGAGGTTGCTCCGGTAATAAACAGGGTGTTGGACATCGTGTTCTCCTTGCTTCGGCCGACGCGCAGCCATTGAATAGAAAATCAGCTGGCAGCATGCCCGGCCTTGCAGGCAGCGGCAACCACTGCGCGATTGCTCAAATAACAACCAATCGCCGCAAAACCTCTCGCTGCGTGGCCTGCAGCCATGTGCGCGCACCTTATCCACAGGCCGGTCCACAGTTTTCGGGGGCAAGTAAAAAACCTGCAGGCCGCTGTGCA
Source organism: Pseudomonas sp. Ant30-3 (assembly GCF_000690905.1). GTDB lineage: Bacteria > Pseudomonadota > Gammaproteobacteria > Pseudomonadales > Pseudomonadaceae > Aquipseudomonas. The sequence continues at coordinate 83,752 of NZ_JMCL01000047.1, read as the reverse complement.
CAAGGCTTTCCGAGCACTTTTAAAACTTTTTTGCTTGACCCCTGGATGCCGGCTGTGTAGCTCAAGGCGTTTTGCACGACGGGACTATGGAATCGGCGATGGCGCGAAGCCAGCAACCACGGCACTCAGCGGAGTCTTTCCAGAGTTTAACCACAGACTTATCCACAGGCTTGTACCCGGCTGTTCGAGTGGGATTGGCTGCTGATAAAAAGGTTGACAAAGACACTTGCCAGCGCCAAGAAACTCACCGATCAAAAAACAACCACATCGCTACAAGCCACGGCCCCAAAGGCCTGCAGCCATGTACTACCACGTTATTCACAGCCACTTCCACAGCAAACGGGGACAACTCAAAACCGTGATAAAACAGCCATTTGCAGCGTCTTTATGTCGCGGTTTCGGAGCTTGGTGAATTTGTTTTCCACAATTTGCCGAAGCTTCAAATTGCCGATGTGGGAGCAAAGCTTGCTCGCGATAGCGGAGGTTCAAACTCCTTACGTTTGATGCGGTACACCATCGCGAGCAAGCTTTGCTCCTACGGATTCAGAACGCAAAAATGCCCCGATGATTGCTCACCGGGGCCTGGGTGTTTGAACAGACTTTAATGCCCGCCGAGGTAAGCGTTGCGCACCTCTTCGTTCACCAGCAGCTCCTTGCCGCTGCCGGTCAGACGGATTTCGCCGTTAACCATCACATACGCCCGGTCCGAGAGCTTGAGCGCGTGATTGGCGTTCTGTTCAACGAGGAAAATGGTCATGCCGGTTTTCGCTAACTCCCGCAGGGTGGAAAAGATCTGTTTGACCACAATCGGCGCCAGCCCAAGGCTCGGCTCATCGAGCAGCAAAAGCTTTGGCCGGCTCATCAGCGCACGGGCGATGGCGAGCATCTGCTGTTCGCCACCGGACATCGTCATGGCGCGTTGCGTGCGCCGTTCCTCGAGCCGCGGAAACAGTTCGAACATGCGCTGCATGTCTTCCTTGGCATATTTATCGCCGATCGGAATGGTGCCCATCAGCAGGTTTTCCTCGACGGTCATGTCGGGGAACACCCGTCGGCCTTCTGGCGACTGCGCAATGCCGTGCGACGCGATGTAGTGGGATGACTTGTGGGTAATGTCCACGCCCTGATACATGATCTGCCCGCTCGCTGCCCGCGGCTGGCCGAAAATCGACATCAGCAGGGTCGATTTGCCGGCGCCGTTGGAGCCGATCAGGCTGACGGTTTCCCCTTCATTGATCTGCAGCGAGACTTTCTTGAGCGCCTGGATCGGGCCATAAAACACGTCCAGTTCTTTAAGTTCGAGGATGGGTTGGCTCATAGCACCACTTCCTCTTCATCAGCGCCCAGATAGGCCGCAATCACTTTCGGGTCATTGCGAATGGCGTCGGGTCCGCCTTCGGCGATAACGATGCCGTGGTCCAGCACCACGATGTGGTCGGAAATACTCATAACCATGCCCATGTCGTGTTCGATCAGCACCACGGTCAGATCGTGCTCGTCGCGCAGCAGCCGGATCATCGCGCTCAGCGCTTCGGTTTCCTGTGGGTTGAGGCCGGCAGCCGGTTCGTCGAGGCAGATGATCTGCGGCCGGGTACACATGGCCCGGGCAATCTCCAGACGGCGTTGCTGACCGTAGGACAATTCACCGGCCAAGCGGTTGGCGCAATCCACCAGGTCCACCACTTCCAGCCAGTAGAAAGCGTGATCAAGCGCATCGCTTTCGGCTTTGCGGTAAGCCTTGGTGTTGAGAATGCCAGCCAGCAGGTTGCGGTTGACCCACATGTGCTGGGCCACCAGCAGGTTTTCCAGTACCGACATTTCCTTGAACAGGCGAATGTTCTGGAAGGTACGCGCCAGTCCCGCCCGGTTGACCAGGTGAGTGCCACCGAACATCTTGTAGTACATACGGCTGAGGAAGGATTTCGGCGAGACGAAATCGGTGGGTTTGAACGACTCACCCAGCAACTGAATGACGTTGGTTTCCTGGCCACGAACATTGAGTTCGATCTTGCCGCCGGAGGCCTTGTAGAAACCGGTGAGGCAGTTGAACACAGTCGTCTTGCCGGCACCGTTTGGGCCGATCAGGGCAAAAATCGAGTTGCGATGGACCTTCAGGCTGACATCGCTCAGCGCCTTGATGCCGCCAAAGTGCATCATCAGCTTCTCTACAGAGAGGACGACTTCGCTCATGGCGCTACTCCTTTACGCGGCGTCACACCGGTACGGCTGATCCGAATCAGGCCGCGCGGTCGCCAGATCATCATCAACACCATCAACACACCGAACAGCAGCACACGGTATTCAGCGAAACCACGCAGCAGTTCCGGCGCGACGGTCAGCACGAATGCTGCGATGACCACGCCGATGGTCGAGCCCATGCCGCCCAGCACCACGATGGCGAGGATCAGTGCCGATTCGAAGAAGGTAAACGAGGTCGGGTTGACGAAGCCCTGATAAGTGGCGAAGAACACCCCGGCCAGACCGGCCGTCGATGCGCCGATGGTGAACGCCGAGAGTTTCACCAGTACGTGGTTGAGGCCCATGGAGCGGCAAGCGATCTCGTCTTCGCGCAACGCTTCCCAGGCGCGTCCGACCGGCATGCGGGTCAGGCGATGCTTGACGTAAAGCACGGCCAGTACGACCAGGAACAACACGGCGTAGATGAAGTAATACTTTACGTCAGGGTTGTAGGCGATGCCGAAGTACTCGTGGAAGGGAACACCGCCCTCCTTCGCCCGTTTGCCGAACTCCAGACCGAAGAAAGTCGGCAGTGGTGCTGCCATCCCGTTCGGGCCGCCGGTCAGCGACAGCCAGTTGTTGAGCACCAGACGAATGATTTCGCCGAAACCCAGGGTCACGATCGCCAGGTAATCGCCGTGCAGACGCAGCACGGGGAAGCCGAGAATGCATCCGGCAAGACCGGCCATGATTGCCGCCAGTGGCAACACCGTCCAGAAACCCAGCCCCAGGTATTGATAACCGAGCGCCAGGCCGTACGCGCCGATCGCATAGAACGCCACGTAACCCAGATCGAGCAGCCCGGCCAGGCCGACCACGATGTTCAGCCCCAGACCGAGCAGCACATAGATCAGCCCGAGGATAACCACGCCCAACAGGTAGGAGTTGGAGAAGAACGGGAAGATCACGGCAACGACGATCAGTATCGGGATGATCCAGCGCAACCGGGATTTGTAATCCGGCGGCAGTACATGCACCCCGGAGCCAGTAGTTTCAAATCCTTCGAGGATGCGCAGGCCCTTTGGCGTTTGCAGGAACAGGCTCAAAGCAAAACGGCCCGCCATGACAATGGCGACAATCCAGGCGACCCGCGTCGTTTCCATATTGAAGCCGTAGCCATCAAGGACCACGCCGACTATCGGCCCAAAAACGATCAGGGCTACAAGGCCGGCGAGTATGGCGTCAACCAGGCTTCTTTTGAGATCAATGGTTTTTTGAGTGGTTGAAGACATCGCTTACACCTTCGACACAAGAGGACGGCCGAGCAGGCCTTGGGGCCGAAAGACCAGAACGAGTACGAGCAGCGAGAAGCTGAACACGTCTTTGTAGTCGGAGTTGACCAGACCGGAGAACAGCGACTCGGAAATACCGAGAATGATCCCGCCGAGCATCGCCCCGGGCAGTGAGCCGATCCCGCCAAGCACCGCTGCAGTGAACGCTTTGATACCGATGATGAAGCCGGCATAGAAATCGAACGTGCCGTAATTCATGGTGATCAGTACACCGGCCAGCGCTGCCATCGCAGCACCGATGATGAACACGTAGGAGATTACCCGGTCGGTGTTGATCCCCAGGATCGAGGCCATCTTGCGGTCTTGCTGAGTCGCACGGCACATGCGGCCGAGCTTGGTGTACTTGATGATGTAGGTCAGCAACGCCATGCCGGCGAATGCCGCGATCAGAATGAATACTTTGGTGTAGGTCAACTGCACGAAACCGGTGCCGATTTCGACGCGCCAGGCACCTGTCAGCAAGGTCGGAACACCTTGTTGTTTCGCGCCTTGAGCAATTTGTGCGTAGTTCTGCAGGATCAGGGAGATACCGATGGCACTGATCAGCGGCGCCAGACGGGTTGAGTTGCGTAGCGGTTTGTAAGCGACACGCTCGATGACCCAGCCATAAACCGCCGTTACCACAATGGTGAAAATCAGCGTGCCAAGCATCAGGAGCGGGAAGGATTCAATACCGAAGTATGCCAGCAGAGCCAGACTGATTGCCGCGAGGTAAGCGGAAATCATGTAAACCTCGCCGTGGGCGAAGTTGATCATGCCAATGATGCCATAGACCATTGTGTAGCCGATGGCGATCAGGCCATAGACCGACCCGAGGGTCAGGCCGTTGACCAGTTGCTGCAGGAAAATACCATCCATAACGCAATCTCACGCAGTGAAAACCTGCACACCTTGGGTGTGCGGCTCTTCTAGGAAAAATACAGATTTACGTCGGAGCAATGTCAGCCACGATCCCGTCGACCAAAACCGGATCCTGTAGGAGCGAGCCTGCTCGCGATAGCGTCATAACATTCAACACGGTTGTCGACTGTCAGTTCGTCATCGCGAGCAGGCTCACTCCTACACGGATTGCATCAGATCAGGTGATCGCGTCAGCCCTTACTTCTGTTTTTCCAGCTGGTGGTATTTGCCATCCTTGTCCCACTGGTAAACCACGTAGTCGGAGACTTTCAGGTCGCCCTTGGCGTCCCAGGTCTTCTCGCCCATGACGGTTTTCACAGGGTTTTTCTTCAGCCACTCGGCGGCTTTCTCGCCGTTGTTGGATTTGGCACCGTTGAAAGCGGCAGCCAGGGTTTGAACGGAAGCGTAGGCATACAGGGTGTAGCCTTCAGGCTCGGTGCCTTGCTTGCGGAACTCGTCTACCACGGTCTTGCTGTCTGGCAGCAGACGCGGGTCGGCGCCGAAGGTCATCAACACGCCATCGACGAACTGTGGACCGCCCGCAGTGGTGACCAGCTCATCGGTGACGATACCGTCATCGGACATGAACTTGACGTCTTTGAGGCCTTGCTCACGCAGTTGACGAACCAGAGGACCGGCTTCCGGGTGCAGACCGCCGAAGTAGACCACGTCGGCACCGGCGCCACGGATCTTGGTCACGATGGTGCTGAAGTCTTTCTCGCCACGGGTCAGACCTTCATACAACACAGGTTTCACGCCGCGTTTTTCCAGCTGTGCCTTGGTGGCGTCTGCCAGGCCTTGGCCGTAGGTGTCCTTGTCATGCAGGACTACGACTTTCTTGCCTTTGAGCACGTCGACAATGTAGTCGCCGGCTACGATGCCTTGCTGATCGTCACGCCCGCACATACGGAACATGGCGCTGAGGCCGCGTTCGGTGACCGCCGGGTTGGTCGAACCCGGGGTGATCGCAATGATGCCCGCTTCGTCGTAAATCTCGGAGGCCGGGATGGTGGAGGAGGAGCAGAAGTGACCAACCACGCCGGCGACTTTCTGGTTGGTGAGGTCCTTGGCGACCGTCACAGCCTGTTTCGGCTCGCAGGCGTCATCACCACGTACCAGTACGATTTTTTCCCCGTTGACGCCGCCAGCTGCGTTGACCGCATCGGCCGCCGCCTGTGCACCCTTCATGTACTGCTCGCCAAATGCCGCGTTGGCACCTGTCATCGGACCCGCCACACCAATTTTTACATCGGCCTGTGCAAACGCAGAAACACCCAAAGCAGTAGCCACTGCGAGGGCCAGAAAGCCTTTCTTGTAAAACGTCTGGGACATGAGGTGGTGCTCCAAGGTTTTTTTAGTTGGCAGTGCGACTTCTCTGAATGCTCAGAGCAAGTGCCGTGCCATCGGTTTTTTATTCTGAAAAAAGTCGCTGCTTTATTGTTATTTCGACTGTTTCGAGCCCATTTTCATTGAGCGTGCAACCGTCTAAACCGCTGAAGGTGAAACCGATATAATTTTGTGGCGCAACCTGCACGCGCCATCATTGCAACCGCAGTGCGAAACGACGTGCAACCGACCTGTAACAACACACGTCACCGAAGTGCACACTGCTGGTGCGCAGACTGCTACAACGCGCACCACTACAGGCTAGTCGCTGGGCTGAAAAGCGCCGCTGCCAGCAACAAATTTCAACAATCAAATCACGATCCGCAAGCACTGGCCTGCGTGATACAGGGAAAATCCGGCCTCGTACAAACAGCTGCGCAGGCCCGCCCCCGCCAGAGGCTGCATCGGTGCGAATGGAATGGGCAGCGCCTGCGCATCGCCCTTGCACAGATAATCGGCAAACGCCTTGCCCACTACTGTCCCCGTGGTCACCCCGCGCCCGTTGTAACCGGTGACCGCCACCAAGCCGGGCGCGGGTTCAAACAGGCGCATCAAATGATCAGGGGTGAAGGCGATACAGCCAGTCCAGGTGCATTCCCATTCCACGGGTTTGAGGTAGGGGAAATAGTGCTGCTGAACGCGATCGGCCCAGGCTTTCAGAAACCAGGCCGGTTTCTGATTGCCGTTGCCGAGACTGCCCAGCAACAGACGTCCTTCCTTGTCGCGGCGGATGCTGCTGAGCACCTGGCGGGTGTCCCACGAACCCTGGCCGCCCGGCAGGATTTGTTCTGCGGCCGCCTCGGTCAACGGCACCGAGGCAACCTGATAGTAATAACCGGGGAAGAAATTGCGCCGAAGCTCGGTCCAGTCGCCCTCGGTGTAGGCGTTGGAGGCGATCACCACTTGCTCGGCCAGCACTGAACCCTGCGCGGTTTGAACTGACCAGCGCTGGCCCTGGCGCTCGAGTCGAGTCACCGGCGAATGATCAAACAGCTGGCCGCCCAAAGCGATGGCTGCTTTCGCCAGCCCGGTCGTATAAGCCATCGGGTTTATCGTGCCTGCGCGACGATCGAGTAATGCAGCAGCGATTTTTTTCGTGCCGGTGGCCTGCTCGCAAGCTTGCCCGGTGAGTAATTCGACCGGCGCGCCGCGACGTTTCCACTGTTGTTCCCGACTGCGCAGGTCCGCTTCGCCACGCGCGTTGTGCGCCATGTGCAACGTACCTTCGCGGCGCAATTGGCAATCGATGTTGTACTTATCCACAAGGCTGAAAACGAGGGAAGGCGCTGCACCGAGCATGCGGTTGAGCTGGCTGCCCACCGCTTCGCCAAAACCGGCTTCAATCTCGTCCGGTGGAATCCACATGCCGGCATTCACCAGCCCGACGTTGCGCCCCGAACCGCCATGCCCGGCGCGATGCGCTTCCAGCACACAAACCGTTTTGCCCTGTTCGAGCAAGTGCACCGCTGCTGACAAACCGGTGAAACCGGCGCCGATCACGCACACATCGACTTTCATTTCGCCTTTGAGCGCCGAGTTGTCGGGCCTTTGTGGCGTCAGTTTTTCCCACAGACACTCTTCGCGTAACGGCATTGCCAGACTCCAGCGCAAACCTAACCAACACACGGTTCAAAATGTAGGAGTGAGCCTGCTCGCGATTGCGGGCTATCAGTCAACACAGATGTTGAATGTTAAATCGCTATCGCGAGCAGGCTCACTCCTACAGGGGATCACTGTTCGACGTGGGCGTCAGTCGAACGTAATCCCCTGCGCCAACGGCAACTCCAGCGAATAATTCACGGTGTTAGTCTGGCGGCGCATGTAGCCGCGCCATGCATCGGAACCGGATTCACGACCGCCGCCGGTTTCCTTCTCGCCACCAAACGCGCCGCCAATTTCCGCGCCGCTCGGGCCGATGTTGACGTTGGCAATGCCGCAGTCACTGCCTACCGCCGACATGAACTGCTCGGCTTCACGCACATCAGTGGTGAATATGCACGACGACAGGCCTTGTGGCACTTCGTTGTTGAGGCGCAGTGCTTCGTCGAAATCCTTGTAACCGATCACGTAAAGGATCGGTGCGAAGGTTTCATCGCGAACCACTTCACTCTGCTCGGGCATTTCGACAATCGCCGGCGACACGTAGTAGGCGTTCGGGAACTGGTCTTCCAGCTGACGTTTGCCGCCAAACACGCGACCACCCTCGCTCAGTGCCTGCTCGAGAGCGTCCTGCATGTTTTCGAAGCTGTGCTTGTCGATCAGCGGGCCGATCAGATTGCCTTCCAGCGGATTGCCGATGCGCACTTTCGAGTACGCGGCTTTCAGGCGGGTGACGATTTCTTCTTTCACCGATTCATGCGCGATCAGGCGCCGCAGCGTGGTGCAACGCTGGCCGGCGGTACCGACGGCGCTGAACAGAATCGCACGCACCGCCATGTCGAGGTCGGCGCTTGGGCCGAGGATCATCGCGTTGTTTCCGCCCAGTTCAAGAATGCTGCGAGCGAAACGTGCAGCGATTTTCGGTGCCACTTCGCGACCCATGCGGGTGCTGCCGGTGGCGCTGATCAACGCGACTCGCGGGTCGTCGACCAGTGCCTCGCCGGCATCTCGGCCGCCGATGATCACTTGGCTCAGGTGAGGCGGCGCATCGTTGAAATTCTTCAAGACGCGATCAAACAGCGCCTGACACGCCAGAGCGGTCAGCGGGGTTTTTTCGGACGGTTTCCAGATCACCGGGTTGCCGCAGACCAGCGCCAGCGTGGTGTTCCAGGCCCAGACCGCAACCGGGAAGTTGAACGCGCTGATCACGCCAACGACGCCCAGCGGGTGCCAGGTTTCGCGCATGTGGTGGCCGGGGCGCTCGGAGGCGATGGTCAAACCGTACAACTGGCGGGACAGGCCGACGGCAAAGTCACAAATGTCGATCATTTCCTGCACTTCACCCAAGCCTTCCTGAGTGATCTTGCCCGCTTCCCAGGAGACCAGCTCACCGAGGTCGGCCTTGTACTCGCGCAGGATATCGCCCAGTTGCCGCACCAGTTCGCCACGGCGCGGGGCCGGAATCTTGCGCCACAACTCGAACGCATGATCTGCGCGACTGATGTGCTGCTCGACTTCAGCGGCGCCTTCCCAGTTCACAGCGGCGATGCGGCTGCCATCAATGGGCGAGTGCACCGGCACTTTGCCGTTCTGGTACAGGGCCGGGTTCACACCAAGACGGTCAAGCAATGCGGCAACCATGGGTCACTCCTCAAGCGAAAACAGCAAACGTGCAGCCGGATGAATTCGGCCGATCAGGCTTATAGTTTTAGCGCTCCGGAGGTTACCCAACAAACGACCTTTAAGAGAGATATCATTCCGTTTATTCATGCTTTGAATAGTTGGCGAAAAAGAAACAAGAAAAAAGGACCGTCCATGTTGAATAAACGCTACCTGCCGTCGATCACCGCCCTCCAGTGTTTTGAGGCCGTGACCCGGCATTTGAGCTTCACCCGCGCCGCTGAAGAGCTGAACCTGACCCAGAGCGCCGTCAGCAAACAGGTCGCACAACTCGAAGAGTTGCTGCAGCACCTGCTGTTCCGCCGGGTGCGCCGACGCCTGCAAATGACGCCGGCCGGGGATTTGTACCTGGTAGAAGTAAGAAAAATCCTCACGCAGGTCGAGATGTCGACGCATTACCTGCGTTCCTACGGCGGCGAAACCGAAGTTCTGCGTGTATCGACTCCGCCGACCTTCGGCGCGCGCTGGCTAGTGCCGCGTCTGAAGGGCTGGCGTTTGCGTCACCCATCGATTCACCTGGACCTGTGCAGCGAGCAGGAAGCCGACGATCTCTTGCAAGGTCGCAGCGACCTGGCGTTTTATTTCGGCCAAGGGGCGCGCCCTCGCACCGAATGCCTGAAATTGTTCAGCGAAGAGCTGGTACCGGTCTGCGCGCCCGGCAGCCTGCCGGAAACGCCACTCACCGACCCGACACAACTCGCTGATCTGGTTCTGCTGCAAAATGCTTCGCGCCCCCAGGCATGGCACGACTGGTTCGACAGTCAGGGCTACCACACCGAACACAGCTACCACGGCCCACGCTTCGAGACCTTTTACATGTGCATCCGCGCTGCGCAGGTTGGCTGTGGCGTGGCGCTGTTGCCGCGTTTCCTGGTGGAAGAGGAATTGGCTGACGGCAAACTGGTCATTCCCTGGCAACACGCGATGCCCAGTTCCGACGCCTATTACCTGGCTTATCCCGAGCATTCGGCGGAAGTGCCCAAGGTTCGGGATTTCGTGAAGTGGATGCTTGAGCAGATTGATAGCCCGGACATATCGCCTGGTTGAGGCGTCACACACTCCCTTGTGGGAGTGAGCCTGCTCGCGATAGCGGTGGGTCAGTCAATATTGATGTCGAATGAAATATCGCCATCGCGAGCAGGCTCGCTCCCACATGGGATCGCTATGCCCCAAAAATCGCTGGCAATAACTACCACCGATATGCGCCACTAACCTGATTCAAAGTGGAGAACCCCCGTTATGAGCGAGAGTGTGTTTGCCGATCGCATCGTGCAGAACCTGCTCGACACCGACTTTTACAAACTGACGATGATGCAGGCGGTGCTGCACAACTACCCGAACGTGGAAGTCGAATGGGAGTTTCGTTGCCGTAACAGTGAGGATCTGCGGCCTTATCTGGCGGAAATCCGTTTTCAGATCGAGCGCCTGGCGGAGTTGAGTTTGAGCCCGGACCAACTGAGTTTCATGGAGCGCATCAGCTTCATGAAACCGGATTTTCTGCGCTTCCTCGGGCTGTTCCGATTCAACCTGCGTTACGTGCACACCGGCATCGAAAACGGCGAACTGTTTATCCGTCTGCGCGGGCCGTGGCTGCATGTGATTCTGTTCGAAGTGCCGCTGCTGTCCATCGTTAGCGAAGTACGCAATCGTTATCGCTACCGGGAAATCGTTCTGGAGCAGGCCCGCGAGCAGCTCTATCGCAAGTTCGACTGGCTGAGCGCCAATGCCAGCAGTGATGAATTATCCGAATTGCAGGTAGCCGATTTCGGCACGCGTCGTCGCTTTTCTTTCCGCGTGCAGGAAGAAGTGGTGAACGTGCTCAAACACGATTTTCCCGGACGTTTCGTCGGCACCAGCAACGTGCACCTGTCCCGGGAGCTGGACATGAAACCTTTGGGCACCATGGCTCACGAATGGATCATGGCGCACCAGCAACTCGGCCCTCGCCTGATCGACAGCCAGATCGCCGCGCTTGATTGCTGGGTGCGTGAATACCGTGGTTTGCTCGGGATCGCGCTGACCGATTGCATCACCACTGATGCATTTCTCAGTGATTTCGATCTGTACTTCGCCAAGCTTTTCGACGGTTTGCGCCATGACTCCGGTGATCCGATACTCTGGGCAGAAAAGGCCATCGCCCACTATCACCGGCTCGGCATCGACCCGATGAGCAAGACCCTGGTGTTTTCCGACAGCCTGACCCTGCCCAGGTCGCTGGAGATCTTTCGGGCACTGCGCGGCCGAATCAATGTCAGCTTTGGTATCGGCACGAACCTGACGTGCGATATCCCGGGTGTTGAACCGATGAGCATCGTGCTTAAAATGGCCGCCTGCAATGGTCAGCCGGTCGCCAAGATCTCGGACGAGCCGGGCAAGACGCACTGCAAAGACCCCAATTTTGTCGCCTATTTGCGACACGTTTTCAAAGTTCCTGCCGCCCTTTCAAGCCCAACAAGCAAGGAGTGAATTCATGCAAGCCGTACAGCGTGAGATTGCCGAGCAGCTCAAGGTTCAACCGCCGTTTGCCGACAAGGCAGCCCTTGAGGCTGAAGTCGCCCGGCGCATTACATTCATTCAGGAGTGCCTGATCAACTCCGGGCTCAAGGCCCTGGTGCTCGGCATCAGCGGCGGCGTCGATTCGCTCACCGCTGGCCTGTTGGCCCAGAGAGCCGTGCGTGAATTGCGCGAGCGCAGCGGCGACGACAGCTACACGTTCATCGCCGTGCGCCTGCCTTACGGCGTTCAGTTTGATGAGCAGGATGCGCAGGATTCAGTGAACTTCATCAGCCCGGATGAGCGCCACACGGTGAACATCGGGCCGTCGGTCAAAGCCCTGGCGGGTGAAATTGCGGCTTTCGAAGGACAGCATGCGGTATCGGTGGATTTCGTCCTCGGCAATACCAAGGCGCGGATGCGCATGGTCGCGCAATACGCCATCGCGGGTGCGTGCCAGGGCTTGGTGATCGGCACTGACCACGCGGCAGAAGCGGTGATGGGTTTCTACACCAAGTTCGGTGACGGCGCGTGTGACCTGGCCCCCTTGAGCGGGCTGGTCAAGAACCAGGTACGCGCCATTGCGCGCAGCTTCGGCGCCCCGGAATCGCTGGTGGAAAAAATCCCGACCGCCGACCTCGAAGACTTGTCGCCCGGCAAACCGGACGAAGCGGCGCATGGCGTCACCTATGCCGAAATCGACGCGTTTCTGCACGGCGAGCCGGTGCGCGAAGAGGCGTTCAAGATCATTTGCGACACGTACAGGAAGACTCATCACAAGCGCGTGATGCCGTTTGCGCCCTGACCTTGTCAGTTAGCGGCGTATAGACGCTTGTAGGAGCTGTCGAGTGAAACGAGGCTGCGATCTTTCGACAGTGCTATAAGATCAAATTCAAAAGATCGCAGCCTCGTTTCACTCGACAGCTCCTACAGGGTCGTACATAGGCTTCGAGCAAAAAAAAGCGCCCCGATCGGGACGCTTTTTTTTATGCGCGATTCGCTTACTTCAGCGTAACCGTACCTTTCATCATCGAGATGTGGCCCGGGAACGAGCAGAAGAAGCCATATTTCTCACCAGCAGCCAGCTTCGACACATCAAAAGTCACCGAATCGGTTTCCTTGGCGCCGATGATTTTGGTGTGGGCGATGATGCGCGCGTCGCCTTCTTTCAGGTAGCTCTTGTCGATACCGGCTGCCAGGCCATCGGTAGCGATCGGCTGCATGTCGGCTTCCTTGCTCAGCACCCAGTTATGACCCATGACGTTTTTCGGCAAGTTGCCGGAGTGAGTCAGCTCGACGGTGAAGGTCTTGCAGCTCTTGTCGATTTCGATGGCTTTGGTGTTGAAGGTCATCTGGTCGGTGGAGTCAACGGTGGTCTTGCACTCGGCAGCCATCAGTTGGCTGCTGGCCAGTGTCAACAGGGATACCGCAACGAGTTTGGCAAACATGGTGAATCTCCAAGGCAGGGTTAATAACGTGCGAATGGACAGAAGACTGCCTGAAAACTTCGCAAGTTCCTATGACTTGAGTCAAAAATTGTATACAACTTTCCGGCTATTACCCCAATCGAGACAATCTACCAGCCAGACCTCTGGACCGGCTCTATCATTGAGCCACTATCCCCGGACGGAGTGTCTGACATGTTCATCAACAGCCTGTTATGCAGCTTGCTCGCCGCCTACGCCTGCGGTGCCAGTGGCACTTACGAAACGCCAAAGCGCGACGCCTAGCGCTTGGAGTGTCGAGCCTGAAACTTTACTCTGTGGCCATTCTGACCACGGAGGAAAGCATGTCTCTAACATCCGTTTGTGTATTTTGCGGTGCCAGCACCGGCTCCGATCCCGCCTATCGCGAGGCAGCGGTAGCCCTCGGCCAGGCCTTGGCCGAGCGCAAGTTGACGCTGGTTTACGGCGGCGGTGCCGTCGGCCTGATGGGTGTTGTCGCCGATGCCGCACTGGCCGCAGGGGGCGAAGTCATCGGGATCATTCCGCAAAGCCTCAAGGACAAGGAAATCGGCCACAGCGGCCTGACTCGCTTGGAAGTGGTCGACGGCATGCATGCGCGCAAGGCGCGGATGGCCGAACTCAGCGATGCGTTCATCGCCTTGCCTGGTGGCCTTGGGACCCTGGAAGAACTGTTCGAAGTCTGGACCTGGGGCCAACTGGGTTACCACGGCAAACCGCTGGGACTGCTGGAAGTAAACGGTTTCTACAGCAAATTGACCGGTTTTCTTGATCATATCGTCGGCGAAGGCTTCGTTCGAGAAGCGCACCGTGACATGCTGCAGGTGAGCGAAACACCGCAAACACTGCTCGATGCTCTGGACGCGTGGCAGCCGACAGTGGTGCCAAAATGGACAGAGCAAAAACCCGGCTAACGGCTCGGCACCGATACAGGGCAGAATATGCGCCGCTCAACCTCACCTTCGACCCCAGAGGATCGCCCATGGCTAAACCTAATTATTCCTTCGCCAAACGTCAGAGAGACTTGGCCAAGGAGCAGAAGAAAGAGGAAAAGCTTCAGCGCAAGAAAGCTACAGCTGAAGAAGAAGCAGCAGCACTGAACCCGGATGCAGAAGGCGAAGTGGCAGAAAGCGATGTTGAAGCACCGAAAGATCAGGCGCCCGACGCCTGAGACCCTCAGGGCCCGATGATCTGATCAGGCCCACCGGATCTGTGTCCAGGGTCAGCAGTTCCTTGCTGACCCTCACAGGCCAATCTGAAATACCCCTTCTCAAAAGAATCGCACATTACCTTGTGGGAGCGGGCTTGCTCGCGAAAACGGCGGCACATCCAACAGCTATGTGACTGTCTAACCGCTTTCGCGAGCGAGCCCGCTCCCACCTGGGATCTACGTCAAGCCAGTGGCATCACGGTGACACGAACTTCGGGATCATGATGACCCCCGCCCAGAATGACCCCCCGCAATGGCGAAACATCCGAGAAGTCCCGGCCCCAGGCCAGGGTGATGTGTTCCAGTGCCGGTTGCACATTGTTGGTCGGATCGAAGTCCACCCAGCCCAGCACCGGGCAATACACCGAGACCCAGGCATGCGAAGCATCGGCGCCAATCAGCCGCGGCTGGCCGGGTGGTGGCTGAGTCAACAAATACCCGCTGACATAACGCGCCGCCAAGCCGCGCGAGCGCACACACGCGAGCATCAGATGCGCGAAATCCTGGCAAACCCCGCGCCGCCGCTCCAGCACTTCCACCAGTGGTGTCGCCACCTGTGTGGCTTCGGCATCAAACGTGAACTCGCTGAAAATCTTCTCCATCAACGCTTGAACGCCCAGCAGCAGCGGCCGACTTTCGGAAAAACAGCTGTGGGAAAATTCGACGAAATTTCTCTTCAAATGCACATAGGGCGATTCGAATCGGTAGCGGCACGCTTCCAGCAGTTGGAGTGACATCGGCTGACCGCTGTAGGTCAGCGCGTTCCGGGTGTCTTCCCAGGCGGGGGACTGATTGAAATCCAGCGCCGGCCGGGGCAGCACCTCCACGGTAAGACTGGCATTGACCAGCAATTCATCATGCGGACGTTCGAACGCCAGCCGCGTGAGCGGATTGCCGAATACGTCCAGTTCATCCCGGCGTACGGTCGGCTCCGGGCTGATCTGCAATTGCCACGCGCTGCACCTCTGCCACGCGCAGGGCCGAGGCCACAAATGTGCCAGTTGCTGGGCCAGGGACACCGGGCTGTCGTAGTGATAGTGAGTGTCGTGAAAAATCTGGTAATTCGCGGCCATCACACAGATACCGTGCGCTGGCTGACATCATCGACATGGGCGAAATGCCGCAACGCCAGTCGATCCGACACCTGTCCGCTGGCGTGAGCAATCTCTTGCAACAGATCGGCCAACCCCTGAACAGCGGCGTCCACACTGGCCGCACCGAACAGTGAATTGCCCAGGCATCCCAGATCGAAGCGCGCGAGGCGTTCGACCAATACCGGCAGCACCGTCTCGCGCGGCGCGGCAAAGTCATCGTTCAAACGCTTGAGCGTGCGGGTCACCAGTTTCAGCTGGAACAGCACGGCGTGGGGGTTCTGCTCATCGAGCAACAACAGGTCCAGGACCGGGATCATCTGCGCTACCGCCAGATACCGCGAGCGGTAGGTGATGCTGCTGTTGCCCAACTCCAGTAACCACTCCAGCCCGCCCTGATCGAACGCGCCCGGGCCGCGCAAGAAACCGGCGAGGCTGGCGCTGAGAAATTGCAGGCGCTCTATTCGCCGGCCGATCATCAGGAAACGCCAGCCTTCGTCCCGGGTCATGTCGTCGAGGGCAAAACCGGACAAGGCCGCCAGCGACATCACCAAACGGTTGAGAAAATCCAGCAGCTCGCCGAAATCCGGCGCTTGTGTTTCCAGTTCCAGGGCTTCGCGCTGCAACTCCACCAGCGCTTGCCAGTTCTCCCGGGACAGTTTGCCGCGCACCTGCGACGCCGCCCACTGCAAGCGTTGCAGGTTGTCGCGCAGGCTGAACGGCCAGTCATCACCCAGCAACGCCGCGAGCAAGCGCGCCGGCAAGCCGCCCTCCTCGGGCAACAGGTTCAGACGTTCGCCAAGATCCACCGCCGCTTGCAGCGCTTGCGGGTCATCGCCATCGACATAGCGCGCCAGCATGATTCTCAGCAACCGCGCGCTGTCATCGCAACGCTCGCAATAGCGGCCGAACCAGAACAGGTTTTCCACTACCCGCGAAGGCAGATAGGGATCGCGCCGCACCAGATCATGCACCCCGATTGTCCGTTGGGTCTGCCATTGCTCACCGCTCGGGGCTTGATCGCCCAGCACCCAGGTGTCCTTGCTTGCCCCGCCGCGCTGCATCGACACCACTTCGGCATCCGCATCGGCGGCGACCCGGGTCAAACCGCCGGCCAATACTCGATAACCGTCGCTACTCGCCACTGCGTACATGCGCATGCCGATGGCCCGGGGTTGCAGCTGCGCGGCTTCGGCCTGCCAGATCGGTGCCTGGGACAGCTGCGCGAGTTCCTGCGCGACATACGCATAGGGTCGCGCCTGCATGCGTTCGGCAAGCGCCTGTCGCTGGGCTTCGCTGAGATCGCGACCCAGCACCGGTGCGAAACTTTGCGAGGGGAACGCTGGCTTGATCAGCAACTGCGGCAGCCTTTCCAGCGCCTGCGCCAGCACCGGCGCTTCCCCGCACCACCAGGTGGCAACGGACGGCAGCAGCAGCTCTTCACCAAACAGAAATTGATTGATCTTCGGCAGGAAGCCCAGCAATCCCGGCGACTCCAGTACGCCACTGCCCAAGGCATTAGCGACCAGCACTCGGCCGCGTCGGACGGCTTCCAGCAAGCCGGGCACGCCGAGCGCCGAATCGGTACGCAGTTCGAGGGGGTCACAGAAGTCATCGTCGAGCCGACGCATGATTGCGTGCACCCGGCGCAAACCGCTCAGGGTTTTCAGATACACCGTGGCGTCGCGCACCGTGAGGTCGCCACCCTCCACCAAGGGGTAGCCGAGCTGCCGAGCCAGATAAAGGTGTTCGAAGTAGCTTTCGTTGAAACGGCCCGGCGTTAGCAAGACCACCAGCGGCACTTCGTTGTCGCTGGACGCCTGCCGCGCGAGGGTTTCCTGCAGCGTGCGGAAGAACCCTGCCAGATGCTGGACCTTCAAATCCCGGTATAACTCGGGAAAGGCCCGCGACACGATGGTGCGGTTTTCCAGCGCATAGCCAGCTCCGGAGGGCGCCTGGGTACGGTCCGCCGTCACCCACCAGCGACCATCGGGCGTGCGCGCCAGATCCACGGCGTAGAGGTGCAGAAAAACCTCGTCGGGCGGACAGATTCCCTGACAGGGCCAAAGAAAATTATTGTGCCCGAACACCAGCTCCGCCGGCAGCAAGCCTTGGGCGATCAATTGCTGCGGGCCGTAAAGATCCGCCAGTACAGCGTTCAGCAGCCGCGCCCGTTGCGCAATCCCGGCCGACAGTAGCGCCCACTCGTCGGCGCTGATGACGTGCGGCAGCAGGTCCAGTTCCCACGGCCGATCCGCCCCCTTGGGGTCGGCGTAGACGTTATAAGTGACGCCGTTTTCCTGAATCTGACGGCCCAGCAAAGTCTGACGCTGCAGCAGCTGCGCTGGCGTGCTGCGTTGCAGCTGATCGAACAGTCGGCGCCAATGCGCGCGTACGGCGCCGCTGTCGTCGAGCAGTTCGTGATAAGTGCCCGCCGTCAGCGGGTAGCGGTCTAGCAGATCAGGCATGGAACACTCGGCAGACAGCGGGGAACAGCCAGACTAACGCAGGCACATGACGCCCGATAGACGAAAACTCCGGGCATCGCGCAGGTTTTAGAAACGTCGCAGATCGAGCGTCATCGGCAGCTCGTCGTTGATTTCCACAAGGGGTACGGGAAATTTCCCGGGACTGTGGCCGATACGGAAAAAACGCGCCATACGCCGGCTCTCGGCCTCGTTCGCGTTAACCGGCAGGCTGTCGTAGTTGCGCCCACCCGGATGGGTGACGTGGTACTGACAGCCCCCCAGCGAGCGCTGCATCCAGGTGTCGAGCAGGTCGAACACCAAAGGCGCGTGCACCGGGATGGTCGGTTGCAGGCAGTTGGCCGGTTGCCACGCGCGAAAACGCACGCCGGCGACAAATTCACCGACTCGACCGGTTGCCTGCAAGGGCACGGGAATTCCGTTGCACGTCAGCAGATAACGCAGCGGCGGCAGGCCGGTGACCTTGACCTGCAAGCGCTCCAGCGACGAATCCACATATCGCACGGTGCCGCCGACCGCGCCCTCTTCCCCGAGCACATGCCAGGGTTCAAGCGCCTGGCGCACTTCCAGCTCGATGCCGCTGACCGCGTAATCGCCAACCTTGGGAAAGCGAAACTCAAGGTGCGCGGCAAACCACTCGGCCCGCAGTGGATAACCGGCGGAATTGAGATCGACGATGACATCGGCGAAATCCTGCTCGATAAAGTGCGGCAGCAGGAACCGGTCATGCAACTCGGTGCCCCAGCGCACCAGTTTCGGCGGCGCATAGGGCTCGCGCCAGAATCGCGCAACCAGCGCTCGCAGCAACAGCTGCTGAGCCAGGCTCATCTGCGCATGTGGGGGCATTTCAAAGGCACGCAACTCGAGCAAACCCAGGCGACCGGTCGGCCCGTCTGGCGAGTACAGCTTGTCGATGCAGAACTCGGCGCGATGAGTATTGCCGGTCACGTCGATCAGCAGGTTGCGCAGCAGCCGGTCGACCCGCCACGGCGCGCATTCCTCGCCCGGCTGAGGCATTTGCGCGAAGGCGATTTCCAGCTCGTACAAGGCATCATTACGCGCCTCGTCCACGCGCGGCGCCTGAGACGTCGGGCCGATGAATAATCCGGAAAACAGGTAGGACAAGGACGGGTGGTTGTGCCAGTAACTGATCAGGCTGCGCAGCAAATCCGGGCGCCGCAGGAACGGTGAGTCAGCTGGAGTTGCGCCGCCGAGTACGAAATGGTTGCCGCCGCCGGTGCCGGTGTGCCGGCCGTCGATCATGAATTTCTCGGTGGTCAGCCGCGTCTGGCGGGCTTCTTCGTAGAGGAATTCAGTGCGCTCGACCAACTCGTCCCAGGTCGCGGATGGCTGCACGTTGACCTCGATCACACCCGGGTCCGGCGTGACGCGGAAGTTGCTCAGGCGCGGATCGCCGGGCGGTTCATAGCCTTCGAGCAACACCGGGCAATGCAGCTCTTCGGCGCTGGTTTCGATCGCCGCGACCAGTTCCAGATAATCTTCAACCCGCTCCAGCGGCGGCATGAACAGGTACAGCCGCCCTTCCCTGGCCTCGGCACAAAACGCGGTGCGGGTCAGCCAGTCGGCGGATTCATCGATGTTCGGTTGGCGTTCATCCGCATCAGCAGACGTCTGCGAATGCGCGGTGATGGGCAGTGGCGGCAAATCCTGATTCGTATCGGTGGGATGGATAAACGGGTAGTCCGCCGCTTTCACCCACGGCTGAGAGCCCAGCGGCAGGCGATAGCCCAAGGGCGAATCTCCCGGCACCAGTCGGCAGTGTTCATCACGCAAGTACCAGCGACCGCTTTGCCATTGATCTCCCTTGGCCGTGCGTGCCAGCGGCAAGACATGCCCGATGACTTTATCCAGGCCTTGATTGAAGACTTTACGCAGACGCTCGCGCTCCAACGGCTCTTCCAGACGTGAATCTTCGGCGCTGACGTTCTGCGGCAACGTCCCTTCCCGCCAGAGGTAATAGAAATTGTCCTCGTAGGCCGGGAATACAAAACGTGTCGGAATTTTCAGACGCTGGGCGACACGGGTGAGAAAACGCCCGGCCAATGCGCTGTTGGCGCCGTAATCTTCCTGTTCGTCTGCGATCAACGCACTGTTGTGCCAGATCGGCACCCCGTCCCGGCGCCAGTAGCAATTGAGCGACCAACGCGGCAGTTGCTCACCGGGGTACCACTTGCCCTGCCCGAAATGCACCAGGCCTTGGGGCGCGTAGTGGTTACGCAGGCGTTGAAACAGTTCGGCGGCCAGCCGGCGTTTGTCCGCGCCCAGCGAGGCGGTGTTCCACTCGTCAGCGTCGGGATCGTCGATGGAAACGAACGTCGGCTCACCGCCCATGGTCAGGCGCACATCGCCTTCCAACAGATCGGCATCGATCTGCCGGCCCAGCGCCTGAATCGCCTGCCACTGCTCATCGGTGTAGGGTTTTGTGACTCGCGGCGCTTCCCAAATCCGCTCCACGGACATTTCGTGGGTGAAGTCGCACTCGCACGGTTCCACCAAGCCCGTGATCGGTGCCGCAGAGCCGGGATCGGGACTACAGGCCAACGGAATGTGTCCTTCACCGGCGAACAGCCCGGAGGTCGCGTCCAGGCCGATCCAGCCTGCACCGGGCAAATAGACTTCGCACCAGGCATGCAGGTCGGTGAAATCCACCTTAGTGCCCGAGGGGCCATCCAGGCTTTTGACGTCGGCGGTGAGTTGAATCAGATAACCGGAAACGAAACGTGCCGCCAGTCCGAGATTGCGCAGCAGTTGCACCAGCAGCCACGCCGAGTCGCGACAGGAACCGCAGGCATGCTCCAGCGTGTGTTCGGGCGTCTGCACGCCCGGTTCCATACGAATCAGGTAGCCGATGTCATCGCTCACGCGCTGGTTGAGCGCGACCAGAAAATTCACGCTGGGCAGCGGTGTGCGGTCGATGCTGTCCAGGTACGCCTTGAACGTCGGGGTCAGGGGCAAGGTTTCGAGGTAAGGCGCCAGCTCTTTGCATTCGTCCGCGGCGTAGGCGAACGGGATTTTCTCCGCGTACGGCTCCAGAAAGAAATCGAAGGGGTTGAAGACTGCCATCTCGGCAACCAGATCGACTTCAATGCGCAGCTCACTGGTTTTTTCCGGGAACACCAACCTCGCCAGGTAATTGCCTTGGGGGTCTTGCTGCCAGTTGATGAAATGCTGCTCAGGCGTGACTTTCAGCGCGTAGGAAAGCACTCGCGTACGACTGTGAGCGGCGGGCCGCAGGCGCACGATTTGCGGACCGAGTTCGACGGCGCGGTCGTAGCGGTAATGCGTGACGTGGTGCAATGCGACATGGATCGACACGGCGTGCCTCCTGCGAGCCTTGAGCGTATGCAAGAGTGCGCAAGAGTTATGCCATGCAGGGGCGGCGGGGCATTCGATGCTGGGTGGCGGGGGTGCAGCACCAAAACCGGGCGCTGTTGGAAATGAGGCGGATTGAGGTGCACACAAATGTGGCGATCGGCCGCGTTATGCGCTGGCTGTACCGGCGCCTTCGCGAGCAGGCTCGCTCCCACAGGAGAGGGCATTCCAAGGTGGGAGCGGGCTCGCTCCCACAGGAGAGGGCATTCCGAGGTGGGAGCGGGCTTGCTCCCACAGGAGGCGGCATTCCAAGGTGGGAGCGGGCTTGCTCGCGAAGAGGCCAGTGAATTCATCACCACTTTGCGCTCTGACCCAACGCAGAACGCCAACCCGAAGGTTGGCGTTCTGTTATCAGCGGTCAGCGTTTAACGTGGTACGACCGGCTTGCGCGCGGGCTTTGGCCCCTTGCCTTTCGCCGCGTCCTTACGGTCTTTGGCCGCCTGCTGGTTGCGGGCAAATGCCGCCGCCTTGGCTTGTTCGCGCTTGTCCCACGCATTACCGCCATCACTGGCGCGTGGCGGCAGGCCAGTGTGCTGCGTCAGAATTTTTGTGGTCTTCTCACCGGCTACCTTGTGGCTGCCGACGGGCGTGGAGTTCTTGCGACGGGCGCTCTGGTAGCTGTCGGTCGCCGGCTGATGCAGCGGGATCAACTGGGTCTTGCCCGGCCCGATCAGGTCGGCGCGGCCCATGCGAGTCAACGCTTCACGCAGCATCGGCCAGCCTTTCGGGTCGTGATAACGCAAGAACGCCTTGTGCAGACGACGCTGCTCTTCGCTCTTGACGATGGTCACTGCGTCACTCTTGTAAGTGACCTTGCGCAGCGGATTTTTGCCGGAATGGTACATCGCGGTCGCGGTGGCCATCGGCGAGGGGTAGAACGCCTGCACCTGGTCAGCGCGGAAGCCGTTGCTCTTGAGCCACAGGGCCAGGTTCATCATGTCTTCGTCGGTGGTGCCCGGGTGGGCGGCGATGAAGTAAGGAATCAGGTACTGCTCTTTGCCGGCTTCCTTGGTGTACTTCTCGAACATGCGCTTGAACTTGTCATAGCTGCCAATGCCCGGTTTCATCATCTGGTTGAGCGGACCTTCCTCGGTGTGTTCCGGGGCGATCTTCAGGTAACCACCGACGTGGTGCGTCACCAGTTCCTTGACGTATTCCGGCGATTCCACCGCGAGGTCGTAACGCAGGCCGGAAGCGATCAGGATTTTCTTCACACCCGGCAAAGCACGGGCGCTGCGATACAGCTGGATCAGCGAAGAATGGTCGGTATTGAGATTCGGGCAGATGCCAGGGAACACGCACGATGGCTTGCGGCACGCCGATTCGATTTCCGGGCTCTTGCAGGCGATGCGGTACATGTTCGCGGTCGGGCCGCCGAGGTCGGAAATAACGCCGGTGAAGCCGGGCACCTTGTCGCGGATCTCTTCGATTTCGCGAATGATCGACTCTTCGGAACGGTTCTGGATGATCCGGCCTTCGTGCTCGGTGATCGAGCAGAAGGTGCAGCCGCCAAAGCAGCCACGCATGATGTTCACCGAGAAACGGATCATGTCGTAGGCCGGAATCTTTTGCTTGCCGTACGCAGGGTGCGGAACACGGGCGTAAGGCATGCCGAACACGTAGTCCATTTCTTCAGTGGTCATCGGAATCGGCGGCGGGTTGAACCAGACGTCGACTTCGCCATGCTTCTGCACCAGCGCGCGGGCGTTACCCGGGTTGGTTTCCAGGTGAAGCACGCGGTTGGCGTGAGCGTAAAGAACGGCGTCGCCACGGACTTTCTCAACCGACGGCAGACGAATCACGGTCTTGTCGCGGGTCATTTTCGGGCTGGCCAGAATTTGCACGACCTTGGCTTCAGTCGGATCCTCGACCGGCCCTTTTTCCTGCTCGATCGCGCAGGCCTGGGTGTCCTGGGTGTTCACGTAGGGGTTGATGATCTTGTCGACCTTGCCCGGACGGTCGATGCGCGTGGAATCGACTTCGTACCAGTCTTTGGGCGTATCACGGCGAATGAACGCGGTGCCGCGCACGTCGGTGATGTCTTCGATCTTGTGCCCGTAGGACAGACGCTGGGCGACTTCGACGATCGCCCGCTCGGCGTTGCCGTACAGCAGAATGTCGGCGCAGGCGTCGATCAGGATCGAGTTGCGTACCCGGTCCTGCCAGTAATCGTAGTGAGCGATGCGGCGCAGGGAAGCTTCGATGCCACCGAGTACGATCGGCACGTTCTTGTAGGCTTCCTTGCAACGCTGGCTGTACACCAGACTCGCGCGGTCCGGACGTTTGCCCGCCAGGCCACCCGGGGTGTAGGCGTCATCGGAACGGATTTTCTTGTCGGCGGTGTAGCGGTTGATCATCGAATCCATGTTGCCGGCCGCGACGCCGAAAAACAGGTTCGGCTCGCCGAGCTTCATGAAGTCGTCTTTGGACTGCCAGTTCGGCTGGGCGATGATCCCGACGCGAAAGCCTTGCGACTCCAGCAGCCGGCCGATGATCGCCATGCCGAATGACGGGTGGTCGACGTAGGCATCACCGGTAACGATGATGATGTCGCAGGAATCCCAGCCAAGCTGATCCATCTCCTCCCTGCACATTGGCAGGAATGGCGCCGGGCCGAAACATTCGGCCCAGTACTTGGGATAGTCAAATAACGGCTTGGCTGTTTGCATGACGATGACCGGTGTTGAGATGAAAAATCGCGGGCGCGGAATATAGCACAAAATTTAACCAATTCCGACGGCTGTGGTCGGAATTGATGGCGACACAATCGCGAGCAGGCTCGCTCCCACAGGGGAACGCATTCTAATGTGGGAGTGAGCCTGCTCGCGATGAGGCCCGCCCTGACGACAGAATTATTCGTCGTCGAAGTTGTAACTGCCCGGCGCGAGGTTTTCGAAACGGGTGTATTTGCCAATGAACGCCAGTCGGGACGTCCCGATCGGGCCGTTCCGCTGTTTACCGATGATGATCTCGGCGATGCCTTTGTGTTCAGTTTCCGGGTGATAGACCTCGTCCCGGTACACAAACATGATCACGTCAGCATCCTGCTCGATCGCTCCGGATTCCCGAAGGTCGGAGTTGATCGGACGTTTGTTTGGCCGTTGCTCAAGCGATCGGTTGAGCTGGGACAACGCCACCACCGGGCAATTGAATTCCTTGGCCAGTGCTTTCAGAGAGCGCGAGATCTCGGAAATCTCGTTGGTGCGGTTATCGCCGCCAGAGCCGGGAATCTGCATCAATTGCAGGTAGTCGATCATGATCAGGCCGACATCGCCATGCTCACGCACCAAACGCCGGGTCCGCGCGCGCATCTCCGAGGGGCTGATACCCGCCGTATCGTCAATGAACAGCTTGCGATCGTTGAGCAGGTTGACCGCCGAGGTCAGGCGCGGCCAATCGTCGTCTTCCAGTCGACCGGCACGGACCTTGGTCTGGTCGATACGCCCAAGGGAAGACAACATACGCATGATCAGCGATTCGCCTGGCATCTCCAGCGAGTAAACCAGTACGCACTTGTCACTGCGCAACACCGCGTTTTCCACCAGGTTCATCGCAAAGGTGGTTTTACCCATGGAAGGACGGCCGGCGACGATGATCAGGTCGGACGGCTGCAGGCCACTGGTCATCCCGTCGAGGTCGGTATAGCCGGTGGACAGCCCGGTGATGGCGTTGTCGGTATTGAACAGGGTGTCGATGCGGTCGATGGCTTTGGTCAACAGGTCGTTGACGCTTACCGGGCCGCCGGTTTTAGGCCGGGCCTCGGCGATCTGGAAGATCTGTCGCTCGGCTTCGTCGAGAATTTCTTCCGCACTGCGGCCTTCGGGGTTGAAGGCACTGTCGGCGATTTCGGTGGCGATGCCGATCAACTGGCGCAGGGTTGCGCGGGCACGAACGATCTGGGCATAGGCCTTGATGTTGGCAACCGACGGCGTGTTCTTCGCCAGCTCACCCAGGTAACCGAGGCCGCCGACTTGCGAAGTCTGACCTTCCTTGTCGAGTTGCTCGGCCAGGGTCACCACGTCGATCGGTGAGTTCTGGTCGGCGAGCTTGGCAATCGCCCGGAAAATCAGACGGTGGTCATGTCGATAGAAATCGCCGTCGGAGACTTGATCCAGCACGCGTTCCCAGGCGTTGTTGTCCAGCATCAAGCCACCGAGCACGGCCTGTTCGGCCTCGATGGAATGCGGCGGCACCTTCAGGGCAGCGGTTTGCAGATCGTATTGCTCGGGAGCGGAGATATCGTTCATGGCCACTTGAATAGTTAGGAAAATCAGGAACTGCAGAAAGACAAAGGGCACGACCTGTAAACAGGATCGTGCCCGATGTTACCGACAAGCACCCGAGGGTGCCAGCCGACAAGTGCTGCTTAAGCTGCTACCACGACAACGCGTACGGTGGCTTCAACTTCGGCGTGCAAGTGCACGGCTACGTCGAATTCCCCTACGTTGCGGATAGTGCCGTTCGGCAGACGAACTTCGCTTTTCGCGACTTCAACGCCAGAGGCGGTCAGTGCGTCAGCGATGTCGTGAGTACCGATCGAACCGAACAGCTTGCCTTCGTCGCCAGCGGTGGCAGTGATAGTCACTTCCAGCTCAGCCAGTTGGGCGGCACGGCTTTCAGCCGAGGTCTTGCGATCTGCTGCGGCTTTTTCCAGCTCAGCGCGACGCTCTTCGAACGCAGCCAGGTTGGCAGCGGTCGCAGCGGTAGCTTTGCCGTAAGGCAGCAGGTAGTTACGACCGTAACCGGCCTTAACGTTTACTTTGTCACCCAGGTTGCCCAGGTTGGTGACTTTTTCCAGAAGGATCAGTTGCATGTGAAAATCCTCTTAACTTTTAACCTTCACCGTTCGCGCTATCGGCATCTTTCGGTGCCGAACGACCGCGAAAATCAATCAGGCTGTCGACGATGGCCAAGACCACCAGCAACGGATAGATCAGCTGCATGAACAGCAACAGCGTGACGTACAACCCAACCAGCCAGAACCTGGCCAGTCGCTTCTGCGCCACCAGCCCATGAATCAGGGCCAGCCCGGCGATCACCAACGGTACGCTGCACAACGGCGTCAACATGGCCATCTGGGGACCGATGTTCGGCCCCAGAAGCATGCACGCCAGCAGCAACATCGCTGGTAGAAGCGGGAAGCGGATGGCGCGAAACTCGCGACCAAAACCGCCCGGGTTGTACAACAACGCCTGCCAGTAGCGCCCGACAATCAGGCTCAGCACACTGACGATTTGCAACAAGGCCGCAATCAGGCCGGTCAGGACCGGTGCAATCAAGGACGCAAAATGCGCTTGCTCATCTACCGACAACTTTTGGTAGACATCACCGAGTAGCGACGGCATGACTTTTATCAAAGCCTGCGCCAGCATCTCGATTTGGGGAGCGAAAACCGTCCCCAGCACCAACGAAAACACCACTCCCATCGCTATGCTGACCAGCAGCACGCGGTTCCAGGACTCACTTGCGCGCAAAACCAACGCAAGGCTCCAAGACCCCAACATCACCAGAAGTGAACGAGGGTCATCGGCGTAAAGCCACCAGACCAAGGCCGGCAGCAGTCCCATAACAAGAACGCTTGACGCGTCCTTCAATCCGCGCCGCAGGAGCACGAAGCATCCTGCGGCAGCACCCAACCAATACAACAACGGCAATGCCGCGCATCCAGCCACTACGAGAGTGGCCTGCATGCGGCCGCGCATGATGAACTCAGCTATGGCTCGCATGCATTCAATCCTTTGCTACGTGTCGACTGCCCGGTCTCAGCGGCCGTGGCTGTCGGTGTAGGCCAGCAGGGCCAGGAAGCGGGCGCGCTTGATAGCGGTGGCCAGCTGACGCTGATAACGAGCTTTGGTACCGGTGATGCGGCTTGGAACGATTTTGCCGGTCTCGGATACATAAGCTTTCAGAGTGTTGAGATCTTTGTAATCGATCTCCTTCACGTCTTCAGCGGTGAAGCGGCAGAATTTACGACGACGGAAGAAACGTGCCATGTAATAGGCTCCTCAAAAGGTCCGTGGATTACTCGTCAGCGTTATCGCTGTTGTCGCTGTCATCACTATCAGCGCTTTCAGCGCCTTCGTGCTCAGGACGGTCGCGACGCTCACGGCGCTCACTGCGGTTTTCTTCAGCCTTGAGCATCTCGGATTGGCCGGTGACGGCTTCTTCGCGACGGATGACCAGGTTACGGATCACTGCATCGTTGTAGCGGAAGTTGTCTTCCAGCTCGGCCAGGGCCTTGCCAGTGCATTCAACGTTCAGCATCACGTAGTGAGCCTTGTGAACATTGTTGATTGCGTAGGCCAGTTGACGACGGCCCCAATCTTCCAGACGGTGGATTTTGCCGCCGTCTTCTTCGATCAGCTTGGTGTAACGCTCAACCATGCCGCCGACTTGCTCGCTTTGATCCGGGTGGACCAAAAAGATGATTTCGTAATGACGCATGAATGCTCCTTACGGGTTGTAGCCTGCCGCTCAAAAGCGGTCAGACAAGGAGTGAATGACACTAATGGACTTGCTTGCGATAGACACATGCGTGCCTGCCGTCACAGCAAGGGGCGCAATTGTAGAGAAGGGGCGGGAGAGGCGCAAGGCAATTGGTGATTATTTGAACAGTTGATTCACAGCGCACTATTTGCCCTGACACAAACCTCTGTGGGAGCGAGCCTGCTCGCGAAGTGGGCATAACATTCAACATTGATACTGAATGTTGCTCCGCTTTCGCGAGCAGGCTCGCTCCCACAGAAATTACAACTGACTCAAGACTTCTTGCTGGTTCCGCTCACCTTGACGCTACGCTGACGCTGGGCTTCGAACAGGCAAACGCCAGTCGCCACGGATACGTTGAGACTGCTGACGCTGCCCGTCATCGGCAGATGCACCAGGTAATCGCACAGATCGCGAGTCAAACGACGCATGCCGCTGCCTTCCGCACCCATGATCAGAATGGTCGGCCCGGTCATGTCTTGCTGGTACAGACTTTGTTCGGCCTCCCCCGCCGTACCGACAACCCACAAACCACGCTGCTTGAGTTTTTCCAGGGTACGCGCCAGGTTGGTGACGGCCACCAACGGAATCACTTCCGCGGCGCCGCAGGCGACTTTCCGTACCGTTGGGGTCAGCGTGGCTGATTTGTCCTTGGGCACGATCACCGCCAGCGCACCGGCGGCATCGGCCGAGCGCAGGCAAGCGCCGAGGTTGTGCGGATCGGTCACGCCGTCGAGCACCAGCAGCAGGGGTGCGCCTTCGGTGCGATCGAGCAGCTCGTCGAGCATCGCTTCGCCCCAGACCTGGCTTGGACTCACGTCCGCAACCACGCCTTGGTGCACGCCCTCAACCCACGCGTCGAGTTCACGACGTTCGGCATTGCCAACGGCCACACGGTTCTGGCTTGCCAGCTCGATCAACGTCTGAACGCGCGGATCACTGCGACCTTCGGCCAGCCAGATCTGCTTGACGCGTTTCGGGTGGTGACGCAACAACGCTTCTACCGCATGCACGCCGTAGATTTTTTCCAGACTCATGATTTGGCCTTAGGTTTACGTGCCCCACCGCTCTTGGCTGGAGCCGAACCCGCTTTTGGCGGGCCTTTACGGTGTTTGCCTGGCTTGCTGCCGGGAGCCTTGTCAGGCGCCGACCGTCCGGTCTTTCCCTCAGACGCCGCTTTACCACCGCTTTTCGCTTCAGACAATAAAGCCTGTTTCAATTCACGGCTCTTGCGCAGCTCGGCGTTTTTGGCTGCCGCATCGCTTGGGCGATAGGCCTCTACCGCCTTCTCCTTTGCTGGCCGACGACCGGTTTTTGCCGGGGCCGGTTCTGCTGCAGTCTTACCGGCGGATTTGCCGGCAGGCTCGGTTTTTTCAGTGCCGCGCTTCTTGCGGCCAATCGGCGCGCTGATGGTTTTTTCAGCCATCTCGAAGTCGATCTTGCGCTCGTCGAGGTCGACGCGCATCACGCGCACTTCAACGGTGTCGCCAAGGCGGAAGCTGCGACCGGTACGTTCACCGGCGAGGCGGTGATGCACAGGGTCGAAGTGGTAGTAATCACCCGGCAGCGCAGTGACGTGCACCAGGCCTTCGACGTAGATGTCGGTCAGCTCGACGAACAGGCCAAACCCGGTCACGGCAGTGATCACGCCCGGGAACGACTCGCCCACGCGGTCTTTCATGAACTCGCACTTGAGCCAGTTGACGACGTCACGGGTCGCTTCGTCAGCACGACGTTCGCTCATCGAGCACTGCTCGCCGAGTTGCTCCAGCGCCGCTTCGTCGTACGGATAGATACGCGCCTTCGGAATGGTCATCGCACCGGCACGGCGAACGTGCGGCGTATCCTGTTTCGAATGGATCACGCTGCGGATCGCCCGGTGCGTGAGCAAGTCCGGATAGCGACGGATCGGCGAAGTGAAGTGGGTATAGGCTTCGTAATTCAGGCCGAAGTGGCCCTGATTGTCAGCGCTGTACACCGCCTGACTCAACGAGCGCAGCATGACGGTCTGGATCAGATGGAAATCCGGACGGTCCTTGATGCTGGCCAGCAGTGCCTGGTAATCCTTCGGCGACGGGCCGTCCTTGCCTTTGTGCAGGGACAGACCGAGCTCGCCGAGGAAGGCGCGCAGTTTTTCCAGACGCTCCGGCGGTGGGCCGTTGTGGACACGATACAACGCCGGAATTTCGTGCTTTTTCAGGAATTCAGCAGTGGCCACGTTGGCCGCCAGCATGCATTCCTCAATAAGTTTGTGCGCATCATTACGAACAGTCGGACGGATTTCGGCGATCTTGCGCTCGGTGCCGAAGATGATCCGGGTTTCCTGCGTTTCGAAATCGATCGCACCACGCACGTGACGAGCGCCCAACAACACTTTGTACAGTGCGTAAAGCTGCTTGAGGTGCGGCAGAACGTCGTTGTACTCGCCGCGAAGCTGACGCGCCTCGGTGAGTTTCGGCGTCTCCAGCATCGCGCTGACCTTGTTGTAGGTCAGACGAGCGTGGGAGTGAATCACCGCTTCGTAGAAGCAGTAATCCGTCATCTCGCCGGTTTTCGAGATGGTCATCTCGCACACCATGGCCAGGCGATCGACGTGCGGATTCAGCGAGCACAAGCCGTTGGAGAGCTGCTCCGGCAACATCGGGATTACGCGCTCGGGGAAGTACACCGAGTTGCCGCGAACCTGGGATTCGTTGTCCAGCGCAGAACCGATCTTCACGTAGCTGGAGACGTCGGCAATCGCCACGTACAACTTCCAGCCACCAGAGAACAGACGCAGCTTGCCCGGCTTGGCCTCGCAGTAGACGGCGTCATCGAAGTCGCGCGCATCTTCACCGTCGATGGTCACGAACGGCAGATGACGCAAGTCGATGCGCTTCTCTTTGTCTTTTTCTTCGACTTCCGGCTTGAGCTTGGCAGCTTCTTTGAGGACCGCCTCAGGCCAGACGTGAGGAATATCGTAGGCGCGAAGGGCGACATCGATTTCCATGCCCGGTGCCATGTAGTTGCCCACAACTTCAACCACGTCGCCTTGCGGCTGGAAGCGCGGAGTCGGCCAGTGAGTGATCTTCACTTCGACGAACTGACCGATCTTGGCGCTGGCATTGCGACCCGGCGTGACCAGCACTTCCTGCTGGATCTTCGGATTGTCCGCGACCACGAAACCGATACCGCCCTCTTCGAAATAACGACCCACGATAGTCTCGTGAGCGCGGGAAACCACTTCGACGATCATGCCTTCGCGGCGACCGCGACGGTCCAGACCGGAAACGCGGGCCAAGGCACGGTCGCCGTCGAACACCAGACGCATCTGCGCCGGGCTCATGAACAGATCGTCGCTGCCGTCGTCCGGCACCAGGAAGCCGAAGCCATCACGGTGACCGCTGATGCGACCGAGGATCAGGTCGAGCTTGTCCACCGGCGCATACGTACCACGACGGGTATAGATGAGTTGAGCGTCGCGCTCCATGGCGCGCAGGCGGCGGCGCAGGGCCTCGACCTGGTCTTCTGTGGTCAGACCAAACTCTTCGACCAGTTGCTCGCGGTTAGCAGGCGAACCCCGATCAGCAAGGTGCTGAAGGATCAGTTCGCGGCTAGGAATAGGGTTATCATATTTTTCCGCTTCACGAGCGGCCTCGGGATCGAGGGACTGCCAATCGGCCATTAGAGAGTTTTCACCTTGTCTATATGTGGGTTAGTTTGGCATAGGCGTAATGAAACGGGAAATTTCAGGCTGTGAGCGCCTGTCTAAAGCCTTTTATCACCACCTGAAAGCTGATTTCCAGACCGCTGGTAAAATTTACAAGGTTTTTTGCGCGACGGGGGTTTACAGTTAAAAAGACGCTCCGTATAGTGCGCGCCATCAACGACGGAGACGTTGTTGATACTGCCCAGATGGTGAAATTGGTAGACACGCCAGCTTCAGGTGCTGGTGACCGCAAGGTCGTGGAAGTTCGAGTCTTCTTCTGGGCACCAATTTCGAGCTTGAGATTAGATCAATTTCAAAGCTTGCACAAAAACCCGCGAAAGCGGGTTTTTGCATTCTGCAACGCTGATTTATTAAAACCAAATCAGGGGTTTACAGATCAAAACGCGCTCCGTATAGTGCGCCACATCAACAGCGGTAACGCTGAAGATTATGCCCAGATGGTGAAATTGGTAGACACGCCAGCTTCAGGTGCTGGTGACCGCAAGGTCGTGGAAGTTCGAGTCTTCTTCTGGGCACCAATTCAAATTCAAGGTTTCGATCTTGAGTTTCACAGAAACCCGCGAAAGCGGGTTTTTGCGTTTCTGGGTATATAGAAGTCCAATAACTTACTGAGCCTGGCGGCTCTTGTTGTGGCGAGGGGATTTATCCCCGTCAGACTGCGCTGCAGTCACTAGATAAGCACACGCGAAACATTGACTCTGAGGGCCGCTTCGCAGCCCAACGGGGATAAATCCCCTCGCCACAGTCGATCACCCTTCTCCCAAACTAGGCAAACGCACTTGAGAAACAATATCGTTTATCATTGTTTCAAAGTTTTACAATGCGACAGTGAGGAACCCTGCGAATGATGTTTCGAAATACCCTGCGCCGTGGCCTGACCATTACCCTGCTCGGCCTGGCCATCGCCACTCCCCTCACCCATGCGGCTGATCCGGTTTCCCTGACACTCTACAACGGCCAACACAAGGAAGTCGGCGACGCGGTTGCCAAGGCTTTCGAAGCCAAAACAGGCATTCACGTCAATGTGCGCAAAGGCAGCAGCAATCAGCTCGCCAGTCAGGTCGTCGAAGAAGGCGATCGCTCCCCCGCCGACGTCATTTACACCGAAGAATCGCCGCCGCTGAACAAGCTCGGCGAACAAGGCCTGCTCGCCCGGACCGACGCTGACACTCTCGCCGTGCTGCCAAAAGACTACGTCGCCGGCAATGGCACCTGGATCGGCATCACCGCGCGCGTTCGCGTGGTTGCGTTCAATCCAAAGCTGATCGACGAGAAAGACCTGCCGAAATCGGTGATGGAATTCTCCGACCCCAAATGGCAAGGCAAGGTCGGCTTCGTGCCCACCAGCGGCGCGTTCCAGGAACAAGCCGTGGCGATCATCAAAGTGCACGGTATGGATGCCGCTGAAGAATGGCTGACTGGCCTGCGCGCATTCGGCAAGACCTACAGCAATAACATGGTCGCTCTCAAGGCTGTGGAAAACGGCGAAGTCGCCACCGTGCTGGTGAATAATTACTACTGGTTCGCCCTGCAGCGTGAAAAAGGTCAGCTCGACTCGAAACTGCATTACTTCACCGGCGGTGACGTTGGCGGGCTGATCACTGTCTCCAGCGCTGCCGTGCTGAAATCCAGCAAGCATCCCAAAGAAGCCCAGCAATTCCTTGCCTACATGGCCAGCGAAGAAGGTCAGCGCGTGATCACCCAGACCACCGCCGAATACCCGCTGCACAAAGGCATGGAATCGGATCGCGGGCTCAAGCCGTTCAGCGAACTCGAAGCGCCGAAAGTCACACCTGCCGACCTCGGCAATGCCGAAGAAGCCCTCGACCTGGAACGTGACGTTGGCCTGAACTGATGAGCGCATCGTTATCCGCCCCCGCCTCACGCGGGGGTTACGTGCCACGGCGCAAACGCCCTTCGATCTGGTTGCTGCTGCCGGTTCTGCTGCTGGTTGTTCTGAGCCTGTTGCCGCTCGCTTACGTCGGATTGAAAACCTGGCAAGCAGGCTGGGCTGAGGCCGTGCATTTGCTGTGGCGACCGTATGTGTTCGGTTTGTTGCGCAACACCTTGGCATTGATGGTCGGCGTGACGGTTGCCTGCGGCGTGATCGGCCTGTCGCTAGCCTGGTTGCTGGAGCGCAGCAATTTACCGGGGCGGCGGGTCTGGGGCGTGATTCTGTGCTTGCCGTTTGCGGTACCGGCGTTTGTCAGCAGTTTCACTTGGGTGTCCCTGAGCGCGAGCTTTGAGGGCCTGGGTGGAGCGATTCTGGTGATGACCCTGTCCAAGTATCCGCTGATCTTTCTGCCGGTCGCGGCGACCTTGCGCAATCTTGATCCCTCGCTGGAAGAATCTGCACGGACACTGGGACAGAATCGCTGGGGCGTGTTTTTCCGCGTGACCTTGCCGCTGCTCTGGCCGTCGTTGCTGGCAGGCTCACTGCTGATTGCGCTGCACATGCTGGTGGAGTTCGGCGCGCTATCGATCATTGGCCTGCAGACTTTCACCACGGCAATTTATCAGCAGTTCGAACTGGAATTCAGCAACGCCAATGCGGCGATGCTTTCGGCGGTGCTGCTCGCGCTGTGCCTGATGTTGCTGTGGTGTGAGCTGCGCGTTCGCGGCAAGGGTCGGCATGTGCGCACCGGTCAAGGCGCGGCACGGCAGGCTGCGCAGGTGCAGCTCGGGCCCTGGGCAACCGCCGGACAGCTTTATTGTCTGACGCTATCAATCGTCGGCAGCGGCATTCCGCTGGGGATGCTGGCGTACTGGCTGGCGGTAGGTTCCTCCGCTGCGTTCCCGGTGGCGGCGATCAGCGAAGCGCTGCTGTCGTCTCTGGCCTTGTCGTTGGGCGGCGCAGCGCTGTGTCTGGTGCTCGCCGTCCCGGTTGGATTACTGGTGGTGCGCCACAAAGGTCAACTGGCGATCTGGGCCGAACGACTGCCGTACCTGCTGCATGCGCTGCCCGGGCTGGTCATTGCGCTGACGCTGGTGTATTTCGCCCTGCACTACGTGCCGGTGCTGTACCAGACCTCGGCCTTGTTGCTGATCGCCTATGCACTACTGTTTTTACCCCTGGCCCAGGCACCGATCCGCACGGCACTGAACAAGGCAGCGCCGCAACTTGAAGAAGCAGCGCGCACGCTGGGGGCGTCGTCCTTCACGGCATTTTGTCGGGTGACGCTACCGATCATTTTCCCGGCATTGGGCGCGGCCTTTGCGCTGGTGTTTCTGGATGCGATGAAGGAACTGACGGCGACACTGCTGCTGAGTCCGACCGGGCTGAATACGCTGGCGACAGAGGTGTGGGCGCATACCGCGAATGTTGAGTTTGCGGCAGCGGCGCCTTATGCGGCGTTGTTGATTCTGGTGTCGGGGTTACCGGTATATCTGCTGACGACGCGGATGCATCTGAGCCGCTGATGAAGCAAAGATCGCAGCCTGCGGCAGCTCCTACACGCAAATATGCGTTTGCGTAGGAGCTTCCGCAGGCTGCGATCTTTTGAACTTAAGCCCTGAACTGCCCCAGACTCGCCTTCAACTGCGCCGCCAATCCATCCAGTACCTTGCCGCTGGCTGTGGTTTCCACCACCGCCTGAGCTGCCTTTTCTGCCTGCGCATGAATGGTCTCGACCCGACCACGAACCGCTTGCGCGCCTTGCGCCTGATGCGCGGCTGCCTGCGTCGCCAGACCAATCGCGGCATGCACCTGCTCGACCGACGCCTGCACCGATTGCTGCAATCGCGCACTGTCACGCAACACCAGCAAACCTTCATTCGCCTGGCGCCCGGCCTGACCGATCGCTGCCACGGCCTCACGCGCGCCTTGCTGCAAGGCGACAATGTGCGCCTGGATGTCGCCGGTGGAGCTTTGCGTCTTGCTTGCCAACGCCCGCACTTCATCCGCCACCACCGCGAATCCACGGCCAGTCTCGCCGGCGCGTGCAGCTTCGATGGCCGCGTTCAGCGCCAGCAGGTTAGTCTGCTCGGCGATTCCGTGAATCACCGTCAGCACCACTTCAATCTGTTCACTCTGCTGCGCCAGTCGCTCAATTACTTGCGCGCCGGTATCGACCTGCCCGGCCAGCGCTTCGATGAGGCTGCCGACCTTCGCCGACGTCCGTGTGTTTTCATCAGTGGCGGAGCGAATGTCCACGACCTGCTGCAAAGCCGCCTGCATGGCGTGACTCTCGGACTGCGCCTCGTCTGCCATCTGCGACAGGGCGCGCAGACTTTCCGCCACCTCGTCGCGCTGCATGCCGGCCGCCGCATCGGCTCCGGCGTTGCGCAAGGTCATGGCGCCGATTTCAACGCCGGTACGCTGAGCCACATCGCCCGCCTCACGCACGATCGGCTGCAACTTATCCACAAAGCGATTGACCGCCGAGGCCATGTCGCCGATTTCATCCTTGCTGTTGATCTGCACGCGCTTGGTCAAGTCGCCTTCGCCTGCGGCCAAATCATCCATCGCAGCGATCAGCATTTTCAGGCGATTGACCACGCGACGGCCGAGCACAACGGCCAGCAACAGCAGCACGCCCAAGCCGACCAGCGCCAGGCCCATGCCGATACGCCAGCGCAAGGTCATTGCCGCTTCCTGAACGGTGTCGTTGGTATTCGCCTGCATTTCGGAGGCTGTGGCTTGCGCTGAGGTCAGACGCGCACGCATCGCGGTGGCGCTGTCAGCGGCAGCCCCCTTGAGGCTGTCCCCGACCAGCTGATCACTGCTGGCGATCAATGCCGAGAAGCGCTTGTCCAGCGCCGCCAGATCGGCTTCCACGGAAGCGGTGGAAACGCCCATCAACACTTTGCCGATCTCTACACCGTTAGGATTGATCGAGGCTTCGAGGTAATAAACCGAGGGATCGTTTTTGGCTGCATCGAGCACTTTGTCCAGCGCTCGTTCGCCCTGGCCCTTTTCCAGGAGCGCCTTGTTGATCGGGTTTTCCCGGTTCAGGTAACGGGTCAGATGCTGGCCGGTAGCGTCGTCGTAAACCACGAATAACACGTTGGGATTGCGCTGCGCCCGGCGGGCAAATTCGGACAGGGTGGGCACGTCGCTGTCCCACATGGCGCGGGGCGCGACCGAGGCCAGCAGCTGCGCCATATCGTTGGCGGAATCCTTCAGGCCTTTTTCCAGCGTCGCACGCAGTTGAGCCTGTTCGTCCTCCAGACGCGAAGACAAACCGGCCGTGAGGCGCTGCCGGGTACTGGTCGAGAGTGCGTCCAGGCTCGAGGTGACTTCGCGCCCCGCCTGCTCAAGTTCGCCGGACAGCTTTTGACTATCGGCACCGAGTTGCACAGCCAGATCGGCTTCCAGTGCAGTCACCGTGCTCCGGGTCAGAGCGACCGCTACCAGCACCTGCACCAAAAGAGCGATACCAAGCGTAACGAAGACGGGCCGCAACAAACGGCTTTGTAACAATGAGAGAACGGCTGACACGTGGAATCCCTCGGCTTTGGCGCCATTAAATTGATGGCACGCTGGTAGCGATGCTTTTATTCAACATCACAGCAAAGGTCATGCCGTCCCGAGGGCAGATACGACAAAGGGCCCAATCAAGGGCCCTTTGTGTTTTACATCAATAGCTTATTACGCGAACGGATGACGCAGAACGATGGTTTCGTTGCGGTCCGGGCCCGTCGAAATAATGTCAATCGGCGCACCGATCAGCTCTTCGACTCGTTTGATGTAGGCGCGTGCATTGGCTGGCAGCTCTTCCAGGGTTTTGGCACCCACGGTCGATTCGGTCCAGCCCGGCACTTCTTCGTAAACCGGCTGCAGACCGACGTAGCTGTCAGCGTCAGTCGGGGCAACATCCTGACCTTCTGCATCTTTGTAGCCGATGCAGATATTGATGGCTTCCAGACCGTCGAGTACATCCAGCTTGGTCAGGCAGATGCCCGAGATGCTGTTCACATCGATAGCGCGACGCAGGATAACGGCGTCAAACCAGCCGCAACGACGAGCCCGGCCGGTGGTCGCACCGAACTCATGACCTTGCTTGGCAAGGTGCGCACCGACGTCGTCGAACAGTTCAGTCGGGAATGGACCCGAGCCTACACGCGTGGTGTAAGCCTTGGTGATGCCCAGGATGTAGTCCAGGAACATCGGGCCAACGCCCGAACCGGTAGCAACACCGCCAGCGGTGGTGTTGGAGCTGGTCACGTACGGGTAAGTACCGTGGTCGATGTCCAGCAACGAACCTTGGGCGCCTTCAAACATGATGTCTTTGCCGGCGCGGCGCAGGTCGTGCAGCTCGGCCGTCACATCCAGCATCAGCGGCTTCAGCAGCTCAGCGTATTCCTTGCACTCGGCAAGGGTCTTTTCAAACTCGATGGCCGGCTCTTTGTAGTAACCCACCAGCATGAAGTTGTGGTAATCCACCAGTTCACGCAGTTTGTCTTCAAAGCGAGGCATGTTGAGCAGGTCGCCAACACGCAGGCCGCGACGTGCAACCTTGTCTTCGTAAGCCGGGCCGATGCCACGACCGGTGGTACCGATCTTCAGCTCGCCACGGGCCTTTTCACGGGCCTGGTCCAGCGCAACGTGGAAGGACAGGATCAGCGGGCAGGACGGACTGATGCGCAGACGCTCGCGTACCGGTACGCCTTTTTCTTCCAGCTTGATGATTTCCCGCAGCAGGGCGTCGGGTGCAACCACCACGCCGTTACCGATCAGGCACTGCACGCCTTCGCGCAGCACGCCCGACGGAATCAGGTGCAGAACGGTTTTTTCGCCGTCGATCACCAGCGTGTGACCGGCGTTGTGGCCACCTTGGTAGCGCACTACGGCGGCAGCATGTTCGGTCAGCAGATCAACGATCTTGCCTTTGCCCTCATCACCCCATTGGGTGCCCAGGACTACGACATTCTTACCCATAACACTTGTCCTCATTCGCGCAAACTTGGTGCCGGCCACGGGCCGACAGGAAAACTCAAGAAGCCAGTGGCGATACTTGCCACAGCCCGTTCTGCTGAATCAATTGCCGGTCGCAGTCCGCGTCACGGGCGGCGGCCAAAGGTTGCCCGGGCAAAGCCTGAACAACACGCTGACCCTCACTGCGCAACTGGCAAACCTGCTGCCAGAGTGCTGCATCCGTACTGTCGGGCATCCAGATACCGCCAGACGGTAACTCGATATCAGCACGCCCCAGGGTCACCAGGGTTTTCAAATCGGTAGAGAAACCGGTTGCCGGACGGGCGCGACCAAAGTCGGCGCCGATGTCGTCGTAACGACCGCCCTGAGCGATGGACTGGCCAACACCCGGGACGAATACGGCAAATACCACACCGGTGTGGTAGTGATACCCGCGCAATTCGCCCAGATCGAAGTACAGCGGCAACTGCGGGAAACGCACGGACAAACGCTCGGCAATCGCCAGCAGGTCGTCCAGCGCCGCTAGCACAGGCGCCGGCGCATTCGCCAAACGATCACGCGCGGCGGCCAGCACTTCACGCCCGCCACACAAATCGACCAGCGCCCGCAGCATGCCCGACAGGTCTGTAGGCAAGCCTTCGGTCAAAGTAATGACCTCGTCGATGGCCTTGCGTTGCAATGCGTCGAACAGCTGTTGCTCGACTTCACCGGACAAACCGGCAGCGCGGGCCAGGCCGCGATAGATGCCGACATGCCCGAGGTCCATGTGCACGTCCGGCACATCGGCCAGCTGCAGCATCGCCAGCATCAGGCTGATGACTTCCACATCACTGCTCGGGCTCGCATCGCCGTACAACTCTGCGCCCAGTTGAATCGGGCTGCGCGAGGACGACAAGGCACGCGGCTGAGCGTGCAGCACACTGCCGGCGTAGCACAGACGGCTCGGGCCTTCACGACGCAGGGTGTGCGCATCAATGCGTGCAACCTGCGGCGTGATGTCTGCACGAAAGCCCATCTGCCGGCCGGATTGCGGGTCGATGACCTTGAAGGTACGCAAATCGAGATCGGAGCCCGCGCCGGTCAGCAGGGATTCGAGGTACTCGATATGGGGAGTCACGACAAACTCGTAACCCCAGCTCTGGAACAGATCCAACACCTGACGGCGCGCTACTTCAATGCGCGCCGCTTCCGGTGGCAGTACTTCTTCGATGCCATCTGGCAGCAGCCAGCGGTCTACCGTTGCCATTACGCCATTCCCCTATGATCCGGGCAGCAAGCCCTTGGGCGAGCCTTGAGTGAAGCAGAAAATGATCGGTCCATGAGCAAACCACGCGCATGAGCAACATGACGAAAAGCCTGAATCGGCCTCGCCATCCACTTTCCTCGAAAAACCTGTCGAGTCGTTCGACTCGGTCGTCTGCCTGAACAGCAATCAAACGTACAGACGCAAAAAAGCCGGGAATTTCCCGGCTGCCGCATCATACACTCGTTTTTCCAAAGGATCACCCCGCCCGAGGTTTTAGCCGCCAGGCGGGGATGATTCAGGTCACCGAGTTATCAAGGTTTGGCTTTTTCCAGGTAACGGAAGAAGTCGCTGCTTGGGTCCAGGACCATGACGTCGGATTTGTTCGCGAAGCTTTCGCGGTAAGCACGCAGGCTACGGTAGAAACCATAGAACTCCTGATCCTGACCATATGCCTTGGAGTAGATCGCAGCGGCCTGAGCATCACCGTCACCGCGAACCTCTTCAGATTCACGATAGGCTTCAGCGAGCAGTACACGGCGTTGACGATCGGCGTCAGCACGAATGCCTTCCGCCAATTCGTTACCCTTGGCACGGTGTTCACGAGCTTCACGCTCACGCTCGGAGCTCATGCGCTCGAACACGCTACGGTTCACTTCCTTCGGCAGATCGATGGCCTTGACCCGAACATCAACTACTTCAATGCCCAGCTCTTTTTCCGCCATCTTGTTCAGCGAAGCAGTGATATCGGTCATCAGCGCATCACGCTCACCGGATACTACTTCGTGAAGCGTGCGCTTACCGAACTGGTCACGCAGACCCGATTCGAGACGACGCGACAGGCGTTCATCGGCGATCTGCTTGAGACCGGATGTCGCAGTGTAGTAACGCTCTGCGTCTTTCACGCGCCATTTGGCGTAGGCATCGACCATGACCGCTTTCTTTTCAAGCGTCAGGAAGCGCTGCGTAGGTGCATCCAGCGTCATCAGGCGTGCATCGAACTTACGCACCTGGTTAACGTAAGGCACTTTCACATGCAGGCCCGGCTGAACATCGGCCTGAACCACACGACCAAATTGCAGCAGCACCGCACGCTCGGTCTGAGCCACGATGTAGAAGCAGTTCCAGGCTGCGATCGCCAGAACGACGACAACAATTAGAGTGATCAGCGATTTATTGCTCATCAGCGACTCTCCCTGGTACGTGCCGGCTGTTGTTGCAGTTCAGCTGCGGCACGTGCATTCGCTTCATTGCTGGTGGCTGCCGCACCGCTCACGGGAGCACTGGTGTTGCGACCACTTTCGACCATCTTGTCCAGCGGCAAGTACAGCAGATTGCTCTGGCCATTCTTGTTGCCGGTCACGAGAACCTTGCTGGTGTTACTGAAGACTTCCTGCATGGTGTCCAGATACAGACGCTCGCGGGTGACTTCAGGGGCCTTGCGATACTCGCTGACCAGTTTGGTAAAGCGATCGGCTTCACCCTTGGCGCGCGAAACGGTTTCGTCGCGGTAACCGTTGGCATCCTCGAGGATGCGCTGGGCCTGACCACGAGCTTCCGGCACGACGCCGTTGGCATAGGTTTCGGCCTGGTTGCGCGAACGCTGCTCGTCTTCACGGGCGCGAATCACGTCATCGAAAGCTTCCTGCACTTCACGCGGTGCCGCTGCGCTCTGTACGTTGACCTGAGTGACGGTGATACCGGTGCGATAGGTATCCATGAAGCGTTGCAGACGCTCCTTGATTTCGCTGGCCATCAACTCACGACCTTCAGTCAGCACCTGATCCATCGCGGTAGAACCCACCACATGGCGCAAGGCACTTTCGGTCGCGTGCTGCAGACTGATTTCCGGCTGATCAACGCTCAGCACGAAGTCCTGCAGGTTGCTGATCTTGTACTGCACAGTCAGCGGCACTTCGACGATGTTCTCGTCTTCAGTCAGCATTTGACCCTGCTTGGTGTAGGCCCGCTCACGCGTGACGTTTTCCATGTACTTGCGATCAATCGGCGGGAAATAGATGTTCAGACCCGGGCCAACCGTTTCGTAATACTTGCCGAAGCGGAGGACTACTGCTTGCTCCTGCTCGTCGACGACATAGACCGCGCTGTACAGCCACACGGCAGCCAGCACGACGAGCACGATGCCGAGAATGCCGCCGAAGCCGCCACTCCTGCCCGAACCGCCGCCATCGTCACCACGTTTCTTACCACCACCGAACAACCCGTTCAGGCTTTCCTGCAGCTTTCGGAAGGCCTCGTCGAGATCCGGTGGTCCCTTGCGGTCGCCGTTATTGCGGCGCTTGCCACCCCAAGGATCCTGATTATTCGAGTTGCCACCCGGCTCATTCCAAGCCATAGCGCTCTCCATCTGATAAAGCAAAGACGCACCCACGGCGCGCCGACCAATGCTACAGAATGCCTGTCACCACGGCACAACCGCTTTCTCAGGCTTTTATTGCAAAGTGTGTTGCTCGATGAATTCCATCGGCTGCATTCCCTCGCGGCTCACCAGTCGATTCAACTCGATGCGTGGCAAACGAACGGCCAGCAGGCAGATGCCTTCTTCGTCGTGTTCTTCTTTCTGTACCGCACCCAACTCGAAAAACTGCGCTCGCAGTCGAGCAAAACGTTGCGGCAAGCGCAAGGTACCGATAAACAACTCACTGCCCAGCAACTCGGCAATGGCTTGTTCCAGCAACTCAAGACCGCTGCCATCACGCGCCGACAGCCAGACCCTGAGGGGCTTGCCGTTTTCGTCGCGCTGGATTTGCGGCTCAACGCCTTCAAGCAAATCGAGTTTGTTATAGACCTCGAGGATCGGCAAGTCCTGAGCACCAATCTCGCCCAGCACCACCATAACCTGCTCGATCTGCAACATGCGATCCGGTT
This sequence comes from Pseudomonas sp. Ant30-3, assembly GCF_000690905.1. Lineage (GTDB taxonomy): Bacteria > Pseudomonadota > Gammaproteobacteria > Pseudomonadales > Pseudomonadaceae > Aquipseudomonas. The sequence continues at coordinate 41,317 of NZ_JMCL01000047.1, read as the reverse complement.
CAGCCGCATCGATAACGTGCAGCAGCAGGTCGGAGTTGCTCGACTCTTCGAGAGTAGATCGAAATGCCTCAACCAGCTTGTGCGGCAAGTGACGAATGAAACCTACGGTGTCGGCCAGGACAATCGGCCCCAGGTCGTCTAATTCAAGACGGCGCAAGGTCGGGTCCAGCGTGGCGAACAACTGGTCGGCCGCATACACGTCGGATTTCGTCACGTTATTGAAAAGCGTGGATTTACCGGCGTTGGTATACCCCACCAGCGACACGGTAGGGATATCCGCACGCGTACGGCCACGTCGCGACTGTTCGCGCTGGCTGCGCACCTTTTCCAGGCGGCCCTTGATCTGGCGCAGGCGAACCCGCAGCAAACGGCGGTCGGTTTCCAGCTGGGTTTCACCTGGGCCGCGCATGCCGATACCGCCACCTTGACGTTCAAGGTGAGTCCAGCCTCGAACCAGCCGGGTGCTCATGTGATCAAGCTGGGCCAGTTCGACCTGGAGCTTGCCTTCATGGGTACGGGCGCGTTGGGCAAAAATATCGAGAATCAGACCGGTACGGTCGATCACGCGACACTCGAAAACTCGTTCGAGGTTACGTTCCTGACTAGGTGTGAGGACGTGATTGAAGATCACCAGGTCTGCCTTTTCGGCATGGACCAGATCGCGCAATTCCTCGACCTTGCCGCTGCCGATCAGGAACTTGGCGGTTGGCCGATGACGCGGCACGTTAAGAAACGCAACGGTCTCGGCGCCGGCCGAATTAGCCAATTCCTGAAACTCCTGCGGATCTTCGCGCGCCTCAGGGTCCTGTCCATCCAAGTGAACGAGGATTACTCGCTCACCACCACCGTGGCGCTCAAAGAACAAAGGAGACTCCTATCAGGCGTTACCTGGCTCAGCGTCACCTGCTTCGGATTCGGTTGCGCTAGGCAGACGAATTGGACGAACCGGGACCACTGTAGAGATAGCGTGTTTGTAAACCATCTGGCTGACGGTGTTTTTCAGCAGGATAACGAACTGGTCGAACGACTCGATCGTGCCTTGCAGCTTGATCCCGTTGACCAGGTAGATGGAAACCCCCACTTTCTCTTTACGTAAAGTATTCAAGTAAGGGTCTTGTAGCGAATGCCCTTTTGACATGTGCCGCACTCCTTTAAGGATTCAATATAAAAAATAGGTAATCAGATGGCTTGTGACCGTCACACCCCCAAGGATAGACGGCAATTGCAAGGACTCAGCTCAATATGGAGATGGTCCCCAGGTATTTCAAGGCGCGCGGCAGATTGTCGCAATCCAGGCTGTCCAGCCAATGCAAGTCAGCCCAACTGCGCAGCCAGGTGAACTGGCGCTTCGCCAATTGGCGCGTGGCAATGATTCCACGCTCCTGCATCTCGGCTTGCGTCAGCTTGCCATCCAGGTAGTCCCAGGCTTGTCGGTAGCCTACCGCACGTATAGACGGCAACCCTGAATGCAGGTCACTTCGCTCACGCAGGGCTACGACCTCGTCAATGAATCCCTGTTCCAACATTAAAGTGAATCTTTGTTTAATTCGCTCGTGCAATACCTGACGATCTGCCGGAGCAATGGCCAGGTTCGCGACAGTATAGGGTAATTGTTGCAGTCCCGAAGCGGCTGCTTCAGTACTTTGCGCACTTTGTCTGAGCCGCAGCTCGGTCATGCTCTGACCGCTCACGCGATAAACTTCCAGGGCCCGACTGAGACGCTGCGGATCGTTCGGATGAATACGTGCGGCAGAGACCGGGTCGATGGCCGCCAATTGCTGGTGCAAGGCTTGCCAACCAAGGCGCGCGGCTTCTTCTTCGATCTGTGCACGCACCTCGGCATCGGCGGCCGGCATGTCCGCCAGACCTTCGAGCAACGCCTTGTAATAGAGCATCGTGCCGCCCACCAACAGCGGAATCCTGCCCCGCGCGGTGACCTGGGCCATCGCTTCAAGGGCATCACGACGAAAATCGGCCGCCGAATAACTCTCTGCCGGATCGAGAATGTCGATCAGGCGATGCGGGAATTCGGTCAGAAGTTCTTTCGACGGCTTGGCGGTGCCGATGTCCATGCCCCGGTAAACCAGCGCCGAGTCGACACTGATCAATTCGCACGGCAGGACTTTCGTCAGTTCGATGGCCAGGTCGGTCTTGCCCGCTGCGGTCGGGCCCATCAGGAAAATCGCAGGAGGGAGCTGGTTCATCAACGGCCGCGCAGGAACAGTTTGTCCAGATCGTCCAGGCCCAACTGGGTCCAGGTCGGTCGGCCGTGGTTGCATTGACCGCTGCGCTCGGTGTTTTCCATGTCGCGCAGCAGGCCGTTCATTTCCGGCAGGGCCAGTCGCCGATTCGCCCGAATCGCACCGTGACAAGCCATAGTGCCGAGCAGCTCATTCAGATGAGCCTGAATGCGGTCGCTGGTGCCGTATTCCATCAAGTCCGCCAGCACGTCACTGACCAGCCGATTGGCTTCGGCCTGCTTAAGCAGCGCAGGGATCTGCCGGATCGCCAGTGTCTCCGGGCCGAGGCGTTGCAACTCAAAACCCAGGCGCTGAAACCATGCAATATTTTCTTCGGCGCAGTCGGCTTCACGTTGACTGACGGCCAGGGATTCCGGGACCAGCAGCGGCTGCCCGCTCAGGCCTTCGCTGGCCATCGCGACTTTCAAGCGCTCGTACATGATCCGCTCGTGGGCAGCGTGCATGTCCACCAGCACCAGGCCCTGAGCGTTCTCGGACAGAATATAGATGCCCTTGAGCTGCGCCAGCGCATAGCCCAGTGGCGGGATATCGTCCTGCCCGGCTGGCAGTGCTACGGCATTGGCTTCGGGCAGCGGAGCGAAAAACTCTCGGTAGGCCGCTTGAGCTTCCGCAACGGGCACACCGGATTGCGCCTGTGGTTTGTACTGATATTGGTAACCGGCCCCGGCACCAGAGCCCGCCGCCGTATTGAACGACGGTTGGGCCTGAGGGTGTTCAAGCAGCGCATTGGCAGCCAGGCGCATCTCGCCCTGCGGACCGAACTCACCCGCCTCGGCGCCGGTCGGGCGAACGATGGCCGTCGCAACAGGCGCGGCCAGATGATCGTCCGGGCGCACATCGCCCAATGCGCGGTGCAATGTCCCGTAAAGAAAATCGTGAACCATGCGCCCGTCACGGAAGCGTACTTCGTGCTTGGTCGGGTGCACGTTGACGTCGACGCCGGCCGGATCGACTTCGAAGAACAGCACAAACGTCGGATGGCGGCCATTGAACAGCACATCGCGGTAAGCCTGACGCACCGCGTGGGCCACCAACTTGTCGCGCACCGCACGGCCATTGACGAAGAAATATTGCAGGTCGGCCTGGCTGCGATTGAACGTCGGCAAACCGACCCAGCCCCACAAATGCAGGCCGTTGCGTTCGATCTCGATCGGCAGCGCCTGCTCGAGAAACCCCGAACCGCAAATCGCCGCGACACGCCGGGCGCGGGCGGCGTCGTCATGAGCTTCGTGCAGACTGAGGATGGTCTTGCCGTTGTGGCGCAAATGAAACGCCACATCGAAGCGCGCCAGTGCCAGGCGTTTGATCACTTCCTGCAGATGGTCAAATTCGGTTTTTTCGGTTTTGAGAAACTTGCGTCGCGCCGGGGTGTTGAAGAACAGGTCACGCACTTCCACCGAGGTGCCGACCGGATGCGCGGCGGGCTGCACGCGGGGCGCCATGTCCCGGCCTTCGGTTTCGACCTGCCAGGCCTGCTCCGCTTCGCGGGTGCGCGAGGTCAAGGTCAAACGGGCGACAGAGCTGATCGACGCCAGCGCCTCACCGCGAAAGCCCAGGCTCATGACCTGCTCGAGGTCTTCCAGGTTGCGAATCTTGCTGGTGGCGTGACGAGCCAGGGCCAGCGGTAAATCATCAGCGGAAATGCCGCTGCCATCGTCGCGCACCCGCAACAGCTTCACGCCGCCCTGCTCGACATCGACGTCGATGCGTTTGGCGCCGGAGTCGAGGCTGTTTTCCAGCAGTTCCTTGATCACCGAAGCCGGACGCTCGACCACTTCGCCCGCCGCAATCTGGTTCGCCAGTCGCGGGCTGAGCAGCTCGATGCGAGCCCCGTTGATTACCACTTGATTCATTCCTTGGCCGCCAGTTCTGTGCCAGGAATGGTCAGGTGTTGACCCGCTTTCAAATCGTCGCTTTTCAGATTATTGGCGCTGCGCAGCGACGCCGGGGAGACCTGATAGCGCACCGCAATCATCGCCAGCGTTTCGCCAGGATTGACCCGATGATCGCGTGGACCTTGGGCGATGCCGCCGGAATCACGCAGCCAGGAAATGTAGGTGCCCGGCGGCGGATTCTGCTGGAAGAACTGACGTACGCCGCTGCTGATCGAGCGGGCCAGCGCTTGCTGATGGCTCGCAGCCGCCAGTTTCGAGGCTTCGTTGGCGTTGGAAATAAACCCGGTTTCGACCAGGATCGACGGGATGTCCGGCGACTTGAGCACCATGAAGCCCGCCTGCTCTACGCGTTGTTTGTGCAACGGCGTGACCCGACCGATATTGGTAAGGACTTTCTGGCCGACGTTCAGGCTGGAAGTCAGGGACGCGGTCATCGACAGGTCGAGCAGCACGCCCGCGAGCATGCGGTCCTTGTCGTCGAGACTGACGTTGCCGGCACCGCCGATCAGGTCGGAACGGTTTTCACTGTCGGCCAGCCAACGGGCTGTTTCCGAGGTGGCGCCGCGATCAGACAAGGCAAACACCGATGCACCGAACGCTGCCTTGGACGGCGCCGCATCGGCGTGAATCGAAACAAACAGGTCGGCGCCCTTCTTGCGGGCGATTTCAGTACGGCCGCGCAAAGGAATGAAGTAGTCGCCGGTACGTGTGAGTTCGGCGCGGAAACCTTTCATGCCGTTGACCTGACGCTGCAGTTCGCGAGCGATGGCCAGCACCACATCTTTTTCGCGCTGACCGCGGGAGCCCGAGGCGCCCGGGTCTTCACCGCCGTGACCGGCATCAATGACGACAATGATATCGCGCTTGCCGGCCGGAGCTGGCGGCAGTTTGACCGGCGGATCGATCGGAGTGACCGGCACCGGAGCGACTTTGGCGACATTGGTCGGCACCGGAATCGGCGCGGCATCGGCGGCGTTGTCGAACAGGTCGACCACCAGACGATTACCGTACTGCGCGTTCGGCGCCAGGCTGAAGCTTTTCGGCGTGACGGCTTTTTTCAGATCGATAACCACGCGCAAGTCAGTCGGCGTACGCTGAGCCGAACGCATGGCGGTAATCGGCGTGTTCGAGGCGTTGACGTTCAGCGGAGCACCGAGGGTGGCGCCATTGATGTCGATGACCAGTCGATCCGGGGATGTCAGGGTGAAGACGCTGTGCTGCACCGGCCCTGTCAGGTCAAACACCAGTCGTGTGTTGTCCGGCGCCCGCCACAGACGAACACTGTTGACCTTCGTCTCGGCCACAGCATCGACGGTCACCGCCAAAAACAACAACCCTACGGCAGCTACCATCGCGCGAAAGCGCATACCAGACCCCATCATTTAATTGGATTCCAATGCCAAAGCGGCACACCAGGACTCGCCGCGCGAGCCTTGGGACAAAATTTTCAGCGAGCGACCGCTGTCATGCGTGCTAATGGTAATGGTCAGGTCGGGCTTTGGCAAAAAGCCTGCACCCTTCTGGGGCCATTCGATCAAGCATAGTGCGTCATCTTCGAAGTAGTCACGAATACCGAGGTACTCGAGTTCTTCAGGATCGACCAGTCGATAAAGGTCGAAATGGAAGGCGCGGATGTCGCCGATCTCGTAAGGCTCGACCAGCGTGAACGTCGGACTTTTTACCGCACCCACATGCCCCAACCCACGGATAATGCCCCGGGACAGCGTGGTTTTCCCCGCACCCAGATCCCCTTCCAGAAAAATCAGACCATGCCCCTCCGTGGTTTTTGCGATGCGGGCGCCGAACGCGGTCATCGCTTCTTCATCAGCCAGGTACAGGGTTACTTCAGACACGGTGCTTGCTCCTCCAACAACTGACGAATGGCTGGAATCAGATCACTGGCCGCCAGCCCACGGCCCGATATACCTTCCTGCGCGCCGGCATTGGCATGCAGCCAGACGCCTAGGCACGCCGCCTCGAATGCAGTCATGCCCTGAGCGCGCAGCGCGCCGATCAGCCCGGCGAGAACATCGCCCAAACCGGCGGTGGCCATGGCGGGATGCCCTTGATGACACACTGCCAGACGCCCATCGGGACTGGCAATCAGGCTGCCGGCGCCTTTCAAGACCACCACCGCTGCATATTTTTTGCTCAAAGCATGAGCGGCGCCCGGGCGGTCGGCCTGCACGTCGGCCGTCGATACTCCCAGCAACCGCGCCGCTTCGCCCGGATGCGGTGTGATCACGCAATCTTTGGGCAGACTCGCGGCTTGTTCAGACAATAAATTCAACGCATCGGCGTCCCAGACCTGCGGCAGCGGCGTATTGGCCGCCGCCGACAGCAGACTGCGTCCCCAGGCCGCTTGGCCCAGACCCGGGCCGACGACCAAAATCGATACTTTTTCAAGCAAACCAATCAACTGATTGGCCGAGGCAGTGCCGAGCACCATGGCTTCGGGAATTCTGGCCAACGCGGCGGGCACGTGTTCGGTGCGAGTGGCGACAGAAACCATGCCCGCGCCACTGCGCAAGGCGCTTTGCGCGCTCAGCAGGATGGCGCCGCCGAAGCCACGATCACCGCCAATCAGCAATACGTGACCGAACTGACCCTTGTGAGCCGTTGAAGCGCGTGCCAGCAGACGAGGCAAATTGCCGGGGTTGAGGCGCCGAGCACTGATGTCGATCCCGTTCAGCAGTTCCGGTGCGGTTTGCAGATCATTGAAGACCAGTTCGCCGACCACATCAGCCGCATCGCCGGTGAACAGGCCAACTTTCAAGCCGATGAAGGTCACGGTCAAATCTGCCCGAACCGCGGCGCCGAGCAGGCGACCCGAGTCGGCGCACAGGCCCGAGGGAATATCCACCGCCGCCACCGCCAAACCGCTGGCATTGATTGCTGCGATCACGCTGGCGTACGGCTCCCGAACCTCACCTCTCACACCGGTGCCGAGCAATGCATCCAGCACAATTCCGCGCAGTTCGGCGTGCGCGGTCCAGGCCTTAACGTCGACACCTTCAGCGACAGCTTCAGCGTGGGCCCGCGCCGCATCGCCTTGCAAACGCTGCGGCTCACCCGCCGCCAGCACGCGCACTTGCCAACCGGCCCGCTGCGCCAGAAGCGCCACCAGATAACCATCACCGGCATTGTTGCCATGGCCGGCGACCACGCTCAATTCGTTCGCCGTCGGCCACTGACGCACCAGCGCGCGCCAGGTCGCGCGCGCGGCACGCTGCATCAATTCGAAGCCCGGCGTGCCGGCCGCAATCAGGCTCGCATCGATGGCGCGCACTTGCGCGGCGCTGTACAGCGCGTCGGGTAAATCATCTTTAGTGTGCAGCATGCGTCTTCGGGCTCCGATGTCTGGCAGAATTATACGCACCTCAGCTCCGGTTTCTCTCGCCTCATGCCCGCTATTACCGCAGACCTGCCCGCCCTCGCCCAATCCGTCAAGGACTGGGGCCGCGAGCTGGGCTTTCAGCAAGTCGGCATCAGTGGCCTCGACCTTGTCGAGCATGAGCAGCATTTGCAGCGCTGGCTCGACGCCGGCTACCACGGCGAAATGGACTACATGGGCGCCCACGGCAGCAAACGCTCGCACCCGGAAGAACTGGTGCCGGGCACATTGCGCGTGGTTTCCCTGCGCATGGACTACCTGCCGGGCGATACCGAAATGGCCAAACGCCTGGCAGAACCGGAAAAAGCCTACGTCTCGCGTTATGCCTTGGGCCGCGATTACCACAAATTGATCCGTAAACGCGTGCAACAACTGGCAGAAAAGATTCAAGCCGTGATCGGGCCTTTCGGCTATCGCGCGTTCGTCGACAGCGCGCCGGTATTGGAAAAAGCCATCGCCGAGCAGGCCGGGCTGGGATGGATTGGCAAAAACACGTTGGTGTTGAATCGCAAGGCCGGCAGTTATTTCTTCCTTGCCGAACTGTTCGTCGATCTGCCGCTGCCGGTTGATCCGCCGCACACCAGCGAACATTGCGGCCGCTGCACCGCGTGCCTGGATATCTGCCCGACCAACGCCTTCGTCGGCCCCTACGTGCTGGACGCCCGACGCTGCATCTCCTACCTGACCATCGAACTGAAAAGCGCGATTCCTGAAGAGCTGCGACCCTTGATCGGCAATCGCGTGTTCGGTTGCGACGATTGCCAGATCGTGTGCCCATGGAACCGCTTCGCCCGCCCCTCCGGGGAAAGCGACTTCAAGCCACGGCACAATCTGGACAATGCCGGGCTGGCGCAATTATTCATGTGGGATGAAGAGAAGTTTTTGAGCAGCACCGAAGGCTCGCCGTTGCGGCGCGCGGGCTATGAGCGCTGGCTGCGCAATCTGGCGGTGGGCTTGGGCAATGCGCCGTCGAGCATTCCGGTGCTGGAAGCGCTCAAGGCGCGGCGCGACTATCCCTCTGAATTGGTCCGGGAACACGTCGAGTGGGCCCTTAAGCAACACGGCCTCGCGTAGCAGCTGCCGAAGGCTGCGTTCGAGGCCGAAGGACTCGCGTTGACAGTAACGGCTGCTGCGCAGCCGGACGCAGCCTGCGGCAGCTGCTACTGGGAACGAGCCGGGGTCAGGTTTCGTCGTTGTAAACGAATTTGGGCATTTCCCAGTGGAAACGGATCGCCAGCAGGCGCAGCAGGAAACCACCGAACAGCGTGACCAGAATGGCCTGCTCGCCCGGCAACTGCAGATAGAGACACAGCATGTAACACCATGCTGCCGCAAACGAGACGCTGGCGTAGAGTTCGCGGCGGAAGATTAGCGGAATGTCGTTGCAGAAAATGTCGCGGAGGATCCCGCCGAAAACACCCGTGATGACGCCGCTGACCGACGCCACCAGCATGCCGTGGCCCATTTCCAGTGCGGTCATGCAGCCGATCAAGGTGAATGCCACCAGTCCCACGGCGTCGAGCACAAGGAACAGCGTGCGCAGGTGACGCATCCAGCGTGCGGCGAACACGGTGAACATCGCTGCGATGGACGTCAGCACCAGGTATTCCGGGTGTTTGACCCAGGTCAGCGGGTAGTGGCCGAGCAGTACGTCACGCACTGACCCGCCACCGAGCGCCGTGATGCAGGCGATCAGCACCACACCAAACCAGTCCATGCCGCGACGCCCGGCAGAGAGGGCACCGGTCATGGCTTCGGCGGTGATGGCGATCAGGTAAAGCATCAGCAACATGGTGGCGGTCCTTGCGGGAAGGCGCGCAGTCTAGCCATTAAGTTGCGGCACCAAAAGAGGGCAATCTTGACGCTGGACCGCGTCGCCGGCATCACGGGCAAGTCGCAATGCCGCACCACTTGCCACAGGTACACCAGAGGTCCTGTAGGAGCCGGCTTGCTGGCGATAGCGTCCTCAAAGGCCCATCGCCAGCAAGCCGGCTCCTACAGCTCGATATCCCAGCTTTTAGAACTTGATGAAATGCTTGCGGTAATGCTGCAGCTCAGCGATCGATTCACGGATGTCGTCCAGTGCCAGGTGCGTGCTGCCCTTCTGGAAACTGTCGCGCACGCTCGGCGCCCAGCGAGCGGCGAGCTCTTTCAAGGTCGAAACGTCGAGATTGCGGTAGTGGAAATAGCTTTCCAGCGATTTCATATGCGTATAGAGGAAGCGACGGTCCTGGCAGATGCTGTTGCCGCAGATCGGCGACTTGCCCTTCGGCACCCACTTCTCCAGGAAAGCGATGGTTTCGGCCTCGGCCTCGGCCATGCTGATGCGGCTGTCGCGCACACGTTGGGTCAGGCCCGAACCACCATGTTGGCGGGTATTCCATTCATCCATGCCGGCGAGGATTTCGTCGCTGTGGTGAATGGCAATCACCGGACCTTCGGCGAGGGTGTTCAGGTCACTGTCGGTGACAATGGTGGCCATCTCGATGATGACGTCGGTATCAGGGTTCAGACCGGTCATTTCCAGGTCGATCCAGATCAGATTCTGCGGGTTTTGCATGTGTCGGCTCCTAGGCAATGCTGCGCAGTTTAACCTAGGCCGGTGGCCGGGCGTGCTAAACTCGCGGCCGTTTTACCTAATCGCTGCATTCTTGATACGGAACACCCATGGCCAAACGCCAACTCAATCGTCGTCAAAACTGGCGCATCGAAAAGATTCAGGGCGAGCGCGCTGCCCGCGCCGCCAAACGCGAGTCCTCGGCAGTCGAGGCACTTGAGGGCGGCGACCTGGGTCCGGAACAGACCGGCCTGGTGATCGCGCACTTTGGTGTCCAGGTCGAAGTCGAAGCGCTCGAAGGCGAGCTGGCTGGCGAGGTATTCCGCTGCCATTTGCGCGCCAACCTGCCTGCGCTGGTGACCGGCGATCAGGTGGTCTGGCGTGCCGGCAACCAGGGCATCGGTGTGATCGTGGCGCAACTGCCGCGTAAAACCGAGCTCTGCCGCCCGGACAGCCGTGGCCAGCTCAAGCCTGTGGCAGCCAACGTCGACATGATCGTCATCGTCTTCGCGCCCCTGCCTGAACCGCACGCCAACCTGATCGATCGATATCTGGTCGCGGCCGAGCACGCCGGTATTCGGCCGCTGCTGCTGCTGAACAAATTCGACCTGATCGACGAGCAAAACGCCCCGGCGTTGAACGCACTGTTGGCGGTCTATCGCACGCTGGGTTATCCGGTACTGGAAGTCTCGGCGCACCACGGCAATGGCATGGAGCAACTGCAGGAACAACTGGACGGACGTATCAGCGTGTTCGTCGGTCAGTCCGGCGTCGGCAAGTCGTCGCTGGTCAACAGCCTGCTACCGGAAGTCGAAACCCGCGTCGGCCCGCTGTCCGAGCTGTCCGGCCAGGGCACTCACACGACGACGACCGCGCGTTTGTTCCACTTCCCCGGTGGCGGCGAGTTGATCGACTCCCCGGGCATTCGCGAATTCGGTCTTGGCCATGTCAGCCGCGCCGATGTCGAAGCGGGCTTCATCGAGTTCAACGACTTGATCGGCACCTGCCGCTTCCGTGACTGCAAGCACGACCGCGAACCCGGTTGCGCCCTGCTCAAGGCACTGGAAGAAGGCCGCGTGCAGCAGCAACGGATGAACAGCTATCGCTCGATCATCGCCAGCTTGCCTGAAAGCAGCTATTAAACAGTCGCACTCCCAGCCCCGACACTGACGGGGCGGGGGGCCGCTTGCTGCACCCTGCAAATCCCCCATCAATTCAACGTCAGAAATTTCTGTAGGGCTTCCGCACGCCTGCTTGTAGGGCGACTCTCTTTCTTCGCCAAAGCCTTGTGACGGTCGTTCAACTGCATACATTCAGTCCCTGTTCGCACTTGGCGAGACCGAGGGATACCCATGCAGACCTATCAGTTGCTCATCAATCACAACAGCGTCTTCGGCGCCATTCGCCTGCACATGGTGGTGTAACCATGCGCAAAGGACTGTTCATCGGCATCAACCATTACACGCAGGTGTCACCACTGAGTGGCTGCACCAACGACGCGATGGCCATGGCGTCGGTGCTGGAACGCCACGCCAACGGTCGGCCGAATTTCAACAATAAAGTGCTGACGTCGGCGGAGGAAAATCTCACTCACCTGTATTTGAAGGAGCAGATCCAAAGCCTGTTCTCCGGCGATTGCGATGTGGCGCTGCTGTATTTCGCCGGGCACGGTCAGTTTGATACCAGCATTGATGAAGGCCTGCTGATTCCTCAGGACTTCGGTCAGGGTGTCGAAGGCATTCGCATAAGCGATGTCTTGAAATGGGCGGAGGATGCCACTCACATCAAGAACAAAATCATCATTCTCGATTGCTGCCAGGCCGGTGCCGCCGCGGCCATGCGCGGTTTGCGCGGTGGCAGCAGTGTCATCAGCGAAGGCTTGACCATTCTCACTGCCTGCAAAAAAGACCAGTTGGCGATGGAAGGCAGAGGCCACGGCGTATTCACCGATTTGCTACTGCAGGCGCTGCATGGCGGAGCCGCCAATGTGTTGGGCAAGGTCACGCCCGGCAGCGTCTATTCGTTCGTCGACAATGCGCTGGGTGCGTGGGAGCAGCGCCCCGTGTTCAAGACCAATGTGTCGCAATTTGTGCCATTGCGCGAAGTCACGCCGCTGATCCCCGAAGAAACCCTGCGCAAGCTCAAGGACTGGTTTCCCGACCCTGGCTTCGTCTACCCGCTCGACCCGAGCTACGAACCGACGGCGACCGATTTCGACCCCGACAACGGAGAAATCTTCAGTCAGCTGCAAAAGTGCAACCGCCACAGCCTGATCGAACCGGTCGACGCCGAGCACATGTATTTCGCCGCCATGCAATCCACCGGCTGCCGCCTCACCGCGCTCGGCGCCTATTACCGCGAACTTGCAATCAAGGGACACTTCTGATGCCAGTGTTTATCAGCTACCGCCACACCGATCGCGAACACGCGATGACCATTAACGATCGCCTGATGCGGGCGAACATCAAGACGTACCTCGACGTGCTGGATACCGAGTCGCAGGAAACGGATGACATCACGGCGGTGATCACTCGCAACATCACCGAGTGCACGCATTTGCTTGCGGTGGTTTCCAGGGAGACAGCGCAATCGTGGTGGGTGCCGTTCGAAATTGGTGAGGCTACGATCAGCAACCGCAGGATTTGCTCTTTCAAGATTGGCCATAGCGACTTGCCGCTGTACCTCGACAAGTGGCCGACGCTGAGTGGTGAGGCGGATATCAATTTCTTTATTGATGCTTATCGGGAGGAGACGCTTTCGAGCCGGTCGGGAATGGAGTCGTTTGAGTCGATTCGCAGTGTTTACAAGCGTGATGCCGATGCGTTTCACGACAAGCTCAAAAACCGGATTCGGTGGGGGTTCTGACGTTTTTATACGGGTGATGGATCTGGGTCGGAGGACAGCCTTACCCATGGCTGACCACTGAACCTGTAGGAGCTGGCTTGCCAGCGATAACGGTGTGTCAGGCGGCACGCATATACGGCATCACCCCGATCAACTGTAGGAGCTGGTTCCTGCAGGTTTTTGTGTACGGCCGGCGGAACCGATATCCGCCACTACCCCAACAACGGATACGTACACCCTCAAAACAACCGTTGCCTGACACGGAGCCATCGCTGGCAAGCCAGCTCCTACAGTTGATCGGGTGTTTCCCGACTGAACATCTCGCCTGACACGCCGCCTTCGCGAGCAAGCTTGCTCCTACAGTTGGAGCAGCGCTCGCGACAATCAGGTGGCCCACAAATCAAACCCCAACCTTAAGGCTGCGCCGGCTCAACCGGCTTGGGCGCAATATCATCAAACAGATTCAACCGCTCGCGAAGTTCATGCGCCGGCACCGGTTGCTGATCTTCGGGCAAGGCATTCGGGTCAACCGGTGGCGCCGATGTAGCTGGCGTACCCGGCGCCTCACCAGGCGCGCCCTGCCCCGGAATCGGCGTTGGGTCGGCACCTTGCGCACCTTCGATGGCGGCCTGTGCTTTTCTGGTCAGCACAACGATGTCGATACGACGATTGACCGGATTGAACGGGCTTTCCCGATCAAACAGCGCCGACGACGCATAACCCACCACGCGCGCCACTTGCGACTCCGGATAACTGCCGGCCAGCAATGCGCGGCGAGCAGCGTTGGCACGGTTGGCCGACAGTTCCCAGTTACCGAAATCACCGGTACCGGTGTACGGTTTGGCATCGGTGTGGCCGCTGATACTGATCTTGTTCGGCACCGCTTTGATGGTGTCGGCCATGGCCAGCAGAATGTCTTCAAAATACGGTTTCAAACGCGCACTGCCCGAGTCGAACATCGGCCGGTTCTCTGCGTCCATGATCTGAATGCGCAAACCGTTCGGCGTGATCTCGAACAGGATCTGATCCTTGAATTTCTGCAGCTGAGGATTCTCGTCAACCTTGTTCTGCAACTCTTGCAGCAGCAACTCGAGACGTTCCTTCTCGACCATTTCGGCCATGCCCTCGACCTGCTCGGTGTCGACGGTAACCTTGTCCGGCTGAGGCTGCGATTGCACTTCAGGATTGAGCGTGTTCTCGGGTGCCAGCGTCGGCGAGCCACCCAGGTCGATGATGTACGGCGTGCCACTTTCGGAAAAGCCGACAGGGTCTTTGAAGTAACCGGCGATGGCGATCTTCTGTTCCGGCGTCGCGGTAGACAGCAGCCACAGCACCAGGAAGAACGCCATCATCGCCGTCGCAAAATCCGCGAAGGCGATTTTCCAGGCGCCCCCGTGATGCCCACCGGCGATGCGCTTGATGCGCTTGATGATTATCGGCTGGTTATTTTCCATTTTTAACGACCGCGCACCGCTTGTTCCAGCTCGGCGAAGCTAGGACGGTGTGCCGGGTACAGAACCTTGCGACCGAATTCCACCGCCAATGACGGCGGCATGCCGGAGGCCGACGCGACCAGCGAGGCCTTGATGGCTTCGTAGATGTTCAACTCTTCCTTGGCATCGTGCGCCAGGGAAGTGGCCAGCGGACCGAAAAAACCGTACGCCGCGAGGATACCGAAGAAGGTGCCCACCAGCGCTGCACCCACGTGCATGCCGATGGCGGCCTGGTCGCCTTCGCCCAAGGAGGCCATGGTGACCACGATGCCCAATACCGCCGCAACGATACCGAACCCCGGCAGGGCATCGGCAATACCGTTTACCGCATGAGACGGATGTTCGAGGTCTTCCTTGAGGCTGTAGAGCTCCATGTCGAACAGGCCTTCCAGCTCATGCGGGGCCATGTTGCCGGATGACATGATGCGCAGGTAATCGCAAACGAAAGAGGTCATGCGCTCATCTTTGAGCACTGACGGGTACTTGGCGAAAATCGGGCTAGCCGAGGCATCTTCAATGTCGCCTTCGATCGCCATCATGCCTTCGCGGCGGCTTTTGTTGAGGATCTCGTAAACCAGTCCCAACACTTCGAGGTAAAAGGCGTGGTTGAATCGCGAGCCGAACATGCTCAAGGATTTCTTGAGCACGTGCATGGTCATGTAGCTGGGGTTGGCCTGCAGGAATGCACCAAGGGCCGCACCACCGATGATCAGCACTTCGAAGGGCTGGACCAGGGCGGCAATCTTGCCGTGGGAGAGCACGTATCCGCCAAGCACACTCGCGAATACGACGATGATGCCGATTATTTTAGCCATAGGTAGGGGAGCACTTACTGAGTCGGGTTCAAGGTCATATTCGGAAGCTGAAAAATCTCTTCTTCTCCTTATCGGCAAAACTGCGCCAGACTATAGCCCGTTCAGGCGAAAAGCCAATTTGGCCCACTCCGGGTATCGGTAAAGCAGACGAAGATTGCGTCCAACCATGGCTAATGAAACGAACGTTACAACGCCGAAACCGAGCACACTCGAAGGCTGGATCAAGCTGCTCGACGGCGTCCGCCTGCCGGTTCCGCAAGCCAGCCACGACCGTGTTTGCAAGGCCATTGGCGACCATCGCAGTTCGCTGCGCGATATCGCCGACCTGATGCAGGAGAGCCCTGCCCTTGCGTTGAGCGTGATTCGTGAAGCCAATCGGCACACGCATGGCAGCATGACCGAGCCGGCGGAAAATCTTGAAGTGGCGATCAATAGGCTCGGCCTCAAGCGCACTGAAGAACTGCTCGCACGCCTGCCGGCCCAGCCTCAATCAGAAATCCCGATCGCCCTTCGCCAACTGCAATTGATCAGCCAGCACGCGACTCAGCAAGCCAATGGTTTTTTTGCCGCCCGCCTGGCGCGGTTGTGGCAGGACATTCACTGGGGCAGTCTGCTGTTTCTTTCGCCGCTGTGGCCGATGGCGCTGACTCACCCCAAGCTGCTTGAAGAATGGGAACTGCGGGTCATTCATAAAGGTGAATCGGCGCGCAAGGTCGAGCAACAGCTGTTCGGCGTGCGTCTGCTGGCGATTTGTCAGGCACTGGTAGACGCCTGGCACTTGCCGATCTGGGTGCAGCAGGGTTATCGGCTGTTGCTCAGCGAGCAGCGTGAATTGGTCAAAGTGCTGCGCATTGCGCGTGACAGCGACCATCCGCTGCGCCAGCAGAACCGCCTCGACGACGACCCGACCCTGCGGCGCTGGCTCAATCAACCGGCCAATACCGTATTGCTGGCCAATGGCCTGGCCCTGTCGGCGCAACAGGCATGGGACAGCCCCCACAGTGAGCGCTGGCAATACCTGACCAGTCTCTACCTGCAAGTGCCGATGGACGATGTTCTTCAGCAGTTGCATCAACAAGCCGCCAACAGCGCGCGTCAACATGCGATGGCTGATCTCTGGCACCCGGCCGTTGCCCTGCTCTGGCCGACAGGCACCCATCGCGTACATCCCGGCATGCGGCCCGCTGCGGCGCCGAGCTCTGTCGACCTGGCGCAGTGGCGCAAACAATGTGCCGAGCTGTTGGTCGAGCCGAGTCGTTTCACCAACGCCATGCACCTGACCTCCTCAGCCCGCGATGCCTTGGTGGCCTGCGGCATGCGTCGAGTGATGATTTTGATGGCCGACCGCACGCACGCCAATTTGCGTGTGCACCAGATCGCCGGTTTGCCAAAAGACGCCGCTAACCTGAATTTTGTAGTGAGCCAGAGCAAGGTGTTGCAACGTCTGCTTTCGCAACAGGCGCAGGTACGTCTGACCCCGGACAACACCGCGCAATTTTCCGCGCTGATGCCCGCCGGCCTGCGCTCGGCGTTTGCCGGCGAACACTTGCTGATGCGCTCACTGGTCAACAATGGCCGCGTGATCATGATCGTGGTGGCTGATCAGGGCGGCGGGCCGTTCTGCGAGATTACCGTGCAGGCCTTCGGCAAAACCGCGCAGTGCATCGAGAAGGCCTTGCACAGCTTTAGCCACCGGGGCCAATGACCCTGCGTTACAATCCCCACTTTTGTGCTCTGGAGACCTCACATGTCTGACTTCTCTGGCTTGGCCCTGGTGATCGAGCCGAGCGACCTGCTCGCCCGCCTCGACGCCCGCGAGCTGATTCTGGTCGACCTGACCAGCAGCGCCCGCTATGCCGAAGGACATATTCCCGGCGCGCGTTTTGTTGATCCCAAACGCACGCAGCTCGGCCAGTTGCCGGCGCCCGGCCTGATGCCTCCGCCGGCCGCTCTCGAAGCGCTGTTCGGTGAGCTGGGCCACCATAAGGACGCGGTCTACGTGGTCTATGACGACGAAGGCGGCGGTTGGGCGGGCCGGTTCATCTGGCTGCTGGATGTCATCGGCCACAAAAATTACCATTATGTGGATGGCGGCCTGCTCTCGTGGCTGGCGGAAGGCTTGCCACTGTCGACCGAAGTGCCTGCCCCGGCCGGTGGCCCAGTGAGCCTGACCCTGCACGACGAACCCACCGCCACTCGCGAATACCTGCAAAGCCGTCTTGGCGCTGCCGACCTGGCCGTGTGGGATGCTCGCGGGCCGCTGGAATATTCCGGTGAAAAAGTCCTCGCCGCCAAGGCAGGGCACATTCCCGGCGCGGTCAATTTCGAGTGGACCGCCGGCATGGATCAGGCGCGCCAACTGCGCATTCGCACCGACATGCCGCAGATCCTCGACCAACTCGGGATCAGCAAAGACAAAGAAATCATTACCCACTGCCAGACCCATCATCGCTCTGGCTTCACTTATCTGGTGGCCAAATCCCTCGGGTATCCGCGGGTCAAAGGCTACGCCGGCTCGTGGGGCGAATGGGGCAACCATCCCGACACCCCTGTAGAGATTTAAGGTTTTTAAAGGACAGTTCATGAAGAAGCGTTTGTTTATCCTCAGCCAATACCTGCTGCCCCATCACCTGCTTTCGCGATTGGCCGGCTGCATTGCCGAATGCCGCGTGCGCTGGTTCAAGAATGCCTTCACCGCGTGGTTCGCCAAGCGTTATCAGGTGGACATGTCGCAGGCGCTGGTCGAAGACCTGACCGCCTACGAGCATTTCAACGCATTTTTCACCCGCGCCCTGAAAGACGGCGCGCGTCCGCTGGACCCAACGCCAGGCGCGATTCTCAGCCCGGCCGATGGCGCGGTCAGCCAGCTCGGCCCGATCGAGCACGGTCGCGTGTTCCAGGCCAAGGGCCACAGCTTCAGCGTGCTGGAACTGCTCGGTGGCGATGCGGCCAACGCGGCGCCGTTCATGGGCGGCGACTTTGCGACCATCTACCTGTCGCCGAAGGACTACCACCGCGTGCACATGCCGCTCGCCGGCACCCTGCGCGAAATGGTCTACATTCCGGGCCGGATCTTCTCGGTCAACCAGACCACCGCCGAAAACGTGCCGGAACTGTTCGCCCGCAACGAGCGTGTCGCGTGCATTTTCGACACCGAGCGTGGACCGATGGCCGTTGTGCTGGTCGGCGCAATGATTGTGGCGTCGATCGAGACCGTGTGGGCGGGTCTGGTTACACCACCAAAACGCGAATTGAAAACCTTCCGCTATGACGAAGCCGCTCGTGCGCCGATCCACCTGGAAAAAGGTGCAGAGTTGGGTCGCTTCAAACTCGGTTCGACGGCGGTCGTACTGTTCGGCCCGGATCAGGTGAAATGGGCACAAGAGCTGGCAGCCGGTTCGCCGGTCCAGATGGGTCAGGGTCTGGGCCTGCCGCACGCTTGATTTCACCGCCGATGCGGTCCCATGTAGGGGGTGCTGCAGGCTGTGATCGTTTGATCTTCGCTTTAAATGCGAAAGATCGCAGCCTGCGACAGCTCCTACCGTTCCGATTCTGCTATGGTTTTCGGCATGAATGACACAATTCCCCATCTCCTGCTCCGAGCGCCGATCCCGACGCAAACGCGTCTGTCGTTCTGCGAAGCCACGCCGCGCGATCTGAAACGCTGGATCGCCAACCTGCCCAAAGCCAACATCGGCGAGACCGCTCGCCTGCTTTACCAGGGCTTGAGCGAACTCAACCAATTGCTGACGCCCAGCGACAACCGCTTGCAAATGCTCGAATTGCTGCGGCCCGAGGTGTATTACGTCTGCAAGCATCTGGAGCGGCATTTCCTGCACCAGGCGATTGTGCTCGACGACCGTTCGCGCAAGATCGCCAACCTGTGCCAGGCGCTGCAGAGTCACCTGGCGATTGGCTATAAACAGATCGTTGTGCGCATTGCCCCACGCTTCAGCAAGGACCGTGCAGCCTTGCTGATGCAAGCGCTGCAAAGGGCGATTCACTGCCTCAACGGCCCGCTGATCCGCGCTTCCCAGCTGTATTCCCCGGTACCGGAAGGTTTGTGGCTGGACCTGCATCAGCTTTATCGGATTGCCTGCACTCATCGCCTTCAGCATGTCAGCGTGCGGGATGAGCTGGCCAGCCAGACGCATCAACTGAGCGTCGAACAGACTTATGTGGCAGCACTGCTGCTGGGCGCTGGGCGCTGCAATCAGTTGCGCCAGAACCAGATTGCGCGGCTGGCAGAAGTGCTGGAACCGTGGAGTCAGTGGCTCAAGCTGCAACCGGACAAACCCGCCGCCGGCCTGTTCGCTGTCGCCCCGGACCTCGATATCGGGCCGCGCTACCGAACAAAGTTTCGCGCCGAGCAGCAGGAGACATTGCTTGGTATTGATCCGCAGCCGCTGGTCGCGGCCATCGAAGCCTACTTGCAGAAAACCGACAGCATCACGCCGCTGCCGGTGCCAGCAGGCTTGAGTACGGACACATTGCAGCACCTGCACGCAGCTTGGGGCCAGGCGGCCGAGCGCAGCTTTCAGCGCACAGCCAGTCAAGGCACGTTGAATGTATGCGTGGGCATGAGCGCGCTGCATTTCTACTTGGGTGGCCAACGCTCCTTCAGCGACATCCTGAAAAACCCCGTATCCCGTCCTGCGCAGTTCGCCGCGACATCGCCGAACAGTCGGGAAAAGGATCAATGGAGCCAGGCCTTCGATGCTGCGCCCCTCGGCACCGCAGATGCTTTATTGCCTTACGAAGAAATCGAATACTCGCAGCTGCAGAATGATGACAGCCATGATGCGGCCGACCGCAATCGGCAATTCCCGACCTACGTGCTTCCGATAGTCAATCATAGCCCTGGCGGTTATTGCCTGGCATGGCCCGGCGCAGTACCTGCCGAGTTGCAAGCCGGGGAAATGGTTGGCATTGAGGATTCCGCCGGGCAAGGCTGGAGCATTGCCGTGGTGCGCTGGATTCGTCAGGTCCGTGGTGGCGGCACGCAAATGGGCATCGAGCAAGTCGCGCCCTACGCTGAACCCTGCGGGCTGCAACTGGTGCGCACGCGCGACGATCACAGTCAGTATCTGCGGGGGCTGTTATTGCCGGCGATCAGTGCGATCGACCTGCCCGCGACGCTACTGGCGCCGCGACTGCCGTTTGAGGAAGGCAACAAGGTTGTGATCAACACCAACGGTGAAGAGCGCCGCGCCGGACTGGACAGGCGGGTGGCGAGCACCAACAGCTTCAACCAGTTCGCCTATCGCTCGCTGGAGACCGCCAGAAACGAAAACGCCGCGAGTGGCGGCGTGGTCAGTGCGGAAGAAGATTTTGATTCGTTGTGGAAGACGCTCTGAGGTGAGCCCGAGCCTGCGGTGATGCTATTCGCGAGCAGGCTCGCTCCCACAGGATCTCTGGTGTGCACGCTATCGGCCTCACACGGCAGAACCCTGTGGGAGCGGGCTTGCTCCGGGCGGCGTTCCGACGAAGAGGCCGGATCAAGCGACCTGGAGTTCAAAGCTGCCCGTCCCGATCCCGAAAGCCCAGCAAATACAACACCCCATCCAGCCCCAACGTGGAAATCGCCTGCTTCGCCGATTGCTTCACCAGCGGCTTGGCGCGAAATGCCACGCCCAGCCCGGCAATCGCCAGCATCGGCAAATCGTTGGCGCCGTCGCCGACCGCAATGGTCTGCTCCAGCCGCAAGCCTTCCTTGTGCGCCAGCTCTTTCAACAAATCAGCCTTGCGCTGCGCATCGACAATCGGCTCGACCGCGACGCCGGTGACCTTGCCGTCGACCACTTCCAGCTCGTTGGCGAACACGTAATCGATGCCCAGTTTGGCCTGCAATTGCTTGGCAAAATAAGTGAAACCACCCGACAGGATCGCAGTTTTGTAGCCCAGCCGCTTGAGCTCGGCGAACAGGGTTTCGGCACCTTCAGTCAGGCGCAGCGAAGCGCCGATGGAGTCCAGCACGCTGACGTCCAGCCCCTGCAAAAGCGCAAGACGCTCCTTGAAACTGGCACGAAAATCCAGCTCGCCGGCCATGGCCCGCTCGGTGATGGCAGAAACCTGCTCCCCCACACCGGCCGCTTTCGCCAGTTCGTCGATGACCTCGGCTTCGATCAGCGTCGAGTCCATGTCGAACACCGCCAGACGCCGGTTGCGGCGGAACAATGAATCTTCCTGAAATGCGATGTCGACGTTCAATTCCTGCGCGACGCTGAGAAATTCGGCGCGCAGTGCCTGGGCGTCCGCCGCTTCGCCGCGCACGGAAAACTCGATGCAACCCTTGCCCTTGTCGGCCGGGGTGTCCAGCGGCATACGCCCGGACAAACGATCGATGTGATCGATGTTCAGGCCATACTTGGCGGTGATCGAACTCACGCGCTGCAATTGCTCGGCCGTCACTTTGCGCGTCAACAGGGTGACGATGTGGCGCTTCTTGCCCTGATTGCCGACCCACTGCTGGTAATCCTCTTCGGACACCGGCGTGAAACGCACCTGCTGATCGAGCTCATAGCCCTTGAACAGAATGTCCTTGAGCACCGACTTGCCTTGATCGGTATCGGGAATTTCAACCAGGATGCCGAACGACAGGGTGTCGTGGATCACCGCCTGACCGATGTCGAGAATGTTCACACCACCCTGGGCCAGAACACCAGTAATGGCCGCAGTCAGACCCGGACGGTCGACTCCCGTGATGTTTATCAGGACGATTTCGCGCAAGGCGCACCCCCGCAGGTGGAAAAAAACCGCATTCTACCCACTTTCAGTGACCATCGGGCACCGTCAACGCTTTGCCGGTACTGGGCCTGTCGCTATACTGCGCGTCAACTTCACGGACAAAGAGCCGAGCTCAAGTGAACCGGCCCACGCCAGTAAAAACCGATAACTTCTTTCTGCTGATCTTCCGTGCACTGCGTCATCGCCGTGTACCGATTGCATTGCGCATCGCCAGCCATAACGTGATCCTGGTCGCTCTGGCCCTGGTGATCTATGCCTGTGTGATGGGTTTGCAGTTCAAGCAGGCCATGCACGAACAGGCCGATGCGCTGGGCGAAAGCCTGACCACGCAGACCGCCACTTCGGCGACCGAGCTGTTGGTGTCCAACGACATCCTCAGCCTCAACGTGCTGCTCAACAACCTGACCAAAAACAAGCTGGTGGCCCACGCGGCCATCTATAGCCCGGATAACCGCATCCTCGCCGAAGCCGGTCAGCGCCCCAAGCACAGCCTGTTGGGCGAAGCCGAGGGCATGTATCAGAGCAAGATCACTTTTCAGGACGTAACCGCCGGGCAGCTACGCATCAGTCTGGACATGGATCAGTTCCAGCAGCCGATGACCATCAGCCTGCAGAGCATGGGCATCCTCAGCGCCATTCTGCTCGCACTGGCGCTGGCCTTGAGCTTGCGTCTGGGTCGCAACCTGACCACACCGCTGATGCAATTGCGTGTCTGGCTGCGCAACATCGACGAATACACTCCAGGCACCGGGCGTCAGGACGAAATCGGTGACCTGGCTCGCCAGCTGCACGCCAACTACGCGCCGGAACCGGTCGAGCCGGAACCCGAGCCAGAGCCTGAGTATGACGATGTCGAGGACGACGAAGACGCCGATTCGGCCTTCGAAGTGCGCAACCTGCGCGATCCGAGCTTTGACGAGAGTCGTCCGGTAGCGGCGTTGAAACCTGCACCCAAGCGCGTCGTCAGCACCGTTGAAGATGACGATGACGACGAAGACCCTTTCGCCGATCTGCGTGACGTGTCCGTCGACAGTGCGCCAAAACCGCTGGTGAAACCGCAGCCATCGAATGTGCCGCAACACAGTGCCGTGCTTGCCGTGCAACTGGGCGCTCAGGATCAGCTGCGTCGTTTGCCGCGCGCTCGCCTGGAAGAACTGCTCAAACGTTATCGTGATTGTCTCGATCAGGCTGCCTCGTTGTACGAGAGTGAATTGCACACGCTCAACGATGGCAGCACGCTGATGCTGTTCCACAGCGAAAACAGCGGCGACGATTACCTGACCAATGCAATTTGCTGCGGTGAACTGCTGCGGGCGCTGGGCCATCAGTTGCAGATCGAAGTCGCTGACAGCGGCATTACCCTGCAATTGCAGTTGGGTTTGACCTTGGGTGACGAGTTGTTCGGCCTGAGCCAGATCGACCTGCTGCTGACCGAACCGGCCCAGGATGCCTTGGCCCTGTCGCAACACAGCCGTAACCTGCTGCTGGTGGAACGCAAGATCAATGACGACCCGCTGATCCGCCAACGCGCGCGGATCCGCCCGATCGCCAGCCCTGAAGGTGCTTGCTGCGTAGAGCGCTTGATGGAGCCGTACCCATCGATGCTGGAACGACAATTGGCGCGGATGCACGAGCGCCGCGCTTAAGCCAAAGCCCTGATGTGAAGAAGCCCGCAGACAAGTGATTGTCTGCGGGCTTCATTGTCGCCAGTACCGCCGCAATCGCTGGCAAGCCAGCTCCTACAGTGTTGCGTTGTTCACGCGATGTAGCGTTCTACACAGGACCTGTAGGAGCTGGCTTGCCAGCGATGAGGCCAGCACACACGATGAACATCTATCGCACAGAAACAACAAAGCCCGCATCACTGCGGGCTTTGTTTTACATCCGATAACGTTAGAACCTGAACACTTCCATGTCCGTACGAATCGGCGATGCCATTGGAATCTTCGGCTGCTTGTCCTTTTCTGCCGCCGGCGCTGCAGGTTTGGCAGCGGGTTTGCGGGTTTCGGCAATCGGTGGCTGGTTGGCCAGTGGCTTGAGCGCTACTGCCAACTGCTCTGCCAGACGCTGCAGCAACAAACCTTGTGCCTGAACCTGAGCAGCCGTGCCGCCCGCATGTTCTTCCTGCAGGTGAACGATGCGGTTATCGCGCACTTTGCCGCGACGATCGATCAAACGCCATTGTGCATCAAGGATCGCCGGCTGCGACTCACCTGAATCCAGACGAGTAATACTCAACAGAACCTGAACATCCGGAGTGAAGCCAGCGGTTGCCGGCGACAGCACCACGCGCTGACTGTCCAGATGCCCCGCGACCTGGCGCAGCAACAGTTGATCGATGTCGGCAGACAGGCTGCCAGCCCAGCGTCCGTCGGTGGCGGCCTGCAGGCTGCCATCCGCCTGACGCTGCAGCAGGGTTTCGCGCTGCAGATAATCAGCAACAGTGACCGGACCCAGCAAAACCGCCATACCTTTGCTTTGCGCAGGCGGCGTCGGACTACCGCTATCCAGCTGATACAGCGACACCGGCTGATGTACGCTGCAACCCGCCAGGCCAAGAACGCCGGCGAGCATCAAAATAAAAGGAAGGCGCAGAGCAGTCATCGTCCCATCCCGGTGGCCGCCACAAGGCTGACCACAGTGAAAATACTCAATAAATATGAAGAACGCTCGGCCACGCCGGCGCTGGAAAGGACATATCATCCGTGAATATGTCTCCCGACTCCAGCGCCAAAGCATCGATCCAAGCGTTATTTCGCAGATCGGGTGCTCTAGGAGAGCGCTCTCGGCTAATTGAGGTTTTCGACGAGCAGTGCATCCACTCGCTGGAAGCCACGTGGCAATTTGTTACCGCGACGGCCTCGCTCGCCTTTGTAATGTTCAAGGTCGTCCGCTTTAAGCGACAAGGTACGTTTACCCGCCTGCAGCACCAAGGTGGCGCCTTCCGGTAAAACCGCGATGTCGGTGACGTATTCTTCGCGGCTGGCCACGCGTTCACCGGAAATTCCGATGATCTTGTTGCCCTTGCCCTTACCCAATTGTGGCAGATCGCTGATCTTGAAGATCAACAGGCGACCTTCGGTCGTGACCGAGGCCAACCAGTTGTTCTCGCGATCGGTCACCGGGCGCGGCAGGATAACCTTGGAATTGTTCGGCAGACTCAACAGGGCCTTGCCGGCCTTGTTTTTCGCCTGGAAGTCTTCACCCTTGACTACAAACCCGTAACCGGCATCGGAGGCGATAACATACAGCGAATCGTCTTCCGGCATCAGCACGCACTCGAAACTTGCGCCCGGCGGCGGCGTCAGACGGCCGGTCAACGGTTCGCCCTGGCCACGGGCCGAAGGCAACGTGTGCGACGGTACAGAATAACTGCGCCCGGTGGAGTCTATAAATACCGCGAACTGGTTGGAACGCCCGGGCGCCAGTGCTTTGAAACCGTCCCCGGCCTTGTATGAAAGCCCGGTGGCATCGATGTCATGCCCTTTGGCGGAGCGAACCCAGCCTTTTTCCGACAGCACGACCGTCACTTTCTCGTTCGGCAGCAGGTCGTGCTCGGTCAGGGCCTTGGCTTCCGCACGCTCGACGATAGGCGAACGGCGGTCATCACCGTAGGTTTCCGCGTCCTTGATCAACTCGGTGCGCACCAGTTTTTTCAGCTTGGCTTCGCTGCCCAGCAGGGCTTGCAGCTTGGCTTGCTCCTTGAGCAGTTCATCCTGCTCGGCACGCAACTTCATCTCTTCCAGTCGCGCCAACTGGCGCAAACGGGTGTCGAGAATGTAGTCGGCCTGGATTTCGCTGAGGGCGAAACGCGCGATCAATGCGGCTTTGGGATGCTCCTCGGTACGGATGATGTGGATCACTTCATCCAGGTTGAGGTATGCAATCAACAAACCGTCCAACAGGTGCAGGCGACGCTCGACCTTGTCGAGGCGGAATTGCAGGCGGCGACGCACGGTCCGCACGCGGAATTCCAGCCATTCCACCAACAATGCACGCAGGTTTTTCAACTGCGGCTTGCCGTCCAGGCCAATGATGTTGATGTTGACCCGGTAGCTCGACTCCAGCTCGGTGCTGGCGAACAGGTGCTGCATCAGCGCGTCGTGGTCGAAGTTTTTCCGTGCACCCGGGATGATCACGATGCGGCATGGGTTTTCGTGATCGGATTCATCACGCAAGTCGGCAATCTGCGGCGCCTTGGACGGCTTGGCCTGCATCATGGCTGCGATCTGCTCGAGCACCTTGGCGCCGGAAACCTGATGTGGCAGCGCGGTGACAATAATGTCGCCATCTTCAACGTGATACACGGCGCGCATACGCACCGAGCCACGCCCGGTTTCGTAAATTTTCAGCAGATCGGCGCGCGGCGTGATGATTTCCGCTTCGGTCGGATAATCCGGGCCCTGGATATGCTCGCAGAGTTGCTCAACCGTGGCTTTGGGCTCGTCGAGCAAGCGAACGCAAGCGGTCGCCACTTCGCGCAGGTTGTGCGGCGGCACATCGGTGGCCATGCCGACGGCAATGCCGGTGGTGCCGTTGAGCAGGATGTTAGGCAAACGCGCGGGCAACACCAACGGCTCGTCGAGGGTGCCATCGAAGTTCGGGCCCCAGTCCGCCGTGCCCTGGCCCAGCTCGCTGAGCAGCACTTCGGAATATCGCGACAGGCGTGCTTCGGTGTAACGCATGGCGGCGAAGGATTTCGGATCATCCGGCGCACCCCAGTTGCCCTGACCGTCGACCAGCGTGTAGCGGTAGCTGAACGGCTGGGCCATCAGGACCATGGCTTCGTAGCAGGCGGAGTCGCCGTGCGGGTGAAACTTGCCGAGCACGTCACCGACGGTCCGCGCCGATTTCTTGTGCTTGGAGTCGGCGTCCAGGCCCAGCTCGCTCATGGCGTAAATGATGCGCCGCTGTACCGGTTTCAGGCCGTCGCCGATATGCGGCAAGGCACGGTCCATGATCACGTACATGGAATAGTTGAGGTAGGCACTTTCGGTGAAGTCAGCCAGCGATCGGCGTTCAATGCCGTCTAAGCTGTCTGCAAGGATGTCGCTCATGCGGGCCTCATCGGTTCGTTGTCTGGCGCAGCAGCATGGTGCCACCGCGCTGGGTAAATTCAAGTTGGTTCAGTGCGCTCATGCCGAGCAGCACCTGATTGCCTTCAAGGCCTGGCACGACAAGTCCGCGAATATCGCGCAGGACAATGTTGCCCAGTTGCAAACGCTGGATACGGGTTCGATAGCCCTCGGTTCGGCCACTGGCGGTGCTCAGGGTCACGGCGAAACCTTTCTCCAGCTTCAGCCGTTCGGCCAGGCTGCCGGGAATGGCGACATCGGTTGCCCCGGTATCCAGCATGAAATCCACTGGCTGACCGTTGATCTGGCCGCCGGCGACGAAATGCCCCTGACTGTTGCCGACCAGTTTCACCTCGATGAAACCTTCGCCCTGCTCCGAGCTGACCACCGCATTGGGATTCTGCTGGCGCTGCTCCCACTGACCGAAAAAACGTGTGGCCAGAAACAGCGCCGCGCACCACGCCAGCACCATCAGCACGCGGCCGATGCGTTTGCCTGGCGTCTGCTGACTCATGGCTTGGCACTCCAGCCACCTTCCGGCGCGGCGAAACGCCAGACAACCGGGCGCTGCTCGCCATCGGCGCGGGGGGTGAAATTGTTGTCGATGCCGACCCATGCGCCATCGGCGTCGATCACCAACGCTTCAGTCAGCCCGTAGGGTTGGGGATAGCGCCGATTCGGCAGCATCGCTTCATCGGCAAATGACCAGCAGCGTTCGACCTTGGCGGTTTTCGCATCGCGACGGCAGATCTCCAGGTCGAAGCGCTCAAGAGTGAACAACTTGCCGTTGAACAGGGACAGATCAGAGAAATCTCGCGACACGGCTTTGGTCTTGCTGAATTGCGGCGGTTGCATTTCCTTGCCGGCTTCGCTGAGCAGCACGCAGCCGCCGTCGCAATCCCAGACAGTTTGCTTGCGCTTGAGCAGCAGCAAACCGCGCCGTTCACGCTCGGCCGCCAGCCACAGATGATCGCCGGCCGGATTGACCGCCAGGCCCTCGAACAACGAGTTGAAGTTCAGCAACAGACCACTGGCGCGCGCTTCGCGAACCAGCATCGGCGAAATCTTCAGCCATGACGCCGGGCCGAACAGCGGCACCTGCAACACAGCGGCATGCGACTCACTGACGATGTAACGGGTGCCAATGCTGTCGCAGGTGATGCCTTCGAAATCCAGGTCACCACCGCGCACGAAAGACGCAACCCAGGTGCGCGAACGCAAACCCCAGGGCAAACCGCTGTCTGGCACCGGCGGTGCATCGATGTGCACGGTTTTCGCTTGCCAGGTGCTCAGGCGGGTATCGAGGCGGTATATCTGCCCGTCGTCGCGGTCCGACACGGTCCACAAATCCTTGCCACACTGCGCCAGCCCGGACAGGTTGCCGCCGTGCATGCCGTCCACCGGGTGCTCGGACACCAGGCGCAACTGTGGAGCCGGTGCGGCCAACGCCGACAGCGAACTCAGAAGCAACGCACAGGCCAGGGCAAAGCCAACCCGCATCAGCCAAGAACCTCAGCCAGGTTGCCCTTGGATTCGAGCCAGGTCTTGCGATCACCGGCGCGTTTCTTCGCCAGCAGCATGTCCATCATTTCTGCGGTGGCTTCATAAGCGTCACCGAGCGTCAGTTGCACCAAGCGCCGGGTGTTCGGGTCCATGGTGGTTTCGCGCAGTTGCGGCGGGTTCATTTCACCCAGACCCTTGAATCGGGTCACTTGCACCTTGCCGCGTTTTTTCTCGGCGACCAGGCGATCGAGGATGCCATCGCGCTCTGCTTCATCCAGGGCGTAGTAAATTTCTTTGCCGAGGTCGATACGGTACAGCGGCGGCATTGCAACGTAGACGTGACCGGCATCCACCAACGGACGGAAATGCTGGACGAACAAGGCGCAGAGCAGCGTCGCAATGTGCAGACCATCGGAGTCGGCGTCGGCGAGGATGCAGATCTTGCCGTAACGCAGCTGGCTCAAGTCTGCTGCGCCCGGATCAACGCCGATGGCCACGGCGATGTTGTGCACTTCCTGGCTGGCCAGCACTTCGCTGCCGTCCACTTCCCAGGTGTTCAGAATCTTGCCGCGCAAGGGCAGGATCGCTTGAAACTCTTTGTCCCGCGCCTGCTTGGCCGAACCGCCGGCGGAATCACCTTCCACCAGGAACAGCTCGGATCGCATCGGGTCCTGCCCGGCACAGTCGGCAAGTTTGCCCGGCAAGGCCGGCCCCGCCGTGATCCGCTTGCGTTCGACTTTTTTGCTGGCCTTCAGACGGCGGCCGGCGTTATTGATCGCCAACTCTGCCAGCAACATGCCGGTTTCAGGGTGAGCGTTGAGCCACAGGCTGAACGCGTCCTTGACCACGCCGGAGACAAACGCCGCCGCTTCACGGGACGACAGTCGCTCCTTGGTCTGGCCGGAGAATTGCGGCTCCTGCATTTTCATCGACAGGACGAAGGCGATGCGTTCCCAGACGTCTTCCGGCGCCAGCTTCACGCCGCGCGGCAGCAGGCTGCGGTATTCACAGAATTCGCGCATGGCATCGAGCAGGCCCTGACGCAAACCGTTGACGTGGGTACCGCCCTGCGCCGTCGGGATCAGGTTGACGTAGCTTTCCTGCACGCTGTCGCCGCCTTCCGGCAACCACAACAGCGCCCAGTCCACCGCTTCCTTGTTACCGGCCAGACTGCCGCAGAACGGCTCATTCGGCAGGCGTTCAAACTCGCTGACGGCGTCAACCAGGTACGAGCGCAGGCCATCTTCGTAATGCCATTCGACTTTCTCGCCGGTGCCTTTGTCTTCAAAACTGACCAGCAGGCCCGGGCACAGAACGGCCTTGGCCTTGAGCACATGCTTGAGGCGGCTGATAGAGAACTTCGGCGAATCGAAATATTTTGGATCAGGGGCAAAGAATACGCTGGTACCGGTGTTGCGCTTGCCAACGGTCCCGACCACTTCCAGCTCGGTCTTCTTGTAACCGTCAGCAAACGTCAT
Organism: Pseudomonas sp. Ant30-3; assembly: GCF_000690905.1. Lineage (GTDB taxonomy): Bacteria > Pseudomonadota > Gammaproteobacteria > Pseudomonadales > Pseudomonadaceae > Aquipseudomonas. The sequence continues at coordinate 11,255 of NZ_JMCL01000047.1, read as the reverse complement.
CTGGTATTCGTTGCCGTCACGCTTGACGCGCACCCGCACTTCGGTCGACAAGGCGTTGACCACGGAAATACCTACCCCGTGCAGACCGCCGGAGAACTGGTAGTTCTTGTTGGAAAACTTGCCACCCGCATGCAGCTTGGTGAGGATCAGTTCGACGCCGGAAACGCCCTCTTCCGGGTGAATGTCCACCGGCATGCCACGGCCGTCATCGCTGACTTCCAGAGAGTGATCGGCGTGCAGGATGACCTGCACCGAGGAGGCGTGACCCGCCAGAGCTTCGTCGACACTGTTGTCGATCACTTCCTGGGCGAGGTGGTTCGGCCGACTGGTGTCGGTGTACATGCCGGGGCGTTTGCGCACCGGGTCGAGGCCCGAGAGGACTTCGATGGCGTCGGCGTTATAAGAGCTAGCGCTGGGAGTGGCCATAGGGTCTCGTCGTCAGTGTCTGTAGAAAAAAAGGTCTGTCAAAGCAGGCGGACTCACAGTGCAGTGAAATCGATCGACTGATACACATCTGCGCCGATGCCGGCAAAACTCAGCATTGCCGGGAGTTGCGCGGCAAAGCCCTGAAAACTGTGATCGCCACCGGCCTGGATGCGCAGGGCACAGGCTCGGTAATACTGCTGGGCGAGGCGATAATCGAGCGTTTCGTCGCCGGTCTGCAACCACACCTGAAAGCGCTGCGGGTCCTGGGGAGCCGGCACTTCCAGTTCGGCCAGTGCCGCAACGTGGTCATGGGTCAATTCCCAGGTTTCTTCGGTGTACAGGTTTTTCTGCGTGCCCAGGTACCCATCGAACATCCGGTGCGGGCTGACGGCAGGGTTGATCAACAGAGCCTTGAGGCCATGGCGCTCGGCCAGGTGAGTCGCATAGTAGCCGCCGAGTGAGCTGCCGACCAGCAATGGCCGCCCCAGCTGCAAAATCGCCTCTTCGAGCTGACCGATGGCCTCGCGCGGATGGTGATGCAGCGCCGGCACACGCAAATGATCACCCAAGCCCAGACGGCCCATCACGTCGATCAACTGACAGGCCTTCTTCGACGAAGGCGCGCTGTTGAAACCGTGAATATAAAGGATCGAACCGGACATCTGAGCTCCCTGTGCCTTGGGTAAAGAAGGCGGAGTTTACAGGTGTTGGGGGGATCGGGGATATCCGTGGCATTGATGTCGTCCGAGCGGACGCCATCGCCAGCAGGCTGGCTCCCACAGGGTTCTGTGCACCACGCAGATTCAATGTGGGAGCCAGCCTGCTGGCGATGGCAGCACCGCAGATATTCAGTAGCCGTTCGAGCCGTAATCAACATCGAACTCAAACCCGATTACCCGCTCTACCCCGGTTTCAATTTGGCCATCGGGCAATAGCCGCAACCACCGATACCCCGGCGCCTGCGTCCCCACCTTGAAATCTTCACTGCCCGGTTCGAACTGAATGCAGGTCGACGGTGAAGCCATCAGACGCACGCCGTTACGAATCTCGTCGAATTCCTGATGCACATGCCCCCAAAGCACCGCGCGCGCCTGCGGAAAACGATCGATTACGGCAAACAACGCTTCGGGATTGCGCAAGCCGATCGCCGCCATCCACGGACACCCGATGGGGACTGGGTTATGGTGAAAACACACCAGATGATGGCGCTCCGGTGCCTCGCTCAGCGAGCAGGCCAGCAGTTGCAACTGTTCGTCCTGCAAAAACCCCGGCACCGAGCCCGGCACCGCTGAATCGAGCAAGGTCACGCGCCAGTTGCCGACGTCCACCACCGGCTCCAGCAACGCTGTTTGCACCGCAGCCTCGGCCATGATCTGTGGTTCATCGTGGTTGCCCGGAATCCAGCGGGCCGGCGCATCAAGCTGGCGGGTCAGATCGCGAAACTGCTGATAGGACTCCAGCGTGCCATCCTGGGAAATATCGCCGCTGGCGACGATCAGGTCGATCTGCGGCTGCTGCTGCCTGACCAGTTCGATCACCTGTTGCAGGCTCTCGCGGGTTTTCATGCCCAGCAACGTACCGTCCGCTTCGGCAAACAAATGGCTGTCGGTGAGCTGCACCAGCAGCGCCGAATCGGCGGTGGTCAATGTCGATACGCTCGGCAAGGCGTTCTCCCAGGGCTGGTCACGGGATGGATGAATGCCGCGATTATGCTGGGGGATGATCAAAAGAGGAACGCATGAACCTGACGCAGTTCACACTTAGCGTACGACTTCGTACTCATGCCCCAGCGCGAGACAATGGCTTAACCACTCGCCGAGGAACAGGTTCAGCTGGGCTTTCTCGTCCGGCTGGTGCATCGCGGCGTTCGGGTAAGGATAGATGCCGCGGAAACGTCGTGCATGCTCGGCACTGACCACTTCGGCCATGCAGGCGTCGTGATAGACCTGAACTTCCAGTTGCGGCACCGGCAGCCACGGCAGGCTGTGTTCCTGGCGCACTTGCAGGGTGGTGGTGTACGGGCAGACCTGCAGCACTTCGAGGGCAAGCACGCCCAGCATCTGATCACCGTGGGTCACGGCAATGCGCCGTGCCGCCGGCTCGCTGCGCATGTCCGGCAGCAGTCGCATGAGGCGTGCGTAGTTGGCCTCGCAGGAGGCTTGCAGGCTTACAAGGTCAACCCGATAGCGATCGCGCAGCTTGTTTACGACCATAACCCCCTCACTTCAGCGCGGTTCAACGCCAACCATTGCAAGGCGATGATGCTGGCCGCGTTGGCAATACGTCCGTCGCGCACGGCTTGCAGGGCATCTTCGAAAGCCCACACCGTCACGCGAATATCTTCCGCTTCTTCCTCCAGCCCATGCAGGCCGCCAGCCCCGGTTGTCTCGCAACGCCCCAGGTACAAATGCACGAATTCATTGCTGCCGCCCGGCGATGGAAAATATTTGGTCATCGGCCACAGCGCCCCGAATACCAGCCCAGCTTCCTCCTGCGCCTCGCGGTGAGCAACTTCTTCCGGCACTTCATCCTTGTCGATCAGACCGGCGACCAGCTCAATCAGCCACGGGTTATCCGTCTTGCCCATGGCGCCCACGCGAAACTGCTCGATCAGCACCACTTCGTCGCGCTGCGGGTCGTACGGCAGCACACACACGGCGTCGTGGCGGACAAACACTTCCCGATTGATTTCGCGACTCATGCCGCCAGCGAACAATTCGTGGCGCAAGTGCACGCGATCGAGCTTGTAAAAACCCTCGTAGCACTTTTCGCGCCGGACGATCTCGACGGCGGACGGAATGGCGTTGGCAAAATCAGTCATGACAATCCTCGTTTAAACAAATCCGTTGCGAAGCTCCAGCCTCGACTTCGCGCCATCCTAACGCGCTCGCGACCTTTGATGCAGCCCCTTTCCAGCCAGCGGGATAGACGGTGAGGGCGAAAGCAACTCTAATGAGCTTAGTGGCGAACTGATTCCCTCGCTGGCAGTCGAAGCGGGTAACTTTTCGCCTTTCCCTGTTTTATGAAGGACGCCCATGTCGCTTTTTAAAATCGCCTCCGTGGCTGCAATCGCCCTGACCCTGGGCGCCTGCCAGAGTTTGTTCCAGCCCAACTATCGGGCGCCGCTGGAGACCACCCGCGATGCTTCCGAACAACTGAAACCCGGCTGCGCCAGTCAGGATTGTCCGCTGGTGAACATCGACACGCTGCGTTTTCCCGGCGAACCGCAACTGGACGGCATCGTTGAAAAACGCCTGCTGCAAATGACCCGCACTGCCCCCGACGCACCGGTGGCGCCTACCCTGGCCGCCTATCGCGACGAGTTCCTGCGCAATGCAGGCCCACGCAACAGCAGCTACCTGCAAGCGAAAGTACGCGAGCAGCATGACGGCTTGGTGATCATCGAGTTTTCCAGCTACCTGGACACCGGCGGTGCGCATGGCACGCCGGGTCGCAGTTTCATCAACTATTCGCGCCAGCAGCATAAAGTGCTGACGCTGTCGGACATGTTGCTGCCGGGCCAGGAAGAAGCATTCTGGAAAGCGGCGCAAGTGGCGCACAACAGCTGGTTGATCAGCACCAAGCTCGATCAGGAACCGGAATTCCTCAAGCAGTGGCAATTCCAGAAAACCCCGAACGTGGCGCTGACCTACGGCGGCGTGATCCTCAAGTACGAAACCAGCACCATCGCACCGTATGCGCTGGGTCACGTCGAATTGAAGATCCCTTATCCGCGCCTGAACGGCATCCTCAAACCCGAGCTGTTTCCCGGCCGTAGCTGAAGGCTCGACCGAGCACCAGCTGCAGCAGCCCTGCCACGATCAACGCTGGCAGGGTTGCGCCAATGTCCGGATACAGATTCGCCAGCAAATGATACGTGCTCACCCCGCCCAGCCAGGCAAGCAGCGCCGGCCAGCGCAATGCGGCTGACGCGACCTGGGCACTGCGTTTGCGCAGGATGAAGTGATCCACCAGCACCACACCGAACAGCGGCGCGAACACCGAGCCGATCAACAGCAGAAAGTTTTGATACTGGGCCAACGGTGCCAGCAAGGCGATCAAGGTGCAGATCACACCGATGGCCAGTGCCAGGTGCTCGACTTTCAAGCGCAGCAGAATCCCGCTGGACACCGCCGCCGAGTGAATATCGGCGAAGGCGTTTTCCGACTCATCAAGCAGAATCAGCAACAGTGGAATGCCCAGACCGGCACCGGCCAGCGCCAACAGCAACGCATTCACTTCACCGCTCGGCGCGAACGCCAGGGTGTAGGCGACGCCGAGGCTCATCAGCCAGAAATTACCGATAAAGAAGCCGATCGCAGTGCCGCCGAAAACGTTTGTCGCTCGCTTGCCAAAACGCGAATAGTCGGCAATCAGCGGTAACCACGACAGCGGCATGGCGATCGCGATGTCGAAACCCACCGCGAACGGCATCGAGCCGTCACCGGCCTGTGCCCACAATGCCGCCAGATCAGCTTTGGCGAACAGATTCCAAGTCAACCAGATGCACGCCGCCAGCAGCAGCCAGATGCCCCACTTGCGCAGGATCTGCCGAACAAAGGTTAGCGGACCGCTGACGGCCAGCAAGGTCGCCAGGCCACCAAAAAACACGGTCCACAGCAGTGGATTCGCAAGCAGGCCGCCTTCGCTGAACGCACGAGCGCCGAGCAGCGTGGCGGCGTCGCGCATGACGATGATTTCAAACGAGCCCCAACCGATCAGTTGCAGCAAATTCAGCACCGCCGGCAGGCTTGCGCCATGTTTGCCGAGGCTGAGCTTGAGGGCAGCCATCGAGGACAAGCCGGTGTCACTGCCGATCACGCCGACGGCGGCGAGCAGCAGAACACCAACCAACGTGCCGAGGAAAATCGCCAGCAGCGAACCGGACAGGCCCAGACCTGGTGCGAGCAGTGCGCCGGTCTGCAGCACCATCAGGCCGATGCCGAGGGAGAACCACAGGGTAAAAAGATCGCGACCGCCGAACACACGCTTGTTGGCAGGCACGGCGATGTCGGGGGAATAAGTGCTGGGTTGAATGCTCAAGGGTGTTATCTCAGAGGGACATTTGTTGTTCTTTTGATCGCTATCGCCAGCAGGCTGGCTCCCACAGGGGACTTGTGAACGCCACAAATCCACTGTGGGAGCCAGCCTGCTGGCGATGGGGCCTGTGCAGGCCCCATCCTTTCAGGTCAGATCAAACCTTCTTGTACAGCTGACTGCCTTCCTGCTTGAACCGCTCGGCCTGGTCCGCCAGTCCCTGGGCGACTTCGGCGTCGACGGTTTCGATCCGTTGGTTGGCCGCATACTCGCGGACTTCCTGGGTGATCTTCATCGAGCAGAATTTCGGCCCGCACATCGAGCAGAAATGCGCGACCTTGGCCGAATCCTTCGGCAGGGTTTCATCGTGATACGAACGCGCCGTATCCGGGTCCAGCCCCAGGTTGAATTGATCTTCCCAGCGAAATTCGAAGCGCGCCTTGCTCAGGGCATTGTCACGAATCTGCGCGCCCGGATGACCTTTGGCGAGATCCGCAGCGTGCGCGGCGATCTTGTAAGTGATGATCCCGGTCTTCACGTCATCCTTGTTCGGCAGGCCCAAGTGTTCCTTCGGGGTGACGTAACAAAGCATCGCGCAACCGAACCAGCCGATCATCGCCGCACCGATACCGGACGTAATGTGGTCGTAGCCCGGCGCAATGTCGGTGGTCAGCGGGCCGAGGGTATAGAACGGCGCCTCGTCGCAGCACTCGAGTTGCTTGTCCATGTTCTCTTTGATCAACTGCATCGGCACGTGGCCCGGGCCTTCGATCATGCATTGCACGTCGTGCTTCCAGGCGATCTTGGTCAGCTCACCTAGGGTTTCCAGCTCACCGAATTGCGCAGCATCGTTGGCGTCGGCAATAGAACCCGGACGCAGGCCATCGCCCAGCGAGAAGCTGACGTCGTAGGCCTTCATGATTTCGCAGATGTCTTCGAAATGCGTATAGAGGAAGTTTTCCTTGTGATGCGCCAGGCACCACTTGGCCATGATCGAACCGCCACGGGAAACGATGCCGGTCACGCGCTTGGCGGTCAACGGCACGTAGCGCAGCAGCACGCCGGCGTGGATGGTGAAGTAGTCGACGCCCTGCTCGGCCTGTTCGATCAGCGTGTCGCGGAACAGCTCCCAGGTCAGGTCCTCGGCAGCACCGCCAACTTTTTCCAGCGCCTGGTAAATCGGCACGGTACCGATCGGCACCGGCGAGTTGCGGATGATCCACTCGCGGGTTTCGTGAATGTGTTTGCCGGTGGACAAGTCCATGACCGTGTCCGACCCCCAGCGAATGCCCCAGGTCAGTTTCGCCACTTCTTCTTCGATGGACGAACCCAGGGCGCTGTTGCCGATGTTGCCGTTGATCTTCACCAGGAAGTTACGGCCGATGATCATCGGTTCCAGTTCGGTGTGGTTGATGTTGGCCGGAATGATCGCGCGACCGCGGGCGATTTCGTCACGAACGAATTCGGGGGTGATGATCTTCGGCACGCTGGCGCCGAAGCTGTGGCCGGCGTGTTGCTGATCCAGCAAGCCCGCGGCGCGAGCAACCTCAAGCTTCATGTTCTCGCGGATGGCGACGTATTCCATCTCGGCGGTGATGATGCCTTTGCGCGCGTAATGCATCTGGCTGACGTTGGCCCCGGCCTTGGCGCGGCGCGGGTTATTGACGTGGGCGAAACGCAGCTTGGTCAGTTCGGCATCGGCAAGGCGTTCCTGGCCGAAGTTGGAGCTCAGGCCCGGCAGGCGCTCGGTGTCGCCACGGGATTCGATCCAAGGCGAACGCACATCGCCGAGGCCTTTGCGCACGTCGATGATGACGTTGGGATCGGTGTACGGGCCCGAGGTGTCGTACACAACGACAGGCGCGTTGATCTCGCCGCCGAAGTCGGTCGGCGTGACATCAAGGCTGATTTCGCGCATTGGCACGAGGATGTCCGGACGCGAGCCCTGAACGTAGATTTTTTGCGAGCGGGTAAACGGCTGAACAGACTGTTGATCGACTTGCGCCGAGTCACTCAGGTTCGTTGTGTTTTTTAGTTTTATCGTCATCACGGGCTCTCCAGACAGCATCCAGGCAGTGGATTTTTGTCGGAGCGAACCTGTAACGAATGGACGCGACCAATCAGCTGCAAAAACGCTGTTGGTGCTGTGCTCAGTGCTCGAGGGCTGTTCGATTGTCGAACAACATCCCGGACGAAGCACAAGAGGACTCGCCGGGTGACGAGAAATCTTGTTCCCTACGCAGGCGTTAACCTGATCAGGTTCAACGGGATCCGAAATTATTCGATCTCAGCCTCATAGCAAGGCACCCCGACAAGAACCCGGCCAGTCTAGACACAACTGACAAAGAACGCCAACACCGCAGCGAACACCGTGATGAATGGCGCAATTACAGGATTGTTGCCGAACGTGTGCGCAACTACACTCGCTACGCCGCGCAGCAGATTGAAGCTGCGCATCAGAATCGACAACGTCGCGCTGCGAACCGGCGCGAATCATCAGTGTAATTTTTAGGGATGGCCGCATGCTGCGCAAACTTTCACTGGCCCTTGCCGTGTCTTGTGCTTCCAATGGAATGGCCTGGGCTGCCGAAGCGCCCTTATCCACCTATACCGATCTGGTCAGCGTTTATCAGGAAGCGGTAGACAACAACGCCGACCTCGCCGCTGCCCGCGCGCAATACGGCGCGCAGAAGGAAGTCGTGCCCCAGGCGCGGGCCGGGCTGCTGCCGAACCTGTCCGGTGGTGGCCAGATCGCCGATGTGCGCACCGACATCAACCAGCCGTCAGCCGTGGCCAGCCGCAGCGCCAATTCTTATCAGGCAACGCTTTCCCAGCCACTGTTTCGCGCTGATCGCTGGTTCCAGTATCAGGCGGCCAAGGACGTCAACGAGCAGGCCGCGCTGCAACTGTCGGCGACCGAGCAAAACCTGATTCTGCAAAGCGCGGAAAGCTATTTCAACGTGCTGCGCAGTCAGGACAACCTGGCGTCGACCAAAGCCGAAGAAGCCGCGTTCAAGCGTCAGCTCGATCAGTCCAACGAGCGCTTTGACGTCGGCCTGTCGGACAAGACCGATGTGCTGCAATCCCAGGCCAGCTACGACACCGCGCGGGCCAACCGGATTGTCGCGCAGCGTCAGGTGGATGACGCGTTCGAAGCGTTGATCACCCTGACCAACCGTCAGTACAACTCGATCCAAGGCATCGTCCACACCTTGCCGATTTTGCCGCCGGCGCCGAATGACGCCAAGTCGTGGGTCGACACCGCCGCCCGCCAGAACCTCAACCTGCTGGCCAGCAACTACGCCGTCAGCGCCGCCGAAGAAACCCTCAAGCAGCGCAAGGCCGGGCATGCGCCGACCGTGGATGCGGTAGCGCGCTACGAAAAGGGCGACAACGATTCCTTCGGTTTCAGCAACCCCAACGCGTTCGGCCAGGCTTACGGTGGCCCGGTCGAGCAGCGCACCCTGGCGTTGCAGCTGAATATTCCGATCTACAGTGGCGGCCTGACCAGCTCACAGGTGCGTGAGTCTTATGCGCGCTTGAATCAGACCGAGCAACAGCGCGAAGGTCTGCGTCGGCAAGTGGTGGAGAACACTCGCAACCTGCACCGCGCGGTGAATACCGATGTGGAACAGGTGCAGGCGCGCAAACAGTCGATCATCTCCAACCAGAGCGCGGTGGAAGCGACCGAGATCGGTTATCAGGTGGGGACGCGCAACATCGTCGACGTGCTGGATGCCCAGCGTCAGCTGTACACCTCGGTGCGCAACTACAACAACACCCGTTACGACTACATCCTCGACAACCTGCGCCTGAAGCAAGCGGCCGGCACGTTGAACCCGGGGGATCTGGAGGACCTGAAGCGTTATCTCAAGGCTGACTACAATCCGGACAAGGATTTCCTCCCGCCGGATCTGGCCAAGGCTGCGGCCGAACAACTCAAGGCCCGGCCTTAACCTCCGAATGGAATACATTCTGTGGCGAGGGGATTTAGCGAACGTCGCACCGCCCCGTTCGGCGGCGAAGACGTCGTAAACATTCGGGGCCGCTACGCAGCCCACGGGGATAAATCCCCTCGCCACAGTGTTTCAGATCAAACGCCCTAACCCATCCAGCAATCGCTGCAACGCGCCCTGATTACGACGCATCACCTGCAACCCCGCCTCCGCCATCCGCTGCGCATCGCGCGGCAGTTCGAACAGCCGCTGCACCGCCAGCGCCAAGCTTTCGGCATCGTCCACTTCCTGTAATGCTCCGGCGCTGCGCAACTGCGCTGCGATTTCGAGGAAGTTGAACAGGTGCGGGCCGCTCAGCACCGGTTTGGCCAGTGCCGCCGGCTCCAGCAGGTTATGCCCGCCGTTGGCCACAAGGCTTCCGCCGACGAATGCTGTATCAGCCAAGGCATAGAGAAACAGCAACTCGCCCATGGTATCGCCCAGCATCACCGACGTGCTGGCAGTCACGGCCTCGCTGGAGGATCGACGCACCGTGGCGAAACCCTGTTGCTGGCACAACTCGAACACGGCGTTGAAACGCTCGGGATGACGCGGTACCAGAATCAGCAACGCATCGGGATGATCCGCCGACAACCGCCGATGAGCCGCCAGTACCACTTCGTCTTCGCCATCGTGGGTACTCGCGGCGATCCACACCGGGCGCTCCTGCGCCTGCCATTGCCCGCGCAACACGGCGGCGCGCTCGAGCAGTTGCGGGTCGATGGTCAGGTCGAATTTGATCGAGCCGGTGACTTCGACAGTTTCCGCACGAGCGCCCAAATGGCGGAAACGCTGGGCCTCCGCCTCGGTTTGCACGGCAAACAGGCTCATCTCGGCGAGCATCGGCCCGGTCAGCTTTCTGAAGCGCCCATAACCTTTGGCCGAACGTTCGGACAAGCGCGCATTGGCCAGCGCCACCGGAATACCTCGCTTGGCGCACTGATGGATATGGTTGGGCCACAGCTCGGTTTCCATGATCACTGCCAGTTTCGGCTGGACCCGATCGAGAAACCGCGCCGCTGCGCACGGCAAGTCATACGGCAGGTAGCAATGCTGAATGCGTGGCTCGTTGGCGAACAGTGCCTGGATGCGCTCCGAGCCGGTCGGGGTCATGCACGTCACGGTAACGGGCAGCGCCGGATAGCGTTGCAGCAAGGCGCGAATCATCGGCGCGGCCGCAATGCTCTCGCCCACGGACACCGCGTGCACCCAGATGCCGCCAGATTGCATCGTCGGCAAGCCGAAAGAAAACCGTTCGCCGACGCGCTTGGCGTACGCCGGAGCTTTGCGCGCTCGCAGCCACAGCCGAATCGCTACCAATGGCAGCCCCAGGTAAAACAGCGCGGTGTAGAGAGTTCTATTCATGGCGGCGGAGTTTATCGGCTTTTCTCACCGATCGCCTGCAAGTGCACGGCAAAACGTTCCGCCAGCCAACGGGCGGCCGGGCCCAAGGGCTCATCGCGGCGCCACACCAGTTCGACGATCAGCGCCGGCGGCGTCCATTCGCTGTCCAGTTCGACCATCTGCCCCTGATACGCCGGGTATTGCACAACGTGCCGTGGCAACCACGCCCAACCGAGGCCACGTACCAGCCACTCGGCCATCACGTAAAAACTGTCAGCCCGCCATACCTGCGGGCTGGCGGGCTCGCTGCCGGGGTAGACGCTGGACTGTGTGGACATCAGCAATTGCCGGTGTTGCGCCAGTTGCTGACGGTCCACCTTGTGCTGTTGCGCCAGCGGATGGCCCACGCCGCACACTGTGACCATCTCGACGCTGCCGAGCACTCGTCGCTCC
>NZ_JMCL01000045.1 GCF_000690905.1 Pseudomonas sp. Ant30-3 | reverse complement strand
CGAGGGAGCTTGCTCCCGCTGGACTGCGCAGCAGTCCCAACCTCACATGCGGTGTGCCTGCTGGTTAAGGTCGCTCAAGTGGGGGACTGCTGCGCAGTCCAGCGGGAGCAAGCTCCCTCGCCACAGAGGGGCACGGTGATTTCGAATCCCGCTGGCCCACTGCACAGTTCTCCGCCTACACTGCCGATCCGCCAAAGGAGCCTGCTCATGCTGATTGTTGCCGACGAAAATATCCCGCTGCTCGATGCCTTCTTCGAAGGGTTCGGCGACATTCGCCGGGTGCCGGGACGCTCGATCGACCGCGCGACCGTCGCCCAGGCCGACGTGTTGCTGGTGCGCTCGGTGACCAACGTCAACCGCGCGTTGCTCGAAGGCAGCAAGGTGCGCTTCGTCGGCACGTGCACCATCGGCACCGACCATCTGGACCTCGACTATTTCCAGCAGGCCGGCATCACCTGGTCCAGCGCCCCCGGCTGCAATGCCCGCGGCGTGGTCGACTACGTATTGGGCAGTTTGCTCACCCTGGCCGAAATCGAAGGCGCTGACCTTGCCACGCGCACTTACGGCGTGGTTGGCGCCGGTGAAGTAGGCGGACGATTGGTCAAGGTTCTGCAAGGGCTGGGCTGGAACGTACTGGTGTGCGATCCGCCTCGACAAGCCGCCGAGGGTGGCGATTTCGTCAGTCTTGAACAGGTCATCGAGCAGTGCGACGTGATCAGTCTGCACACGCCGCTGAGGAAGCACGGCAGCGGTTCAACCTGGCATCTGTTTGATAAAAATCGTTTGAATCAGCTTAAACCCGGTGCCTGGCTGATCAACGCCAGTCGTGGCCCGGTGGTCGATAACGCCGCGTTGCGCCAAGTGCTGCTGCAGCGTGAGGACTTGCAAGCGGTGCTGGACGTCTGGGAAGGCGAGCCCGAGGTCGATGTGGCACTGGCCGACCTGTGCGTGCTGGCGACGCCGCACATTGCCGGTTACAGCCTGGACGGCAAGCAGCGAGGGACGGCGCAGATTTATCAGGCGTACTGCGATTTTCTCGGGCAACCGGCCTCGGTCAGTTTGAACCAACTGCTGCCGCAACCGTGGCTGTCGCAAGTGACTTTGCATGCCGGTGCCGATCCTGCCTGGGCGCTGGCGATGTTATGCCGGGGTGTGTACGACCCGCGTCGCGACGATTCGGATTTCCGCCGCAGTCTGGTGGGTAGCGTAACCGAGCAGCGTGCGGCGTTTGATGTGCTGCGCAAGCAGTACCCGTCGCGGCGGGAGATTGATGGGCTGCAGGTGCGGATTGAGGGGGAATCGGCTGAGCTTCGCAAGATTGTGTTGGCGTTGGGTGCAACGGCTGTCTAGTAGAGACCGAGTTGGCCCGTGACAGGGAGTGCAGCACCCTCAAAAAACATCCACAAAAAACCCGGCAATCTGGCCGGGTCAGAAATACGGTGGCTACATCACTTTTGTTCGGCAGGGTTGACCAATCGCTTTTCCAGTTCGCTGCAGGCGTCCTGGATCATGCTTTCAGTGATCGGAACTTCTCGCCCCTGCTCATCAATAATCGAGCATCCCAGAGACTGGTCGGGCTGGGTGCGGATCACTTGAATCTTGTCGTCGCTGCTGTGTTGCAAGGACATGGCCTGTCTCCTCATCAGGTTGTGTACTCACTGTAGAACCGTCAGGTGACCGGGCTATGACAACTCCCTGCGATCTTTCCGCGACGGCCGGTACAGTCCACCAGAAATGCCGCCCAGTTGCCAGCCGGACTTTAGACCGATAGCGTCTAGCACCTAGTCAATGCGGTCATAATTAACCTGACTCATTGTGATTTACAGAGTTCCACCCCATACAGTGCCGTAAGCTGACCCCTCAATGCGGACCCGGAAAAACCTCATGCTCTCTGCCCGTTACCGTCGCGCGATCCGCTTGGCCAGTCGCTTTCTTGTGCCGTACAAGTGGCACGCCTTGGGAGCCTTGCTGGCGCTGATTGTCACCGCAGGCATTACGTTGTCCATGGGCCAGGGGATCCGGCTGCTGGTGGATCAGGGCTTCATGACCCAGTCGCCGCACCTGCTCAACCAGTCCATCGGCCTGTTCATGCTGTTGGTAGTCGGTCTGGCGATTGGCACATTTGCGCGCTTCTATCTGGTCTCGTGGATTGGCGAGCGTGTCGTTGCCGACATTCGCCGTCAGGTGTTCAACCATTTGATCTACCTGCACCCGGGGTTCTACGAAGACAACCGCAGTTCCGAGATCCAGTCGCGATTGACCGCCGACACCACCTTGCTGCAGTCGGTGATCGGCTCTTCGTTGTCGATGTTTTTGCGCAATTTTCTGATGGTGATTGGCGGCATTGTTCTGCTGTTTGTCACTAACCCCAAGCTCACCAGCATCGTTGTGGTTGCCTTGCCCCTGGTGATCGCGCCGATCCTGATTTTCGGGCGCCGGGTGCGCAGCCTCTCGCGTCTGAGTCAGGACCGGATCGCCGACATCGGCAGTTATGTGTCCGAAACCCTGGGCCAGATCAAAACCGTGCAGGCCTACAACCATCAGCCTCAGGACGAGCAACGATTTGCCTTGACGGTGGAAGAGGCGTTCAACACCGCGCGCAAACGGATCTTTCAGCGGGCCTGGCTGATCACGCTGGTGATTGTCCTGGTGCTTGGCGCGGTCGGCGTGATGCTGTGGGTCGGTGGCATGGACGTGATGGCCGGGCGGATTTCTGCAGGCGAGCTGGCGGCCTTCGTGTTCTACAGCCTGATTGTCGGCAGCGCCTTCGGCACGCTGAGCGAAGTCATCGGTGAATTGCAGCGCGCGGCCGGCGCAGCCGAGCGCATCGCTGAACTGCTGCGTTCGGACAACATCATTCAGCCACCGACGACCGGACTCGTGACACTGCCCGAGCGCGTGAAGGGCGATCTGGTTCTGCAGGATGTGCGTTTTTCCTACCCGTCGCGACCGGAAAGTTACGCCGTCGATGGCTTGAATCTGACCATCAGGGCCGGTGAAACGCTTGCTCTGGTCGGTCCTTCCGGCGCCGGTAAATCGACAGTTTATGACTTGCTGCTGCGTTTTTACGATCCCACCGACGGCCGCATCCTGCTCGATGGCGTACCCCTGACGCAGCTCGATCCGCTGGATTTGCGCCGTTGCTTTGCGCTGGTCTCGCAAACCCCGGCGTTGTTCTTCGGCAGCATCGAAGAGAACATCCGCTACGGCAATCCGACTGCAACGCTCGAGCAGATCAAGGACGCCGCGAAAATCGCTTACGCCCATGACTTCATCGAGCAGATGCCCCACGGCTACCAGACCCACCTCGGCGACGCCGGCCTCGGTTTGTCCGGTGGCCAGCGCCAACGCCTGGCCATCGCCCGCGCGCTGCTGGTCGATGCGCCTATTCTGCTACTCGACGAAGCCACCAGCGCCCTCGATGCCCAGAGCGAACACCTGATCCAGCAAGCGCTGCCCAGCCTGATGAAAAACCGCACCACACTGGTCATCGCCCACCGCTTGGCAACGGTAAAAAACGCCGATCGCATCGCAGTAATGGACCAGGGAAAACTGGTGGCGGTGGGTACGCATCAGGCGTTGATTGCGAGCAATGCGTTGTATGCGCGGCTGGCGGCTTTGCAGTTTAGTGATGGGCCTGAAACTGCATGAATGAGGGCTGCTGAATGGTCGTGGGATCGGGCATTATGTCGGCCTTGAATCGCAAGCCCGGATGAGGATATGAGCCGATATCAACCACCGTTGACCCTGACTGCCCGAATGCTGGCTCTGATCGCCGAGATCAGTGAACAGATTGGTCAGCTTTCAGCTGTGGGTGATCGTCGTCAGACGCCACGACTTCGCCGCAGCAATCGGATCCGGACGATTCAGGCTTCCTTGGCCATTGAGAACAATACACTCAGTATCGAGCAGGTCACGGCCGTTCTTGCCGGGCGCCGCGTGTTGGGGCTGCCTCGGGAAATTCAGGAAGTAAGAAACGCGTTTGCGACTTATGAGGCTATGCCGGACTGGCAGCCCGGCAATAGAACAGATTTGCTGCGCGCGCATGAGTTATTGATGGCTGGACTGATCGACGATGTGGGGCAGTTGCGCCAGGGCGGCGTGGGAATCTATCGCGGCGAAAAGCTGATGCATATGGCGCCACCGGCAAGTCGCGTCAGTCACTTGATTGATGACTTGCTGGCATGGCTCAACACCTCTGATTGGCATCCGCTGATTACCAGCTGTGTCTTTCACTACGAATTCGAGTTTATTCACCCGTTCGCTGATGGTAATGGTCGTATGGGTCGACTTTGGCAAACTTTGATACTCAGTCATTGGCGGCCGGTTTTGGCTTATCTGCCAGTTGAGGCGGTGATTCGAGAGCAGCAGGATGCTTACTACAGGGCGTTGTCGGCGGCGGATCAATCGGGCGAAGCGACGCCTTTTGTCGAGTTCATGTTGCAGGCATTGAGCCTTGCGCTTGGGGAAGCGGCCGGATCTGAAATTATGACCGACCAAGTAACCGACCAAGTAACCGACCAAGTAAACAAATTGCTTCGCACCCTTCGCGGCAGCGCTCCACTCAAGGTGAGCGAACTGCTGGTAGCGCTCGGACTGGCGCACAAGGCGACGTTCAGGGCCAATTATCTCAAGCCGGCACTAGCGGCCGGTCTGATTGAAATGACAAATCCTGATTCACCTCGAAGTCCGGTGCAGCGCTATCGACTGACTGCGTTGGGCGAAGCGGCCTCAAGATAGATAATTCGATCGCCAAAAAAATGCCCGCATCAACCGATGCAGGCATTTTTGTCAGCGCCTGAAACCATCCTCACTGATCGTCAAAATACCGCTCATGCCAATCCACCAACGGCTGTGGCGAGTTGAGCTTCTGGCCGTAAATCACCGAGTAAGACAACACGTTCTGCACGTACTGCCGGGTTTCATCGAACGGGATGCTTTCCACCCAAACGTCAAAGCTCAAGTGGTCCGCGCCGCGTAGCCACTGGCGGACGCGGCCGGGGCCGGCGTTGTAAGCGGCGGAGGCGAGCACGCGATTACCGTTGAACTGGCTGTGGACCTGGCTGAGGTAAGCCGCACCGAGCTGGATGTTTTTGTCCGGATCGAACACCTGCTGGTGCGACGCCAACGGAATGCTGAACTTGCGAGCGGTTTCCTTGGCGGTGGCCGGCATCAACTGCATCAGGCCGCTGGCGCCGACGCCGGAGCGGGCATCGTCCATGAATGCACTTTCCTGTCGAGTGATGGCGAACACCCAACTCGAATGCAGGCCTCGCACCTTGGCTTCACGCACCAGCGTCTCGCGGTGAGCCATCGGGAAGCGGATATCCAGATCGTCCCAGTACTGCGCCTGGCTGATGGTGCGGATCGCCGGGAAGTACCATTTCAGGTCGTAGGCCAGTTTTGCCTGAGCGACCATTTCGTCGCGGTTGAAGTGGCGGCTCACGTGATACCACTCACGGCGACCGTCGACGATCTGCCCGCGCGCATGGAATTCCAGCGCCCGACGCACGCCCGGCGTGTTGCGCACCTTGTTGATCAGGGCCTGACTCATCACCAGCGGTCTGTTGTTCAACGAATAGGATGATTGCGAGCGGTCAGCGGCGAGAAATCCGTAAAAATCGCGCTCACGGGCCAGGTTTTTGTACAGGTTCTGCACTTCCGCATTCTGCGGTTGTGCCAGTTCCAGGCTGCGGGCTTGCCAGTAACGCCAGCGATTGGTGGTCGCCAGATCAGGTGGCAGACGTCGAGTCAGCTGATAGGCATCGTCCCAACGCGCCAGACGCAACAGCAAACGCAGGCGCCATTCCGACACTGTGTTATCGCGCAATTCCGGGTCATATTTTGTCATGACTTCTAGCGCACGACCGTCAAAGCGTTTGGCCAGGGTCAAGCCGATTTCCCGGGCGATCGCGACTTTTTCATCACGGGAAAACTGCATGCTGCTGGCGTAGCCATCGAGCAGCGCCATGGCTTTACTCGGGTCCTGTCGGGCCAGTCGGCGCAAGCCAAGGCTGACCACGTCGGACATCGGTTCGTCAGCGGGAATGAAGCGCGACGGCTGATTGAGCAGCTCGGGTTTTTGCGCCACATCGATCAGCAAACGACCGCGCGGGGCGAGGGTGGTCAAACCATTGACCAGGCTGTTCGCCAGCGGATAGTTGCGCGCCTGGGCCGCAAGCTTGGCACGCTCCCAGCGTTTCTGTTCGGTCAACTGGCCTTCCGCAGCCCAGATGCCAAACAGCGCGTCGCACGCAGCCGGTTGGGATTTGCCGGTCAGCCAGAGTTTGTTGGCGTTGGCGTAACCTTCCGATTTCTGGTTATGTCCGATCTGATATTGCGCGTTCAGGCAGTCCAGCTCCGTGAAATTGAGCTTGGGGTCGTAATACTTGACGAAGGTCGCCCAGTCGCCGCGCTCGGAAAGCCAGCGCAACCAGCGCAATTTCATCCAGTTGGCTTGCGGCAGGTCGCCATGCTCGGCGAGGAATTTCTCGATTTCGGCGTTGCTTGCGCTTTTCAGGCGCGCGGTCAGTTCGTCATACGCCAGATACGGTTCCAGCGGATAGTCGCTGAGTGCCTGACTGTAGCGCATATACGGGCCAGTATCGCCCTTGGCCAGCGCACGCTTGGCTTCATCGTAATATTGGCGCTGGGTGGACAAGTCCACCGCCTGGGCGGTTTGAACGGCAGTTGCTGATAAAAGAAAGCACGACAAAAGACTGAAAAGGCGACTGCGCATGAGACATCCGGGCAGAGAAATCATGACAAGTACCGGCATGGCCGACACTGAATAATCTGTAGCTTAGCCTTTTGCCAGCGACGGGCGAAAGCTTTGCGGCCGTGTCTGCACAAGTTCGCAACATTTCTAATGCAGAGTGCTCGTAAGTTGAAATTGCCGGCCTTCTGAAGCCTCAAGTCAGGTAGAATGCGCGCCCGGTTTTTGGAGAAGCTCATGACCCTGCTCAAATTCAGCGATGTGTCCCTTGCTTTCGGCGCTACGCCGTTGTTGGACAAGGTGTCCTGGCAGATCGCCCGTGGTGAGCGGGTGTGCATCATCGGCCGCAACGGCACTGGCAAGTCCAGCATGATGAAGCTCGTCAAGGGCGACCAGAAGCCCGATGACGGCTCCGTTTGGCGCGCACCCGGCCTCAAGATCGGCGAATTGCCGCAAGAATTGCCGGTAGCCGACGAGCGGACCGTGTTCGACGTGGTGGCTGAAGGCCTGGACGGTGTCGGAGAACTGCTCGCGCAGTATCACCACCTGAGCCAGAACATCGTCACTGATGCCGACCTGGACAAGCTGATGCACGTTCAGCAAGACCTCGAAGCCCGCGACGGCTGGCGTCTGCAGCAATTGGTCGACAGCACCTTGAGCCGTCTGCAGTTGCCGGCCGACAAGACCCTCGCCGAACTGTCCGGTGGCTGGCGTCGTCGCGTCCTGCTGGCGCAGGCGCTGGTTTCCGAACCGGATCTGCTGCTGCTCGACGAACCGACCAACCACCTGGACATCGGTGCAATTGCCTGGCTTGAAGAAGCGCTGAAGGATTTCCAGGGCGCCGTGCTGTTCATCACGCACGACCGTTCTTTCCTGCAGAACCTCGCCACGCGCATCCTTGAACTGGATCGCGGTGGTCTGATCGACTGGAACGGCGACTACGCCAGTTTCCTCGTGCATAAAGAAGCCTCGCTGGCCGCAGAAGAAACTGCCAACGCGCTGTTCGACAAGAAGCTGGCCCAGGAAGAAGTCTGGATCCGCCAGGGCATCAAGGCCCGCCGCACCCGCAACGAAGGCCGCGTGCGAGCCCTCAAAGCCCTGCGCGTCGAGCGCAGCGAACGTCGCGAGCGCACCGGCAAGGCCAACATTCAGCTGGACACAGCGGACAAATCCGGCAAGCAGGTCATGGTGCTCGAGAACGTGAGTTTCGCTCACCCGGGCGGTCCATTCCTGATCAAGGATTTCTCGATGGTCCTGCAGCGCGGCGACCGTATCGGCTTGCTCGGCGCCAACGGTACCGGCAAGACCACGCTGCTCAAATTGATGCTCAGCGGTCTGCAGCCTACCAGCGGCACTGTGGAGGAGGGCACGCGCATCGACGTCGCCTATTTCGATCAGTTGCGCCATCAGCTGGACCTCGAAAAAACCGTGATCGACAACGTCGCCGAAGGGCGCGACTTCATCGACATCGATGGCCAGAGCCGACACGTGCTCAGCTACCTCGGCGACTTCCTGTTCAGCCCGCAGCGTGCCCGCACGCCAGTCAAGGCGCTGTCCGGAGGTGAGCGTGCGCGGTTGCTGCTGGCGAAACTGTTCAGCAAGCCAGCCAACCTGCTGGTCCTCGACGAACCGACCAACGACCTCGATGTGGAAACACTCGAGTTGCTGGAAGAGGTCTTGCTGACCTTCAACGGCACCGTGCTGATGGTCAGCCACGACCGGGCATTCCTCGACAACGTGGTCACCAGCACACTGGTCTTCGAAGGCGAAGGCAAGGTTCGCGAGTACGTTGGTGGCTATCAGGACTGGATCCGTCAGGGCGGCTCGGCGCGTCTGCTGGGCGTGACCGAAAGCAAATCCGGCAAGGCCGACCTGACGTCCGCTGTCGTGACGGCTGATGCTGCACCGGTCGCGGCGGCAGTCGAGGCACCGGTCGCCAAGAAAAAACTCAGCTACAAATTGCAGCGTGAGCTGGAAATGTTGCCGGCGCAGATCGAAGCCATGGAAAAGCAGATTGCAGCGGTTGAAGCGCAAATGGCTGATGGTGGTTTTTATCAGCGCCCGGCTGCAGAAACCGCTGCAGTGATCGCCCAACTGGAGCAATTGCAGGCAGAGCACGACGTGATGGTCGAACGTTGGGCCGAGCTGGATGCCTGATTGATCCTGCACTGAAAAAGCCCGGCGTTTAGCCGGGCTTTTTGTATGCAGTGCGATCTAAAGTTGTGCGGGTCCCCTGTAGGAGTGAGCCTGCTCGCGATGAGTCCCTGTCAGTCGATAGAAATGTTGACTCACAAGCCGCCATCGCGAGCAGGCTCGCTCCTACAGTTAAGACGCAAGTGCTGTCAGTTTTTGCTTTGCAGGCGCACCGCCAACACATCGCAAGGCGCACCATGCAGCACGTCGTTGGCAGTGGAGCCCAGCAGCAATGCCAGACCATGGCGGCCATGGCTACCCACCACGATCATGTCGCAGCCTTGCTCTTTGGCCAGGTGATGAATCTCCTGGCGCGGCTGGCCGTAGGTCAGGTGGCTGAACTCTTTCGAGAGTTCAGGGTACTTGATCATCAGGCGTTCAAGGCGCTCCTTGGCCTGATCGAATTGCTGTTGTTGCAACTGCGAAAGGTCCATTGGCACGTCGCCACCAAAGGCCATGGCCATAGGTTCGACGATGTGCACCAGGGACAACTTCGCGCCATTGCTCACTGACAATTCGCGAGCGCGGTGGATTACAGGATCGCACTCTTCGGTTAGATCTACAGCGACCAGAATATGGTGGTAGGGCATGAGGTGCTCCTCCTGAGGATTGCAATGTTGGTAAGTATGGCTTGTTTCGGGCGCGTTGGTTTCAAGCTGAGCCGAAGCGCACATGAAAAATCGGGAGTACAGATATGACGGTCTGGATAGTGGTGTCAATCCTGCTGGTGGTTTTGAGTCCACTGGCGTGGTTGCGTCCATCCCGTGGACAGAGCGGGCGCATGGCTTTGCGCATGGAAGCCCGACGCATCGGATTGGCCATGCAGTTAGCGCCGCAGGACTGGCCGCACTGGCTGAGCCAGGAGCCGCCTAGCCCTTGCGCGCAATATCATCGGCCGCGTCGTGGCACTCAGCCGGCGTGCTGGAGTTACTGGCAGAAATCGCCCGGCGTGTGGGTCAATCAGTGGCAGGAACCGTGTGAGAATCCGACGCTTCTGAATCATTTCGAAAAATTGCCAGAGAACGTCTACAAGGTCGAAGCGGACAAGCAGATGATCACCTTGTATTGGGGCGAGAAGGGCGAAGCGACGGTTTTGCAACAGATCGATACGACCCTCAAAGCCCTCGCCTGAGCCCTGAACCGCGAACTTCTGTAGCAGCTGCCGAGCCTGCGAGGCTGCGTCCGGCGACGAAGTCGTCGTAAAATCGTGCCTGCGGTACGGCTGTGAGACATGGGCGCCTTGTTTTACGACGGCTTCGCCGCCGAACGCAGCCTCGCAGGCTCGGCAGCTGCTACAGAAGGTGGCGTGCTCTCAGGCAATAAAAAGCCCGACATTCATCGTCGGGCCGGGTTGGCCAGGCAGGCCGGAAACTTCATTTGGCAACTCTTCGCACAGCGTTCGCTGAACGTTGAATCCCTCGCCAAGTCCCAACAGCGTAGCGTCTCGAACAGAAGCTGCCGCGGATTAGGGCGAATTTTCTAACTATTGATTCTATGAATGGCCGCACATGCACCCATGTGTTTTGAGTATGGACGGTATGAAAGTGACCGGAAAGTCTACTTTCATCCCCTATTTTGGGCGATTGACAATTGTCAGGATTTCCCTGAAGGTGACGTACCCGAATCAAACGGGCGTATGAATTGAGCGTTTGCCTGTAATAACGTTCCTACAGAATCCCGACTATCGCGTTGGCGGGTGTGCCGGGTGGATGGGCGTAGCATCGACGATAAGCGTCCCTGCCAAGCCCTTCGCCTGCGTCCGACGTGTACTGTTCAGCTTCCATATCGTGGAGATCAGTTGATGATTTACGAAGGTAAAGCCATCACGGTTAAAGCTCTTGAGAGTGGCATCGTCGAATTGCAATTCGACCTCAAGGGTGAGTCCGTCAACAAGTTCAACCGTCTAACCCTGAACGAACTCCGTCAGGCGGTAGACACCATCAAGGCAGATGCTTCGATCAAGGGTGTGATCGTCAGCAGTGGCAAGGACGTGTTCATCGTCGGCGCCGACATCACCGAATTTGTCGAGAACTTCAAGCTGCCTGATGCCGAGCTGGTTGCTGGCAATCTGGAAGCCAACAAGATTTTCAGCGACTTCGAAGACTTGAACGTCCCGACGGTCGCCGCGATCAACGGCATCGCCCTCGGTGGCGGTCTGGAAATGTGCCTGGCGGCGGATTACCGCGTCATGTCCGCCAGTGCTAAAATCGGCCTGCCGGAAGTCAAACTGGGCATCTACCCTGGCTTTGGCGGTACCGTTCGTCTGCCACGCCTGATCGGTGCCGACAATGCGATCGAATGGATCGCTTCCGGTAAGGAAAACCGTCCTGAAGACGCGCTGAAAGTGGGCGCAGTGGACGCAGTGGTCGCACCTGAAAAACTGCAGGAAGCGGCCCTGGAACTGGTCAAACGCGCCATCTCCGGCGAGTTTGACTATAAGGCCAAGCGTCAGCCGAAGCTGGAAAAGCTGAAACTGAACGCAATCGAACAGATGATGGCTTTCGAAACCGCCAAAGGTTTCGTTGCAGGCCAGGCCGGCCCTAACTACCCGGCGCCGGTGGAAGCGATCAAGACCATTCAGAAAGCGGCGAACTTCGGTCGCGACAAAGCGCTGGAAGTCGAAGCGAACGGTTTCGTCAAACTGGCCAAGACTTCTGCAGCGCAGAGCTTGATCGGTCTGTTCCTGAACGATCAGGAACTGAAGAAAAAGGCCAAGGCCTACGACGAAATCGCCAAGGACGTGAAGCAGGCTGCCGTACTCGGCGCCGGCATCATGGGCGGCGGTATTGCGTATCAGTCGGCGTCCAAAGGCACGCCGATCCTGATGAAAGACATCAACGAGCACGGCATCGAGCAAGGTCTGGCTGAAGCCGCCAAGCTGTTGGTCGGTCGCGTTGATAAAGGCCGCATGACCCCGGCGAAAATGGCTGAAGTCCTCAACGGTATCCGTCCAACCCTGTCCTACGGCGACTTCGGTCATGTGGATCTGGTGGTCGAGGCTGTCGTCGAGAACCCGAAGGTCAAGCAGGCCGTACTGGCTGAAGTCGAAGACAAGGTCAAAGAGGACACCATCCTCGCGTCCAACACCTCGACCATTTCCATCACCTTGCTGGCGAAAGCCCTCAAGCGTCCGGAAAACTTCGTCGGCATGCACTTCTTCAACCCGGTGCACATGATGCCGCTGGTGGAAGTGATCCGTGGCGAGAAGTCCAGTGAGCTGGCCGTTGCCACCACCGTTGCCTACGCAAAGAAAATGGGCAAGAACCCGATCGTCGTCAATGACTGCCCGGGCTTCCTGGTCAACCGCGTGCTGTTCCCTTACTTCGGCGGTTTCGCCAGGCTGGTCAGCGCTGGTGTCGACTTCGTCCGCATTGACAAAGTCATGGAAAAATTCGGCTGGCCTATGGGCCCGGCGTACCTGATGGACGTAGTCGGCATCGACACCGGTCACCACGGTCGTGACGTAATGGCTGAAGGCTTCCCGGACCGCATGAAGGACGACCGTCGTTCGGCCATCGACGTGCTCTACGAAGCCAAGCGCCTGGGCCAGAAGAACGGCAAGGGCTTCTACGCTTACGAGACCGACAAGAAGGGCAAGCAGAAGAAAGTCGCCGATCCGTCGGTACTGGAAGTGCTCAAGCCGATCGTTTACGAACAGCGCGACGTCACTGACGAAGACATCATCAACTGGATGATGATCCCGCTGTGCCTGGAAACCGTACGTTGCCTGGAAGACGGCATCGTCGAGACCGCAGCCGAGGCCGACATGGGTCTGGTCTACGGTATTGGTTTCCCTCCATTCCGTGGCGGTGCGCTGCGTTACATCGACTCGATCGGTGTGGCAGAGTTCGTTGCCCTGGCTGACCAGTACGCTGATTTGGGCGCGCTGTACCACCCGACCGCGAAGCTGCGTGAAATGGCCAAGAACGGCCAGAGCTTCTTCGGTTAAGCGCCCCCAACTAGAGTGAGAGTGACTATATGAGCTTGAATCCTAGAGACGTCGTGATTGTCGACTTCGGTCGTACTCCGATGGGCCGCTCCAAGGGCGGCATGCATCGCAACACCCGCGCCGAAGACATGTCGGCGCACTTGATCAGCAAATTGCTGGAACGTAACGTCAAGGTCGACCCTAACGAAGTTGAAGACGTGATCTGGGGCTGTGTGAATCAGACCCTGGAACAGGGCTGGAACATCGCCCGCATGGCGTCGCTGATGACTCAGATCCCGCACACAGCTGCCGGCCAGACCGTCAGCCGCCTGTGTGGTTCTTCGATGAGTGCCTTGCACACTGCCGCGCAAGCGATCATGACCGGCAACGGTGATGTGTTCGTCGTCGGCGGCGTCGAGCACATGGGCCATGTGAGCATGATGCACGGTGTCGATCCGAACCCGCACATGTCGCTGTACGCGGCGAAAGCCTCGGGCATGATGGGCCTGACCGCAGAAATGCTGGGCAAAATGCACGGCATCACTCGCGAACAGCAGGACGCTTTCGGCGTGCGCTCCCACCAGCTCGCTCACAAGGCGACCCTGGAAGGCAAGTTCAAAGACGAAATCATCCCGATGCAGGGCTATGACGAGAACGGTTTCCTGAAACTGTTCGACTACGACGAAACCATTCGTCCGGAAACCACCCTGGAAAGCCTGGCGGCATTGAAGCCAGCGTTCAATCCAAAGGGCGGCACCGTGACGGCCGGCACTTCCTCGCAGATCACTGATGGTGCTTCGTGCATGATCGTGATGTCGGCGCAACGTGCTCAGGATCTGGGCATCCAGCCGATGGCAGTGATTCGCTCGATGGCAGTGGCAGGTGTGGACCCGGCAATCATGGGCTATGGTCCAGTACCGGCGACACAGAAAGCACTCAAGCGCGCGGGCCTCGGCATCAACGATATCGACTTCTTCGAGCTCAACGAAGCTTTCGCTGCACAGGCTTTGCCAGTGCTGAAAGATCTGAAAGTGCTCGACAAGATGAACGAGAAGGTTAACCTGCACGGCGGCGCAATCGCCCTGGGTCACCCTTTCGGTTGCTCCGGTGCACGTATCTCCGGCACATTGTTGAACGTGATGAAGCAGAATGGCGGCACCTTCGGGGTAGCTACCATGTGCATTGGTCTCGGCCAAGGCATCTCCACCGTCTTCGAACGCGTTTAAGCGTTCCGTTGATGGAAGCCGGGGCCAAGTGCCCCGGTTTTTGTTTTTCTGGATTTATTTTGTTTTTATTTTTGCAAAGATTTGAGAGAGGGCCAAACCATGCCGATACAACCTGGGCTCTACCAACATTACAAAGGTCCGCAATACCGCGTATTCAGCATCGCGCGGCATTCGGAGACCGAAGAAGAAGTGGTCTTCTACCAAGCCCTGTATGGCGATTACGGCTTTTGGGTGCGTCCCTTGAGCATGTTCATGGAGTCGGTCGAAGTTGACGGCGAACAGGTGCCGCGCTTTGCTCTGGTGCAGGCCGAATCGAGCCTTTTTTCCAAGCCATAAGCTGAGTGCGCGCTGAACCCTGCGCTTGACCTCATCTTGTAGCCACTATATATAGCGGTGCCGCGTCAGGCGCCAACCGCCTTTCACTTCTAGAATTCAGGAATTTTCTGATCCATGGGCAAATCGCTGGTCATTGTGGAATCCCCGGCTAAGGCCAAGACCATCAACAAGTATCTGGGCAACCAATACGTGGTGAAGTCGAGTATCGGCCATATCCGAGACCTGCCCACCAGCGGTTCGGCTAGCGCCAGCAAAGAGCCCGCTGCCAAGCGTGGCAAGGCCGCCGCAGGTGAGGGTCCGGTACTCACGCCCAAAGAGAAAGCGCGCAAGCAGCTGGTCTCACGCATGGGTGTCGATCCCGATCATGGCTGGAAAGCCAAGTACGAGATCCTTCCTGGCAAGGAAAAGGTCATCGAAGAGCTGCGCCGGCTCGCCATGGATGCTGACACCATCTATCTCGCAACCGACTTGGATCGCGAGGGGGAAGCCATTGCCTGGCACCTGCGCGAAGCCATCGGTGGTGACGACAGCCGCTACAAGCGCGTGGTGTTCAACGAGATCACCAAGAAAGCCATTCAGGAAGCGTTCTCCAAACCTGGCGAGCTGGACATCAACCGTGTCAACGCTCAACAGGCGCGCCGTTTCCTCGATCGTGTGGTGGGTTACATGGTTTCGCCGCTGCTGTGGGCTAAAATTGCCCGTGGCTTATCTGCCGGCCGCGTGCAATCGGTTGCCGTTAAGCTGGTGGTGGATCGTGAGCGCGAAATTCGCGCGTTTATCCCTGAAGAATACTGGGAGATTCACGCCGATCTGGGCACGGCCAAAGGCGCCACCGTGCGCTTCGATGTCGCCCGTGAAAAAGGCGAGGCCTTCAAGCCGCTGAACGAAGCGCAGGCCATGGCCGCGCTGGAAAAGCTCAAGGCTTCCAGCTACAGCATCGTCAAGCGTGAAGACAAACCGACCAGCAGCAAGCCGTCGGCGCCGTTCATCACGTCCACCCTGCAACAGGCTGCAAGCAATCGCCTGGGCTTTGGCGTGAAGAAAACCATGATGATGGCCCAGCGTTTGTACGAAGCTGGCTACATCACCTACATGCGTACTGACTCCACCAACCTCTCGGCCGATGCCGTGACGATGGCGCGCACTTATATTGAAGAGCAATTCGGCAAGAAGTACCTGCCGGAAAATCCGAACGTCTACAGCAGCAAGGAAGGCGCACAAGAGGCTCACGAAGCAATTCGTCCGTCCGATGCCAACACCGAGCCAAGCAAGCTGTCGGGCATGGAGCGTGATGCCGAGCGCCTCTACGAGCTGATCTGGCGCCAGTTCCTCGCCTGCCAGATGCTGCCGGCGCAATACCTGTCGACCACTGTGACCGTGGGTGCTGGCGATTTCGATTTGCGCGCCAAGGGCCGCATCCTCAAATTCGACGGCTACACCCGTGTGATGCCGCAGATCGCCAAGCCGGGCGACGATGACGTGCTGCCGGACATGGCCCAGGGCGACGTGATGAAGCTGATCAAGCTTGATCCGACCCAGCACTTCACCAAGCCGCCGGCTCGTTATTCGGAAGCGAGCCTGGTCAAGGAAATGGAGAAACGCGGCATCGGTCGTCCTTCGACTTATGCGGCAATCATTTCGACCATCCAGGACCGCGGCTACGTGGCGTTGCACAACCGGCGCTTCTATTCCGAGAAGATGGGCGACATCGTCACCGAGCGTCTGTCCGAGAGCTTCTCCAATCTTATGGATTACGGCTTCACGGCCGGCATGGAAGAGAACCTCGATGACGTGGCTCAGGGTGAGCGCGACTGGAAAAACGTGCTTGATGAGTTCTACGGCGACTTCAAGAAAAAGCTCGAAGTAGCCGAAAGTCCGGACAGCGGCATGCGTGCCAACCAGCCGGTCATGACTGACATTCCATGCCTGACGTGCGGCCGCCCGATGCAGATCCGTACTGCCTCGACCGGTGTGTTCCTCGGTTGCTCGGGTTACAGCCTGCCGCCGAAAGAACGCTGCAAAGCTACGGTCAATCTGGTTCCGGGCGACGAAATCGCCGCGGACGATGAGGGCGAATCGGAATCCCTGGTTCTGCGAGGCAAACATCGCTGTCCGATCTGCAGCACGGCGATGGATGCTTATTTGCTCGACGAGAAACGCAAACTGCACATCTGCGGTAATAACCCGGATTGCGCAGGGTACGAAATCGAAGAGGGAAGCTATCGCATCAAAGGCTATGAAGGTCCAAGCCTGGAGTGCGACAAGTGCGGCAGCGAGATGCAGCTCAAGACCGGCCGTTTCGGCAAATTCTTTGGCTGCACCAACCCGACGTGCAAGAACACCCGCAAGCTGCTGAAAAGCGGTGATGCGGCGCCGCCGAAGATGGACCCGGTGAAGATGCCTGAGCTGAAATGCGAAAAGGTCAACGACACCTACATCCTGCGCGACGGTGCTTCGGGTCTATTCCTGGCTGCGAGTCAATTCCCGAAAAACCGCGAGACCCGTGCTCCGCTGGTCATGGAAATTGTGCCGCACAAGGACGAGATCGATCCGAAGTATCACTTCCTTTGCGAAGCGCCGAAGAAGGACCCGGATGGTCTGCCAGCGGTAATTCGCTACAGCCGCAAGACCAAAGAGCAGTACGTGCAGACTGAAGTCGACGGTAAGCCGACTGGCTGGAAAGCGTACTACGACGGTGGGAAGTGGACAGTGGAAGACAAGCGTCCGGCGAAAGCCAAGGCGTAACTGCTTGCGGCGCGTGCCTGGATGGGCGCGCCGTCGTCAGGTTCTTCGAGAGCAAGCCCGCTTCTACATAAAAGGCCGCCTGAAACCCTCTAGGTTTTCAGGCGGCCTTTTTGTTTTTTGCTTGCGGCAGGCGCAGGTGATCCACGACACTGTCCGACTTGCCTGAGCGCTTATTTCGTTGTGGAGGCTGCCGTCATGGCCCACGAACTCTATACCCGTACCAATCAGAAAATCTATTTCGCCGGCCTTTCGCTGGAAGCGCTCGCCAAAGCTCAAGAGGGTGGGGCAATGAACGCGCTGGCGCTGATTCAGGCCAATCGCGAATCGGCGCTGTTTCATCTTTACGGTGCGCTGCTGGGATTGTGCCATGAGATTGCCGGCTTCTATCGCTTGCCTCAAGCCAACGCACCGCGGGCGGAGATGCTGCTCACGCGAGAAGTGCTCGATGCCATCGCTATTCCTGAAATGGCCGAAATGGTCGAGTTGGCGCAGAACCCGGAAACATGGTTGGCAAGATTGCTGTCGTCCCATGCTGCTCTGTTTCAGCCTCCGCGCGCACCCCATAAACCCAAGGGTGATGTGACACAGCCGCTGATCCAGGCCGTGAACCTGGACGAAAAAGCAGTGCCGCAGGAGCTGAGTCGGGAAGAGCTGGAGAGCTGGCGTCAGAGCCTGAAAAGTCTGGCAATCCGTTTCCGCGAAGGCCTGAGCGAGAGCTAAGGCTGTAAAACTCAGGTGGGAAACCTGATCCTCTGTCAATTCAGGGACGGGTGCTGTCAGAAATGTCGCTTCGAGTAGGCATCTGGTCAAGATCCCGAGCGAAGCCTGGCTGATGCCTATATAATCGCCGCCTTTCGTGGAGATCCGACCTTTATGCCAACGTCCTTTCTAGAAATTGTCGAGTTACCAGACGGCCGTATCGAGCTGCGCAGAGCCGAGGACGAAGGTTCTCTGGTCACTTTGGATTTCTCCGAGGATGCCAAGGCTTTCCTGCAGGGTCAGCACGTGGAGGTCGCAAAGGCGATGCTGAGCGTCGGCGTTCAGATGGCGGGGCGCCTGGTTGAGGGTGACTTCACCACTGATGAAAGTTTTCGGGTTCTTCACTGATCCCGTTCATCGTTTTGGTTTGATCCCGTTTCCGATCGGCTTCTCAGTCCTTGGAGAAGCCCTGCGCATTAAATGCGCACTCTGTTTAACCTAATCGAATGTTCAGGCTTTGTGCGTCGCCGGTACGGGCTGCAGTGATCAGTTGTTGCCGCGATGCCGTAGTCAGTGGGTTCAACCAACTTACAACGGTGTGGCTACGGCCTAAACGTAGCGCCTCGCACGTTAGCTGCTGTGCGCTTTGGGTGCCACGGGGTTGCAGCAGCAGGATGCGTTCACGGTTCAACCCGGCATCCCGTAGCCAGGCTTGCGTAACGCTGGCCGGCGGCGCGATCAACGTCAGCCATCGTGCATCCTGATCCTGGCTCAATTCCCGCAGTACAGGGGCCAGAAGGTTGAGGCAATTCCCGGCCGCACCTCGTAGCGACAATTCGCTGAAAACATCCGGTTCAGCGCTCCAGGGCGCCTTGACCACATCTTCCAGAATCGGCGCCATCGGCTGCACCATGAATGCCTCGAACAACGGCAGTTGGGCTTGCTGTGAGGTGTGTGGGAACTGCATAAAGCCTCCTTTAGCGGCGAATGACGCCAACGCTCAAGCCTTCAATCACCAGTTCCTGATCTTTCAGGTTTACTTCGATAGGGGCAAATTCAGGGTTTTCGGCCATCAACCAGACCTTGCTGCCGTCTCGCTTGAAGCGCTTGACGGTGACTTCGTCGCCGATGCGCGCCACCACAATCTGGCCATTGCGGGCTTCACGAGTGGTGTGCACCGCCAGCAGGTCGCCATCAAAAATGCCTACGTCCTTCATGCTCATGCCATGCACGCGCAGCAGATAGTCGGCGCGCGGATGGAAGAAGGCCGGATTGATGTTGCAGGACTCTTCGATGTGTTGCTGGGCAAGAATCGGTGCGCCGGCGGCCACTCGGCCAATGATCGGTAGCGTCGAGTCGTCCGCCTTGGCTTCAAAGCCGGGGATGCGAATACCGCGGGACGCACCCGGCGTCATCTCGATTGCGCCCTTGCGGGCCAGTGCTTTCAAGTGTTCTTCAGCCGCGTTGGGCGACTTGAATCCCAGTTCCTGAGCGATTTCCGCACGGGTCGGCGGATAGCCGTTGTCTTCGAGGCAGCGTTTGATGAAGGCCAGAATCTCTGCTTGGCGTGGCGTCAGCTTTAGCATATTGATCGCTCTGTCTTTTTATACAGTGACTGGGATTATATACAGTAGAAAGCTCTTGGCAATGCCCCTTTTTTCATTCGGCGCCGGACGGTCAATCCAGCGGCTGATTAACAACGTCGAGTTGTGTGGTTAAATAGCTGACCGACCATTCCCAAAACGGACCGGCAGGCTTGACAAGGGCTGGGCTGAAAACGTATGTTTCAAACAAGTGTTTGTCAGGCGGAGTAGCCATGGCCCAGTCGGAAACCGTTGAACGCATTCTCGATGCTGCAGAACAGCTGTTCGCGGAAAAAGGATTCGCTGAAACCTCTTTGCGTCTGATCACCAGCAAAGCTGGGGTCAATCTGGCTGCGGTGAATTATCACTTCGGCTCGAAGAAGGCTTTGATCCAAGCGGTCTTCTCGCGTTTCCTGGGGCCGTTCTGTCTGAGTCTCGATAAAGAGCTTGAGCGCCGTCAGTCCAAACCCGAAAACAAACCGTCCCTCGAAGAGCTGCTTGAAATCCTCGTCGAGCAAGCGCTCGTGGTGCAGCCACGCAGCGGCAACGACCTGTCTATTTTCATGCGTTTGCTCGGACTCGCTTTCAGTCAGAGTCAGGGTCACCTGCGCCGTTATCTCGAAGACATGTATGGCAAGGTGTTCCGCCGTTACATGATGCTTGTCAATGAGGCTGCCCCGCGTATCCCGCCTATCGAGCTGTTCTGGCGCGTGCACTTCATGCTTGGAGCCGCCGCGTTCAGCATGTCGGGCATCAAAGCACTGCGGGCCATTGCCGAGACTGATTTCGGCGTCAACACGTCCATTGAACAAGTCATGCGTCTGATGGTGCCATTCCTGGCTGCCGGCATGCGTGCCGAAACCGGCGTGACCGACACGGCGATGGCCACCGCGCAACTTCGACCACGTAGCAAATCGACACCGATTGCCGCCAAGGTTTGACTGCGCACGGGTGGGCGCAGCAGCTGACATCCGTTAAGCTAGCCGCCCATGCCGACTCTCGTTCTGAACCCGCTTCCCACTGATATTGCCGACCTGCCGGGTACAACCCATGGCGGAGCAAGCGTGCGAACCGGTCTTTTTGTTTTCAAGGAATTCTTATGACTGCTGGCCTGCAAGGCTCGTTGATGGTGGACGTCGCCGGTACCTGGCTGACGGCCGAAGATCGCCAATTATTGCGCCAGCCTGAAGTCGGCGGCCTGATCATCTTTGCCCGCAACATCGAGCACCCGCGTCAGGTTCGTGAACTGAGTGCCGCCATCCGCGCCATTCGCCCGGATCTGTTGCTGGCGGTGGACCAGGAGGGCGGTCGGGTTCAGCGTCTGCGGCAAGGCTTCGTTCGCCTGCCGGCCATGCGCGCCATCGCTGACAACCCGAACGCTGAATATTTGGCCGAGCAATGCGGCTGGATCATGGCAACCGAGGTATTGGCCGTTGGCCTCGACCTGAGCTTCGCGCCGGTGCTGGACCTCGATTACCAGCGCAGTGCCGTAGTCGGCACCCGCTCGTTCGAAGGCGACCCGCAACGCGCCGCGCTGCTGGCGGGTGCGTTTATCCGCGGGATGTACGGTGCTGGCATGGCCGCCACCGGCAAACACTTTCCGGGGCACGGTTGGGCCGAAGCAGATTCGCACGTGGCGATCCCCAACGACGAACGCAGTCTCGACGAGATTCGCGCCAACGACCTGGTTCCCTTCGCGAAATTGAGCAAGCAATTGGCCGCGGTCATGCCTGCTCACGTTATTTACCCGCAAGTCGATTCACAGCCCGCCGGTTTCTCCCGGCGCTGGTTGCAGGACATCCTGCGCGGCGAATTGCAGTTCGACGGGGTTATCTTCAGCGACGATTTGTCCATGGCCGGCGCCCACGTGGTCGGCGATGCTGCCAGCCGTATCGAAGCCGCACTGACGGCCGGCTGTGACATGGGGCTGGTGTGTAACGATCGCGCGGCAGCCGAGCTCGCCTTGAGCGCGGCGCAGCGTCTGAAAGTCCGACCTTCCGAACGCATTGCGCGAATGCGCGGGCAGTCGTATGCCGGCACTGAATACCGTCAGGACCCACGTTGGCTGACGGCCATCGGTGCGCTCAAAGACGCCCAACTGATTGAATAAGGACTTTACGTTATGACGGTTTACGCGATTATCGGTGGCACCGGCCTGACTCAACTCGAAGGCCTGAGCATTCGCCAGTCACTGGCGGTTGATACTCCTTACGGCGCGCCTTCTGCCGATGTGCAGATCGGGGAATACGCCGGCAAGGAAGTGCTGTTCCTGGCACGCCACGGCCATCCGCACCGCTTTCCACCGCATCAGGTGAATTATCGCGCCAATCTCTGGGCGTTGAAGCAAGCGGGTGCGCAAGCCATTCTGGCAGTCAATGCCGTTGGCGGCATTCACTCGGCGATGGGCACCGGACATTTCTGCGTCCCGCATCAGTTGATCGATTACACAAGTGGTCGTGAACACACCTATTTCGCCAGCGACCTGGAACACGTCACGCACATCGATTTCAGTTTTCCTTACAGCGAACCGCTGCGCCAGCAGTTGATTGCGGCGCTGGCGGCTGAGGGCGTCGCTTACAGCGATCAGGGCGTGTACGCCTGCACCCAAGGTCCGCGTCTGGAAACCGTAGCTGAAATCGCGAAACTGGAACGTGATGGCTGCGATATCGTCGGCATGACCGGCATGCCGGAAGCGGCACTGGCCCGCGAGCTGGAACTGGATTACGCCTGTCTCGCGCTGGTGGTGAACCCGGCGGCGGGCAAGACCACGGCTGTGATCACCATGGCCGAGATCGAGCAGGCGTTGCTTGAGGGAATGGGCAAGGTGAAGTCGACATTGGCGCGGGTGCTTAAGGGCTGAGCCTCACTTTCATCGGGTTGACGCCTTCGCGAGCAAGCCCGCTCCCACATTTGGCCTGTGCTGTACACAAATGTATGAACACAGGAAATCAAGGGTGGGAGCGGGCTTGCCCGCGAAGGCGGTCTACCCGGCGCTGAAGACCTCAGCGCTTCTCCAGCTTCTCCAGCTTGTCCGGCAACGGCGCGAACAACGCTTCAATATCATCACTCTGCAACTTCCAGTCTCCAGCCGAGCGTCCATCCAGCACGCCCGCTGCCAAGTCGGATTTTTCCTTCTGCAGATGCTGAATCTTCTCTTCCACCGTGCCGCGAGCAATCAGCTTGTACACAAACACCGGTTTCTCCTGCCCGATGCGATAGGCGCGGTCAGTGGCCTGGTTTTCAGTCGCCGGGTTCCACCACGGGTCGTAGTGAATCACCGTGTCTGCCTCGGTCAGGTTCAAACCGACACCGCCAGCCTTCAAGCTGATCAGAAAGATCTGACGCTTGCCGCTCTGGAATTCTTTCACCGGCGTGCGTCGGTCACGGGTCTGTCCCGTCAAAATCGCGTAGGCCACCCCGCGTTTGGTCAATTCGATCTCGATCAGCGACAACATTGAAGTGAACTGCGAAAACAGCAGAACCCGGCGACCTTCCTCGAACAACTCCTCAAGCATTTCCATCAGGCTATCAAGCTTGCCCGAGGTGCTGCCCTTGGGTGGCAGTGCAGCATCGTTGACCAAGCGTAAATCGCAGCACACCTGGCGCAATTTCAGTAATGCTTCGAGAATGATGATCTGACTGCGGGCCACGCCTTTGCGGGTGATTTCGTCGCGGACTTTCTTGTCCATTGCCAATCGCATGGTTTCATACACATCGCGTTGGGCTTCGTTGAGTTCCACCCAATGGATGATCTCGGTTTTCGGCGGCAGCTCGGTGGCCACTTGCTCTTTGGTCCTGCGCAACAAAAACGGTTTTATCCGACCGTTGAGGTGTTGAAGTCTGACTTCGCTGCCGCGCTTTTCAATGGGTACGCGGTAATCGCGGTTGAAACTTTTGACGTCGCCGAGCCAGCCCGGCAACAGAAAGTGAAACAGCGACCACAGTTCGCCCAAGTGATTTTCCAGCGGCGTGCCGCTGAGGCACAAACGTTGGCGCGCGTTAAGTTCGCGGGCAGCCTGGGCGGCTTTGCTGTTCGGATTCTTGATGTACTGCGCTTCGTCCAGAACCAGTACATGCAATGGCTGCGCGGCCAGTCGCTCGACGTCTTTGGGCAGCAGCGCATAGGTGGTCAGGATCAGGTCGTAGTCTGCGAGGTGCTCGAAGTGCTTTTTGCGCCCGGCGCCATACAGCGCAAGCACCTTAAGCTGCGGCGTGAAGTGTGCCGCTTCGTCCAGCCAATTGGGGATCAGACTGGTGGGCATCACCACCATGCACGGCCGGTCCAGGCGTCCAGCGTCTTTCTCGATGAGAATGTGCGCCAGGGTTTGCAGGGTTTTTCCCAAGCCCATGTCATCCGCGAGAATGCCGCCGACCTCCAGTTGCCGCAGTGACTGCATCCAGCTCAACCCCTCCAGCTGATACGGGCGCAAAGTCGCGTTCAAACCTTCGGGGGCGACCGCCGTGTAATCGCGAATGTCCCGCAGGCGCTGGGCGAAGGTGCGGATCTGCTCACCACCTTCCCAAAGCAGCGGCATGTCTTCCAGCGGGTTCAAGCGAATGGCATCAGCCTTGCTCAGGCGCAGCGTCGTCTCGCCGGGGTCTTGCAGATAAAACTCACCGAGGGTCGCAAGTACCGGCTTCAGGCGACCGAGGGGCAGGGCGACTTGCAGCGGGCCGTGCTCAGAGTTCGGGCGATTGGGGATGTTCACCAGAATCAGCTCGTCGTCGCGGCGTCGGGCGAGGCGTTCAGGGTTGAGGATTTCGGTGTGGGAGCGCATCAGGTTGAGCAGGATCGGCAGCAGGCTGAGGCGCTCGCCGTTGACGATGATCCCCAGTTCCAGATCAAACCAGTCACGTTCCGGTACCTGTTCTACGGTGGCGTACCAATCGTCAACGGCGGTCAGGTCGAAACCGAAATCCTCATCAATCTGCAGCTCCCAATTCTGGGCGCGCAGCTTCGGCAGTTCATTGAGGGTAAAGGTTAGCCAGGCGCTGTCATTGACCATCTCATAGAGTTCGCCCGCGCTTTCCGGCAAGGCCTTGCTTTGCCGGGTGGCGATCTTGAAGCCGAGGATTCTTAACTGTTCCCTGTAAGCCTGTTCGACTTCCGGATGACGTTTTATCCGCAGCGTCTGGGTTTCCTGGCGAATCAGCACGTCAGTGTTTTTCTGTCCGCTGACGTACTCATCCAGATAGCTGAAGGACAGCGCCGCACGATGCTGGATGTAGCGTTGCATCTTGCCGTTGCGCGGCTCAAAGGCGCTGAACGCGATACTCGCCAGCCACAGGCGCGGTATCGGCTGGACGTTTTCAACCAGCACCTGAGGCGGCGCTTTCGGCCCGCGGTTTTCCAGAACGGCCTGGAGTTTTTCCAGCAGTTCGGCGTCCTGTGCGGCGGCAGGATAAGCCAGGGTTTCCTGAACTTTCAGCAGTACGGCCGCACAATGCTTGCAGTTGCTGCGGACCGGACAGGTGCAGGTTGCATCGACCATCAGCAGGGTGGCTTTGGCTGACTCGCGCAGGCGAATGGTCTGACGGTAAACGTTACCGCCGGAGCCTTCGCAAGCCGCCGTAATCGTGGCGTCTGCAACCTCGACAATTCTGACGCGATTCTCCAGCGCGTAGCGGCGGCCGCGCTCCAGACTCTGTTCCTTGAATCGGCTGACCCAGGAAGGTGCGAGGGGTTTGCTCAGGGTCGCAGGCATAGGGACTTCAATCAGTCCGGAATTTCTTCGGGGGCTGGGCGAGGTGCCGGTGCGGTCAGCGATGTGATCTTGATCAGCAGACCCAAGTGACCATTGTCGAGAAAATTAAGCTGGCCATTCTTGGTGTGGCTTTCCTGCTTCAAGCGTTCGCTGGCGGTGACCATGCCATTGGCATCGATTTGATTGACCCAGAAATCCGCATCGACGTCGGTGAAGCGTCCCAGCTTCAAACTCAGCGTGCCCTCGATCGGGAATTGGCCGAACTGCTCGGCGCCTTCACTGATCGCGACCTTGCTGACTTCTTCGCCGAGATTCTGCTGCCAGGCTTTATGCAGCAATACCGTGTATTCACTGCTGGCCGTCAGCTTTTCAACTTCCGGGTTGAGGCTCGGCGTACGCACGCTGTCTGCGCTGAGGCGTTGTGCGCCGGCAGCCCAGTCTTCGGGTGCGGCTCGGCTGACAATGGCCGGTACCGCATTCTGGCGGACCAGAATCATTTCAACCTGGTACAGATCGTCGGCAAATGCCGCAGGGGTGACCAGGGTCATCAGCAACGTCAGCGTGTGAAACAGGCGCATGCGGCGTCCTTCAAGCAGTTTTCGGAATGAGGCGCTCGAACAGCGCCTCTACAGTATTAAAGCGCTCTTCCGAGCGTTCCATCGGCACCTGGAATTTAAACATCGTCGCGCCTTCGAATTTGTAACGCTTCGGCTGGCTCTGGATGAGTTTGATCAGGGTCAGCGGGTCCACCGGCGTCTGCGCGGCGAACTCGATTCGGCCACCTTGCGGGCCTCCGTCGACTTTCTTGATGCCCAGTATTTCGGCCTGCAGCTTCAGCGCAGTAATCCGCATCAGGTTTTTGGTCGGCTCGGGCAGCAGGCCGAAACGGTCGATCATCTCGACCTGCAGGTCCTTGAGACCTTCCTCGTCCGTGGCCGAGGCAATGCGTTTGTACAGAATCAGGCGTGCATGCACATCCGGCAAATAATCTTCAGGGATCAATGCCGGAACGCGCAGATTGACTTCCGGTCCGCCACCCAATGGTTGATCGAGGTTAGGCTGCTCGCCTTTGCGGATCGACTTCACCGCACGCTCGAGCATTTCCATGTACAGCGTGAAACCGACAGCTTGAATCTGCCCGCTCTGGCCGTCGCCCAGCAACTCGCCGGCGCCACGGATTTCCAGGTCGTTGGTGGCGAGCACGAAGCCCGCGCCGAGGTCCTGAGTATTGGCAATCGCTTCCAGACGCTTTTCCGCATCGGCAGTGATCTGCTGGCGCGGCGGCGTCAACAGGTACGCATAGGCCTGGTGGTGGCTGCGACCGACCCGGCCACGCAACTGGTGCAGCTGCGCCAGACCGAATTTGTCGGCGCGCTCGATGATGATGGTGTTGGCGCTCGGCACGTCGATGCCGGTCTCGATGATGGTCGAGGCGATCAGCACGTTGAAGCGCTTGTGGTAGAAGTCGCTCATCACCTGTTCGAGATCGCGTTCACGCATCTGCCCGTGGCCGATGCCGATCCGCGCTTCCGGTACCAGTTCAGCGAGGTCGGCGGCGCATTTCTCGATAGTCTTCACGTCGTTGTGCAGGTAGTAGACCTGCCCGCCGCGCAACAACTCACGCAACAGCGCTTCCTTGACCGTACTTTTGTTCTGCTCCATGACGAAGGTCCGCACCGACAGACGACGCGCCGGCGGTGTGGCGATGATCGACAGGTCACGCATGCCCGACACTGCCATGTTCAGCGTGCGCGGAATCGGCGTGGCGGTCAGGGTCAGGATGTCGACTTCGCTGCGCAGGGCTTTCAGTTGTTCTTTCTGTCGGACGCCGAAGCGGTGCTCTTCGTCGATGATGACCAGCCCGAGGTTTTTGATCTTGACGTCGTCCTGCAGCAACTTGTGCGTGCCGATGACGATGTCGATCTTGCCCTCGGCGAGGTTGGCGACGGCGGCATTCACTTCTTTGGTCGACTTGAAACGGCTCATCACTTCCACGGTCACAGGCCAGTCGGCGAAGCGGTCGCGGAAGCTGTTGTAATGTTGTTGGGCGAGGAGGGTGGTCGGCACCAGAATCGCCACCTGGCGGCCACCGTGCACGGCAATGAATGCTGCGCGCATGGCCACTTCGGTCTTGCCGAAACCAACGTCGCCGCAGACCAGTCGATCCATTGGTTTGGGCGCGAGCATGTCGGCACGCACGGCTTCGATGGTGGTTTGCTGGTCCGGAGTTTCTTCGAACGGGAAGCCGGCGCTGAACGTCGCGTAATCGGCTTTCGGATCGGCGAAGGCGTAACCTTCGCGAGCGGCGCGGCGCGCATAGATGTCGAGCAATTCGGCGGCGACATCGCGCACTTGCTCAGCCGCTTTGCGCTTGGCTTTTTGCCAGGTTTCGGAACCAAGGCGGTGCAATGGGGCCAAGGCGTCGTCGCTGCCGGTGTAGCGGGCGATCAGGTGCAGGTTGGCCACCGGCACGTAAAGCTTGGCGTTTTCGGCGTATTCGAGGGTCAGGAATTCCGCGGCCTGGTTATCGATTTCCAGGATGGTCAGCCCGAGATAACGGCCTACGCCATGATCGATGTGCACCACCGGCGCGCCTTCGCGCAGCTCGGTGAGGTTTTTGATCACGGCATCATTATTGGCGTCGGTGCGTTTTTCGCGGCGACGGCGCTGCATCACGCGCTGCCCGAACAACGGGCTCTCGGCAATCAGCGCCAGGGCTGGATCGTCCAGGACCAATCCTTCGTCAAGCGGTGCGATGGTAATCGCCAGGCGCTCTTCGCTGGTGACGAAATCCGGCCAGCTGTCGACAGTCTTCGGTCGTAGTTTCAGGCGTTCGAGCAACTCCAGCAGCACTTCTCGACGGCCCGCGGACTCGGCGGTGAACAGCACGCGGCCGGGGAACTCATCGAGGAAACCGGCCAGCGCCGCCAATGGCTGGGTCGCCTTGGCTTCGATGGCCAGGTCCGGTAAAGCGCGAGCCGGAAAACGTTCACGACCGACGCCAGTTTCCACGTCCTGCTGGCTGGCGACCACGCGCGGCCAGTTTTTCAGACGGGCAAAACAGTCTTCCACCGGCAGGAACAGCTCGGCGGGTGGCAATAAAGGACGTGCGGGGTCGACGCGTCGCTCTTCGTAACGGTTGCGCACGTCGTTCCAGAAATTTTCCGCCGCTTGTTCGATGCCTGGCAGCGAGAACACTTGCGTGTCCTGTGGAAGGTAATCGAACAGCGTCGACGTTTCATCGAAGAACAGCGGCAGGTAATACTCGATGCCGGCGGGGGTAATCCCGCTGCTCAGGTCCTGGAAGATCGGGCAGCGCCGAAAGTCGACATCGAAGCGTTCGCGGAAGCGCGCCTTGAAGCGCGTAACCGCATCCTTCTGCAGCGGAAACTCACGCGCCGGCAACAGCCGAACGGTCTCCACTTTTTCGATGGACCGCTGGTTTTCCGGATCGAATGTGCGCAGCGTTTCGATTTCGTCGTCGAACAAATCGATGCGGTAGGGCAGTTTGCTGCCCATCGGGAACAGGTCGATCAGCGAGCCGCGCACGGTAAATTCGCCGTGTTCGTACACCGTGTCGACATAACGGTAACCGCTGGCTTCAAGTCGGGTGCGCATTTGTTCGACGTCGAGCTTCTGCCCGATATCCAGCACCAGACTGCTGCCGAGAAGGAATTTGGTCGGCGCCAGTCTGTGCAAGGCGGTGGTGATCGGCACCACCAGCACGCCATGGCTCAGCTCCGGCAATCTGTATAAGGCTGCGATGCGCTGGGAAATGATGTCCTGATGTGGCGAGAACAGGTCGTAGGGCAGGGTTTCCCAGTCCGGGAAATGCAGCACCGGCAAATCCGGGGCGAAGAAACCCAGCTCCTGCTCGAGTCGCTCGGCGCTCTGGCTGTCAGCGGTCAGCAGCAGGGTAAAGCGCTTGGCAGCACTGGCTGCCTCGGCGATGGCCAGGCTCAAGGCGGCACCGGGCAGGTTGCCCCAATGCTGTTTACCTGCCGCAGCAGGGAGTAGCGGTAGACGCAGAACGGGCACGGAAGGTTGAGCTCCAAGCGTTGCGACAAAGTCGGTAATTGTAACGGCCCCGGGTGCCGCCTGTCAGTTGCAGACTGTGTCTAATACGCACGTCGGGTGAAATGTAGTGGTAAAGACAAAATCCCGCGGTTTTTTGTTCAAAAATGATGAATATGTAGTGGCAAAACCACCATGTGTTACGGAGGGTTACGGACACTGTGGTGTGTTGTTCAAAAAATTGACTATCCCGCAGCCCCCGGGTTTACTGGGCTGGAGCGAAGCGTAAATTTTTTGAACAGGAAAATGTTACCGTTCGCGCGACAGGTGCGCATTGCTACGAGGAACACTCGGCGGCATAATGTAGCCCCTTTTTTCTGCCCCTACATAGTGGAAGGTTCCCGTGACTCAGAAGCCCGACCAGTGTCTTGGTGAATGGATCGACCGTGAAGCACTCGCAGAAGCGATGATTCCGCTTATCGGTCAGCTCTACCGCAATAACAACGTGGTGAGCTCGATCTATGGCCGCAGCCTGATCAACCGTTCAGTCATTGCGATTCTCAAAGCTCACCGCTTTGCTCGTCACCGCCAGTCCGATGACAGCGAATTGTCCGTCCACGAAACATTTCCGCTGCTGAAGGCCATGAGCGAACTCAAGCTCGGCGCTGCTTCGGTAGACCTGGGCAAGCTGGCCGTCAAGTTCAAGGCCGAAGCCAATGGCCGTAACGCCGAGCAGTTCGTTCGTGAAGAACTGGCTGACGTCGTTGGCCAGCAAAACGTCAACGCTCGCAAGGGCACCGACGTTGTCCTCTACGGTTTCGGTCGTATCGGCCGTCTGCTGGCACGTATCCTGATCGAGAAAACCGGTGGCGGCGACGGCCTGCGTCTGCGCGCCATTGTCGTGCGCAAGGGTGCCGAAAACGATCTGGTCAAGCGCGCAAGCCTGCTGCGCCGTGACTCGGTGCATGGCCCGTTCGATGGCACCATCACCATCGACGAAGCCAACAACACCATCACCGCCAACGGTAACCTGATCCAGGTTATCTACGCGAAAAATCCTACCGAAGTGGACTACACCCAGTACGGCATCAAAGATGCGCTGCTGGTGGACAACACCGGTGTATGGCGTGATGCCGACGGTCTGGGCCAGCACCTGGCCTGCCCGGGCATTGATCGCGTTGTCCTGACTGCGCCTGGCAAAGGCAAGCTGAAGAACATCGTTCACGGTATCAACCACGGCGAAATCACTGCTGACGACAAGATCGTTTCCGCGGCGTCCTGCACCACCAACGCCATCGTGCCGGTTCTGAAGGCTGTCAACGACAAGTTCGGCATCGTCAACGGTCACGTTGAGACGGTTCACTCGTACACCAACGACCAGAACCTGATCGACAACTTCCACAAGGGCGATCGCCGTGGCCGTAGCGCCGCGCTGAACATGGTCATCACCGAAACCGGTGCTGCCACCGCTGCTGCCAAGGCATTGCCTGAACTGGCCGGCAAGCTGACCGGTAACGCGATTCGCGTTCCGACGCCGAACGTGTCGATGGCCATTCTCAACCTGAACCTTGAGAAAGCCGCCACCCGTGAAGAGATGAACGAGTACCTGCGCTACATGGCGCTGCACTCCGATCTGCATAAGCAAATCGACTACGTCAATTCGCAGGAAGTGGTTTCTACCGACTTCGTTGGCTCGCGTCACGCCGGTGTTGTCGATGCCGAAGCAACCATCTGCCAGGATAACCGCGTTGTTCTGTACGTTTGGTACGACAACGAATTCGGCTACAGCTGCCAGGTAGTTCGCGTGATGGAAGACATGGCCGATGTAAATCCGCCTGCATTCCCGCGCTAAGCTTTAATAGTAAATGAGAGCGCCCCGACTTAGGTCGGGGCGTTTTTGTTTGGGTCAGTGGCGTTTTAAGGAGAATGCATTTTTGATTCGGCGGACGATTGTTTTCCCGATGCTGTGCGCTGCACTGTCCGGCTGCGGCAATGGCGACTCCATGGAAAACTTCAGCGGCCCGACCATGGGCAGCACTTATTCCATCAAATACTTGCGCCACGCCGATCTTCCCGCTGCCAAAGATATCCAGCGCGAGGTCGAGCAGATCCTTGCCGACGTCGAGCGGCAAATGTCCACTTACCGCAGCGACTCGGACATCGCACGGTTTAACGCGTTGCCTGCGAACCGCTGTCAAAAAATGCCCGCGCCGGTGCTCGAATTAATCCGCGTCGGTCAATTTCTGTCAGAACAGAGCGAAGGCTCGTTTGACCTGACCGTGGAGCCGCTACTCGACCTTTGGGGGTTTGGTCCGCAGTCGCGCGGCGAACAGGTTCCGGATTCGAGAGCACTGGCCGAAGTGCGGCAGCGTGTCGATTACCGGCACTTGCGAATCGATGAAGACCGGTTATGCAAAGACGCCGCCGTTGAAGTCGATTTCAACAGTATTGCCGCCGGTTATGCCGTCGACACCGTTGCCGCAAGACTCGCAGCGCTGGGCATTCACAACTACCTTGCTGAAGTGACCGGCGAACTCAAGGCTGCGGGCAAAAAGCTCGACGGTTCAGCCTGGAAGATTGCCTTGGAGGAACCTCGGGACGATCAACAAGTGGCTCATCGCATTATCGGCGTCGACGGTTACGCCGTTTCCACGTCCGGCGATTACCGTCACTATTTCATGCAGGACGGAAGGCGTTATTCCCACACCATTGATGCGCGCACCGGCGCGCCGGTCCTGCACACACTGGCGTCGGTCACGGTCATTCATCCTTCAGCGCTGATGGCCGATGGACTATCCACCCTGCTGTTTATTCTGGGGCCGGAACGGGCGTGGGACTATGCCCAACGTCATGACATCGGTGCATTTTTTGTGATGCGTGCCGATACAGGCTTCAACACTCGCGCAAACACGGCGTTCGAGCGCCTGGCGGGCGGGGGAAAGCAGCAAGCCGAGCATTGAAAACTGGCGTTGTAGCGCAGGCAAAAGTAGCCTACGACGCGACCAAGGGTTAATGTGCCCGGCGTTGACGCTTCTATAGACTGTGTCCGGGTTCTGCACTGACCCCAAATTGTTCCTTCACGCCGCAGATCGGCGTGATTTAGCCGCAGGTGCCGAGGGCGCCGCGGCCTGTTCTGAGGAGTACGCATGGCTGTCTACAACTACGACGTGGTGGTGTTGGGTTCCGGCCCCGCCGGAGAAGGCGCGGCAATGAACGCCGCCAAAGCAGGGCGCAAGGTGGCGATGGTCGACAGCCGTCGCCAGGTCGGCGGCAACTGCACCCACCTGGGCACCATCCCGTCCAAGGCACTGCGTCACTCGGTCCGGCAGATCATGCAGTTCAACACTAACCCGATGTTTCGGGCGATTGGTGAGCCGCGCTGGTTCTCGTTTCCGGACGTGCTGAAAAGCGCTGAAAAAGTCATCTCCAAACAAGTCTCGTCGCGCACCGGCTACTACGCCCGTAACCGCGTCGACGTGTTTTTCGGTACCGGCAGTTTTGCCGACGAGCAAACCATCGAAGTGGTCTGCGCCAACGGTGTTGTCGAAAAGCTTGTGGCCAAGCACATCATCATTGCTACCGGTTCGCGCCCGTATCGTCCGGCCGACATCGATTTCCACCACCCGCGTATCTACGATAGCGACACCATCCTCAGCCTCGGTCACACCCCGCGCAAACTGATTGTCTACGGCGCTGGCGTGATTGGTTGCGAGTACGCGTCGATCTTCAGTGGTCTGGGCGTACTGGTTGAATTGGTCGACAACCGCGGTCAGCTGCTGAGCTTCCTCGACTCGGAAATTTCCCAGGCGTTGAGTTATCACTTCAGCAACAACAACATTACGGTCCGCCATAACGAAGACTACGACCGTGTTGAAGGCGTGGACAACGGCGTGATCCTGCACCTCAAGTCCGGCAAGAAGATCAAGGCCGACGCCTTGCTCTGGTGCAACGGTCGTACCGGCAACACGGATCAACTAGGTCTGGAAAACATCGGCGTCAAGGTCAACAGCCGTGGCCAGATCGAAGTCGACGAGGCTTACCGCACCTGCGTACCGAACATTTATGGTGCCGGTGACGTCATCGGCTGGCCGAGCCTGGCCAGCGCCGCCCACGACCAGGGTCGTTCTGCAGCGGGCAGCATTGTCGATAACAACAGCTGGCGTTTCGTGAATGATGTGCCGACCGGCATTTACACGATTCCGGAAATCAGCTCGATCGGCAAGAACGAGCAGGAATTGACTCAGGCCAAAGTGCCTTACGAAGTCGGCAAGGCGTTCTTCAAGAGCATGGCGCGTGCACAGATTGCCGGCGAGCCACAGGGCATGCTG
Organism: Pseudomonas sp. Ant30-3; assembly: GCF_000690905.1. Taxonomy (GTDB): domain Bacteria; phylum Pseudomonadota; class Gammaproteobacteria; order Pseudomonadales; family Pseudomonadaceae; genus Aquipseudomonas. The sequence goes on along the minus strand of NZ_JMCL01000045.1, from coordinate 1,632 downwards.
AAGATCCTCTTCCACCGCGAAACGCTGGAAGTGCTTGGCGTGCACTGCTTCGGTTATCAGGCGTCGGAGATCGTGCACATCGGTCAGGCGATCATGAACCAGCCGGGTGAATTGAACACGCTGAAGTATTTCGTCAACACGACGTTCAACTACCCGACCATGGCCGAAGCCTATCGGGTAGCGGCGTACGATGGCCTCAACCGGCTTTTTTGAGCGGCTCCGGCCGGTGGCCTGAGCCGGCCGGGGAGACCGATTTCAGCAATTCTCGAGCGTGGCGCTGGCCAAACCGGGAAAGTCTGTAATCAGGCTGTCAACGCCGAAGTCGGCGAGTCTACGCATTAGCGCGGGCTCGTTGACTGTCCACACCGATACATGCAGCCCCTGACGCTGCGCCTTCTGCAGGCGTTCCGGCGTACACAGCGTCCAGTTCAACGCAAGAATTTCACAGCCATAGCTTTGCGCGACTTTCAAGGGGTCGAGCCAGGCGTACTCGGCCACCAATCCGCGCGACACGTCCGGCACAAGGTCCAGTGCCGCCTTCAACACCTCCCGTGAACTCGAGGTGATGGTGATCTTGTCGAGCATTCCAAAGCGTTGGGCCATTTCACGAATCGCCAGCACGGTGGTCGCGGCGCGGGTGCGTGAAGCGCTTTTGACTTCCAGTTGCCAGTGCTCGAAGTCGCATTTTTCGAACAACTCTTCCAGCGTCGGAATCGGGCACGGTTTGATCCAGCCCGGGCCACCTTTGCGTGCGTCGTAGGTCACCAGGTCTTTTGCGGTGTGTTCGACGACCTTGCCACGGCGTTCGGTGGTGCGCTTGAGCGTCGGGTCATGAATGACCATCAACTCGTTATCCTTGGACAGGTGCAGGTCCAGTTCGCAACGGCGCACGCCGTGCTTGAGGCACTCCTGAAAGCTGGTCAGGGTATTTTCCGGTGCTTCGCCCTTGGCGCCGCGATGGCCATAGATGAGGGTCACGGGATCTTCCTTAATTTAAATGCCGGATTCGTTTTGTTCGCGGGCCAGACGTCTTTCCTGGGCCTGCTTCTGCAAAATATAACGGGCGAGCAACTGCCGCTGGGCATCGGTGGGGCGCTGGAACTCGGTGCCCACGTCATAACCGTCGCCCTTCGCATCGCAATGGGTAACACGTGCACGTAGCAACAGGCCGAGCGCTTGCGGCATCAACACCAGTTTCACCGAGAGGTGCGCGCCCGTAGCAATCGGCGTCGGGTACTGAAATTCGACGCCGCCTTCGGAAATGATCACCGGTTGCGGCTCGCCGATCTGGCCGAGCACGGTGAGCGCGATGACCTGGCTGAGCAGGTCGATGCGTTTGTTCTGCGATTTCAGGAAAGCGGCGATGTTGCGATCGCGCTCACTGATCTGACGCAGCAGGTGTTGCGACTCAAATTCACTCAGATGCAATTCACTGAGCAGGTTGAAGAGCGGTGATGCATCCTGCAACACATCCTGGTCTGCAGCTTCGGGAGCGGACAGGGGCCGAATTTCCAGTGCGATCGAATCCTCGATACGGTAGTATTCGCGGCGATCTTCTTCATCTAATGTCGACATGGCGAACCCATGGTAGCGGCGGTGGTCTGAGTGTAAAGCTGGTTACCGACCCCCGCC
>NZ_JMCL01000044.1 GCF_000690905.1 Pseudomonas sp. Ant30-3 | reverse complement strand
GATGCCGATCTGAAGAGCGCTTACGGCGGGCCGTTCTTCAATGGCCAGCCGACCATCCCGGACCGCGTCCTGCCCGGCGGTATGTACCAATGGCGGACCGGCAACGATACCGTGACCCGCGAACGGCTCGGCGTGGAAAACAGCTTCACCCTCGACAGCCTGCTGGTGGACAACGTCAAGTGGAGCCTTAACCACCAGGTCGCCAAGACCGACCAGAGCACCGCCGAGTTCTATTACCCGATGTCGCGCCAGGTACTGCGAACGCGCAACACACTTTACGAAGAGAAGCAGTGGGTGTTCGACGCGCAACTCGACAAGGCTTTCAGCCTCGGCCAGACCGATCATCTGATGACCTACGGCACCACGATCAAGCAGCAGAAAGTCACCGGCTCGCGCAGCGGCAATGGCATTTGCCTGGCGGTTTTCGGCAGTTGCCGGGCAGTTGGCGCAGTCAGTCCTGCCGACGTGCTGAAAAAGTCCAGCGACTTCCCCGACCCGACCATCAACACCTACAGCCTGTTTGCGCAGGATCAGATCAGTTGGGACAAATGGACCTTCCTGCCCGGCCTGCGCTACGACTACACGCAACTCAAGCCGAAGATCACCCAGGAATTCCTCAACACTGTCGCCCCCGACGGGAGCGGTACGGTCAGTGACAAGAACAAGACGTGGCACAAGGTGTCGCCGAAATTCGGCCTGACCTACGCCTTGACCGAGCAATACACCTGGTATGGCCAATATGCCGAAGGTTTCCGCACGCCAACCGCCAAAGCCCTCTACGGACGCTTCGATAACGCCGCTGAAGGTTACAGCGTGGAACCCAATCCCAACCTGGATCCGGAAAAAAGCAAAGGCTTCGAAACCGGCCTGCGCGGCAACTTCGAGCACGGTTCATTCGACGTGGCGGTGTTCTACAACAAGTACCGCGACTTCATCAACGAAGATGCGATCAGCCCCGGCTACGATGAGCTGAAATTCCAAAGCAACAACATCAAACGCGCCACCATCAAGGGAGCCGAGATCAAGGGTCGCTTGAGCCTGGATGTCTTCGGCGCGCCGCAAGGTCTGTATACCCAAGGCTCGGTGGCTTATCTCTACGGCCGCAACAACGATACCGGCGAACCGATCAACAGCGTCAACCCGATGACCGGCGTATTCGGCCTCGGTTACGACCAGGACAACTACGGCGGCTTGCTCAGCTGGACCGTGGTGAAGAAGAAGGACCGGGTCGACGACAGCAACTTCAAATCACCGGACGGCGTCAGTAGCCAGTTCAAATCGCCGGGCTTCGGCATGCTCGACCTGAGCGGGTTCTACAAGGTGACCGACGATGTGACCGTCAGCGCCGGCGTCTACAACCTGACCGACAAGAAATACTGGTTGTGGGACGACGTGCGCGGTTACGACGGCGTTGGCGAGGCAGCGGTGATCAACCCGGCTAACCTGGATCGCCTGACTCAGCCTGGGCGTAACTTCGCGGTCAACCTTATCTGGGACATCTGACCCGCGCTGCGCTGCGTGGTTTTCGCCAACCACGCAGAAGCTTTTTTACTGTCCGGCGCCTGCTGATTCGTCTCGTTGGCAGACGCCTCTTTTCTCAAAGGATTTTTACATGACGTCCCAGGCCACTACCCAACGACCAACCCTGCGTTCGCAACGCGTGAACCAGATCACCAACGAGCCTCACGCTAAACTCGATGCTTTGGTCAAAGCCCATGCCCCCTTCGACACCCAGGCCAGTTTTGCCCGGTTCGTGGTTGCGCAATACCTGTTCCAGGCGGAACTGGTGTCGCTGTACAACGATGCGGCGCTGACGGCAATCATTCCTGACCTGCCCGCGCGCTGCCGCGCTGAAGCGGCCAAGGCCGATCTGGCTGATCTGGACACCAGTGTTCCCGCCCCGGTCCCGGGCGCTGTGGACAATCCGACCCAGGCGCAAGCGCTGGGTTGGCTATTTGTCTCGGAGGGTTCCAAGCTCGGCGCGGCGTTTCTGATCAAGCGCGCGGTGGGGCTGGGCTTAAGTGAGACATTTGGTGCCCGCCATCTCGGCGAACCGGCCGGCGGCCGCGCCGAGGGCTGGAAAAGCTTTGTGCGCACGCTCGACTCGCTTGAGCTCAGCCCACAGGAAGAAGCCGAACTGGACAAAGGTGCCCTTGAGGCGTTCAACCGCTTCACCGTGCTGCTGGAGCAGGCCTATGCCAACTCCGCCGAACTCGCCTGAGTGCATGGCTGGAAAACCATCGGCTGTCCGGACCGATCCTGAGCAACTGGCGCAACGGCAAGGTCATCGCGCGTCGGGCGAAGGTCAGCGCCACCTTGAGTATGTTGCTTTGCGCAGGGTTGATGCTGGTGACGCTCGATCATGGCTGGCCGGTTTACCTGGCCATTGTCGGGATGGGCGCGGGCAATTTGTGGATCTGGTCACGGCCTGAATCTAGCCTGAAACCTTCCTGATAAACCGCGCAAACGCTTGCGCTGACCGCTCATCGACTTTCCCTCATGCAAAGCACCGCCACGCCGATGGTTCAGGAATGGCGCTGAATGGATTTGGCAACTCGGGTCGACTTCGACTCACAGCCAGTCACTCATTCATTTGCGAGCTCGCCCTATGTTCGACTCCCTTTCCATCCGCCTGAAAATAGTTCTGCTGTCGGGGCTTTGCCTGCTGGGCGTTGTCGTTCTGATCGTCGGCATGAACATCTACCAGACCAACCAGAACGATCAACTGGTCAGCGCCTCCAGCAGCAAGATGCTCACCGCCAGTGTGCAGGATCTGCTTGCAGCCAAGGCCGCTGAACAAGCCGTGCGGGTGCAGAAAACTTTCGGCGAAAGCCTGCTGGTGGTGACCGCGTTGGCGGACCAGATCCAGGACCTGCGCAGCATGGCCGCCAAGCGCTCGCTTGAGGCCAGCGCGGTGCGCGAAGAGTTGAACCAGAGCCTGAAAACCGCCTTCGAGCGCAACAACAAAGTATTGGGAATCTGGCTGGCGTTCGAACCCAACGGTCTCGACGGCAAGGACAGCGAATTCGTCAACGACGAAGCGCGGCAGTCCAACGAAGCGGGACGTTTTGCCAGTTACTGGAGCCGTGCCGGCGGTGCCGGGATGAATACGATCATGGTCGAAGACGACATGACCAAAACGACGCTGAGCCTCAGCGGCACTCCCTACAACAGCTGGTACACCTGCCCTCGGGACAGCAAACGCACCTGCCTGCTGGACCCCTATGCCGACACCGTTGGCGGCAAGGAAATGCTCATGACGACCATTTCCGTACCGTTGCTGGTGGATGGCAAATCCATTGGCGTGGTGGGTGTGGACATCGCACTTGATGCCCTGCAAGCCGCCGCCGTCGATTCCCAGCGCGATCTGTTCCACAACGCCGGGCACATGATGATTGTTTCTGGCAGTGGCGTGCTTGCCGGGTTCAGCAATGACGCAAGCAAGGTCGGCAAAAATATCGCTGACGCACTGGGTGCGGACGGCAAGGATGTCTTGCAACTGCTCAGTGCGGGGACGCCAAAAATTCTTGAACAAGGTGAGCTGATTCGTGCGGTGTATCCGGTCAGCCCGATTACCGATTCCAAAGCCTGGGCCGTGGTGATCGACCTGCCCAAGCAAGTGCTGCTGGCAGACTCGGTCAAGCTGCAGGAAGTGCTCGATGACGCTCAGGAGAGAGGCACGATCATGGCGGTAGCGGTCGCCGCTGCAGCAGGACTGATCGGCTTGTTGCTGATCTGGCTGACCGCGACCGGCGTGACCCGGCCGATCAACAGCGTGGCCGAAATGCTCAAGGCGATCGCCAGTGGCGACGGCGACCTGACCCAGCGTCTGCAATACAGCAAAAAAGACGAGCTTGGCGAGCTGGTCAGCTGGTTCAACCGTTTCCTCGACAAGCTGCAACCGACCATCGCGCAGATCAAGCAGAGCATCACCGATGCGCGCGGCACTGCCGATCAGTCTTCGGAAATCGCCCGCCAGACCAGCGAAGGCATGCAAGTGCAGTTCCGCGAAATTGATCAGGTCGCCACCGCGTCCAATGAAATGAGCGCCACCGCGCACGACGTCGCCAACAGCGCGTCGAATGCCGCCAACGCCGCCAAGGGCGCCGATCAGTCAGCCCGCGACGGCATGGCGATCATCGAGCGCAGCACCCGCGACATCAATCAACTGGCTGACGAAGTCAGTAAAGCCGTGGGCGAAGTCGAAGCGTTGGCGGTTAACAGCGAGCAGATCGGCTCGGTGCTGGAAGTGATCCGCAGCATCGCCGAGCAAACCAACCTGCTCGCCCTCAATGCGGCAATCGAAGCGGCTCGCGCCGGTGAAAGCGGTCGTGGTTTTGCGGTAGTCGCCGATGAGGTGCGCAACCTCGCCAAGCGCACACAGGATTCGGTTGAAGAGATCCGCATCGTCATCGAACGCATCCAGACCGGCACGCGCGGCGTCGTGGCCACCATGCATTCGAGCCAGACCCAGGCGCACAGCAACGCCGGACAGATTCAGCAAGCGGTGCAGGCGTTGAGCAAAATCAGTGACGCGGTCACCGTGATCAGCGACATGAACCTGCAGATCGCCAGCGCCGCCGAGCAGCAAAGCGCAGTGGCCGAAGAGGTGAATCGCAACGTTTCGGCAATCCGCACCGTTACCGAAACCCTTACCGGACAAGCGACTGAATCGGCGCAGATCAGCAGCCACCTCAATGCACTGGCCAATCAGCAGATGAAGTTGATGGATCAGTTTCGGGTTTAGGAGCTCCCACAGATTCGGATGTTCGGCAAGCAATCTGCGTTTTCCTCTAAATCAGCAGTTTTTGATCTATGCTCCGGCTCTCGTTCTGGAGGGCCTTCGATGACTGGTTTACTCACGTCCATTCAAGCCGCGCTCGGCTTGCCGCACACAACGATAGCTTTCACTTCGAGCGGCGCGCTACCCTCGGCGTTTGCCGTGACGGACCTGGCCTGCGCCAGCATCGCGGCTGCCGGCCAAGCGGTCAGCGAATTGCTGCAACAACAAACGGGCCGCTTGCCCGGCCTGGAAGTCGACCGCCGACTCGCGTCATTCTGGTTCGCTACGTCGATCCGCCCTGTGGGGTGGACCGTGCCACCCTTGTGGGATCCGATCGCGGGCGACTACGCGACCAACGACGGCTGGATTCGCCTGCACACCAACGCGCCTCACCACCGCACGGCAGCCGAACAGGTACTGGGTGCCTGCGCGGATCGCTCGGCCATGGCGGCCAAGGTGGCGCAATGGGGCAAAACCGAGCTGGAGGATGCCGTGGTCGCGGCAGGCGGTTGCGCGGCAGAAATGCGCACGTGGGCGCAATGGCAGGCACATCCCCAAGGGCTGGCGGTGAATGCCGAGCCGTTGGTTCAGTTCGCCGGCAATGACGGTAACCGAAGTAAGCCGTGGCAAGGTTCGGTGGCGCAACCGCTCGCCGGGATCCGGGTCCTGGATCTGACCCGGGTGCTTGCCGGCCCGATCGCCAGTCGTTTTCTTGCGGGGCTGGGCGCCGACGTCTTGCGCATCGATCCGCCGACCTGGAATGAGCCTGGCGTGGTGCCCGAAGTAACCTTGGGCAAACGCTGTGCGCGCCTCGATTTACATGACGCCGCTGACCGGGCGGTGTTTGAAGGCCTGCTCGGGGGCGCCGACATTCTGCTGCACGGCTACCGCGCCGATGCTCTGGAACGTCTGGGTTATGGCGTCGCAGAACGGCAGCGGCTGTCGCCAGAGTTGATCGATGTCAGCCTGAACGCCTACGGATGGGGCGGCCCGTGGCTGCACCGTCGCGGTTTCGACAGTTTGGTGCAAATGAGCAGCGGTATCGCCGAAGCAGGCATACAGTGGAAAAATGCTGACAAGCCGACGCCATTGCCTTTGCAGGCGCTTGACCACGCCACCGGGTATTTGATGGCTGCGGCGGCGATCAGGTTATTGGGCAGTGGCGGCTCGGCAAGATTGTCGCTGGCGCGCACGGCGAAGTTGTTGATCGATGGCGGCACCGAGACTGCAGAGCCGTTGCGGCCCGAAGATGAACACGATCAAGGCGTTCTCATTGAGCAAACGCCATGGGGGCCGGCGCATCGGTTGAATGTGCCGCTGAAAATCACCGGAACACCCTTGCAGTGGACGCTGGCGTCCTGTGAATTGGGTTCCCATCGCCCGCAGTGGTGGTGACTGTTCAGCCGTCTTCGCGGGCAAGCCCGGCTCCCACAGTCGACCGCGTTTAGCCGCAGCCAATTGGTCGCTGCTCGGCGGCCCGGCTTGCCCGCGAAGAGGCCAGCATTGCAGACACAAGTTCTGGATCAGTCCCTCACAACGCCAACAACCCGCTGTACAACCCATAAGCTGCCAACCCCGCCCCCGCAAGCACGCAGGTGAAAATCCCCTTCTCGACCCGGGTGAACAGCGGCATGCCCTGCTCCCGTTTGGCCTTGGCAAACAGAATCACTCCGGGCGCGTACAACAACGCCGACAGCAACAGATATTTCACCCCGCCCGCATACAGCAGCCACACCGCATACACCAGCGCAATGCCGCCGATCATCAGGTCCTTGCGGCGCTCGGCCGAAGCATGTTCGTAGGTTTCGCCACGCCCGCTCAACAACACCGCATACGCCGCGGACCACAGGTACGGCACCAGAATCATCGACGACGCCAGGTAGATCAAACTGGTGTAAGTGCCTGCGGAAAACAGCGTGATCAGCAGAAAAATCTGGATCATCACATTGGTCAGCCACAACGCGTTCACCGGCACATGATTAGCATTTTCCTTGGTCAGAAACGCCGGCATGGTTTTGTCCTTCGCCGTGGCAAAAAGAATCTCGGCACACAGCAAGGCCCATGACAACAATGCGCCGAGCAACGAAATCGCCAGGCCGATGCTGATCAGCAAAGCGCCCCAAGGCCCGACGATATGCTCCAGCACCCCGGCCAGCGACGGGTTTTGCAAATTCGCCAGTTCAGGCTGGCTCATGATCCCCAGCGACAGCACATTGACCAACACCAGCAGCGCCAGCACCCCGAGAAATCCGATCACCGTCGCCCGGCCGACATCACTGCGTTTCTCCGCCCGAGCCGAGTAGACGCTTGCCCCTTCAATGCCGATGAACACGAATACCGTGACAAGCATCATGTGGCGCACCTGTTCCATCACGCTGCCGAAATCCGGATTGCTGCGCCCCCAGATGTCGCGGGTAAAGATGTCGGCCTTGAACGCCACGGCAGCGATCACGATGAACATGATCAGCGGCACAATCTTGGCCACTGTGGTCACCTGGTTGATGAACGCCGCTTCCTTGATCCCGCGCATCACCAGAAAATGCACGGCCCACAACAGCACGGAAGCGCAGCCGATGGCGACCGGTGTGTTGCCCTGGCCAAAGACCGGGAAAAAATACCCGAGCGTGCTGAACAGCAGAACGAAATAACCGACATTGCCCAGCCAGGCACTGATCCAGTAGCCCCATGCCGACGAGAAGCCCATGTAATCGCCGAACCCGGCCTTGGCGTAGGCGTACACACCGGAATCCAGTTCGGGTTTGCGATTGGCCAGCGTCTGGAAGACGAAGGCCAAGGTCAGCATGCCCACCGCCGTGATCGCCCAGCCGATCAAAATCGCTCCGACGTCGGCCCGCGCGGCCATGTTCTGCGGCAGGGAGAAAATTCCGCCGCCAATCATTGAACCGACCACCAGAGCGATCAGCGCGCTCAACTTCAGTTTCTGCGTCGGCATGCCTGCGTCTCCTTGTTCGGTGCGACCCGCGCCGCAATAACTGTCATATAAATGAATCTAACTACAGCACCAGAAACAAATAACCTTTTCCGATAATACGCAATCCGGATTTTATTTATAGCCGATGCTTCTATGACGATCCGCAGTAATAACAGCTTAACGTGACCGTAAATAATTTATCCCAGACGTGGAGCATCGGCAAAAAGTTGCGTAAACCGCAAAACCAACTAGCGTAAATATTCCGAGCAATACGACGTATTCCTGTTTGATCAAGCGAGGCCTCTGGAAAAGGCGTTTCGGCAATAGCGTCATGCTCGATCAACATTGATAAGTCATTCATTAACAATGGAATGTGCCCATGCACTGATCTAAGTCAGCTGATTGATTAGCTAACAGAATTACTCTGTTGTCTCTCTTCTCCTGCACGGAGTCATGCAATGTCTGAATCCCCTGGAAAACTGAAACTCGGCGCACTGGTCGCGCTGGTGGTCGGCTCAATGATTGGCGGCGGTATTTTCTCTTTGCCGCAAAACATGGCCGCCAGTGCCGACGTTGGCGCCGTGCTGATCGGCTGGGCCATCACCGCGGTGGGCATGCTGACCCTGGCGTTTGTGTTCCAGACACTGGCCAATCGCAAGCCTGATCTGGACGGCGGGGTCTATGCCTACGCCAAGGCCGGTTTCGGCGATTACATGGGTTTCTCGTCGGCCTGGGGTTACTGGATCAGTGCGTGGCTGGGCAACGTCGGTTACTTCGTTTTGCTATTCAGCACGCTGGGTTACTTTTTTCCGATCTTTGGCGAAGGCAATACCGTCGCCGCCGTAATAGGTGCTTCGTTGCTGCTGTGGGCCGTGCACTTCCTGGTGCTGCGCGGGATCAGGGAAGCGGCGTTCATCAACCTCGTGACCACGGTCGCCAAGATCGTGCCGCTGGTGCTGTTTGTTCTGATCGCCATTTTCGCGTTCAAACTGGACATTTTCACCGCCGACATCTGGGGCGTGAAAAACCCCGACCTGGGCAGCGTGATGAACCAGGTGCGCAACATGATGCTGGTCACCGTCTGGGTGTTCATCGGCATTGAAGGCGCGAGCATCTTCTCGGCCCGGGCGGAAAAACGCAGCGACGTCGGCAAGGCCACCGTGATCGGTTTCATTACGGTGCTGCTGTTCCTGATGCTGGTGAACGTGCTGTCGCTGGGCATCATGACCCAACCGGAACTGGCGAAACTGCAGAACCCTTCGATGGCCGCCGTGCTGGAACATGTGGTCGGGCATTGGGGTGCGGTGTTGATCAGCGTCGGCCTGATCATTTCCCTGCTTGGCGCGTTGCTGTCGTGGGTGCTGCTGTGTGCGGAGATCATGTTTGCCGCCGCCAAGGACCACACCATGCCGGCGTTCCTGCGCAAGGAAAACGCCAACCACGTGCCGGTCAACGCCTTGTGGCTGACCAACGCAATGGTCCAGCTGTTCCTCATCATCACGCTGTTTTCAGCCAGTACTTATCTGTCGCTGATCTACCTCGCCACCTCGATGATTCTGGTCCCGTACCTGTGGTCGGCGGCTTACGCCCTGCTGCTGGCGGTGCGTGGCGAGACTTATGAAAGTGCGCCAGGCGAACGGCGCAAAGATCTGCTGATCGGCGGTATCGCCCTTGTCTATGCAGTCTGGCTGCTCTACGCCGGTGGCACCAAATACCTGCTGCTCTCGGCACTGCTGTATGCGCCCGGCGCGATCCTGTTCGCCAAGGCCAAGCTTGAAGTCAACAAACCGGTTTTCACCAACGTCGAGAAGCTGATTTTCGCCGCTGTTGTCGTCGGCGCCCTGGTGGCGGCCTACGGTCTCTATGACGGCTTCCTGACCCTGTAACACCCGACTTATATGTCATCTGGAGGATCACTGTAATGACCACGGAAAAAGCTAAGTACGGCGTACATTCCGAAGCCGGCAAACTGCGCAAAGTCATGGTTTGCTCCCCCGGCCTGGCCCACCAGCGGCTGACCCCGAACAACTGTGACGAACTGCTGTTCGACGATGTGCTGTGGGTTGCCCAGGCCAAGCGTGACCATTTCGACTTCGTCACCAAAATGCGCGAGCGCGGGATCGACGTGCTGGAAATGCACAACCTGCTGACCGACATCGTCGCGATGCCTGAAGCGCTGGACTGGATTCTGGACCGTAAAGTCACCGCCGATTCGGTGGGCCTGGGTCTGATCAACGAAGTGAAATCCTGGTTGCGCAGCCTCGAGCCGCGGCACATCGCCGAGTTCCTCATCGGCGGCGTGTCGGCCGATGACCTGCCAGACAGTTTCGGCGGCAAGACCATCCAGATGTTCCGCGATTTCCTCGGCCACTCCAGCTTCATTCTGCCGCCGTTGCCCAACACCCAGTTCACCCGCGATACCACCTGCTGGATCTATGGTGGCGTGACGCTGAACCCGATGTACTGGCCGGCGCGCCGTCAGGAAACCTTGCTGACGACCGCCATCTACAAATTCCACCCGCAGTTTACCAACGCCGACTTCGAAATCTGGTACGGCGACCCGGACAAGGATCACGGCAGCGCCACCCTTGAAGGCGGCGACGTGATGCCGATCGGTAACGGCGTGGTGTTGATCGGCATGGGCGAACGTTCGTCGCGCCAGGCCATTGGCCAACTGGCACTGAACCTGTTCAAGAATAAAGCCGTAGAAAAGGTGATCGTCGCCGGTCTGCCGAAGTCTCGCGCAGCGATGCACCTGGATACCGTCTTCAGTTTCTGCGACCGCGACCTGGTGACGATCTTCCCGGAAGTGGTCAACCAGATCGTCGCGTTCACCCTGCGACCCGATGAAAGCAAACAGGGCGGCATCGACATTCGCCGCGAAGAAACCAACTTCCTCGACACCGTGGCCGCCGCGCTCAACCTCAAAGCGTTGCGCGTCGTGGAAACCGGCGGCAACAGCTTCGCCGCCGAACGCGAGCAATGGGACGACGGCAACAACGTGGTGGCCGTGGAACCAGGCGTGGTCATCGGCTACGACCGCAACACCTACACCAACACACTGCTGCGCAAGGCCGGCGTGGAAGTCATCACCATCAGCGCCGGCGAACTCGGCCGCGGTCGTGGCGGCGGCCATTGCATGACCTGCCCGATCATTCGCGACCCTATCGACTATTAATTTTTTCGACAAATGACGCCCCGGCGCTGTGAAAGCGTAGCGAGCGCAGGAAAGACAAGGCAAAAACAGGCGAGGAAGCGGAGTCTACTGCTTGTAAATGAGCATTCCGAGCCTGTTTTTAACGCAGTATTTCGTGCGTAGCGCCGAAGGCGCACAGCCTGCAGTAGCTTTCACAGTGTCGGGCAAGGAGATCCAAATCATGGCTTTTAACATGCGCAACCGCAGCCTGCTCTCGCTGATGCACCACACCACCCGCGAGCTGAATTACCTGCTGGACCTTTCCCGTGACCTCAAGCGCGCCAAATACACCGGTACCGAGCGTCCACACCTGAAGGGCAAGAACATCGCGCTGATCTTCGAGAAGACTTCGACCCGCACCCGTTGTGCCTTCGAAGTGGCGGCCCACGACCAAGGCGCTCACGTCACCTACATCGACCCGGTGTCGTCGCAGATCGGTCACAAGGAAAGCATGAAGGACACTGCCCGCGTGCTCGGGCGGATGTTCGACGCGATCGAGTACCGTGGCTTTGCGCAGGAGATCGTCGAAGAGCTGGCCAAGTTTGCCGGCGTGCCGGTATTCAACGGCCTGACTGCTGAATTCCACCCGACGCAAATGATCGCCGACACCCTGACCATGCGCGAACACAGCGACAAACCGCTGCATCAGATCAGCTACGCCTACTTGGGCGATGCGCGCTACAACATGGGCAATTCATTGCTGATGATCGGCGCCAAACTGGGCATGGATGTGCGCATCGCCGCACCGAAAGCGCTGTGGCCGTCCCAGGATTTCATCGACCAGTGCAAAGGTTTTGCCGAAGAAAGCGGCGCACGCATCACCATCACTGAAGACCCGAAAGCGGCGGTCAAGGATGTCGACTTCATCCACACCGATATCTGGGTGTCGATGGGCGAGCCGGTGGAAGCGTGGGATGAACGCATCGAGCAATTGCTGCCGTACCAGGTCAACGCCGACATGATGAAAGCATCGGGCAACCCGCGGGTGAAATTCATGCACTGCCTGCCGGCGTTCCACAACAGCGAAACCAAGGTCGGCAAGGACATCGCCGCGCGCTATCCACACCTGGCCAATGGCGTTGAAGTAACGGAAGAAGTCTTCGAATCGCCGGCCAACATCGCCTTCGAGCAAGCGGAAAACCGCATGCACACCATCAAGGCGATTCTGGTCTCGGCGCTGGCGGATATCTGAGGATCAATGCGGTTGGCTCTTTGTGGGAGCGTGGCTTGCCCGCGATAGGATCACCTCCGAGTACCTGATACACCGAGGTGTCTGCATCGCGGGCAAGCCACGCGCCCACAGGAACTGTGTTGCCCGTACCCTTTTCTGAAAGGACAGCATTATGCGTATCGTCGTCGCCCTGGGCGGTAACGCCCTGCTCCGCCGTGGTGAACCCATGACTGCGGACAATCAACGCGCCAATATTCGCGTCGCCACCGAACAAATCGCCCGCATCCACGCCGGCAACGAACTCGTCATCGCCCATGGCAATGGCCCGCAGGTCGGGCTGCTGTCACTGCAAGCGGCTGCTTACACCTCCGTTTCACCTTACCCGCTGGACGTACTCGGTGCCGAAACCGAAGGCATGATCGGCTATATCATCGAACAGGAACTCGGCAATCTGCTGGATTTCGAAGTGCCGTTCGCCACCCTGCTCACTCAGGTTGAAGTCGACGCCAACGACCCGGCTTTCCAGAACCCGACCAAACCGATCGGGCCGGTGTACGGCAAGGCCGAAGCGGAGAAACTCGCCGCCGAGAAAGGCTGGGCGATTGCCCCGGACGGCGATAAATTCCGCCGGGTGGTGGCCAGTCCGAGACCGAAACGCATCTTCGAAATCCGTCCGATCAAATGGCTGCTGGAAAAAGGCAGTATCGTGATTTGCGCAGGGGGCGGCGGGATTCCGACGATGTACGGTCCGCAAGGAAAACTGCAAGGCGTGGAAGCGGTGATCGACAAGGATCTGTGCTCGGCGCTGCTGGCCGAACAGCTCGACAGTGATTTGCTGGTGATCGCCACCGACGTCAACGCGGCCTATATCGACTTCGGCAAACCGACGCAAAAAGCTATCGGCCAGGCGCACCCGGACGAAATGGAAAAACTCGGCTTCGCCGCCGGCTCCATGGGGCCCAAGGTCCAGGCCGCCTGCGAATTCGCCCGCCATACTGGAAAAACTGCCGTGATCGGTTCACTCTCGGACATCGAAGCAATCGTCCAGGGCACGGCCGGCACGCGCATCAGCACGGCGAAACCTGGCATTACCTATCTATAAGGAGAGCCGTCAATGGCAACGTTCGAGCCCGGTCACTTGCATATCGAGCGTCATGCGCTGACCCCTGATGATGTCAGCTACAACGTGCACCTCGATTATGAGGTCGAGCAGGATCCCGATAAAGGTAAAGGCATACAGTTCACCCTGCATGGGAGCATGCAGGGAAAGGACATGACGGAGACCTTCTTTCTGCCCAAAGTGGAAGCTTACAACTTTGCCAAAAACGTAACGGAAATCGCCGAGAAGTACGGCATACCGAAGGCACACAGCCAGATCGGCTCGGTTCACAAACATTACGATATGATGTTTGAAGACATCCGCCAGAAGCTGGACATGAAATCCGGCGACCCGGTAGACCTCGCGAACTTCGAATAGCGGTCCCCCGCACTCCCGCATCCCTGTAGGAGCCGGCTTGCTGGCTCCTACGGTGGATTGCATCTGCGGATTTCACCATTCACCCGCCCCAAGGCATACTTGCCACCCTCCGCACTCCAGAACCCGAACCGCCCCATGCGTATCCACGTCAGCTTCATCGACCGCGTCGGCATTACCCAGGAAGTCCTGGCCTTGCTCGGTGGGCGCAATCTCAATCTGGATGCGGTGGAAATGGTTCCGCCAAACGTCTACATCGACGCGCCGACCCTGAGTCCCGAAGTGCTCGAAGAATTGCGCGATGCGTTGCTCAGCGTGCGCGGCGTGCAGGCGATGACCGTGGTCGACATCCTTCCCGGTCAGCGCCGGCACTTGCAGCTTGATGCGTTGCTAGCCGCGATGACCGACCCGGTCCTGGCCGTGGACAGTGCCGGCAAAGTTTTGCTGGCGAACCCGGCGCTGATTTCCCTGTACGGACGCGAACCCGCCGGTGAAAGCGTCGCCGACCTTTTCGCCGACCCGGCGCTGCTCGATGCCCTGCTGGAAAACGGTTTCCGCCTGCCGCTGCGCGAGATCACCGTCAACGGCCAGACCCTGTTGCTCGACGCCACACCGATCACCGACGCCGGCGCCCTGCTCACGCTGTATCAACCGAACCGCATCGGCGAACGTCTCTCTGCGCTGCACCATGACCATGCAGAAGGGTTCGATGCGCTGCTCGGCGAATCCCCGGCGATCCGAACGCTGAAGGCCCGCGCGCAACGCGTGGCGGCACTCGATGCGCCGCTGTTGATTCAAGGCGAAACCGGCACCGGCAAAGAATTGGTCGCCCGCGCCTGCCATGCGATCAGTGCCCGGCACAGTTCGCCGTTCCTCGCGCTGAACTGCGCGGCATTGCCGGAGAACCTCGCCGAAAGCGAGCTGTTCGGCTATGCCCCTGGCGCTTTCACCGGGGCGCAACGCGGTGGCAAGCCGGGGCTGATGGAACTGGCCAACCAGGGCACGGTGTTTCTCGATGAGATCGGCGAGATGTCGCCTTACCTGCAGGCCAAATTGCTGCGCTTTCTCAACGACGGCAGCTTCCGACGGGTAGGTGGCGATCGTGAGGTCAAGGTCAACGTGCGGATCCTCAGCGCGACCCACCGCAACCTGGAAAAAATGGTCAGCGAGGGCACCTTCCGCGAAGACCTGTTTTACCGCCTCAACGTTCTTAACGTGGAAGTACCGCCGTTGCGCGAGCGCGGTCAGGACATTCTGTTGCTCGCGCGCTACTTCATGCAGCAGGCCTGTGCGCAGATCCAGCGGCCGGTCTGTCGCCTGGCGCCGGGCACCTACCCTGCCCTGCTGGACAACCGTTGGCCGGGCAATGTGCGGCAATTGCAAAACGTGATTTTCCGCGCGGCGGCGATTTGCGATAGCAGCCTGGTGGACATCGGCGATCTCGACATTGCCGGCACCTCGGTGGCGCGGCAGAACGACGGCGAAATCGACAGCCTGGAACAGGCGGTTGAAGCGTTCGAAAAAACCCTGCTGGAAAAACTCTACGTCAGTTATCCCTCGACCCGCCAACTGGCCAGTCGCCTGCAAACCTCGCACACCGCAATTGCCCATCGGCTGCGCAAGTATGGGATTCCGAACAAGCCGTAATTGCAGGTTATCCAAGAACTGTAGGAGCCGGCTTGCTGGCGATGGCCTCTCCTCGGTCTGACAGATGCCCCGTGGTGATGCTATCGCCAGCAAGCCGGCTCCTACGGGGTTGGCTATATTAGTCTGAAAACGACCTCCACTGTACTGAAAGCGCTACAGCGGAACGATATCGCTACACAACCCTCCGGCTGCGCCTGCGCAAGGCTTTGATCCTCCTAAGCTTTTTTCCCTCTGCCAACCTGGAGCGATTTCGCTACAAGCGCATTCTGTCTGATTCCTTTGTGAACCGCCAATCCATTGA
The DNA here is from genome assembly GCF_000690905.1 of Pseudomonas sp. Ant30-3. Taxonomy (GTDB): domain Bacteria; phylum Pseudomonadota; class Gammaproteobacteria; order Pseudomonadales; family Pseudomonadaceae; genus Aquipseudomonas. The sequence goes on along the minus strand of NZ_JMCL01000044.1, from coordinate 38,835 downwards.
AATATAAGAATAAATACACATTGGCAGTGATCTTGCTAGCTTCTACGCCATCAATCCGGGTTCATGCCCAGGTATTTATCGCGTCCACCAGACGAGTCTGGCCCCTTAGGAGTTTCCATGAGCGAGTTGCGTTTTACTGAAGATCACGAATGGCTGCGCACAGAAGCTGATGGCACGGTCACCGTCGGCATCACCGCTTTCGCGCAGAACGCCTTGGGCGACGTGGTTTTCGTACAACTGCCGGAGCTACAGTCCTACGCCAAAGGCGCTGAAGCCTCTACCGTGGAATCGGTCAAAGCAGCCAGCGGCGTCTACATGCCACTCGACGGTGAAGTGCTGGAAGTGAACCCGGCACTCGACAGCAGTCCGGAACTGGTCAACGAAGACCCGCTGGGCGAAGGCTGGTTCTTCCGCTTTCAGCCATCCGACGCGTCAGCCGTCGCCAAACTGCTCGATCAAGACGCGTACGACCGTCTGATCAAAGCCAACGCCGAAGCCTGAGGAGCGCCGACATGACTCAAGTAAATCCAGCTGCAAACATAAGCACCGCCAACGAGTTCATCGCGCGCCACATCGGCCCGCGCGCAGGCGATGAGCAAGCCATGCTCAACAGCCTCGGTTTCGACTCCCTGGAAGCCCTGAGCGCCAGCGTCATTCCGGAGAGCATCAAAGGCACCAGCGTGCTGGGCATGGACGACGGACTGAGCGAAGCCGATGCACTGGCGATGATCAAAGGCATCGCTGGCAAAAACCAATTGTTCAAGACCTACATCGGCCAGGGTTACTATGGCACTCACACGCCGTCGCCGATCCTGCGCAACCTGCTGGAAAACCCGGCCTGGTACACCGCTTACACGCCTTACCAGCCAGAAATTTCGCAAGGTCGTCTGGAAGCGCTGTTGAACTTCCAGACCCTGATCAGCGACCTCACCGGCCTGCCGATCGCCAACGCCTCGCTGCTCGACGAAGCCACCGCCGCTGCCGAGGCCATGACCTTCTGCAAACGCCTGAGCAAGAACAAAGGCAGCCACGCGTTTTTTGCTTCGGTGCATTGCCACCCGCAAACAATCGATGTATTGCGCACCCGTGCCGAGCCTCTGGGCATCGACGTGGTAGTCGGCGACGAGCTCGAACTGACTGACGTAACCCCGTTCTTCGGCGCTCTTCTGCAGTACCCGGCGAGCAACGGTGATGTCTTCGATTATCGCGAACTGACCGAACGCTTCCACGCTGCCAACGCACTGGTCGCAGTCGCCGCCGACCTGCTGGCCCTGACCGTGCTGACCCCGCCGGGCGAGTTCGGCGCCGATGTAGCCATCGGTAGCGCGCAACGTTTCGGCGTGCCGCTGGGCTTCGGTGGTCCGCACGCGGCGTACTTCTCCACCAAGGATGCGTTCAAGCGCGACATGCCCGGCCGTCTGGTCGGTGTTTCCGTGGACCGTTTCGGCAAACCGGCACTGCGCCTGGCAATGCAGACCCGCGAGCAACATATCCGCCGCGAGAAAGCCACCAGCAACATCTGCACCGCTCAGGTCCTACTGGCCAACATCGCCAGCATGTACGCCGTTTATCACGGCCCGAAAGGCCTCACGCAGATTGCCAAGCGCATTCATCACCTGACTGCGATTCTGGCCAAAGGCCTGAGCGCACTGGGTCTGCACGTCGAGCAGGCAAGCTTCTTCGACACCCTGACGGTTAAAACCGGCGCGCAAACTGCGGCGCTGCACGACAAGGCGCGTGCCGCGCAGATCAACCTGCGAGTGATCGATGGCGAACGCCTGGGTCTGTCCCTCGACGAAACTACGTCGCAAACGGACATCGAAACCCTGTGGAACCTGTTCGCCGAAGGCAAAACCCAGCCGGAATTCGCCGCCCTCGCCGCGTCGGTCGTCAGTGCGATCCCGGCCACGCTGGTTCGTCAATCGCCGATCCTCAGCCATCCGGTGTTCAATCGTTATCACTCGGAAACCGAGCTGATGCGCTACCTGCGCAAACTCGCCGACAAGGACCTCGCGCTGGATCGCACCATGATCCCGCTCGGCTCCTGCACCATGAAACTCAACGCCGCCAGCGAAATGATCCCGGTCACCTGGGCTGAATTCGGTGCTCTGCACCCGTTCGCTCCGGCCGAGCAAAGCGCCGGTTACCAGCAACTGACCGACGAACTGGAAGCGATGCTCTGTGCCGCCACCGGTTACGACTCGATCTCGCTGCAACCGAACGCTGGTTCCCAGGGTGAATACGCTGGTCTGCTGGCGATTCGTGCCTATCACCAGAGCCGTGGCGATGACCGTCGCGACATCTGCCTGATCCCGTCGTCCGCCCACGGCACCAACCCGGCCACCGCCAACATGGCCGGCATGCGCGTGGTCGTGACCGCGTGCGATGCGCGCGGCAACGTGGACATCGAAGACCTGCGCGCCAAGGCCATCGAGCACCGCGAACACCTCGCTGCGCTGATGATCACCTACCCGTCGACTCACGGCGTGTTCGAAGAAGGTATCCGCGAAATCTGCGGCATCATTCACGACAACGGCGGCCAGGTGTACATCGACGGCGCCAACATGAACGCGATGGTCGGCCTCTGCGCGCCGGGCAAGTTTGGCGGCGACGTGTCGCACCTGAACCTGCACAAAACCTTCTGCATCCCCCACGGCGGTGGCGGCCCGGGCGTTGGTCCGATTGGGGTGAAATCGCACCTGACGCCATTCCTGCCGGGCCACGCCCACATGGACCGCAAGGAAGGCGCGGTGTGTGCGGCGCCGTTCGGCAGCGCGAGCATCCTGCCGATCACCTGGATGTACATTCGGATGATGGGCGGCGCGGGTCTGAAACGCGCTTCGCAACTGGCGATCCTCAACGCCAACTACATTTCCCGTCGTCTTGAAGAACACTATCCAGTGCTCTACACCGGCAGCAACGGGCTGGTCGCGCACGAGTGCATCCTTGATCTGCGTCCGTTGAAAGACAGCAGCGGCATCAGCGTCGATGACGTGGCCAAGCGTTTGATCGACTTCGGTTTCCACGCCCCGACCATGTCGTTCCCGGTCGCTGGCACGCTGATGATCGAACCGACCGAAAGCGAATCCAAAGAAGAACTGGACCGCTTCTGCGACGCGATGATTCGCATCCGCGACGAAATTCGCGCAGTGGAAAACGGCACCCTGGACAAGCAGGACAACCCGCTGAAAAACGCTCCGCACACGGCTGCGGAGATCGTTGGCGAATGGACGCATCCGTATAGCCGTGAGCAAGCGGTTTATCCGGTCGCATCGCTGATCGAAGGCAAATACTGGCCACCGGTCGGTCGCGTCGACAACGTGTTTGGCGATCGCAACCTGGTGTGCGCCTGCCCGTCGATCGAAAGCTACGCTTAAACCTGAGGGGGCCGCACCGCCGGCCCCTTGTAGGAGCAAGCTTGCTCGCGATCAACGATGACGCGGTTCGCCAGATGGACCGCGTCATGGCTATCGCGAGCAAGCTTGCTCCTACGGTTTTGCGCTGCATCTATAACAAGAAACCGGAGAACAACCATGGCGTTAAGCGTGTTCGACCTGTTCAAAATTGGCATCGGCCCCTCCAGTTCCCACACCGTCGGCCCGATGCGCGCTGCTGCGCGTTTTGTCGAAGGCTTGCGCCGGGAGAGTCTTCTGGCCGCCACCGCCAGCGTCAAAGTCGAGCTTTACGGCTCACTCGGCGCTACCGGCAAAGGCCACGGCAGTGACAAGGCTGTGTTGCTCGGCCTGGAAGGCGAACACCCGGACACCGTGGATACGGAAACGGTCGCCGCACGTCTTAAGGACATTCGCGGCAACGGCCGTCTGAACCTGCTCGGCGAACACAGCATTGCGTTCAATGAGAAAGAACACCTGGCGATGATTCGCAAACCGTTGGCCTATCACCCCAACGGCATGATTTTTCGCGCATTCGATGCGGCCGGATTACAGATTCGCAGCCGCGAATATTACTCGGTGGGCGGCGGCTTTGTGGTCGATGAAGACGCGGCCGGGGCTGATCGCATCGTTGAAGACGCTACGCCGCTGACCTTCCCTTTCAAAAGTGCCAAAGACCTTCTCGTTCATTGCGCCACCTACGGGCTGTCGATCAGCCAGGTGATGCTGACCAACGAAAGTGCCTGGCGTCCGGAGGCAGAAACCCGCGCCGGCCTGTTGAAAATCTGGCAGGTCATGCAGGACTGCGTCACGGCTGGATGTCGTAACGAAGGCATCCTGCCGGGCGGTCTCAAGGTAAAACGCCGCGCCGCTGCGCTGCATGCCCAACTGTGCAAGAACCCGGAATCGGCACTGCGCGATCCACTCTCCGTGCTGGACTGGGTCAACCTCTACGCGCTGGCGGTCAACGAAGAAAACGCCAACGGCGGACGCGTGGTCACTGCACCCACCAACGGTGCGGCCGGGATCATTCCGGCGGTACTGCATTACTACATGCGCTTCATCCCCGGCGCGAATGAGGACGGCGTTGTGCGGTTTCTGCTGACCGCCGCAGCCATCGGCATTCTTTACAAGGAAAACGCCTCGATTTCCGGCGCCGAAGTCGGTTGCCAGGGCGAGGTCGGCGTCGCCTGCTCGATGGCGGCCGGTGCGTTGTGTGAAGTGCTCGGCGGCAGCGTGCAGCAAGTGGAAAACGCTGCGGAAATCGGCATGGAACACAACCTCGGCCTGACCTGCGACCCGATTGGCGGACTGGTTCAAGTGCCCTGCATCGAACGCAACGCCATGGGCTCGGTCAAGGCGATCAATGCCGTGCGCATGGCCCTGCGCGGCGACGGTCAGCACTTCGTCTCGCTCGACAAGGTCATCCGCACCATGCGCCAGACCGGCGCCGACATGAAAAGCAAATACAAGGAAACCGCCCGTGGCGGTTTGGCGGTCAACATTATCGAGTGCTGATGCGCGCTCACTGCATCTGCACACTTTTTCAGGAGCTGGATATGTCCACCGAACACTTGTTGAAAACCCCGTTGCACGCACTGCACATCGAACTCGGCGCCCGCATGGTGCCTTTTGCCGGCTATGACATGCCCGTGCAGTACCCGCTGGGCGTGATGAAGGAACACCAGCACACCCGTGATCAAGCCGGGTTGTTCGATGTATCGCACATGGGCCAGATCCGCCTGACCGGTACCAATGCCGCCAAAGCCCTGGAAAGCCTGGTGCCGGTGGACATTATTGATCTGCCCGTGGGCATGCAGCGTTACGCGATGTTCACCAACGAAAACGGCGGCATTCTCGACGACCTGATGGTCGCCAACCTGGGTGACGATGAGTTGTTTCTGGTGGTTAACGCGGCGTGCAAGGATCAGGACCTGGCGCACCTGCAACGACACATCGGCGAACACTGCACCATCGAGCCGCTGTTTGAGGAGCGGGCTTTGCTGGCCTTGCAAGGCCCGGTCGCCGTCACCGTCCTCGCCCGTCTGGCGCCGGAAGTGACGAAGATGACCTTTATGCAGTTCACCCGCGTGAAACTGCTGGGCGTGGACTGTTTCGTCAGCCGTTCGGGCTACACCGGCGAAGACGGTTTCGAAATCTCTGTCCCTGCCGCCAATGCCGAAGCCCTGGCCCGCGCACTGCTCGCGGAACCCGAAGTCGCCGCCATCGGCCTCGGCGCCCGTGACTCTCTGCGCCTGGAAGCCGGCCTCTGCCTTTACGGTCACGACATGAACACCGACACCACTCCGATTGAGGCGAGCCTGCTGTGGGCGATCTCCAAGCCACGTCGCGCCGATGGTGTGCGGGCAGGTGGATTCCCGGGTGCCGAAAGCGTGTTCGTGCAACAGCAAGCCGGGGTCAACCGCAAACGTGTCGGCCTGCTGCCTCAGGAACGCACGCCCGTGCGTGAGGGTGCAGAAATCGTCAATGAAGCAGGCGACGTTATCGGTGCTGTGTGCAGCGGCGGCTTCGGTCCGACGCTGAGCGCGCCGTTGGCCATGGGCTACGTGGACACTGCCCACACCTCGCTCGACACGCCGGTCTGGGCCATCGTCCGAGGGAAAAAGGTACCTCTGCTCGTAAGCAAAATGCCATTTGTTCCACAACGCTACTATCGTGGCTGATTGACTGTTTCAATAAGTAACGCAGTTGCGTTACAGTGCACTACTGTGTAACGCAACTGCCATAAAACAGTGCACGACCTTTGCTTTTAGTTTCAATTTTGAACTTCGCTTATAACGATCGAAAACATTTGAACGGCAGGAACGTATAAGCAGCACTAGTGAATCGACTAGTGCCAGCAACGCGAGCAAAACCGGGCCTCTGACGGGGCTTGTTTTTTCTCCTGTAGTTGGCGTAGAGTTTGTTCACTGTGTTTGCATGGGTCGCTTGAAATCGTGACCTGGGCAGTAGCCTACAAGTTAGCTACATCCCGTTCGACGTATTCTTACTCTCCTGCAACCAGCCCCAGTACTCTTTCACAAGAAGGAGACTGTCATTAATTTAGCGTCAAAGGAAATAAGAAATGTCCCAACGTCAGAGCGGTACCGTCAAGTGGTTTAACGACGAGAAAGGTTTTGGTTTTATCACTCCAGAAAGCGGGCCGGATCTGTTCGTGCATTTCCGCGCGATTCAGGGCAACGGCTTCAAAAGCCTCAAAGAAGGTCAGAAAGTGACCTTCGTTGCAGTGCAGGGCCAGAAAGGCATGCAGGCTGATGAGGTTCAGGCAGAAGCTTAATCTTCTGTAACGAAAAAGCCCCTGATGCTGACATCAGGGGCTTTTTTATGCGCGTAAATCCGTAAAATGGCGTTCCCCTTTGAACGAGAGCCGTGCCATGTCGAAACATCTGCTGCAACCCCAGGGGGAATTTCCCGCCGCGACCCTGGGTCGTCGTCTGGCAGCGATGTTTTACGATTTCCTCTTGTGCACTGCCCTGCTGATCGTCACCGGCGGCGTGTACAAGATGATTCAGATGGCGATCATCGGCGAAGAGAGAATGCGCGCGCTGACCGACGCGGGTGCGCTGGACGGCGACCCGTTGCTGTCTACGGTGTTGTTGTTTGTGTTGTTCGGATTCTTTGCCAAGTTCTGGACCTGGTCAGGTCAGACCCTGGGCATGCAAGTGTGGTCGATTCGCGTGCAGAATGCGGACGGCTCATCGATCAGTCTGTGGCAGGCGCTGTTGCGATTTGTGGTGTCAATCGCTTCGCTGCTGTGTGTCGGGCTCGGGTTCTTCTGGTCGGCCTTCGACCAACAGAAGCGCAGCTGGCATGACATGTATTCCAACACGCAGCTTGTACGTATTCCGAAGAAGACCAAGTGATTGTAAAGAGCAAAAATCACTGTGGGAGCGAGCCTGCTCTGGGCGGCATTCCGACGAAGACGGCATATCAGCAAACACTAATGTCGACTGACACTCCCTCTTCGCGAGCAGGCTCGCTCCCACAGTTTTGCGACTTGACTGACAAACCTCAGGCGTTACCGGCCAATTTCATCCGCGCAGCCTGGGTAAATTCCAGCATTCGTTTCAACGGTCGAATCGCCTGCGGAATCAATGCCGGATCCACGAAGATCTCGTTCGACCCCTCCTTCAAGCTCTTCAGCGTACGCTCAAGTGTATTCATCGCCATCCACGGGCAATGTGCGCAACTGCGGCACGCTGCGCCGTTACCTGCCGTGGGCGCTTCGATGAATACTTTGTCCGGGCACAGCTGCTGCATCTTGTAGAAAATGCCGCGATCGGTGGCCACGATCAGCGTCTTGTTCGGCAGGCTCTGTGCAGCAGCAATCAATTGACTGGTGGAACCCACAGCGTCCGCCAGGTCGATGACCGCGGTCGGTGACTCCGGGTGCACCAGGATCGCGGCGTCCGGGTACAACGCCTTCATGTCTTCGAGCTGCTTGGATTTGAACTCTTCGTGAACGATGCATGCACCGTCCCACAGAAGCATGTCCGCGCCGGTCTTGCGCTGGATGTAGGTACCCAGATGCTTGTCCGGACCCCAGATAATCGTTTCGCCGTTGTCCATCAGGCTTTCGACGATTTCCAGCGCGCAGCTCGACGTCACTACCCAATCCGCCCGGGCTTTGACCGCTGCCGAGGTGTTGGCGTAAACCACCACGGTACGTTCCGGGTGCTGATCGCAAAATGCCGAGAACTCGTCCACCGGGCAACCCAGGTCCAGCGAACAGGTCGCTTCCAGGGTCGGCATCAATACACGTTTTTCGGGATTGAGGATTTTGGCCGTCTCGCCCATGAATTTCACGCCAGCGACCACAACAGTCTTGGCCGGGTGAGCATTGCCGAAGCGGGCCATCTCCAGCGAATCTGAGACACAGCCACCGGTTTCTTCGGCCAGGGCCTGAATAACCGGATCACAATAGAAGTGGGCAACCAGCACCGCGTCCTGAGCCTTGAGCTCGGCAGCAATGGCGGCACGATAATGAGCCTCTTCCTCAGCCGTCAGCGGCTTGGGCTGCTTGGCGTCGAGGTGGGCTTGAACCAGAAGGCGTTCGGAAATCTGCGTCATGTTCGCAAGACCTGCAGGCGCATTCGCGCGAAAGTCGAGTATACACCCGGCTCCGGACCCTTCAGGGGTACCGCCGGGAGAGTGAGTATCATCAGGCACGGACAACGGTGAGGCTGCGCAAGGCTACAGAATATCCCGAGGATGCAAAAGATGAATCTGACCTGTGTCACGCAGTACAGCTCTGGATCAGTTCGAACTCAAATCGCGGGCAAAAAAAAATCCGGAAATCCTCACTTGCGTGGGCCTTCCAGACTTTTAAAACTGCTACAAAAATGGTGGGTCGTGTGGGATTCGAACCTACGACCAATTGGTTAAAAGCCAACTGCTCTACCAACTGAGCTAACGACCCGCTGTGTGGTGGCGCGTATAATACTGATTTCTAAGGACTATTCAACACTTAATTTGAAATAAATCAAAAATAAGGGGTTGGATCGCTGACGCCGGCCGCCGCAAAGCCTTCTGCGCGCAGCCTGCAGCTGTCGCATTTAGCGCATGCACGGCCATCATCGTCAGCCTGGTAGCAGGAAACTGTGAGGCCATAGTCGACGCCCAGCTTCACGCCCGCCTGGACGATCTGCGCTTTGCTCAGGTTCTGCAGTGGTGCCTGAATGCGGAAGCCGTTGCCTTCTACGCCAGCCTTGGTTGCCAGGTTGGCCATGCGCTCGAAAGACTCGATAAACTCAGGTCGGCAATCCGGGTAGCCGGAATAGTCAACGGCATTGACACCAATAAAGATGTCGCGCGCGCCGAGCACTTCTGCCCAGCCCAACGCCAGAGACAGGAATACCGTGTTGCGCGCTGGCACATAAGTGACCGGGATACCCTCTCCCAGCTCCTCTGGAATGTCGATACTGTTATCCGTCAGTGCCGAGCCGCCCATACCGTCCAGGTTGAGGCCGATCACCTTGTGCTCGACCACACCGAGGTCGCGGGCGACACGCGCGGCGGCGTGCAATTCGGCATGAGAGCGTTGCCCGTAATCGAAGCTCATGGTGTAGCAGCTGTAGCCTTCGGCGCGGGCCATGGCCACCACGGTAGCTGAGTCAAGGCCACCGGACAGCAGGATTACCGCACGTTTTTCGGCAGTGTTCAGTTGTTCAGTCATATCAGCGCCCCGGCTCATCATTCCAAAGATATTTATGCAGCTGCAATTGCAGACGCACTGGCAAGTTGTCGGCCACGACCCAATCCGCCAGTTCGCGCGCATTCAAGTCATGGTGACTTGGCGAGAACAGGACTTCGCCGGCACGTCGGTCCAGGCCGTACTGAATCAGCTTGGAAACGGCCCAGTCGTAGTCTTCCCGCGAGCAGATGACAAACTTAACCTGATCGTTCGGCGTCAGCAGTTCGATGTTCTCGTAGCGATTGCGGTGAGCTTCTTTCGAGCCCGGCGTTTTCAGATCGACAACGCGACTGACCCGGGAATCTACCGCCGAGATATCGAGTGCACCACTGGTTTCCAGTGACACTTCGTAACCGGCGTCGCACAACTGCTTGAGTAATGGAATGGCGTTGGGCTGAGCCAATGGCTCGCCGCCCGTGACGCAAACGTAGCGCGGACGAAAACCAGCCACCTGCTCGAGGATATCGTCGAGCGAGCGTACAGTACCGCCACTGAATGCATAGGCGCTGTCACAGTATTGGCAGCGCAGGGGACAACCGGTCAGGCGCACAAAAACAGTAGGCAGCCCGGCCGTTCGCGTTTCACCCTGTAACGAGTAAAAAACTTCGGTAATTCTCAATGTGTCTTGCATAGTCGCCACGGGCGTAACAGCTAAACAGGCTGTCCGCCTCCGTCAGGCACTTCGAGAAACCCCGCCAACGCGCAGGCTTCAGGAAGCGTGGTTCAGAAAAAGGGCGTGAATTCTAACGAAAAAACCCGCGACAAGCGCGGGTTTCTTCGAAATCAGTCAAGCAGCCTTACATACGCTGCAGATCGCGCTGGGCGAGCTGAGCAGCGGAAGTGCCCGGATACTGCGACACCACCTGCTGCAGAATGCCTTTGACCTTGTCGGCATGACCAAGGCGGCGTTCTACATCAGCCAGCTTGTACAGCGAATCAGGCACTTTGTTGTGCTTGGGATACAGCTGCGAAACCTTGGCAAACGCCTGACCTGCACCTTGCAGATCGCCTTTCGCCAGGTTGACTTCGCCCAACCAGTACTGGGCATTACCCGAGTACTGACTGTTCGGGTATTTGCGCAGGAAAGCGGCGAAGGCCTGACTGGCCTTGTCGAAATCCTTGGCTTTGATCAAGTCGAAGGCTGCATCGTAATACAGTTTTTCCTTCGCCGGATCGGCCGGTTCGCTACCCGCAGGCGGTGCAGTGGCAGCGGCGGCCGCCCCTGCACCAGCTGCTGCACCGGCGGCACCAGGATCACCACCGGTTGAAGAATTCTCAGGAGTTGCGGCTGGTGCTACGCCGGATCCTATGCGCCGATCAAGATCCTGGTATCGCTCCAGGCTTTCCTGCTTCATGCGCGCTACATCGTTTTGCAGAACTTCGATGATGCCTTGTTGGCGCGAGATCTGCTCCTGCATCGATTGCAGTTGGTTGAACAGCTCGCCCTGTGCCGAGACAGGGGCCGAAACCCCTCCCCCGGCATAGGCGCCGTTCGTACCGTAACCCGCAGGCGGATAACTACTCCCGCTATTGTTATAGCCGGTATTGTTGTCGACCACAGGAACCGCAGCCCACACCGCAAGCGGTGCGAGGCTGAGGGCCAAAACAGTTACAGCACGACGGCACGTTCGCATGGCGAATTACTTACGCAGTTCGACGCGACGGTTTTGAGCCCAGGACTGCTCGTCGTTGCCGGTAGCAACTGGACGCTCTTCGCCGTAGGAAACCAGTTCCAGCTGAGCTGGGGAAACACCTTGCAGTACCAGGTAGCGCTGAACGGCTTTCGCACGACGCTCGCCCAGTGCCATGTTGTACTCACGAGTACCACGTTCGTCGGTGTTGCCTTCCAGAACAACGCGAGCGCCGTTTGCTTTCAGGTCTTTGGCGTGAACGTCCAGAGCGCGCATGGCTTCTGGCTTCAGGTCCGAACTGTCGTATTCGAAGTAGAAGGTGGTGATCGCGCGCAGAGCAGCTTCTTCGCTCAGGGAACCGTCAACGGCACCGGTATTTGCGCCGTAACCAGCGTTTGGATCAACAGCTGCGCCTTCACCGGCATTGTCGCCGCCTTTAGACGAGCAACCAACGGCTACGGACAAAGCCAGAGCCAGAGCAGCAAACTTACCAAACTTCAGCATTTCCATCGTAAAACTCCTAATGAACCCCAATGTGTGTCAAGTAAAACGGTAAAGCGCCGCGTCAGTTCAGGTAAGGGGACCAGGAAGGTTCTCTGACTTCGCCTTGTGCGGTAGGAAGCGGGAGCCTTACGCGTCCATTAATGGACACGAGCATCAAGACTCCCCGGCCCTGCTGGCGGGTGGCGTAGATTACCATGGTGCCGTTGGGCGCAACAGTAGGCGACTCGTCCAGAGTGCTATCAGTTAGAATTTTTACACTTCCGCGCTGCAAATCCTGGGCCGCGACCTTGAAATTAGTGAAGCCATCCTGACGATGGATCATCACGAGGGTCTTTTCATCGGCCGAAAGCTTTGGATTTGCGTTGTAGTTACCGATAAAGGTCACGCGCTCCGCACCACCACCACTTGCACTGGTTTTGTAGATTTGCGGTTTGCCGCCACGGTCGGAAGTGAAATAGATGGTCGAACCATCCTTGCCCCAGAACGGTTCGGTGTTAATGCCGGGACCGTTAGTGACGCGAGTGATCTGACGCGAACCCAGGTTCATCACATAAATGTCCGGGTTACCGTCTTTCGACAGCACGAACGCCAGGCGATTGCCATCCGGCGACCAGGCTGGTGCGCCGTTCAGGCCTTCGAAGTTGGTGATCTGCTCACGGCGACCGGTGTCGATGTTCTGCATGAAGATGCGCGGACGCTTCTGTTCAAACGACACGTAGGCGATGCGCTTGCCATCCGGTGCAAACCGCGGCGACAGGATCGGCTCGCGCGATTGCAGCAGAGTCACGGCGCGCGCACCGTCGTAGTCCGAACGTTGCAGCGTGTAACGCGTGTTCTTCTCGGAGAAACGCTCAGCCGTTACATACAGCAGACGCGTCGAGAACGCACCTTTGATACCGGTGAGTTTTTCGAACGACTGGTCGGAGATGTAGTGCGACATGTCACGCAACTGGTCAACACTGCCCGACACGCTGCCGGTAAGCACTTGCTGCTCGGTAGCGACGTTGAACAAAGCGTATTGAACCTGCAGGCGACCGCCCGCGGGAGCAATGCTGCCAACCATGACGTACTGGGCACCCAGCGCCTTGAAGTCGCGGAAGATGATTTCGCTGGCCTGGCTTGGCTGGCTGATCATGTTCTGTTTTGGAATCGGTGCGTAGTAACCCGAGTTGCGCAGGTCATTGCCGATGATCTCGGCCATGTCGTCCGGCAGCACGCTGCCGCCCTGGTTGCCAAACGGTACGATAGCGATCGGCGCAGCGCGGTCACTGCCGCTGGTGACCAAAATGTTTTTTTCATCGGCTGTCGCCATACCTGCCAGGCAGCAGATAACGACAAGCATTCCTCGAAGAAGGTTTCTCACAAGGCTAGATCCTCAGGTGTGAATGTCATCTTGAATGAACGATACGGAGCGAAATCACTCGGCTTCATTCCCTGCATTTCTGTCAAACGTCCAATATTCTTGACCGCCGCAACTGCTGAAGCGTCAAACGGTCCGTCGCCACTGGACTTGGCCACGCTGACCGAAGTCACCGTACCGTCCGGCAACATGCCGATTTGCAACACGACCGTCATGCCTTTGCGCGCCGAAGGAGGACGAGCCCAGCCTTCCGCTGCACGGGCACGAATCAAATCATCGAAACTGCCGGCGACTTCGTCACCCTGCTCATCTGCCAGGGCCTGTTGACGCTGTGGCGTGTCGGAAAGCAGATCAGCCAAGGCCTGAGCCTTTTTCTCTTCGGCGGATTTGCGTGCCGCTTCCTGCGATTTTTTCTTCGCAGCATCGGCAGCAGCTTTCTTCTTCGCGTCTTCGGCGACTTTCTTCTTCGCCTCTTCAGCGTCGGATTTCTTCTTGGCGTCTTCTGCGGCTTTCTTCTTGGCGTCTTCGACGATCTTTTTCTTCGCCTCTTCCGCCGCCGCTTTCTTGGCCTCTTCTTCTGCAGCTTTTTTGGCTTCTTCTTCAGATTTTTTCTTGGCTATATCAGCCAGCTGTTTCTCTTCGACCTTTTTGGCTTCGGCGGTCTTCTTGGCTTCATCGGCTTTCTTGGCTTCGTCAGCCTTTTTAGCCTCTTCCGCTTTCTTGGTCTCGTCGGCCTTCTTGGATTCTTCGGCTTTTTGAGCCGCATATTCCTTCTTTTGTTCCGCGGCCTTGATCGCTTCCTGCTCGATCTTTTTCTGTTCCATCTGTTCGACTTCAGTCTGGCGCGCGGCGGATTTCTTCGCCTCACCCGCAATCTTCTGATTGGTCTGGGTGGTCGCCTGACTTTTCGATTTCAGTTGATACAGGGTTGCCTGGACAATCGGCTTGGCCGGCGGCAGTTCCGGTGTGAAGGCGAAACTGACGAACAGCATGCCGAACACCAACACGTGCAGGAAGATCGCCCAGACACTAGGCCAGAAGTAGCTTTCCGAGGCGGACGGCTCTCGCATTTGCTGCATCAGGGCGCCTCGGTAATCAAGCCAACATTACCGACCCCGGCTTTCTGCAATCCGCCCATGGCACCCATGACGGCGCCGTAATCGACAGTCTTGTCGCCACGAATGAAGACCTGAGTGCGCTTGCCGCCTTCGGTGCCGGCGCGAATGATTTTGGTCACCGCGTCAGTCATCTGCGGCAAGGTCATGGCCTTGTCCTGCTGCTTTTCGGTGTCGACTTCGCTGCCAAGGTTCCAGTAATAGGTCTTGTCAGCCTTGATCGAAATGGTCAGGACCTGGGTGTTGTTGTCCTGCGGCAAGGCTTCGCTGGAAACCTTGGGCAGATCAACTTTCACGCCCTGATTGAGCATCGGCGCGGTCACCATGAAGATGACCAGCAGTACCAACATCACGTCGATGTAAGGCACTACGTTCATCTCGGCAACCGGCTTGCGCTTTTTGCGAGCTCGAGCGATTAAAGCCATTGGAAATTACCTGCTTATTCTTCGCTGGTGTGCACTTTGCGGTGCAGGATCGCCTGGAATTCATCGGCGAAGGTGTAGTAACGGCCCAGCAAGGTTTCGCTGCGTGCAGCAAAACGGTTGTAAGCGATAACGGCCGGGATGGCGGCAAACAGGCCGATTGCCGTAGCAATCAGTGCCTCGGCGATACCCGGAGCCACGGTGGCCAGGGTCGCTTGCTGGGCAGTGGCCAGGCCACGGAAGGAGTTCATGATGCCCCAGACGGTGCCGAACAGGCCGATGTACGGGCTGACGGAACCCACGGTGGCGAGGAACGGCAGGCTTTGTTCGAGCTTTTCTTCTTCGCGGGAAATGGCGACGCGCATGGCACGGGCCACACCTTCCATGACCGCTTCCGGATCAACGCCTGGCTGCTGACGCAGACGGGAGAATTCCTTGAAGCCGGCGCGGAAGATTTGCTCGACGCCCGAGTCCGGATCAGGATTGCTGCCGGCCTGACGGTACAGTTTTGACAGGTCGATACCGGACCAGAAGCGCTCTTCAAAGCTCTCCAGGGCACGTCGACCGGCGCGCAGCAAGTTGCTGCGCTGAAAGATCATGATCCATGAGGTCACCGATGCGGCTACCAGGATCAGCATTACCAGTTGCACCACGATACTGGCATTGCTGACCAGGCTCCACATGGAGGAATGGTCGACGACGTTAGCTTCCACGCTTTATCTCCTGCTTTGAGTGTGTACCCGCGCCGCTCACGTCGGCAAAGGCCGCACGTAGAGCTTCGGGAATGGCCCGGGGTTTTAAACTTTCAGTGCGCACACAGGCCACCAAAAACTGCCCTTCACAGAGCAGCGCATCATCTGTAGCCCGTCTGACCTGCTGCTTGAAACGCAGGCTGACACGGTTCAATTCGATTACTTCTGCACTTACCAGAAGCTCGTCGTCCAGTCGCGCCGGCGCGTGGTAACGCGCTTCGCTGGAATGCACGACAAACAACAGGTCCTCCCCTGCCAGCTGGGATTGGGCAAAGCCCAACGCCCGGAGCCGCTCGGTGCGAGCCCGTTCCATAAACTTGAGGTAATTGACGTAATACACGATGCCGCCCGCGTCGGTGTCTTCGTAATAAACGCGACAACGATGTGCGAACGGCTCAAGCCCGTTTTGCGCGCGCATACTCTAGTGCTTACTCCTCAGGTTGCCAATCCGGCGAGGCAACTGTTTTTCATTGTTCTGCGGCTTTCTCGCGAAAGTACGGTCCTGGGACAGTACAATGCCCGAAAATTCATCACGCAAAAGTTAATTAATCGTCCACTGCATCGAGGAATTCGTCTACCACGGGCATCTCGCCCAATCGTGACGGAATGTTTAAGCCGAAATGCAAATAGGCATGTCGCGTAACCACCCGCCCCCGCGGTGTGCGCATGATGTAACCCTGCTGGATCAGATAGGGCTCCAGCACGTCTTCAATGGTGTGGCGTTCTTCGCTGATCGCCGCGGCGAGACTGTCCACCCCGACCGGCCCGCCATCGAACTTCTCGATCATGGTCAACAGCAGGCGTCGATCCTGATGATCGAAACCACGTTCGTCGACATCCAGAAGATTCAGGGCAAGGTCGGCAATCGGCTTGGTGATGTGCCCCTTGGCCCGGACCTCGGCAAAATCGCGCACCCGTCGCAACAGACGGTTGGCGATGCGCGGAGTTCCACGGGCGCGTCGGGCGATTTCAAAGGCGCCTTCCGGGTCCAGTGGCAAACCGAGGATGGTAGCCGAGCGACTGACAATGGTTGCGAGGTCGGCCGTGCTGTAAAACTCCAGCCGCTGAACGATGCCGAAGCGATCGCGCAACGGGTTGGTCAGCATGCCGGCACGGGTGGTTGCACCAACCAGAGTGAACGGCGGCAGATCCAGCTTGATGGAGCGCGCTGCAGGCCCTTCACCGATCATGATGTCGAGCTGAAAATCTTCCATTGCCGGGTACAGCACTTCTTCGACGATCGGCGACAGACGATGGATTTCATCAATAAACAGCACATCGTGCGGCTCGAGGTTGGTCAGCAATGCTGCCAGATCACCGGGCCGCTCAAGCACCGGGCCGGAGGTGCTCTTGATCGAAACGCCCATTTCCTGCGCGATGATGTTGGCCAGCGTGGTCTTACCCAGGCCTGGCGGGCCGAAAATCAGCGTGTGATCCAGCGACTCGTTGCGTCCGCGCGCCGCCTGGATAAACAGCTCCATTTGCTCGCGAACGGTCGGCTGACCAATGTATTCAGCCAGGCTGACAGGACGAATCGCCCGGTCCTGCACCTCTTCACGGTCGCGGGGGGCCGGCGTGGCGGCAATCAGACGGTCAGCTTCAATCACTTAAATCATTCCCTTCAGGGCACGGCGAATCAGGTCTTCACTGCTCAAGCCTTTCTCTTTGATCGCGGAAATTGCCTTGCTGGCTTCCTGTGGCTTGTAGCCCAGGGAAATCAGCGCGCTGACCGCGTCGTTTTCGGCAGTGGCGACCGCTGCCGGCGCATCCGGCCCGCCCGGCTGGTTTGGCACCAGGGCAAACATCGCCGGCACGGTTTCCCACGCCTTGAAGCGATCCTTGAGCTCCACCAGCAAACGCTCGGCAGTTTTCTTGCCCACGCCCGGCACCCTGGTCAGGGCCGACGTGTCCTGGGATTGCACGCAACGCACGAGCTCATCAACTTCAAGACTCGACATCAAGGCCAGCGCCAGTTTTGGCCCTACCCCATTGAGACGGATCAACTCACGAAAGAAGTCTCGCTCACGCTTGCTAGCGAAACCATAGAGTAACTGCGCGTCTTCGCGTACGACCAAATGGGTGTGCAGCGTCAGCGGTTCGCCGACCGACGGCAAGCGATACAACGTGGTCATGGGCACTTCCAGCTCATACCCCAGACCGTTTACATCCAGAATCAGGTGCGGCGGCTGTTTCTCAGCCAAGGTGCCGCGCAAGCGTCCAATCACGTTTCAGATCCTTGAGCGTTGGCCAGCCTAGGGCTGGCGACTGACAGAACAAGGAATTGCGCCGACGACCCAGGCGCAAATTCCTCATTCCTTAAAAATGACTGCTGATGCTATCAGAGACGCAGGCGCCCGCCACGACTGCGTGCGGCGCCCAAGCCGTGCGGTAACAGACTGGAGCGAGTGTGGGCATGACAAATAGCGATCGCCAGGGCGTCCGAGGCATCGATCTGCGGTTTGCTGGTCAGCTTCAGCATGTGCATGACCATCATTTGCACCTGCTCTTTATTAGCCGCGCCGGTGCCGGTCACCGCCTGCTTGACCTGGGTCGCGGTGTATTCGGCAATTTCCAGGCTTTCTTCGGCGCCGGCAACGATTGCCGCGCCGCGCGCCTGCCCGAGTTTCAACGCAGAATCGGCGTTGCGCGCCATGAACACTTTTTCGATGCCCATGGTGACCGGGCCGTAGGTCTGGATGACTTCACGGACACTGCGATAAACGATTTGCAGCCGCTCGTGCAGCTCGCCGGAGCCGGTCCGAATGCACCCGGACGCCACGTATACACAGCCACGCCCGGTGTCGCTAACCACGCCATAACCGGTGATGCGCGAACCGGGGTCGATGCCAAGAATTAAAGTCATAAGGCCTGCAGGTTAAATAAATGCACGATGCTTCAATACACGCAGAACCCGTGTGGGAGCGAGCCTGCTCGCGAAGGCGATTTCATATTCAGCAGAGTTGCTGCCTGAGTGTTCGCATTCGCGAGCAGGCTCGCTCCCACATTGGATCTTGGTCGCCCTTTAGCCTAGCTGAGCTGCCACATCTTCCGGAATGTCCGCGTTGGAATACACATTCTGCACATCATCCAGGTCTTCAAGCATGTCGATCAGTTTGAGGACTTTCTCTGCACCTTCCAGATCCAGTTCGGCGCTGGTTGTCGGCAGCATGACGATTTCCGCATCATCGCCTTTGAACCCGGCCGCATCCAGCGCGTTACGCACGGAATAAAAACCGGCGAACGAGGTGAACACGTCAATCGACCCGTCTTCATGAGTCACCACGTCATCAGCGTCCGCTTCCATGGCCGCTTCGATCAACGCGTCTTCATCAACGCCCGGAGCAAAGGAAATCTGCCCCTTGCGCTCAAACAGGTAAGCCACGGAGCCATCGGTGCCGAGGTTGCCGCCGCACTTGCTGAAGGCATGGCGGACAGCCGCTGCGGTGCGATTGCGGTTGTCGGTCATGCACTCGACCATCACTGCCACGCCGCCCGGCCCGTAACCTTCATAGGTCAGTTCGACCATGTCGTCGGTATCGGCTGCGCCGGCACCGCGAGCGACCGCACGATCAATGATGTCGCGGCTCATGTTGGCGCCGAGGGCCTTGTCCAGCGCCAGTCGCAAGCGCGGGTTGGAACCCGGATCACTGCCGCCCTGACGCGCGGCAACGGTCAGTTCACGAATCCACTTGGTGAAAATCTTGCCTTTCTTGGCATCCTGACGCTCTTTGCGGTGCTTGATGTTCGCCCACTTGGAATGGCCAGCCATAACACAACTCCGAAATTCTCTAGAAACCTTATCGATCCCGCCCCAGGCGGTCTTATCTTTTAAAGTGCAGCTCTTGTAACGCAAAGGCGCATCCGAAGATGCGCCTTTTAGACTGCCTCAAACCTCATCGCGCTTTCACGCAGCAGCCTTACTCAGCCTTCGGCGTCTCGCGCAGACGGATGTGCAGCTCGCGCAAAGCCTTGGCATCCACCACACCCGGCGCCTGCGTCATCACATCGGCAGCACTCTGGGTTTTCGGGAACGCGATCACTTCACGGATCGACTGTGCGCCGGTCATCAGCATCACCAGACGGTCAAGACCGAAGGCCAGACCACCGTGGGGCGGCGCGCCGTATTTCAGGGCGTCGAGCAGGAAGCCGAATTTCTCCTCCTGTTCCGCTTCGTTGATACCCAGCAGACGGAACACCGATTGCTGCATTTCCTTGCGGTGGATACGGATCGAACCGCCACCCAGTTCCGTGCCGTTCAGGACCATGTCGTAGGCACGGGACAGAGCGCCAGCCGGGTTGGCTTCGAGCTCTTGCGGCGTGCATTTCGGAGCGGTGAACGGGTGGTGCAAGGCGCTGAAGCTGCCGTCTTCGTTTTCTTCGAACATCGGGAAGTCGACGACCCACATCGGCGCCCACTTGCAGGTCAGCAGGTCGAGGTCGTGGCCCAGCTTGATACGCAGCGCACCCAAGGCTTCGCTGACGATCTTGGCCTTGTCGGCACCGAAGAACACGATGTCGCCATCGACCGCACCCACGCGATCCAGGATCGCGTTCAGGTTTTCCAGCGGAATGTTTTTGACGATTGGCGACTGCAGGCCTTCAACACCGTTGGCGCGCTCGTTGACCTTGATGTACGCCAGGCCCTTGGCACCGTAGATGCCGACGAACTTGGTGTAATCGTCGATCTGCTTGCGCGGCATGCTCGCCCCGCCTGGAACGCGCAAGGCGGCAATACGGCATTTCGGGTCGTTGGCCGGGCCGCTGAACACCTTGAAGTCGACTTCCTTGAGCTGATCGGCCACGTCCACCAGTTCCAGCGGGTTACGCAGGTCTGGCTTGTCGGAACCGTAGCGGCGCATGGCTTCTTCGAAAGTCATGTGCGGGAACTCACCGAACTCCAGGTTCAGCACTTCCTTGAACAGGTTGCGGATCATTTGCTCGGTGAGGCCCATGATCTCTTTCTCATCGAGGAAGCTGGTCTCGATGTCGATCTGGGTGAATTCCGGCTGGCGGTCGGCGCGCAGGTCTTCGTCACGGAAGCACTTGGCGATCTGGTAGTAACGGTCGAAGCCGGCCACCATCAGCAATTGCTTGAACAGCTGCGGCGATTGCGGCAAGGCAAAGAAGCTGCCGGCGTGAGTACGGCTCGGCACCAGATAGTCACGTGCGCCTTCCGGCGTGGCACGGGTCAGGATCGGCGTTTCGACGTCGAGGAAACCGTTTTCATCGAGGAAGCGGCGGATGCTGGTGGTCATGCGCGAACGCAGACGCAGCTTCTCGGCCATTTCCGGGCGACGCAAGTCGAGGAAGCGATAACGCAGGCGGGTTTCTTCGCCGACGTCGGAGTACTCGTTGAGCGGGAACGGCGGGGTTTCCGACTCGTTCAGCACTTCCAGCTCGTAACCCAGCACTTCGATCATGCCCGACGCCATGTTGGCGTTGGTGGCACCGGCCGGACGCAGACGGACCTTGCCGGTGATTTTCACGACGTACTCGCTGCGCACGCGATCAGCGGCGGCGAAGCTTTCGGCGCGATCAGGATCGAACACCACCTGGGCCAGACCGTCACGATCACGGATATCGAGGAAAATCACCCCACCGTGGTCACGGCGACGGTGAACCCATCCGCAAAGGGTAATTTCCTGGCCTTCCAGGCTTTCGTTCAGTTGGCCGCAATAATGGCTGCGCATCATGGTCGTGGTCACTTCTCGTAATTCGAAATTCGGTTGGAGGCCTTGCACCATCCGCTGCTGGACGATGCAAGAACCCGCACGTGTGGTTCAACTCGGCTCCAGGCCCTAGTCAGCTTTGTCGCCGCCGGCAAGGTTCTTCTTGGAACCGGTCTTGAAATCGGTCTCGTACCAGCCGGTACCGCTAAGGCGGAAACCCGGCATGGACAGCATCTTTTTAAGCTCTGGCGCCTGACAGGCAGGGCAGTCGACCAGCGGTGCTGCGCTGATCTTTTGAATGGCTTCCAACTGATGACCACAGGAAGCACATTGATAGTCGTACATCGGCATGGGGGTTGTCTCGGCGATCAGATTGCTACCGCGCACCCTGGGTTTTGCGGCAAAGAGCGGGATTATATCCATTAAATGCAGCCTGTGCAGCCGTAAGTCCGCACAGACTGACACTCGCTGCTGTCACCTGGTCAGGCCGTGATCACGTCATTTCCTTCTTTGAGGCTATGGACGACGCAGACAACCCGCACCAGCCCGCTGAAATTTTTCACGCCACCGTGCCGCAAGTGCACTTCACGGTCCACGTGCGACAGTAGCGAACTGATCGAACAACAATTGACCTTGGCCATTTCGGCGAGAATGTCCCAATAAACCTGCTCAAGCCGCAGACACGTGGCAAAACCATTCAAGCGCACTGATCGCGACAACGGCTGCGCCAGGCCCATATCGAATTCCCGGATAAACGGATCGACTCTCGCATCCTTGAATGATCCGACCCGGTTTGCTTTTCGTCCATCTTCATAAACCATATCGCTGACACTCCTTTGCCAATTCCGGTTTCAAGAACTCTGTTGCCAGTCCTATAAAAACGCAGGCGCGAAGTTATCTCCAGATGACTTTATGACCGTCAACGTAGGATAAGCCAACAACTTGGGGCGGATAGTGGAGAGCGTCCTAGTCCAGACGATTTCCTACACAAACATGAGAAGATTCATTCAACCGGCAGTGGATAAAACGATTGCGCGAACAACGCCCGTGGGCATCATTCGCGCACCGCCGTTACTGATCGAGAAGCGAGCGCAACATCCACGCGGTTTTCTCGTGAACCTGCATACGCTGGGTTAACAGGTCGGCCGTCGGCTCATCGCTGACTTTGTCGAGCAGAGGGAAGATACCGCGCGCGGTACGCGTGACCGCCTCCTGACCCTCCACCAGTTGCCTGATCATGTCTTCAGCGCTTGGCACACCCTCTTCTTCCTTGATCGAAGACAGGCGTGCATAAACCGAATAAGCGCCAGGGGCCGGAAAGCCGAGCGCACGAATACGTTCGGCGATCGAATCGACGGCCAGCGCCAGCTCGTTGTATTGCTCTTCGAACATCAAGTGCAGGGTCCGAAACATGGGACCCGTGACGTTCCAGTGGAAATTATGGGTTTTCAAATAAAGTACGTAAGTGTCCGATAGCAGACGCGAAAGCCCATCAACAATGGACTTGCGATCTTCTTCACTGATACCAATATCAATTGCCATGTTTTTCCCCTAAAGGTGATCGAATTCATCCAACAGGTGCAGCCCCACTCTAGCAAGCCTGTCGCCACACTGCAGCCCTGGATGCCATCCCGGGCTGCGACAAATTGACCGCAGAACACCGCTGGACCGCCTGATTTGAGTAGCCGCAAGCTTTGCTGTTAAATAGGCAGCGTGTCGCTAGTGCCTCTTTTTCCGGGCGCTGCGCATAGGCTGATACCGCGTACGTGTCCAACGCCTCTTTTTGTTCTGAAGCGAACCGTGCGTCATCAGCTCTTCCTTGTGATCCGTCTTAACGTGAGTTAATCAAAATGTTGAAAATCGTCCACCTGCTAATGGGCGCAGCAGCCTTGCTGCTGTCCTTCATCCCGAGTCTGGGATCCGACGCCGTACCTTACCTGCAGCAACCCGATGCACTTTATCTGGCCTTCTTCGGCCTGCTCAACCTCACCCTCGCACCTGTCATTCCTTACTGGAACAAAGGCCCGCGCCACCAATTGCAAATCCTCGTCAGCGTCTTGCTGGTACTGGCGGTGGCGTTGCAAACCCTGGCACTGCTCGCGCCGATGCCGTTCATCGCCGGTCAACCGGCCGTGCTGTTCAGCCTCGTCGTCGCCCTGATTGCCGTTCTTTTGCATTTGGCCATCAGTTTCTACAAATCATCACCGGCCGCCGCTTCGCCAAGCTATGACATGAGCAACCGCGATACCGGCACCGTCAAGTGGTTCAACACGTCCAAGGGCTTCGGCTTCATCTCCCGCGACTCCGGCGATGATATTTTCGTACACTTCCGGGCCATTCGTGGCG
This sequence comes from Pseudomonas sp. Ant30-3, assembly GCF_000690905.1. GTDB lineage: Bacteria > Pseudomonadota > Gammaproteobacteria > Pseudomonadales > Pseudomonadaceae > Aquipseudomonas. Next base: position 15,430 of record NZ_JMCL01000044.1, on the reverse strand, counting down.
AAGGCCATCGCGTTCTGGTCGAAGGCCAGCGCGTGGAGTTCTCCGTGATGAATCGTGACAAAGGCCTGCAAGCCGAAGATGTGATTGCTGCTCTGCCGCGACGCTGATTCAAGGTCGAAAAAAAACCGCGACTCGTCGCGGTTTTTTTACGCCCGGCTATAAATAGCGGGTGCCTGAGGCTAATAATGTGGCGGTGGCGCCTCTTCCTCGAAGGTTTCGAACTGCCCGGCCATTTCTTCCTGCCGTTTAAGCAGTGCCGCCATTTGCAGTTGCAGGCGCTCTACTGCACGCTGCTGCACTGCCAGCACATCGCTCAACGCCTGGATGGTGTCATCCTGAAACGCCAACTGGCTTTCCAGGTCGGTTACGCGATCTTCCAGACTCATGGTCAACCCTCCAGAAAGGTGAAGTCATCGGTCAGCACCAGACGCAGTCGCTCGCGAATTGCTTCGACCTGCTCTGCGCCATACGGTATGGCTGCATGTTTGCCCCAGACCGGCGCAGGCCAGGCGGCATCATCACGCTTACGCACAATTACATGGATATGTAATTGGCTGACCATGTTACCCAACGCCGCAATATTCAACTTGTCGGCGTCGAACGATTCCTTGAGGATTTGCGCCAACGCCGTGGTTTCTTGCCACAGCTGCTGCTGATCGGCGATATCCAACTGAAATATCTCACTGATATTCTCGCGACGCGGCACCAGGATGAACCATGGATAATTCGAATCATTGGACAACAGCAATCGGCTGAGTGGAAAGTCTCCGATCGCAAGTGTGTCTTGTTGAAGTCGTGGATCTAAGGCGAACACTGTGCGCACTCCGTCTGGTCATCAATTTCAGCCTGGCATCGACCCTGCGAGACGGCGCACCAAGCGACAGGCTGTCAGCATACCTGCGAACGGTTTCAGCTTCACGGATGATGCGAGTGCCAGGGGTGCAAGTCACGCTCCGACATGGGCCATTATCTCTGCAGACGCACCATTTCAGTACCTGTGTTACCGGAGGCACGCGCAAAGCAACAGGTAAATCGCGCCCTGCTCGCGTGGGCCTGCCGGCCGCATCCTGTGTATCCGGGATTAAACGTGAAATTTTTTGCACCAAAACCGCACAGTGCGTCTACGCTCAGTGCGACAGGCATCCGCCTTTTACTCACTGAAGGGGTGAACCGGTAACGTTTTTCGCTGTCGGCCAGTCAACTGTGATTGACCATCACACTGACAAGGACGCCGTCAAGCAGGATTAAAAATGGCGTGTAACCCCCGGTTTTATGGGGTTTTTACGGTGACGAGCAGGCTTTTTGAAAAAAACATGGGGTGCATTCTGATTTGAGCACGCTTGTTGCATTACCCCACACATCGCCCTTGAACAAACCGCGGGAAGCGGAGTGCTTAGAGGCCAATAAATAAACGTGGCAAGGCTGCCCGACGGAGATTCACACGCTTTGCAAGGGACTCTTTTTACCGATGCTCAAGCCTGGTAAAACAGCGCTTAGGTTGTTAAAAGCCATTGCATCGGGCTGCAGATTTGCGACGTCCAGCCAGCAGTTTGCGACAGTGTCGTAAAGAAGTTGTAGGGTCAGATTAGCAAGTATCGCCAACAGGGTCGGCGTGATATAAGTTTGCGTCGACACAAAAAGAAAGAGCCGCCCAGATAAAAAAACAGGTGGGACGGCAGTACTCTTCTAAAAACCAAAGGAGCAAATCACGATGCGCGTGATGAAGTGGAGCATGATCGCACTGGCAGTTGCAGCAGCAGCCGGTTCCCAGTTGGCAACAGCCGCACCTTTCGTAAGCGACCAGGCCGAAGCCAAAGGCTTTGTTGAAGACGCTAAACTCGATTTGCTGGTGCGTAACTATTATTTCAACCGTGATAACAAAGACCGCGGCCGGGACCAGAAAGACTGGACTCAAGGCCTGCTCGGCAACTTCAGCTCCGGCTACACCCAAGGTACAGTTGGTGTCGGCGTTGATGCATACGGTTACCTGGCAATCAAACTGGATGGCGGCGACGGCACCAGCGGCTCCGGCAACATGAGCCGCAGCGATACCGTGCGTCCCAACGGTCGTGACGTCAACGACAGCCAGGGTAAAGCCGGCGCGTCGGTCAAAGTACGCGTTTCCAAAACCGAGTTGAAATTCGGCGACATGCAGCCAAGCACCGCGCCGGTGTTTGCTGTTGGCGGCTCCCGTATCCTTCCGCAAACCGCCACTGGCTTCCAGCTGCAGAGCAGCGAGATCCAGGACCTTGATCTGGAAGCAGGTCACTTTTACTCGGCTTCCAGCCAGGATAAAAACGCTCGCGACGGCGGCCTGTACGCAACCTACGCTGGCGTTGAAGCCAAAAACATCGATTATTTCGGCGGCAAGTACGGCATCTCCGAAAACCTGAGCGCCTCCCTGTACGGCGCCAAGCTGGAAGACATCTGGAACCAGTACTACGCGAACCTGAACTACACCATCCCAATGGGTGCAGATCAGTCTCTGAACCTGGACGGTAACATCTACCGTACCACCGACGAAGGCAGCGCCGAAGCGGGCTCCATCAGCAACACAACGTTCTCCCTGGCAGCCGCTTACTCGTTCCTGAAAGCGCACACCGTCACTGTTGGCTTCCAAAAAGTTAACGGCGACACTCCGTTCGACTACATCGGTGTGGGCAAGAACAACCGCGGTGGCGACTCGATCTTCCTCGCAAACTCCATCCAGTATTCCGACTTCAACGGTCCGAACGAAAAATCTGCACAAATTCGTTACGACCTGAAAATGGCTGAGTACGGCGTTCCAGGTCTGAGCTTCATGACCCGTTACGTGAAAGGCTGGGACATCGACGGCACCAACACTCCAGCGGGGAGCGCTTACACTGGCGTGTATGGCGAAGATGGCAAGCACAACGAAACCAACTTCGAAGCCAAGTATGTTATTCAGAGTGGCCCGGCTAAAGACCTTTCCTTCCGCGCTCGTCAAGCATGGCACTTCGCTAATGCTGACGAAGGCGAAGGCGACGTCAAAGAGTTCCGCCTGATCGTTGACTACCCGCTGTCGATCTTGTAATCGCAAGCAGTTAATTTGCGATAACAAACAAAAAGGCCCATCTTCGGATGGGCCTTTTTTGTTGCCTGTTTTTTGCTTACTGCACTGCCGACTCCTGAACCACACGAATCACGCGTTGCGGGAACGGAATATCGATACCGGCCGCTTTCAAGCGGTCACGCGCCTGTTCATTGAACATGAACATCACACTCCAGTAGTCTGCAGTTTTCACCCACACCCGCAGTGATACCGTAATGGAACTGTCACCCAAGGTAGAAATAACTGCCTCCGGCGCTGGATCAGACAAAATCCGGGAGTCTTTGGCCAAGTCCAGCAATACTTCACGGGCCTTCTGCAGATCCGCCTCGTAATCCACACCCACATCAAATACAACTTTGCGCGTTGGCTGACGATTGGTGTTGGTGATGATGCCGTTCGACAGATTGCCGTTAGGCATGATGATGGTCTTGTTATCACCCGTGCGCAGCACGGTGTGGAAGATCTGGATGCTGTCGACGGTGCCGGACACACCCTGCGCTTCGATCCAGTCTCCAATGCGGAACGGACGGAACAGCAGAATCAGCACGCCACCGGCGAAGTTCGCCAGGCTACCTTGCAAGGCCAAGCCGATGGCCAGACCCGCCGCACCAATCGCGGCCACGAATGAGGTGGTTTCCACACCGATCATTGAAGCTACGCTGACAATCAGCAACACCTTGAGGATGATATTCGCCAGGCTGCTGATAAATCCTTGCAGTGCCAGGTCGGCATTGCGCAGTGCGAGCAGACCGCCCAGCTTCTGCGTTACCTTGTTGATCAACCACCAGCCGATGGCCAGCGTGATGACGGCCAGCAGGACGCGGCTGCCGTATTCCATCAACATCGGGATCCAGGCTTGGGACGCCTTGACCAGGTGATCCACTTCAGCATTCAAATCCATTTACGTTCTCCTGATTTCCGGCTACCCGGCAAAAAATGAGCGGCAGAAGGTCGAGCCCGGAGGCTCAACCATTGCCCGCTGTTACTTGGGCCTCGGACGCCGAAAACGCCGAGAGGTTCCGGCTGAGCAGTCAGTCGCGGAAGTTGTTGAATTGCAGCGGCATGTCGAACGTCTTGGCGCGCAGGGCGGCAATCGCTTCCTGCAGATCGTCACGTTTCTTGCCGGTAATGCGTACTTGTTCACCCTGAATGGAAGCTTGCACCTTGAGCTTGGCATCCTTGACGTGAGCAACGATCTTCTTCGCCAGCTCCTTGTCGATGCCTTCCTTCAAGACAGCTTCCTGCTTCATCAACTTGCCCGACGCATAGGCGTCTTTGACTTCGAGGCACTGCACGTCGATTTTGCGCTTGACCAGCGCCAGCTTGAGGATCTCAATCATCGCTTCGAGCTGAAAATCGGCTTCAGCGGTCAGGTTGACGGTGAGGTCTTTTTCCTTGAATTCGAAGGTGCCTTTGCCTTTCAGGTCATAACGACGATCGAGTTCCTTGACGGCGTTTTCCACCGCGTTGGTGACTTCGTGTTTGTCCAGTTCGGATACCACGTCGAACGACGGCATGTAATCTCTCCAGTAAAGGGCGCGTTCGATGTTGATCGAACATGCCTGGCTTGCGGTTAAAATCCGCGCTGATTATAACGGGTCTTTCCGATCATTCACTGTGAGCCTCGAATGCGCGCCTCAAACAGAGCAAAAAGCTGATGTCCACCCCCTGGCATGTTCTGGGCGCCGGCAGTCTTGGCACGTTGTGGGCGACACGTCTGGCCCGGGCCGGACACCCGGTGCGATTGATCGTGCGGGACACGGCGCGGTTGCTGGCTTATCAAGCGGCGGGCGGTCTGACGCTGGTGGAGCATGGCGAAGCGACGACCTACGCTGTCCCTGCCGAGACGGCCGACAGGGGCGAGCCTATTCAGCGTCTGCTGGTCGCGTGCAAAGCCTACGATGCCGAGAAGGCTGTGGCCCAACTGGCCCCGCGGCTGGCGCCGGACGCTGAGGTCATCCTGCTGCAAAACGGTTTGGGCAGTCAGGACGCGGTGGCGGCGCAATTGCCGCAAGCGCGCTGCATCAGCGCTTCGAGCACTGAAGGCGCGTTTCGCGAGGGCGAATGGCGCGTGGTGTTCGCCGGCCACGGCTACACCTGGTTAGGCGACGCCAGCCATCCGGTCGCGCCGATCTGGCTCGAAGACCTCGCCGTCGCCGGCATTCCTCACGAATGGAGCCCCGACATCCTCACCCGGTTATGGCGCAAACTGGCGCTCAATTGTGCGATCAATCCGCTGACCGTGCTGCACAACTGCCGCAACGGCGGTTTGCAGGATCATCAATGCGAAGTAGCCACGCTTTGCGCCGAGCTCGCTGAATTGCTCGAGCGTTGCGGTCAGCCGGCCGCCGCAGAAAACTTGCAGCAGGAAGTTGAGCGAGTGATCCACGCCACCGCCGCCAATTATTCCTCGATGTATCAGGATGTCAGCAACCACCGACGCACCGAAATCAGCTATTTGCTGGGACATGCCTGCAAAGTCGCTGCACGCCACCAACTGAATCTGCCGCACCTCAACCAATTGCAACAGCGACTGATCCATCATCTGCAAAGCCTTGGATTGCCCAGCGACTGAGCAGCGGCTACGCTGGCCACTTGTTCCTCTGCAGCGAAAAACCTGATGCCACTGCGCCAGCGTCTTGAAAATCTACCGGTCGGCCAGAAACTCCTGGCCGCGCTGTTGGTGCTGTTGACCACTGTCCTGCTGGTCGCCAACCTGACCTTTATCAGTGCCGCGTATTACATCTCCCAGGAAAGCATGGCGCCGCAGGCCCTGCAGACCATTGGCCGGCTGGTTTCCAACCCGAGCCTGATTGCCGACGCACTTGAATCGCCGCAGAGCGCCGAACGTCTGCTCAACGAACTCAACAGTTATTCTCCGCTGCGCGCGGCCGCTCTTTATGACGGCCAGGGTGAACGTCTGGCGCAACTGCAAAACGGCGAAAAACTGAGACTGCCGAGCCACTACCGGCAGATCGAATCCTGGCAGGCCACTGAGTTTCGCAGTAATCAGATCATCACCCTGCCCCGCCCCGGCACGGCGCCTGGCCATCTGTTATTGGTGGCCAGCAGCGAACTCCCGATGGCGTTTTACACCGGCACCCTGACCGCCAGTCTCGGCATTTTGATCTTCAGCGTGCTGCTGTGGATGGTGATCGCCCGACAGATCAAACGGCTGATCACCCGACCGATCCATCAGCTGGAAGAGCTCTCCCGGCAGGTCACTCGCGAGGAGAACTACGCACTGCGGGCTTCGCGCGGCAATCACGATGAAATCGGCAGTCTCGCCGAAGCGTTCAATACGATGCTCACGCGCATCGAAGCCCGGGAGCACCAGCTCAAACGCGCTCGCGACGACTCCCAGGCCGCGTATGACCAGGCTCAGGGCCTGGCCGAGGAAACCCGCCACACCAACCGCAAGCTGGAACTCGAAGTCCAGGTGCGCAGCAAGATCGAGAAGAAACTCACCGGTTTCCAGAATTACCTGAATAGCATCATCGACTCGATGCCCTCCGCGCTCATCGCTCTCGACGAGCAACTTTATGTCACGCAGTGGAATCAGGAAGCCAGCGCCTTGTCTGGCACGCGCCTCGACGAAGCGTTGAATCAACCGATCTTCCTCGCCTTCGAACCGCTCAAGCCGTTTTTGCCGCAGCTCAAGCAGACCGTGGAGCAGCACACGGTGGCCAAAATCGAACGCGTCACCTGGTTCAAGGATGAAGAGCCGAAGCACTACGCGCTGACGTTCTACCCACTGATGGGCGGTGCCGGGCGCGGTGTGGTGATCCGGATCGACGACATCACCCAGCGTCTGTCGCTGGAAGAAATGATGGTGCAATCAGAAAAAATGCTCTCTGTGGGGGGGCTCGCCGCAGGCATGGCCCATGAAATCAACAACCCGTTGGGGGCAATCCTGCACAACGTGCAAAACATTCGCCGCCGCTTGTCTTCCGACCTGCCGAAAAACCTTGAGCAAGCCGAACTGGTTGGCATTGAGCTGGACACCGTGAACCAATACCTGCAGGCACGCGAAGTGCCGCAGCTGCTGGACGGTATCCAGCAGGCCGGCGCCCGCGCGGCGAAAATCGTCACGCACATGCTCAGCTTCAGCCGCCGCAGCACCCGGCAGATGGCGCCCTGCGACTTGCCGGCATTGATCGACCAGGCAGTGGAAATTGCCGGCAATGACTTTGACCTGGCGATTGGTTTCGACTTCAAGGGCCAAGCCATCATTCGCCAATTCGATCCCGCATTGGGGCCGGTACCGGGTACCGCCAACGAACTCGAGCAGGTGCTGCTCAACCTGTTGAAAAACGCCGCGCAAGCCATTCACCAGCGCGAAGATGACCGGGAGCCGGGGAAAATTATCCTGCGCACCCGGTTGAACCCGCCGTGGGCGGAAATCCAGGTGGAAGACAACGGCATTGGCATGAGTGAAAACGTGCGCAAACGCACCTTCGAGCCGTTTTTCACTACCAAGGAAATCGGCCAAGGTACCGGGCTTGGCCTGTCGGTTTCGTACTTCATTATCACTAACAACCACAAAGGCCAGATGGAAGTGCAATCATCGCTGGGCCAAGGCACCTGCTTCACCCTGCGCCTCCCCCTGGCGAGCGCTCCGCTGGTTTCTGAAGAACTCAATCCATCATCGAGGTAACCATGGGCTTTCGCTTGTCGAAGATTTACACCCGCACCGGCGACAAAGGCGAGACCGGACTGGGCGACGGCCGCCGCGTACCCAAGGACCATCCGCGCATCGAAGCGATCGGCGAAGTCGATACGCTGAACAGTCAGGTCGGCGTTTTGTTGGCCGGATTGGCGGTGGAATTGCCTGTCTATCCAGGGTTGGAGGAAGTGATCAAGGTGTTGGCGCCGTGCCAGCATCGATTATTCGATCTCGGCGGCGAATTGGCCATGCCGGAATATCAGGCCTTGAGTACTCCGGAGATTGAGCGTCTGGAGGCGGCGATTGATGTGTGGAATGAGGAGCTGGGGCCGCTGGAGAATTTCATCCTGCCGGGTGGTTCGACGTTGATTGCTCAGGCGCATGTTTGCCGCAGCCTGGCGCGCAGTGCCGAGCGGCGGTGTCAGCATTTAAACGCGGTCGAACCATTGACCGGGGTGGGTTTGGCGTATATTAATCGGTTGTCGGATTTGCTGTTTGTTGTGGCGCGGGTGATTGCCAAGCGGCAGGGGGTGGCCGAGATTTTTTGGCAGGCGGCGGTGAAGCCTCAGGAATAACCCGCGCTTGTAAAGCCACTTTCGCGAGCAGGCTCGCTCCCACATTGGATCTGTCTACGCCACAAACCCTGTGGGAGCGAGCCTGCTCGCGAAGAGGCCAGCAACTACACCAAAGAATCAGGCCAAAATGCGCGAATCCCTGCGACACCTTGTGCCCCGGCCGCCCAGGCTTTCTCCTGCTCATCAGGGCCCACACCACCGAGCAGGAACACCGGTTTGCTGAACCCTTCGATCAGGGTCGAAGCCTGCCCCCACCCCAACGGCTGTGCCTCCGGATGCGTCCGGGTCTTTTGCACCGGCGACAAGGTCACGAAGTCCACACCCATCTGCTCCGCCAACGCCAACTCTTCAGCGTTATGGCAGGACGCCGCCAACCAGCGTGAGGCGGGCAACGGCCGTCCGGCGGCAGCGTACTTGCGCAGTTGCGCCGAGGTGATGTGCCAGCCGGCCGAGGGGAAATCGCCCAACCATTCGAAGGGGCCTTTGATCATCAGTTGTGCCTTGCCGGCGCAAAGCCCCGCCGCGTCCACCGCCAGATCACGGTATTTCGGGTCGTAGCCGTTCGGTGCCCTGAGCTGGATCAGTTTGATGCCGCCGGCGATGGCCTTCTGAATGCCGCGCAACAGCGCCGGCGTTTCCAGGTCTTCCGGGGTGATCAAATATTGCGCAGGCAAGCGCGCCGCCGCGACGATCGGCTGATTGGCAGCCGGAAATTCGTAGTTGGGCAAATCACGCGGGGCCACCCATTCCAGCGGCTGACCTTCGGCGCCGTGGGGCTCGCCGGTAAAAGCCGAGACTTCCCAGACATCCAGCAACACCTGCTTGTCCGGGTAGTCATGGTGAATCTTGATCAACGGGCGGGCGGCACTGACCGCAATCCCCAATTCCTCTTGAAGTTCGCGGGCCAGCGCGATCTCGACCGATTCATCCGCCTCGACCTTGCCGCCAGGGAACTCCCAAAGCCCACCCTGATGCTGGGAATCGGCACGGCGGGCGATGAGGATTTTGCCGTGATCATCGCGGATGACAGCGGCGGCTACGTGGACTCGTTTCACTGCCCGACCTCCTGCAGACCTGCCTGTTGCCACGCCTTGAAGGCGGGCCACTGATAGATCGTGTTGATGTAAGCCTCGCCTTCGTCGGACACCGTTACCTGATAGGTACGCAGGCGCACGGCGATCGGGGCAAAGAACGCATCGGCGAGAGTTGGCCGACCGAACAGGAACGGACCGCTTTCGCTGGCGGCGGCGCGGCACTCGGCCCACAACGCCAGCATGCGGTCGATGTCGGTCTGCACCTCAGTCGGCACTGGCGACAGCGGTGCGTCGTGACTGAGGTCGAAGGGCATGTTGCTGCGCATCGCGAAAAAACCGCTGTGCATTTGCGCACAGGCTGAACGCGCCTGGGCACGGGCCGCAACGTCTGCGGGCCAGAGATGCGCGTCGGGAAACTGTTCTGCGAGGTATTCGGCAATCGCCAGGGAATCGGCGATGGTCCCGTGTTCGGTTTTCAGCAGCGGGACTTTCGCGGTGGGCGAATGCCTGAGCAGCTGTTCGCGGGTGTCGGGCTGGTTGAGTTTGATCAACTCTTCGGTGTAAGTAGCGCCGGCCAGTTCAAGGGCCAAAGCGCCGCGCAGGGACCAGGAAGAATACAGTTTGTCGCCGATGATCAGGTGCAGGCTCATGTTCGGGACCTTTTGATGAAGGAAACAAGCCAGTCTGAGTGGTGACTGGCAGTCCACCATCGCGAGCAGGCTCGCTCCCACATTAGATTCTGCAGCAAGCACCTTTTGTGTTCACTGGAGAACCCTGAGGGGATTCTGCAGCAACGCAACTTCTGTGTTCACTGAGATCCCTGTGGGAGCGAGCCTGCTCGCGAATGAGACGACTCGGTCTAGAAAGCGTTAAGTACGATACTCAGCGTTGATCTTCACGTACTCGTGGGACAAATCCGTGGTCCAGATGGTTTCGCTGCAATCGCCGCGTCCCAGCTCGATGCGAATGGTGATTTCCTCCTGTTGCATCACCGCGGCGCCCTGGGCTTCGGTATAGGTCGCGGCGCGGGCGCCTCGGCTGGCGATGCAGACATCGCCGAGGAACACGTCGATCTTGCTTACGTCCAGGTTCGGTACGCCGGCACGGCCGACGGCTGCCAGAATCCGGCCCCAGTTCGGGTCAGAGGCGAACAGCGCCGTCTTGATCAGTGGCGAGTGGGCGACGGTGTAACCGACATCCAGGCACTCCTGATGATTGCCGCCGCCGTTGACTTGTACAGTGACAAACTTGGTTGCGCCTTCGCCGTCGCGGACGATGGCCTGGGCCACGTCCATGCACACTTCGAATACAGCTTGCTTCAGCTTGGCGAACAGCTCACCGCTTGCCGAGGTGATTTCCGGCAATGCTGCCTGACCGGTCGCGATCAGCATGCAGCAGTCGTTGGTCGAGGTGTCGCCGTCGATGGTGATGCGGTTGAACGACTTGTTGGCGCCGTCCAGCAGCAGGTCTTGCAGCACATCGCGCGCGACTTTGGCGTCAGTTGCGATGTAACCGAGCATGGTCGCCATGTTCGGACGAATCATGCCCGCGCCTTTGCTGATGCCAGTGACGGTGATGGTCACGCCGTCATGCTGGAACTGGCGGCTCGCGCCTTTGGGCAGCGTGTCGGTGGTCATGATACCGGTGGCGGCAGCTTCCCAGTTATTCACCGACAGGTCGTCAAGAGCGGCCTGCAGCGCGCCTTCGATTTTCTCGACCGGCAGCGGCTCGCCGATGACGCCGGTGGAGTACGGCAGCACCAGGCTGGCGTCGACGCCGGTCAACTCAGCCAGTTTTGCGCAGGTGCTCTCAGCGGCGGCCAGGCCTGGTTCGCCAGTACCCGCATTGGCGTTGCCGGTGTTGGTCAGCAGGTAACGCACCGGGCCTTGCACACGTTGCTTGGCCAGAATCACCGGCGCGGCGCAAAAAGCATTCAGGGTGAACACGCCCGCAACCGTGGAACCTTCGGCACAACGCATGACCACGACATCCTTGCGCCCCGGGCGCTTGATGCCGGCCGAGGCGATACCGAGTTCAAAACCGGCAACCGGGTGCAACGTTGGTAAAGGACCAAGACCAACAGCCATGAATGCGCTCCTTATCAATGAGGTCAGCACCGCTTACTGGGATAACGGTGGTTTGAATGGCAAAACGCCGCGACGGCTGTGGCCGGTCGCGGCGCGGGTATTTCAGCTTACGGAACGGGTTTTACTGGATCTGCCCGTGGCAATGTTTGAATTTCTTGCCCGAACCGCAGTAACACAGTTCGTTACGGCCCAGCTTCTGCTCGTTGCGTACCGGCACGGTGGCGAGGGCAACGTCGATCTCTTCACCGAGAATTTCCGGCTGCTCAAGACCCGGCGCTTCATCGTGCTGGAACTGCATGCGGGCGGCCAGAGCTTCAGCTTCCTGGCGCAGGCGCGCTTCTTCTTCGATCGGATCTTCGCGGCGAACCTGAACGTGCGAGAGCACACGGATAGAGTCGCGCTTGATCGAATCCAGCAGCTCTGAGAACAGCGTGAACGACTCGCGCTTGTATTCCTGCTTCGGGTTCTTCTGAGCGTAGCCACGCAAGTGGATGCCGTGACGCAGGTGATCCATGGTCGACAGGTGGTCTTTCCACAAATCATCCAGCACGCGCAGAACGATCTGCTTCTCGAAGGTGCGCAGTGCTTCGGCACCGGCCTGGTCTTCTTTCTCGTTGTACGCGGCGATCAGCTCGTTCATCAGCTTCTCGCGCAGGGTTTCTTCGTACAGGTGATCGTCTTCGTCCAGCCACTGCTGGATCGGTAACGTCACACCGAAGTCGCTTTGCAACGCAGCTTCCAGCCCCGCAACGTCCCACTGCTCCGGCAACGATTGCGGTGGAATGTGCGCGCTGATGGTCGCGTTGAGCACGTCCTGACGGAAGTCGGCGATGGTCTCGCCAATGTTGTCGGCGGCCAGCAACGTGTTACGCATGTGATAGATCACTTTACGCTGTTCGTTGTTGACGTCATCGAACTCGAGCAGTTGCTTGCGGATGTCGAAGTTGCGGCCTTCAACCTTGCGCTGCGCCTTCTCGATGGCGTTGGTCACCATGCGGTGTTCGATCGCTTCACCGGACTGCATGCCCAGGGCCTTCATGAAGTTCTTCACCCGGTCAGAGGCAAAGATGCGCATCAGACTGTCTTCCAGCGACAGGTAGAAACGGCTGGAACCGGCGTCACCCTGACGACCGGCACGACCACGCAGCTGGTTGTCGATACGGCGCGATTCGTGACGCTCGGAAGCGATCACCTGCAAACCACCGGACTCCAGCACCTGCTGATGGCGCTTCTGCCAGTCGGCCTTGATCTGCGCGATCTGCTCCGGCGTCGGGTTGTCCAGCGAGGCCACTTCCACTTCCCAGTTGCCGCCCAACAGGATGTCGGTACCACGACCGGCCATGTTGGTGGCGATGGTCAGCGCACCCGGACGACCCGCCTGGGCAATGATCTCGGCTTCCTTTTCGTGGAACTTGGCGTTCAGAACCTTGTGTTCGATGCCTTCCTTGTTGAGCAGATTGGACATGTGCTCGGACGTTTCGATGGTTGCAGTACCCACCAGCACCGGACGGCCCTGGGTCATGCATTCCTTGATGTCATTGATGATCGCCGCGTACTTCTCGTCGGCAGTCAGGAACACCAGGTCGTTGTAGTCTTTGCGCGCCAGCGGTCTGTTTGGCGGAATAACCATCACCGACAAACCGTAGATCTGGTGGAATTCGAACGCTTCGGTGTCAGCCGTACCGGTCATGCCGGACAACTTGTTGTACAGGCGGAAATAGTTCTGGAACGTGGTCGAAGCAAGGGTCTGGCTTTCGGCCTGGATGTTCAGCTCTTCCTTGGCCTCGATTGCCTGGTGCAGGCCCTCGGACAAACGACGGCCCGGCATGGTACGACCGGTGTGTTCGTCGACCAGTACAACCTGACCGTCCTGCACGATGTATTCGATGTTGCGGTGGAACAGCTTGTGCGCACGCAGGCCGGCATAAACGTGGGTCAACAGGCCCAGGTTGTGTGCCGAGTACAGGCTCTCGCCTTCGGCCAGCAGGCCAACGCGGGTGAGCATGTCTTCGATGAATTGGTGACCGGCTTCGTTGAGCTCGACCTGACGGGTTTTCTCGTCGACGGTGTAGTGGCCAGCCTTGGTGACTTCGCCTTCCACTTCTTCGACGTGCAATTCCAGCTGCGGGATCAGTTTGTTGATCTCGACATACATCTTCGAGCTGTCCTCGGCCTGACCGGAAATGATCAGCGGGGTACGCGCTTCGTCGATGAGGATGGAGTCGACTTCGTCGATCACGGCAAAATTGAGTTCGCGCTGGAATTTTTCTTCCATGCTGAACGCCATGTTGTCGCGCAGGTAGTCGAAACCGAATTCGTTGTTGGTGCCGTAGGTAATGTCGGCAGCGTAAGCCAGACGTTTCTCTTCAGGCGGCTGGAATGGTGTGACCACACCCACCGACAGGCCGAGGAATTCGTAGAGCGGGCGCATCCAGTTGGCGTCCCGGCGAGCCAGATAGTCGTTCACCGTCACAACGTGCACGCCTTTGCCGGACAGTGCGTTGAGGTAAACACCCAGGGTGGCCACCAGGGTCTTGCCTTCACCGGTGCGCATTTCCGCGATCATGCCTTCATGCAAGGTCATGCCGCCGATCAGCTGTACATCAAAGTGACGCATACCCATGACACGCTTACCGGCTTCGCGAGCGACCGCAAAGGCTTCTGGCAGCAGTTTGTCGAGGGTTTCCCCTTTGGCGATGCGGGCCTTGAACTCGTCTGTCTTGGCACGCAATTGATCGTCCGAAAGGGCTACCATTTGCTCTTCGAAGGCATTGACGAGTTGCACCGTCTTGAGCATGCGTTTGACTTCACGCTCGTTCTTGCTTCCAAAAAGTTTCTTTAACAAAGGCGCAAACATATCGGCAGGATCTTCCACACTAAAGGGATGGAGGGCGGCCCCGTGAGTCGCCCGAGCAGCCCTCATGGCCGCATGCGAACGAGCATTCTACCCGGAAACGGTGGTGAGGAAAGTGGCGTTATTCCACGATGCTGGCACAGCGCTGTAACGGGGCTCACTTAAAATAGGGGCTTTTTGCCGAACTTCAAGCCGCACGCGTAAGAAGTTAGTCGTTGATTTAATGAGTAAAGCCGGCGCAATGCAATGGGTCGGGCGGGTCAGACGCTTTCTGCTAACATGGCCGCTCTGTTACTTCAGGTGTCTGATCATGGCATTTCGCCCTCTTACGGCCAGAGCACCCGCCGTTCTGCTTCGCGAAGCCAAACCGCTGAAAGCCATCTTCAGCCACGCTCAACGCCTGGGTCATTTACAGCGCCTGGTGGAAAGCCAATTGCAGCCTGCCGCGCGTGAGCATTGCCATGTGGCGTCGTGGCGCGAGGGCAGTTTGCTGTTGATTGTCACTGACGGCCATTGGGCCACTCGCTTGCGGTATCAGCAGAAGCGGTTGCAGCGGCAATTGCAGGTGTTTGATGAGTTTGCGAGTTTGACGCGGATATTGTTCAAGGTTCAGCCGCCGACCGTTCCGCAGGGGGCGGTGGGGCATACGATGGATTTGTCGACCGATGCGGCGGCGACGATTCAGGCGACGGCGGACGGGATCAGTGATCCCAATCTGCGCGCGGCGCTGGAGCGGTTGGCGGCGCATGCCAAACCCAAAACATGAAGAATGTTTAATGTTGGATTCTGAGCTGCCAGGGGATCGAGGGTGTACTCGGTCCACTGTGGGAGCTGGCCTGCCGGCGATGGCCATGTCTTAGGCACCTAGGGTTTTGTCGGTGTGCATATCCGTTTCTTCGGTGATGGCGGCTATTGGTTCCGCCCTTACGGCGGGTCACTTGGAGAAGCGCCAAGTAACCAAGCGCTCTTGCCCCTGACGTCCGGTGGCTCGCTAGTGCTCGCCATGCCTTCGCTCCGGTCCTGCTCCGTGGGCCCGCTGCCATCGGCCATCCATGGCCGGGGGCAGCTAACCCGGCATCCTTGCCGGGTTGCCCACTGCGCAGAACCTGCGCTCAGCCTCCCGACGGAGCGCTAACCGCCA
>NZ_JMCL01000043.1 GCF_000690905.1 Pseudomonas sp. Ant30-3 | reverse complement strand
CGCGGCCCGCGCAGCGCATCGTGGCGGTGCGGACGCGGTGTCGTTGATCAACACGATCAACTCGATTACCAGCGTCAACCTGGAGCGCATGGTCGCCTACCCTACCGTCGGCAGCCAAAGCACTCACGGCGGTTATTGCGGCTCGGCGGTCAAGCCGATCGCGCTGAACATGGTCGCCGAAATTGCTCGTGACCCACAGACTCACGGCCTGCCGATTTCCGGCATCGGCGGCATCGGCAACTGGCGTGACGCGGCGGAGTTCATTGCGTTGGGCAGCGGTTCGGTGCAGGTGTGCACGGCGGCGATGCTGCATGGCTTCCGCATTGTCGAGGAAATGAAAGACGGTTTGTCCCGCTGGATGGACACTCAGGGCTACGCGAGCCTTGCGGATTTTTCCGGTCGCGCGGTGGAGAACACCACCGACTGGAAGTACCTGGACATCAACTATCAAGTGATCGCGAGGATCGATCAGGACGCGTGCATTGGTTGCGGTCGTTGCCATATCGCCTGCGAAGACACCTCACACCAGGCGGTGGCCAGCGTCAGGCAAATCGACGGAACGCACAAATATGAGGTGATTGATGAAGAGTGTGTGGGCTGCAATCTGTGCCAGATCACCTGCCCGGTGGAGGACTGCATCGAGATGGTGCCGATGGAGAACGGCAAGCCGTTTCTGGACTGGAATCATGACCCGAGAAATCCGTATCATGTGGTTTGATCTTTGAACGAACGCAGCCTCGTTGCACTCGACAGCTGCTACATAGGTCCGGCTGGGGCGCGGATATCTGCGTAGCAGCTGTCGAGTGAAACGAGGCTGCGATCTGTTAATCAACCTGCGACTTGCTAACTACGGCTCCAACCCAATCCCGCGCAAGATCACACTCGTCACCGTCTGCACCGCTCTTTCAAACTGCATGTCCGTCAGCGGTTGGTGGTCATTCAAAATGTTCACCTGATGATCAAAATCCGCGTAATGCTGGGTCGACGCCCAGATCATGTACAGCAGGCTCGACGGTTCCACCGGCAGGATGCGGCCGTCCTCTACCCACTGGCGAATCTTCGCTTCCTTCATCTTGGCCCAGTCGTACAGGCTGACGTCCAGCGCCTCCCCCAGGGTGGGTGCGCCGTGGATGATTTCGTTGGCCCAGACTTTCGAGCCGTGCGGACGGCTGCGGGAGTGGTTCATTTTGGCGCGGATATAGCTGCTGAGCACCACGCGCGGGTCGTCGAACATTTCGAAACACAACGCGTCCTGCTTCCAGACCTCGAGTAAATCAAACAACACAGCGCTGTAAAGCTCGCTTTTGGTGCTGAAGTAGTAATGCAGATTGGAACGCGGCAGCTGCACTTCAGCCGCGATGTCGGCCATCGCAGTGCCGCCGAAACCCTTTTCGGCAAAGACTTTCTCGGCCCCCAGCAGAATTTTCTCGACGTTACTGCGGCGTATCTCGATCTTGTGATTGCCCATGAGGGCTCCCTGACTGCAGCGTTGTCCAAGACTAGCATCCGCTCTACGTCGCCGCGACCGCGTAAAAAGCAAACGTCGTACACACGGTCTCTCGAAGGTAAACTGCGCGCTTCTTCGAACCTGCCCGCGAGGTATCCACGATGCTGTTCAAAACCGCCCTGACCGCCGCCGCCCTGCTCGGCTCACTGCTCGTCGCTTCTTCGGCATTTGCCCATGCGCATCTGAAAAGTTCGACACCGGCGGCCGACAGCACCGTAAGCGCGCCGCCGTCAGAATTGAGCCTGGTGTTCACCGAAGGCGTCGAAGCGGACTTCAGCACGGTCACGCTCACCAGGGACGGCGACGAAGTTCTGGTGAAAAACCTGAGCATTAACGGCAGCGACAAGAACACCTTGATCGTATCCCCCGCAGCGCCACTGACTGCCGGGGATTACACGGTCAAATGGAACGTGACGTCGGTCGACACCCACAAACTTGAAGGCACTTACAGTTTTACGGTGGGCGAGTAACCCATGCCGGATGCGATGGTGCTGTGCCGTTTTGTGCATTTCACCGTAGTGCTGATGCTGTTCGGCGCGTGGGTGTTCAAGCCGATGTTGTCGCGCGGAGAAAGCGCGCTCGATGCGTCGCTGCTGCGCATCAGTCGCTGGCTGGTGGCGGTGGCGCTGGTCAGCGGCATCGCCTGGCTGCTGTTGATCACTGCGACCCTGACGGGAAGGCCGGACGCGGCGTTCGATCCAGAGATGATCGGCAAGGTGTTGGGCAAGACTTTTTTCGGAGAAGTGTGGGTCTGGCACCTGTTGCTGAACGTTATGTTGATGGCGGTGCTATGGGCTCCCCTGCACAACCATCAACCTCTGCGCCTGATACTCAGCGGCTTGCTCCTGGCCACACTGGCACCGGTCGGTCATGGCGCCTTGCTTGACGGGTTGAGCGGTCAGTTGTTGATCCTCAATCAGATTGTTCACTTGGTTTGCGTGGGTGCCTGGCTCGGCGGGTTGATGTGGCTGGTTATGATCCTGCGGCAACCGGTCGGTCATGATGTTCGCGCGATCCTGCGTCGCTTCAGCGGGATCGGTTACGCGCTGGTTGCAGGATTGCTGATCACCGGACTGATCAACGTGCGCGTACTCACCGGGCAGTTCTGGCCTACGCCGTTGTTCAGCGGATTTGCATTGATCCTGCTGATCAAGGTGATGCTGGTGACACTGATGCTGGGGCTGGCCTTGTTCAACCGGATACAGGTCGAAGGTTGCGAACAGCGGTTGGGCACGTTACGGGCCAGCGTGATGCTGGAATGGCTACTGGGCATTGGCGCGGTGGCGGCTGTTTCGCTGTTGGGAACACTCCCGCCGATGATTGCCGGCTGAGGCACATTTCCCTGTGGGAGCAAAGCTTGCTCGCGATAGCGATCCAGCCTTCACCAAAAGCATTGAATAGCTGGCCGCCTTCGCGAGCAAGCTTTGCTCCCACAGTGCCCACAGCCCCGCTCACACACGGGTTTGCGCGGATAGTCCGCTATCACCTTCAGTCATCCTATAACTTCTGATTGACATCCCCCGAACCCTCGCAAATAATCGCCTCCATGTTGTACGACGACGTATAACGACAATAAAAACAAAAAAGCAGCATGGGAGCGTCATAGTGATCAAACTCGTCCGCAATTCCTCCGTCAAAAGTCTCCGTCCAGCCTTCGCACCTCGTCATTCCCTGAGCCTGATCGGCCTCGGTGGATTGGCCTTCGCTTTGCCCATGACCGGCAATGCTGCAGGTTTCGTCGATGATGCCAAAGCCACGCTGAACCTGCGCAACGCCTACTTCAACCGTAACTTCACCAACCCGGCCTACCCGCAGGGCAAGGCTGAAGAGTGGACGCAGAGCTTCATTCTCGACGCCCGGTCCGGGTTCACCCAGGGCACCGTGGGTTTCGGGGTTGATGTGCTCGGCCTGTACTCGCAAAAGCTCGATGGCGGTAAAGGTACCGGCGGTACCCAGTTGCTGCCGATCCATGGCGACGGTCGCCCGGCGGACAACTTTGGTCGGCTCGGTGTGGCGCTCAAGGGCAAGGTCTCGAAGACAGAACTGAAGGTCGGCGAGTGGATGCCGGTGCTGCCGATTCTGCGCTCCGACGATGGCCGCTCGCTGCCACAAACCTTTCGCGGTGGCCAGATCACCTCTAGCGAAATTAACGGCCTGACCCTCTACGGCGGCCAGTTCCGCGGCAACAGCCCGCGTAACGATGCGAGCATGGAAGACATGTCCATGAACGGTCGCGGCGCGTTCACCTCGGACCGCTTCAACTTCGGCGGCGGTGAATACGCTTTCAACGACAAACGCACGCTGGTCGGCGTCTGGTATTCGGAACTGTCCGACATCTACCAGCAGCAATATTTCAACGTCAGCCACAGCCAACCGGTCGGCAGCTGGACCTTGGGCGCCAACCTCGGCTTCTTCAACGGCAAGGAAGACGGCAGCGCACTGGCCGGCGACCTCGACAACAAAACCGCCTTCGCTTTGCTCTCGGCCAAATACGGCGGCAACACCTTCTACGTCGGCCTGCAGAAACTCAGCGGCGACAGTGGCTGGATGCGCGTCAACGGCACCAGCGGCGGCACACTGGCCAACGATAGCTACAACGCCAGCTACGATAACGCCAAGGAAAAATCCTGGCAGTTGCGTCACGACTACAACTTTGTTGCCGTCGGCATACCCGGCCTGACCTTGATGAACCGCTACATCAGCGGCGACAACGTGCACACCGGCGCAATCACCGACGGCAAGGAGTGGGGCCGCGAATCGGAACTGGCCTACACCGTGCAGAGCGGCGCGCTGAAAAACCTCAACGTGAAATGGCGTAACGCGACGATTCGCCGAGACTTCAGCACCAACGAATTCGATGAGAACCGGATTTTCATCAGCTATCCGCTTTCGTTGTTGTAAGGCGTTATCGGGCAGACCTAAACACGGATGTCTGGATATGCCCGATCAATGTGGGAGCTAGCCTGCTAGCGATGCGGCCGTGTCAGTTGCCATCACTGGTGGCTGGCCCACCGCATCGCGAGCAAGCTTTGCTCCCACGGGTCCATCGCTATTCGGAGGTGAGACACCCTCCGTCAACTTCCACCAAAGTCGCGTTGACAAGACCCGGAAAGGCTTACGATACTTCGACTATGTCGTACGACAACCTACAACAAATTTAATAACGACTGCGTGTCCAGGGACTTTCATGACTACCACTCCAGCCCCTTTCAATCGTTTGCTGCTGACCGGTGCCGCCGGTGGCCTCGGCAAAGTCCTGCGCGAAAGTCTGCGCCCCTACACCAACGTTCTTCGTCTGTCGGACATCGCCAACATCGCGCCGGCCCGTGACGAGCACGAAGAAGTCGTCATCTGCGACCTCGCCGACAAGCAGGCCGTGCATCAACTGGTCGAAGGCGTCGACGCGATCCTGCACTTCGGCGGCGTGTCGACCGAGCACTCGTTCGAAGACATCCTCGGCGCCAACATCTGCGGCGTTTTCCACATCTACGAAGCGGCGCGCCGGCATGGCGTCAAGCGCATCATTTTCGCCAGCTCCAACCACGTCATCGGCTTCTACAAACAGGATGAAGTGATCGACGCCCTCTCCCCTCGCCGCCCGGACAGTTACTACGGTTTGTCCAAATGCTACGGCGAAGACATGGCCTCTTTCTACTTCGACCGTTATGGCATCGAGACCGTCAGCATCCGCATCGGCTCGTCGTTCCCGGAACCGCAAAACCGCCGAATGATGAGCACCTGGCTGAGCTTCGGCGACCTGACGCAACTGCTCGAACGTGCGCTGACGACTCCGGGCGTCGGTCACACCGTGGTGTACGGCATGTCGGATAACAAGGACATCTGGTGGGATAACCGCCACGCGGCATTGCTCGGGTTCAAACCCAAGGACAGCTCCGAAGTATTTCGCGACAAGGTCGAAGCCCAGCCGATGCCGGCCGCTGATGATCCGGCGCGGGTTTATCAGGGCGGCGCTTTCTGCGCGGCTGGCCCGTTTGGCGACTGAACCCGCACCGATCCCCACAATAAAAGCCCAGGGAATGAGTTGCCATGCACGCTGAATTGATTGTCGATGCCCGTAACGCGGTCGGTGAAAGTCCGGTCTGGGTGCCCGAGGAAAACGCCCTGTACTGGGTGGATATTCCGGCCGGCGGCCTGCAACGCTGGAACGCGGACACTGGCCACGTTGACGCGTGGACCGCCCCGCAGATGCTCGCTTGCCTGACACGTCACCGCGATGGCGGCTGGGTGGCGGGCATGGAAACCGGCTTTTTCCGTCTGCGCCCAAACAACGATGGCAGCCTCGACAGCGAACCGCTGGCACACGTTGATCACGCACGTCCCGACATGCGCCTCAATGATGGCCGCTGCGACCGTCAGGGCCGTTTCTGGGCTGGCAGCATGGTGTTGAACATGGGCGCCAATGCCGCCGAGGGCGCGCTGTATCGCTACAGCGCCGGGCAGCAAGGACCGATCGCCGCGCAACTCGACGGCTTCATCGTGCCCAACGGCCTGGCATTCAGCCCGGATGGCAAAACCATGTACCTGTCGGATTCACACCCGCTGATTCAACAGATCTGGGCTTTCGATTACGACATCGACAACGGTACGCCGTCCAATCGTCGGCTGTTCGTCGACATGAATCAGTTCCCCGGTCGTCCCGATGGCGCTGCGGTCGATGCCGAAGGCGGCTATTGGATCTGCGCCAACGATGCAGGCCTGATTCACCGCTTTACCCCGGATGGCCGGCTCGACCGTTCGCTGGAAGTGCCGGTGAAAAAACCGACCATGTGCGCCTTTGGCGGCAGCCGCATGGACACCTTGTTCGTCACCTCGATCCGTCCCGGCGACGATCAGGATGAACAGTCTTTGGCGGGCGGTGTGTTCGCCCTCAACCCTGGGGTGAAAGGTCTGGCTGAACCTGTTTTCAATCCCTAGCGACACTGCTCCACCGCTGCGCCTTGAATGAACACAAAAAAAATAACAACACTGGAGACACCCTCATGGGCTTCAAACGCACTTTGCTCGCCGCTGCACTCCCGCTGGCCTTCACTTTCAGCAGCGTCGCTCACGCGCTGGAACTGAAAATTGCCGACATCCACCCCAAGGGTTATCCAACCGTGGTGGCGGAAGAACAAATGGCCAAGACCCTCACGGCCGACAGCAACGGCGCACTGACCGTCAAAATGTTCCCCGGCGGCGTGCTCGGTTCGGAAAAGGAAGTCATCGAACAGATGCAGGTCGGTGCCATCCAGATGGCTCGCGTCAGTCTTGGCATCGTTGGCCCGGTCGTGCCTGATGTGAACGTGTTCAACATGCCATTCATCTTCCGCGACCAGGCGCACATGCGTGCCGTGATCGACGGTGAAGTGGGCGATGCGATCCTCGACAAAATCACCAACTCCGAATTCGGTCTGGTGGCATTGGCCTGGATGGATGGCGGAACGCGCAACCTCTACACCAAGAAACCGGTACGCAGTCTCGCCGACCTCAAAGGCATGAAGATCCGCGTACAAGGCAACCCGATGTTCATCGAAACCATCAACGCCATGGGCGGTAACGGGATCGCGATGGACACCGGCGAAATCTTCAGTGCCTTGCAGACGGGCGTGATCGACGGCGCGGAAAACAACCCGCCAACCATGCTTGAACACAACCACTACCAGAACGCCAAGTACTACAGCCTGACCGGCCACCTGATCCTGCCTGAGCCGATCGTGATGTCGAAAATCACTTGGGAAAAACTCACCCCCGAGCAACAGGCGCTGGTGAAGAAAACCGCCAAAACCGCACAGGCCGAGGAGCGCGTGCTGTGGGACAAAAAATCGACCAGCAGCGAAGAGAAGCTCAAGGCTGCCGGCGTCGAGTTCATCACCGTCGACAAAAAACCGTTCTATGACGCCACCGCGTCGGTCCGCCAGAAATACGGTGCGCCATACGCTGACCTGCTCAAGCGTATCGAAGCCGTTCAATAAATCTCTATAGCAATCAAGCAGGCCCGGCGCCGCTGACACAGATGTCAGTCAGCGTGCGCCCGGTTACGGTGGAACCCGATGAAGAATTTGCTGCTGCGTATTAACGACAGGATTTACATGTCCTGCATCTGGGTGGCCGGTCTGTCCGTGTTAGCCATCGCGTTAATCATTCCCTGGGGCGTTTTCGCTCGCTACGTCCTCGGCACCGGCTCAAGCTGGCCGGAGCCCGTCGCAATCCTGATGATGCTGGTGTTCACGTTCATCGGTGCCGCCGCCAGTTATCGCGCCGGTGCGCACATGGCCGTGGCCATGGTGACCGACCGCATGTCGCCGAAATTGCGCAATACCATGAGCATCGTTTCCCAACTGCTGATGGCCACCATCTGCCTGTTCATGACCATCTGGGGCGCCAAGCTCTGCATGTCGACCTGGAACCAGTTCATGAGCGCGCTGCCCACCCTGCGCGTGGGCATTACCTACATGCCGATCCCGATAGGCGGCCTGTTGACCTTGCTGTTTGTTCTGGAAAAACTTCTGCTCGGTGACCAGAGCAACCGGCGGGTCGTGCGTTTCGACCTGGTTGAAGAAAGCGAAGGTGCCGCATAAATGGACGCTCTGATTCTGTTGGGCAGTTTCATCGCATTGATCGTGATCGGCATGCCGGTCGCTTACGCCCTGGGCCTTGCCGCCCTGATCGGCGCGTGGTGGATCGATATTCCGTACCAGGCGGTCATGATTCAAGTCGCCGGCGGTGTGAACAAGTTTTCTCTGTTGGCGATTCCGTTCTTCATTCTGGCGGGCGCGATCATGGCCGAGGGCGGCATGTCGCGGCGCCTGGTGGCGTTTGCCGGTGTGCTGGTCGGGTTTGTCCGCGGCGGGTTGTCGCTGGTCAACATCATGGCGTCGACATTCTTTGGCGCGATCTCGGGTTCCTCGGTCGCGGACACCGCCTCGGTAGGTTCGGTGCTGATCCCGGAAATGGAAAAACGTGGCTATCCACGTGATTTCGCTACCGCGGTCACGGTCAGCGGTTCGGTACAAGCGTTGCTGACGCCGCCGAGCCACAACTCGGTGCTGTACTCGCTTGCCGCGGGCGGCACCGTGTCGATTGCCTCGCTGTTCATGGCCGGCATCGTTCCCGGCCTGATGATGAGCGCGTGCCTGATGGTGCTGTGCCTGATCTTCGCTAAAAAGCGCAACTACCCTAAAGGCGAAGTGATTCCGATGCGCCAGGCGCTGAAGATCTGCGGCGAAGCCTTATGGGGCCTGATGGCGATGGTCATCATCCTCGGCGGCATTCTCTCGGGTATCTTCACCGCCACCGAATCGGCGGCGATTGCAGTGCTATGGTCGTTCTTCGTGACCATGTTCATCTACCGTGACTACAAGTGGAGCGAACTGCCAAAGCTGATGCACCGCACGGTACGCACGGTTTCGATTGTGATGATCCTGATCGGCTTCGCGGCGAGCTTCGGCTACATCATGACGCTGATGCAGATCCCGGCGAAAATCACCACGATGTTCCTGACCCTGTCGGACAACCGTTACGTGATCCTGATGTGCATCAACGTCATGCTGCTGTTGCTCGGCACGGTGATGGACATGGCGCCGCTGATCCTGATCCTGACGCCGATCCTGATGCCGGTGATTCTGGACATTGGCGTGGACCCGGTGCAGTTCGGCATGATCATGCTGGTGAACCTGGGGATTGGATTGATAACACCGCCGGTGGGCGCGGTGCTCTTTGTGGGGTCGGCCGTGGGTAAAGTCAGTATTGAAAGTACCGTAAAAGCACTGCTGCCGTTCTACGGCGTACTGTTCCTGGTGCTGATCGCGGTGACCTACATTCCAGCTATTTCGCTGTGGTTGCCGAATCTGGTGTTGTAATCCATCCATAACCTGTAGCAGCTGGCGCAGCCTGCGTCCGGCTGCGCAGCAGTCGTTATTTGGCCAACGCATGTATCTGACTGACCGCATGGACTGGTTCAACGACTGCTGCGCAGACGGACGCAGGCTGCTAAACAGGCATCGGTGGATTTGAGGATTGACATGACTCCAACACTTCTCGAACTCGAAGACTCGCTCACCCGCCTCACCCTCTCCCCCGAACGCGGCGGTGCCATCGTCAACTGGACGGTCCTCGGCACCGGTCAGCCGCTGTTTCGTCACAGCAATGCGCAAGCTTTGAACACCGGCCTGGCAAACAAGCTGGGCTGTTTTCCGTTGGCGCCGTGGTCCAATCGCATCGCCGAAGGCGGCTTCGATTGTCCGGACGGCTGGCTGGCACTCACGCCCAACAGCCTCACCGAAGCGCTGCCCATTCACGGCAGTGCCTGGCAGCAACCGTGGCAGGTGCTGTCCCAAACCGATGATGAAATTGTCCTGCAACTCGACAGCTCCCAGCCATTCGCCTACCGCGCCCGGCAACGGTTTCTGCTGAGCGACGGTCGCTTGAGCATTGAGCTGCGCGTGACTCATCTGGATGATCGCGCTGCGTGGCACGGTCTTGGTCTGCACCCGTATTTCCCGCGGACTTTGAACACGCGATTGCAAGCGAAGGCCGAGAAGGTCTGGTTGTGCGACGCTTCCAGGTTACCGACAGCACTGAGCAAACTGCCCGGCGAATGGGATTTTGATCAGCTGCGAGCATTACCCGACACCCTGGTCGATAACGGTTTTTGCCAATGGGATGGCCGCTGCCGAATCGAGCAACCGGACCTCGGTTATGCGCTGGACTGCCAGGCCGGCGGCAGCGATTACTACCTGCTCTATTGCCCGCTGGACCTGGGTTTTTTCTGCATCGAACCGGTGAGCCATCCGGTCAATGCGCACCACTTGCCCGGCCGACCGGGGTTGCGGCTGCTGGAGCAAGGGCAGTCGGTTGAGCTGACGTTCGCCCTGCACTACCGCCCACTCTGAGCTTCAAGCGCGGATCAGCATACAAGCCGCAATCGTCAGGCAAACGCTCGCAAAGCCGACCTGCAACGCCCGCGCCGGCACCTTCTCGCAAAGCTTGCGGCCAATGATCATGCCGACGATGCTGGCGACAATAAACGCCACACCGACATCATCGATGCGCACCCCGGCGTGAAAGGCGCCGATCACGCCGATTGCAGAAATCAGGCTGATCACCATCAACGAAGTCGCAACGATGCCGCGCATTTGCACGTCCGTCAGTTGCTTGAACGCCGGGACGATCAGAAACCCGCCACCCACGCCCAGCAGCCCCGAGACCACACCGGTCACCGCGCCCAAAGCAGCCAGTGTCGCCGTGCACTTGGCGGTCCATGAGAAGCGCCCGGTTTGCTGATCGAGCATGCAGTTTTTCTGGCCCCAGTTGGCGTGGCCATGGTCGCTGGGACCTTGAACCTGGCGCTCGCGGCGCAGCATGCGCCAGGCGACCATGGTCATCAGCAGGCTGAACAGAACCATCAGGATTTTTTCCGGCAACTGATGCGCGAAATAGATGCCGATCGGGGAAAACAGCGCGCCCAGCAAAGCGATCAACAACGCGGCGCGATAGCGCACCAGGCCGTGGCGCAAGCCGTCCAGGGCGCCCACCGCCGCCGCGCTGCCCACCGCTAACAAGGCGACGGGGGCGGCTTGCGTCATGCTGAACCCCAAACCAAGCACCAGCGCGGGCACCGCCAGGATTCCACCTCCGGCACCGGTCAAGCCGAGTACCAAGCCCATGACCACGCCAAAAAAACTTGCCAGCAGCATAAAAAACTCACGATCTTTGAAAAGCCGGGAACGCCCGGTATCGATGGGTGACAGGATAAAGCTCGCGCCGGTTTTTAGTGCATTGAATTAATTCGGGGCTGGTCAACGCAGGGAAAATGAATTTACCCTCATGGCTCGCCCAGAAAGAATCTGCTCCCATGCCTGCCTTGATCGAACCCTTCCTCGACCCTGCCTCGTCGACCTACAGCTACGTGATCTATCAAGTCGATGGCGGCCAGTGTGCAATCGTCGATCCGGTGCTCGACTACGATGCAGCGAGTGGTCGAACCGGCACGGCGCAGGCAGACAAGATTATCGCCTTCGTCCGCGAGCATCGCTTGCAGGTGCAGTGGTTGCTGGAGACCCATGCGCACGCCGATCACCTGTCGGCGGCGCCTTACCTTCGGTGGGAGCTGGGCGGCAAGATTGCGATAGGCCAATCGATCAGCAAGGTTCAGGACGTGTTCAAGACGCTGTTCAATCTTGAGCCGGAATTTCGCAGCGATGGCTCGCAATTCGATCATCTGTTTGCGCCGGACGAGTCGTTCATGATCGGCAATCTCAAAGCCACCGCGCTGCATGTTCCCGGCCACACACCGGCGGATATGGCCTATGTGATCGACAGCAATGCGATCCTGGTCGGCGACACTCTGTTCATACCGGATGTCGGCACCGCCCGCTGCGACTTCCCCGGCGGCAACGCCAGCCAGATGTTCAAATCGATCCGCAAAATTTTGGCCTTCCCGGCCAGCGTCAGCTTATACGTGTGCCACGATTACCCGCCCGAGGGCCGCGAATCGCGGTGCATGACGACGGTAGGCGAACAGCGCCAGAGCAACATTCATGTGCGCGATGGCATTGATGAGGAAGCCTTCGTCGAGATGCGCACCGAGCGCGATGCCGGGCTGGGGATGCCGACGTTGCTGCTGCCGGCAATTCAGGTGAACGTGCGCGCGGGGAATATGCCGCCGGCTGAGGCGAATGGCGTTACCTATTTGAAGATTCCGCTCAATCAGTTATGACGTTTTTCATTACTGACTCCAGGCTCCAACTACCAGTTTCGGCGTCGTAAGTGAACGCACAGGTTTCTCCGGGCCGGATGACATGTTCAAAGTCATTCGGTCCCAGGCCATCGCGGATTCTGGTTTCCAACAATGCAATGGAAACGACCATTACCACACTGTTTGCCTCTGCCAGCTTCGGCAGCGACACCAGCGGTGCGTAGTTGCCATGAGAGATCGCGTATCGAATGAATTTTTCACCATCCCCAGGGGCGGGAATGCTGTGACCCTGTTCCGCAGGCGTGCATTCCTGAACCTGCAATGCCCATCGCCGGGAGCCGTCAAGACACACAAACGCTAAGGCATCGCCTTTGACCAGCGTGACATGTTCAAGCGCAACGTCACTGCCTTGCAGGTCCAACTGTATTTCAGCGTCCGCGTCAGAGCAGACCAATAACCGATGCGGCTCGTCATCCACAATCGGCGGCAGCGTCACCCTTGCAGCCCAGTGCTGATTGTTGATGCTCAGCATTGCGTGCCGCACTGGCGACGTCCCTTGAATCGCTGGATCTCCTGCGTTCAGGTACTTGAGATCCTGCAGCCCCAGCGCCTGAGCGCGAAAATAGTTGGAATGTATGATGTTATCGACGAGCCTATGACGCAGAGACCAATCACAATTGATGATGAAATACTTCATGATGGGGTGGCCGGCAGAGCCTGCAGCAAACCAGGACATCAGTTGACCGGACATGTCCTTGGGTACAAAAAAAGGTAGAACATAACGGGCGGCCTGAATGGAGCGGAGCTCGCCCGCAGGTTTACTTTCCGACCCGACACGATCAATAAATGCCTTGAGCTGCGATTCCGAAGGTGTGTTGGAGCCGATCCAGCGTTGGTTGACGCCTGGCCAGAAGCTACTGTCACGTGCGCCATTGTTGTAGGCGATCACCGTATTCTTATATCCTGGCAACCGCCAAATTTGCGAAATACTTAACTCTTTGTAGGTAGGTGAAATAATAGAATCACCAAAAGACGTCTTCAAGATACTGATTAATTCCGCATGAGCGGCGACAGTGAAATTTTTGAATTCGTGGAAGTCGAGAATTACAATCTCACGCCTTCTATCCCACCCCTGCCCATAACGATAGGATTTAACGCCTCGTACAATATCGTACTGCACCGTCCTGCCGTTGGTAGTACTGTGAAATATCGAAAAACGTGAGGGATGACCCACTGGATATCCCGAGAAATACTGAACACGAATATCCAGAACCCGTATACCCGAATTCAATTGAACATGCGGTGAAACGTCCTGACAAACTTCGGAACTCGGCGCTGTGGAAGCCTGTTTATCGAACGCCGAGTTATGGGTGCCGGGCAAAATCGCCATGTGGATTGGCAGATTTCGTACGCCGCTATACGTACTCATCCAGTGAGTTCGATTGTTATTGAATGGTTTGCAGACCCCACCACTGGCACTGCCGCCCGGACACCAACCGCTGTTTATTTCTGCACCGTCTTCGGCCCCGAGGTCAAAAAGCGAACCGGGATGGATGGACTTGAATTCAAATTCATCTTCTACGTAAGGTCCAAATACGGGAGGTGGTAAATCTTTCAAGTTGCCATTCGCATCCAGATCATCAGGTCGAACATCGAGTGCGCTCGCCAACAAAACAATGTCCGGCATGCTAGCTCCCGGCAACTCTTTTTCCAATACAGCACCGTCTAGCGATGCCGCACCCAACATTTCATACTTCATATTATTTCTCCTGACAGCTCATCGCGCCTGATTCAAGGAGAACGAATATAAACGGATTACATGCAGAACAAATACTTCTGCTGTAACGACATGTAAGGCCAGCCTGCTTTATGAAGAACAAAGCCGAAAACTACTTACTTAGAATCATTCCACCGGCAGGTAACGGCAGAGCAGTTTTGTAGCGCACCTGCTTGAGCGCAAAGCTTGAGCGAATGTTGGCCACGCCCGGGACTTTGGTGAGGAAGTCCATCATGAAGCGCTCCAGCGACTGAATGGTCGGCACCAGCACACGGATCAGATAATCCGGATCACCGGCCATCAAGTAGCATTCCATCACCTCCGGCCGATCCGAAATCGCCTCCTCGAAATGCTGCAGCGCCTCCTCCACCTGTTTCTCCAGGCTGACGTGAATGAACACGTTGACGTGCAATCCCAGCAAATCGGCATCCAGCAACGTCACCTGCTCACGGATCAGCCCCAATTCCTCCATTGCCTTGACCCGATTGAAACAGGGTGTCGGCGAGAGATTGACCGAGCGTGCAAGGTCGGCGTTAGTGATGCGGGCGTTCTCCTGAAGGCTGTTGAGAATGCCGATATCGGTACGGTCCAGTTTGCGCATGAGACAAAACCACCTGATTTTTATGTTTATGCAGGTTTTTTATCTCCAAATGATCACCAGCGCAACGAAACAGAGAGAAATATTCTCCTACGCGACGCCTATGATGTTTGTAGGACAAGATTTCCATCACACGTGGAATGACGGTCAGCTCACTACAAGAAATTCACAAGATCGAGCGTAGAAGCCATGACTCCAGCATACGAACCGTTGCGCCTGCACGTTCCCGAACCGTCGGGCCGACCAGGCTGTAAAACCGACTTCTCCTACCTGCGGCTGACCGACGCCGGCACGGTGCGCAAACCCGCTATCGACGTAGAGCCTGCCGACACGGCCGACTTGGCCAAAGGCCTGATTCGCGTGCTCGACGATCAGGGCAATGCCCTCGGTCCGTGGGGTGAAGGTGTGCCGGTCGAGATCCTGCGTAAAGGCATGCGCGCCATGCTCACGACGCGCATCTTCGACAACCGCATGGTGGTCGCCCAGCGTCAAAAGAAAATGTCGTTCTATATGCAGAGCCTCGGCGAAGAAGCCATCGGCAGCGCCCAGGCTCTGGCGCTGAACATTGATGACATGTGCTTCCCTACCTATCGCCAGCAAAGCATCCTGATGGCGCGCGAAGTGCCGCTGGTCGACCTGATCTGCCAACTGCTGTCCAACGAGCGCGATCCGCTCAAGGGTCGCCAATTGCCGATCATGTATTCGGTGAAAGAGTCCGGTTTCTTCACCATTTCCGGCAACCTTGCCACCCAATTTGTACAGGGCGTGGGCTGGGGCATGGCTTCGGCAATCAAGGGCGACACCAAAATCGCTTCGGCCTGGATCGGCGACGGCGCTACCGCTGAATCCGACTTCCACACCGCCCTCACCTTCGCCCACGTGTACCGCGCGCCGGTGATCCTCAACGTGGTCAACAACCAATGGGCGATCTCGACGTTCCAGGCGATCGCCGGTGGTGAAGCCACAACCTTTGCCGGTCGTGGCGTCGGTTGCGGGATTGCGTCCCTGCGGGTCGATGGCAACGATTTCGTCGCGGTGTACGCCGCCTCCGCCTGGGCCGCCGAACGCGCCCGCCGCAATCTTGGCCCAACCATGATCGAATGGGTCACCTACCGCGCCGGTCCGCACTCGACCTCTGATGATCCTTCCAAATACCGTCCTGCCGACGATTGGAGCTTTTTCCCGTTAGGCGATCCGATCGTGCGTCTCAAACAGCACCTGATCAAGATTGGCCATTGGTCCGAAGAGGAACATGCCGCGGTCAGCGCCGATCTGGAAGCCGAAGTGATCGCTGCGCAGAAAGAAGCCGAGCAATACGGCACCCTCGCCGGCGGCCAGATCCCGAGCGCGGCGACCATGTTCGAGGACGTCTATAAAGAGATGCCGGAGCACTTGAAGCGCCAGCGTCAAGAGTTGGGGATCTGACATGAACGATCACAACAATAATATTCAGCCGGAAACCGCCATGACTACCACCACCATGACCATGATCCAGGCCCTGCGCTCGGCCATGGATGTGATGCTTGAGCGTGACGACAACGTTGTGGTGTTCGGCCAGGACGTCGGCTACTTTGGCGGCGTGTTCCGCTGCACCGAAGGCCTGCAGACCAAGTACGGCACCTCCCGCGTATTCGATGCGCCGATCTCCGAAAGCGGCATCGTCGGCGTTGCCGTCGGCATGGGCGCTTATGGGTTGCGGCCGGTGGCCGAGATTCAATTTGCCGACTACGTCTACCCCGCGTCAGACCAGATCATTTCCGAAGCCGCACGCCTGCGGTACCGCTCGGCCGGCGAATTTACCGCGCCGATGACCCTGCGCATGCCTTGCGGCGGCGGCATCTATGGTGGTCAGACGCACAGCCAGAGCATCGAGGCGATGTTCACTCAGGTCTGCGGTTTGCGCACGGTCATGCCGTCCAACCCGTACGACGCGAAAGGCCTGCTGATCGCCTCCATCGAAAACGATGACCCGGTGATCTTCCTCGAGCCGAAACGCCTGTACAACGGCCCGTTCGATGGTCATCACGATCGTCCCGTCACCCCTTGGTCGAAACACCCTGCCGCGCAAGTGCCGGACGGTTACTACACGGTGCCGCTGGACGTCGCTGCCATTACTCGTCCGGGCAAGGACGTGACCATTCTGACCTACGGCACCACGGTGTATGTCTCGCAAGTGGCCGCTGAAGAAACCGGCATCGACGCGGAAGTCATCGACCTGCGCAGCTTGTGGCCGCTGGACCTCGAAACGATCGTCAAATCGGTGAAAAAGACTGGCCGTTGCGTAGTGGTTCACGAAGCCACCCGCACCTGCGGGTTCGGCGCAGAACTGGTCGCCCTGGTGCAAGAACATTGCTTCCATCACCTGGAAGCGCCGATCGAGCGTGTAACCGGTTGGGACACTCCCTACCCGCACGCGCAAGAGTGGGCGTATTTCCCAGGGCCGACCCGAGTGGGCGCGGCGTTGAAACGGGTCATGGAGGTCTGAATGGGCACGCACGTTATTAAAATGCCGGACATCGGTGAAGGCATTGCAGAAGTTGAATTGTCGGTGTGGCACGTCAAGGTCGGCGACATGGTCGTGGAAGATCAGGTGTTGGCCGATGTCATGACCGACAAGGCGATGGTCGACATCCCATCGCCGGTGCATGGCAAGGTGATTGCGCTGGGCGGTGTGCCGGGCGAAGTCATGGCGGTCGGCAGTGTGCTGATCAGCATTGAAGTCGAAGGCGCGGGCAATGTGAAAGAGTCGGCTCGGCCGGCAGTGACTGCCGATGATGCTCCAAAAGTAGCGCCGGTTGCCGCGTTGAAAGTCGAACCAGTTGCTGAAAGCAAACCCGCTGTGGCTGCCACGGCATCGCCACGCACTGCGGTTTGCCCGGGCCCGATGGTGGCGCGTGAAGCAGATGAGCGCCCGTTGGCCTCGCCGGCTGTGCGCAAACATGCGCTTGACCTCGGCATCCAGTTGCGCCTGGTGCGCGGCACCGGCCCAGCCGGTCGCGTGTTGCATGAAGACCTGGATGCCTATCTGGCTCAGGGTCAGTCAAACGCATCAACCGCCTCTGGCGCTTACGCCCAGCGCAACGATGAAGAACAGATTCCGGTGATCGGCATGCGCCGCAAGATCGCCCAGCGCATGCAGGACGCGACTCAACGCGCGGCGCACTTCAGTTATGTCGAAGAAATCGACGTGACCGCAGTTGAAGAACTGCGCGCTCACCTCAACGAAAAACATGGCGCCACGCGCGGCAAGCTGACGTTGTTACCGTTCCTGGTACGCGCCCTGGTCGTCGCCGTGCGCGACTTCCCCCAGATCAACGCCCGTTATGACGACGAAGCGCAGGTCATTACCCGCCTTGGCGCGGTGCATGTCGGCATCGCCACGCAAGCCGACATCGGCTTGATGGTGCCCGTGGTGCGTCACGCTGAAGCCCGAAGCCTATGGGACAACGCGGCGGAAATTTCGCGCCTGGCCACGGCCGCGCGCACTGGCAAGGCCAACCGCGACGAGCTTTCGGGGTCGAGCATCACCCTGACCAGCCTCGGCGCGTTGGGGGGGATCGTCAGCACCCCGGTGCTGAACCTGCCGGAAGTAGCGATCGTCGGCGTGAACAAAATCGTCGAACGGCCGGTGGTCGTCAAAGGCCAGGTCGTGATTCGCAAGATGATGAACCTCTCCAGCTCCTTCGATCACCGCGTGGTCGATGGCATGGACGCGGCGCTATTCATCCAGGCCATTCGTGGCTTGCTCGAACAACCCGCCACCCTGTTCATGGAGTAAACGATGCAGACTTTGCACACCACACTGCTGATCATCGGCGGCGGCCCCGGCGGTTATGTGACGGCTATTCGCGCCGGCCAACTGGGCATTTCAACCATTCTGGTAGAAGGCGAATCATTGGGCGGCACGTGCCTGAACATCGGCTGCATTCCGTCGAAAGCGCTCATTCACGTGGCTGAACAGTTTCATCAGACGCAGCACCACAGCCAGCACTCGGCGCTGGGCATCAGCGTTTCGGCGCCGATCCTCGACATCAGCAAAAGCGTCGAGTGGAAGGACGGCATTGTTGACCGCCTGACCACCGGCGTCGCGGCGCTGCTGAAGAAGCACAAGGTTCAGGTCGTTCAGGGCTGGGCCAAGGTCATTGACGGCAAGACCGTCGATGTCGGCGACACGCGTATTCAATGCGAGCACCTGGTGCTGGCCACCGGTTCGAAAAGTGTGAACTTGCCGATGTTGCCCATTGGCGGCGCGGTGATTTCTTCCACCGAAGCGCTGGCCCCGACGTCCGTGCCCAAGCGTTTGATTGTGGTTGGCGGTGGTTACATCGGTCTTGAGTTGGGGATCGCTTATCGCAAGCTGGGCGCGGATGTCAGCGTGGTCGAGGCTCAGGATCGTATCCTGCCGGCCTATGACGCGGAGCTGACACAACCGGTACATGACGAACTGAAAAAACTCGGCGTGAAGCTTTACTTGAAGCACAGCGTTCAAGGCTTTGATGCGGCAGGGAATATTTTGCAGGTATCGACCCCCGATGGGGGTGCATTGAATCTGGAAAGTGATCAGGTTCTGGTGGCTGTCGGTCGTAAACCGAATACCCAAGGCTGGAATCTCGAAGCGCTCAATCTGGACATGAACGGCTCGGCAATCAAGATCGACAGTCGATGCCAGACCAGCATGCGCAATGTCTACGCCATCGGCGACCTGAGCGGCGAACCGATGCTCGCCCACCGGGCGATGGCTCAAGGCGAAATGGTGGCCGAGTTGATCAGCGGCAAGTCCCGCGAGTTCAACCCGACCGCCATTGCGGCAGTGTGCTTCACCGACCCTGAACTGGTGGTGGTCGGCAAGACGCCGGACGACGCCAAGGCGGCGGGTCTGGACTGCATCGTCTCGAACTTCCCGTTCGCCGCGAATGGTCGGGCGATGACGCTGGAATCGAAAAGCGGTTTTGTGCGGGTCGTGGCGCGGCGCGACAATCATGTGATTGTCGGCTGGCAAGCGGTGGGCGTTGGCGTTTCGGAATTGTCGACCGCGTTTGCGCAGAGCCTGGAAATGGGCGCGCGACTGGAAGACATCGCCGGCACCATCCACGCGCACCCGACGTTGGGCGAGGCGGTACAGGAAGCCGCGTTGCGAGCGCTCGGTCACGCGTTGCACTTGTAAACGCGATCAATTGTGGCGAGGGAGCTTGCTCCCGCTGGGTTGCGAAGCAACCACAACTGCTTCACTGCGGTTGCGCCTGATACACCGCAGTGCCGGGCTTTACCAGCGCTGCGCACTGGAGCGGGAGCAAGCTCCCTCG
>NZ_JMCL01000042.1 GCF_000690905.1 Pseudomonas sp. Ant30-3 | reverse complement strand
GTCAAGGTCGCGCCAGCTTCATCACCTTCAAACTGGCTGAATAATCCGGTTGCAGGTCAAACGAAAACCGCCTCGATTGAGGCGGTTTTTTTTGTCTTCGCGAAAGTGTCAGCCCATCATGTCCTTGACCATGCGCTCCTGGTCCATCAATTCACGTTGACGCGCATCGATGCGCGAGGACAGCGGGAAGTTGGTACCGGCCTTGCGCTTGGCAAAGTCCAGTTGCTGAATTGCCTGGCGATAATCGCCGACCAATGCAAAATACTCGGCACGGGCCTGGTGCAGGCCAATGATGTTGCCCGACAGGCCACGAGTTTCCGCGACCATGTACCAGACGTCCGGGTCGTCCGGGCGGCTCTTAAGCAAGTTTTCCAGCGCTTTTTCAGCTTCCGCAGCACGGTTCTGTTTGAGCAGCAGATCCACTCGAACCGAATTCAACGGGTAATTGCCTGGATACATCGTCAGCAAGCGGTCGACTCGTGATTGCGCATCGGGCAGGCGATTGTTGGTGATGTCGAGATCGACCTGGGCGAGGTTGTAGATAATCTCGTTGGGTGATTTGGCCAGCAGCACCTTGAGGTTTTCTCGAGCCTCGTTCAACTGTCCGCCCTTGATCTGCGCGATGGCCAGGCCGTAGCGGGCCACATCGTTTTTTGGATTTTCATCAAGTTGCGCACGGAAGCGCTTGGCACCCAGCCCTGGCGTTTCTTCGTAGATCAGTTGCACCCGCGCACGAATTAGCTGGTAGCGCACGGTGTCTTCGATACCGCCTGCTTTGGCCTGTTCAGCGCGGTTGCGGGTGTCGGCGATCCGCGATTCGGTCACCGGGTGAGTCAGGAGGAATTCCGGTGGCTTGGCATCGAAGCGATATTGCCGCGCCAACCGCTCGAACATGCTCGGCATCGAGCGTGGGTCGTACCCGGCTTTTTCCAGATTGAGGATGCCGATGCGGTCGGCCTCCTGCTCGTTCTGGCGCGAAAAGCGTCGCTGTTCCTGGATGGCGGCTGCCTGCGAGCCGGCAATCGCCGCGATCCCGGCATCGCCGGCCCCGGCCGCAGCAATCACAATGCCCGCCAGCAGTGCGGCCATCATCGGCACCTGCATGCGCTGTTGCGCTTCAACGCCACGGGCGAAGTGCCGTTGCGACAAGTGAGCCAATTCGTGAGCCAGTACCGAGGCAAATTCGCCTTCGGTCTGGGCGTTGAGAAACAACCCCCCGTTGACCCCGACAATCCCGCCCGGCGCAGCAAAGGCGTTGAGCTGTGGACTGTTGATCAGGATGAATTCGAGGCGCCGGTCATTGACCTGGCTGGTCTCCACCAGTCGATAAACACTGGATTCGACATAGTCCTTGAGTTGCGGGTCGTTGAGCTGGGAGACCTGGCTGCGCAACAGCGCAAGCCAAGCCCGACCCAGTTGATATTCCTGTTGCGGCGAGACTATGGCAGAACTGGCATCGCCGAGTGACGGCAGGTCGTCGGCGAAGCCCGGTGAGGCGAGCAGGCAAGCGAGCGTCAGCAGGGTAGGGCGCAGAAAAGTCATGCACAAAGCCTTAGTCGACAAAGACCTTACTGTAGCCGGACAGTACGCCCGGGACCAGATATTCTAAGCGGCTCGACCCCCGACCCGGAGTGATTCAATGACCGACGCTGTAGCCCATGACGCTGAACTTGACGCCAGCGGCCTGAATTGTCCGTTGCCTTTACTCAAGGCCAAACTGGAGCTCAATCGAATGGCCAGCGGCGCGGTGCTCAAGGTGATCGCCACGGACGCGGGCTCCCAGCGCGACTTCCGCACCTTCGCGCGATTGGCCGGTCATACGCTGCTGCGCGAAGAAGACGAGGCGGGCGTCTACCGATACTGGTTGAAAAAAGCCTGAGTTCTGCGGCGTACGTGAATAAGGATTATTGATGTTCAAAGTATTACGCGACTGGATCCAGCGTTATTTCTCCGATGAAGAAGCGGTGGTGCTGGCGGTCCTGCTGGTTCTGGCATTTACCGCCGTGCTGACCTTGGGCGGCATGTTGGCACCTGTGCTTGCCGGAATGGTGCTCGCCTATTTGATGCAGGGTCTGGTGGTGACGCTTGAGCGTCTGCGCATGCCGGGCGGCGTGGCGGTGGGCCTGGTGTTCGCATTGTTCATGAGCGTGCTGCTGGTATTCATTGTGGTCGTGGTGCCGTTGTTGTGGCATCAACTGATCACGCTGTTTAACGAGCTGCCCGGGATGCTCGCCAAATGGCAGTCGCTGTTGTTGTTGCTGCCCGAGCGCTACCCGCACCTGGTGTCGGATGAGCAGGTACTGCGCGCCATTGAAGTGGCGAGGGGCGAGATCGGCAACTTTGGCCAATGGGCGCTGACGTTTTCGCTGTCGAGCCTGCCGTTGCTGGTCAACATCATGATCTACCTGGTGCTGGTGCCGATTCTGGTGTTCTTCTTCCTCAAGGATCGGCAGATCATCGGCGAATGGGTGCGTGGGTATCTGCCCCGCGAGCGTGCGCTGATCACTCGGGTCGCGCATGAAATGAACCGGCAGATCGCCAATTACATCCGCGGCAAAGTCATCGAAATCTTCATCTGCGGCGGGGCGACTTACATTGGTTTCGTCGTGCTCGGGCTCAACTATGCGGCGCTGTTGGCATTGCTGGTGGGGGTGTCGGTGGTGGTGCCGTATGTCGGGACTGTGCTGGTGACCGTGCCGGTGCTGCTGATCGCGTTGTTCCAGTGGGGCTGGAGTGACCAGTTCATCTATTTGATGGCGGTCTACGGGATCATCCAGGTGCTGGATGGCAACGTGCTGGTGCCGCTGCTGTTCTCCGAGGCGGTCAATCTGCACCCGGTGGCGATCATTTGCGCGGTGCTGCTGTTCGGTGGGTTGTGGGGCTTCTGGGGCGTGTTTTTCGCGATTCCGTTGGCGACCTTGTTCAAGGCTGTGCTGGATGCGTGGCCGCGCAGGGAGGCTGTTGTGGCGCCGTTGTTGTAAAAATCCGCGGGGAGACCGATGGCGTCTGAGAAGACGCCACATCTATCAAGCCTTGTTGAGCGCCTGAGCAGCCGCCAAAACCGCATCCACATGCCCCGGCACTTTCACGCCACGCCATTCCTGGCGTAGCACGCCGTCCTTGTCGATCAAAAACGTGCTGCGATCAACGCCCATGTATTCCTTGCCGTACAGCTTCTTCAGTTTGATCACATCGAACAACTGACACAGCGCTTCTTCCTTGTCGCTGATCAATTCAAACGTGAACGCCTGTTTCGCCTTGAAGTTTTCATGAGATTTCAGACTGTCGCGGGAAACGCCGAACACTTCGGTATTCGCCGCTTTAAACGCATCCAGTTGATCGCGAAAGCCCTGACCCTGAGTCGTGCAGCCCGGCGTGCTGTCCTTCGGATAAAAGTAGATCACCACCTGCTTGCCTTTGAGGCTCGCGAGGCTGACGGTCTGCCCGCTGGTGGCAGGTGCTTCGAAGTCGGCAACCGGTTGGTCGATGGCAACGGCCATTAGAGCTTCCTTACATTGGGTTCTGTGGGCGCCACGGTTCGATCAGCGCGTCCAGGTTCAGCGCATCGGCAAAATCGAGGAACTGATCACGCAGCCAGCTGATTTGCACGCCCGCCGGCAATGTCACGGTAAAGGTGGCATTGAGCATGGTGCCGCCGGTTTGTGGCGCCTGATAAGTATCGCAGGTCAGGTTTTCCAGCTCGACGTTGTGGTCCATGAAGAACTGGCACAACTCGTTGATGATGTCCGAGCGGTAGGCCGAGCTGACGTAGGCGACGTAAGGCAGCGCCTGAGGACGATTCTCCAGGGCGGCGCTGCGCACCACGTTGACCGTGAAGGCGTGTTTCTTGGCCAGGGTCGACAGGCTGCCTTCAAGGCGCGCCAGCGCGTCCCAGCTGCCGGAAATCTCAAGGACCAGCGCACTGCATTCGCCATGACGGGTCAGGCGGGAAGTGACAACGGCGCAGCGGTTTTCATGGCTGGCGCGGCACAGGACGTTAGTCAGCTCCATGGGGTTGGCGCCGAGGGCACTGATGACAAGGAATTGTTCGCGGACTGTGGGGGTGGACATGCAGCATTCCTAAAGCGATGAGCGGTCGGTAGATGAGAAGCAACGATTGCGGGCAACGCCTGCGCAGGCCCGATCAGAAAACCCCGGTGGTGCATCGTGACATGCTCCATTAATAGCAGGAGCGCGCTGATACGACGCTGGCACGGGGCCTGGGAGGCCAAAAAGGGAGGCGGTAACCCGACGAACAAGCTGATCAGTACCGATCAAAGTCTGAAGGGTAGCGAAAAGCAACGCCGAGGGGAATGGCGGCGGCGCAGTACTTTGCTTGTGCAAGCATCTTGGCGCCAGTACCATTACCGCTCTCTTTTTCCGGCAGGAGCGGTTTCATGATTGCGGGCAGTATGGTGGCACTGGTCACACCCATGGATGCACACGGGCGTCTTGACTGGGACAGCCTCAGCAAACTCGTGGACTTCCACCTTGAAAACGGCACCCATGCCATCGTCGCGGTCGGCACTACCGGCGAGTCGGCCACCCTTGATGTGCAAGAGCACATCGACGTCATCCGCGCGGTAGTCAAGCAGGTCAACGGGCGGATTCCGGTCATCGCCGGCACCGGTGCCAACTCGACTCGCGAAGCCGTCGAGCTGACCCGCAACGCCAAAGAAGCCGGGGCTGACGCTTGCCTGCTGGTTGTTCCTTATTACAACAAGCCGACTCAGGAAGGTCTGTACCAGCACTTCAAGCACATTGCCGAAGCGGTCGACATTCCACAGATTCTCTACAACGTTCCCGGCCGCACTTCTTGCGACATGCAGGCCGAGACCGTGATTCGCCTGTCTACCGTGCCGAACATCATCGGCATCAAGGAAGCCACTGGCGACCTGAAGCGTGCCCAGGCAATCATCGATGGCGTGAGCGAGGACTTCATCGTGCTGTCCGGCGATGATCCGACCGCTGTCGAACTGATCCTGCTGGGCGGCAAGGGCAACATTTCCGTCACCGCCAACGTCGCTCCGCGCGAAATGGCCGACCTGTGCGAGGCCGCGCTCAAGGGCGACGCCGATACCGCACGGGCCATCAACGAAAAACTGATGCCGCTGCACAAAGATCTGTTCATCGAAGCCAACCCGATTCCGGTGAAGTGGGCTTTGGTCGAAATGGGCCTGATGCACGAAGGCATTCGCCTGCCGCTGACCTGGCTGAGCGCACCTTGTCATGAAACGCTTCGCACGGCCCTGCGCCAGTGCAGCGTCCTGGTTTAATTGAGGAAATACGACGCATGAAGCGATTGGCCGGACTTTCCGCACTTGCCTTGATTATCTCCAGCACCAGTGGCTGCGGATGGGTCTGGGGCCCGGAAGGTTATTTCCGTGACCGGGGTAGCGACTACCTGGAAGCGCAACAGACTGCACCCATGCAATTGCCGACGGACGTGAGCACTGCCAAACGTCTGGATCCCTTGCTGCCTATCCCGCGCAACGTTGCCGATGACAGCGTCAAGGGCGAGTACATCGTGCCGCGTCCGCAGCCGTTGACCGCGGGCGCCGATGCCAGCGCCTACTCGCTGCAGAAGAGCGGTGATACTCGCTGGATCGTCGCGCAAAACCCTCCGGCCGAAACCTGGCCAGTGGCCGTGCAGTTCTTCCAGGACAACGGTTTCCGTCTGGACGAGCAGCGTCCGCAGACCGGTGAGTTCACTACCACCTGGCAGCACTCCGACGAGTTGTCGGCTGCCATGGCCAAGCGTCTGAGCGCAGCCGGTGTCAGCACTGACAGCGAGGTGCGTGCTCGCGTTCGCATCGAGCCGGGCGTGCAGCGCAACACCAGTGAAATCTACGTGGTGACCGCTGAACGTCCTGCAGGCAGCACTGCCGATGTGGCCTTCACCAACCGCTCGGTCAACACCGGCCTCGACGCGGCACTGGTCGATGACATGCTCGCGAGCATGAGCCGTGTTTCGGAGCAGGGCGGTTCGGTGTCGATGCTGGCTTCGCGTGATTTCGATACGCCAAGTCGCGTCAGCCTGAGCGAAGACGGCAGCGGCAACCCGGTTCTGAACGTCGGTCCTGATCTGGATCGTGCGTGGTCGAGCGTAGGTCGCGCGCTGGAACAGGGTGAATGGCGCGTTGAAGACATCAACCGCAGCCTGGGTCTCTACTACATTAACCTTGCCGAAAAAGCCGAGAAAGCCGACGACAAACCCGGCTTCTTCAGCAGCCTGTTCGGCAGTGCGCCGAACAAGGAAGAAGTTGAAGCCCGCGCCGAGCGTTATCAGGTTCGCCTGAGCAAGGTAGGTGAAAACGTTCAGGTCACCGTCGAGAAAAACATCAACACCGTGGCGCCGGCTGACGTAGCGCGCAGAGTGTTGAGCGTGATTCAGGACAACCTGGGCTGATCACATGCGTTTTGCCGTTCTCGGCAGCGGTAGCCAAGGGAACGGCACGCTGATAGCCAGTGCTGATACGTACGTGCTGGTGGATTGTGGTTTCTCCCTGCGGGAAACCGAAAAACGCTTGCTGCGCCTGGGTGTTCACCCAGCGCAGTTGAGCGCGATACTCGTGACCCACGAACATGCCGATCACGTGCATGGCGTGGGTTTACTGTCTCGGCGCTACAATCTGCCTGTCTACCTCAGCCGCGGCACCCTGCGCGGGATGCGCAAACCGATTGAACCGGCCGGCCTGCTCGCAGGCGGCGAGCAACTTCAGATCGGCAGCCTGGACATCGGCGTCATTGCCGTGGCCCATGATGCGCAGGAGCCGACGCAATACGTGTTCAGTGACGGTGAGCGGCGCTTCGGCCTGCTGACTGATCTTGGCTCTTATTGCGACAGAGTGTTGAACGGCTATCGTGACCTCGATGCGCTGATGATCGAGTCCAACCATTGCCGTGACATGCTGGCTCGCGGTCACTATCCGTACTTTCTGAAGCAGCGGGTAGGCGGCGAACACGGACATCTGAACAACCATCAGGCGGCATTCCTGGTGGCCGAGTTGGGCTGGCAAGGCCTGCAACACCTGGTCCTGGCCCATCTAAGCAGCAAGAACAACCTGCCGCAGCTGGCCCGGCAATGTTTTGTCGACACCCTCGGGTGCGACCCGGACTGGCTGCAACTGGCCGATCAAGATTCAGGGCTCGACTGGCGCCACATCGCCTAGCCCACCTACTTAGCAAGCGGAGCCCATCATGGAAAAACGTGAAGAACTCTACCGCGGCAAAGCCAAATCGGTTTTCAAGACCGATGACGCTGACCGCTTGATCCTGCTGTTTCGCAACGACACTTCGGCGTTCGACGGCAAGCGCATCGAGCAGCTCGATCGCAAAGGCATGGTCAACAACAAGTTCAACGCCTTCATCATGCAGAAACTCGAAGCCGCCGGCGTGCCGACCCAATTCGACAAACTGCTGGGCGACAACGAATGCCTGGTGAAGAAGCTCGACATGATCCCGGTCGAGTGCGTTGTGCGTAACTATGCTGCCGGCAGTCTGGTCAAGCGCCTGGGTGTCGAAGAGGGCATGAAGCTCAACCCTTACACCTTCGAGCTGTTCCTGAAGGACGACGCCAAGGGCGACCCGTTCATCAACGAATCCCACGTTGTGGCGTTCGGTTGGGGCACTGCCGAGCAACTGGTTCGCATGAAAGAACTGTCGCTCAAGGTCAACGAAGTCCTGAGCAAACTGTTCGACGACGCCGGCCTGCTGCTGGTCGACTTCAAACTCGAATTCGGCGTGTTCTCCGACGGCTCCATCGTCCTGGGTGACGAGTTCAGCCCGGACGGCTGCCGTCTGTGGGACAAGGCCACCGGCAAAAAAATGGACAAGGACCGCTTCCGTCAGGGCCTCGGTGACGTTATCGAAGCCTACGAAGAAGTCGCCAATCGTCTGGGCGTACCGCTTTAATCGACGCAAGCATCTGATAGCACGGAAAAATTTCGCTTGGGGGGTTCGCTTCCGGCAAAAGTGTTGTTATGATGCGCGCCGTTGGAGAGATGCCAGAGTGGCCGAATGGGACGGATTCGAAATCCGTTGTACCTTCACCGGTACCTAGGGTTCGAATCCCTATCTCTCCGCCATACATAGAAAAACCCCGTAACTCAATGAGTTACGGGGTTTTTTCGTTTAGGGATGCTATGGCCATTTCGGGACTCAGGGTTCCCAGCCATGCCACTAGCCCCACAATTAAAACCGCCGCCGATAATTCAACCCACACACTGCGCCTTAACGAATTAGCAACCGCCTGATACTGGTCCTTTCGTAATGACCGCTGCAAAGACGGTCCAAAGTGAAACCGGTTGAAGGCGGCCAGCACCAGCATGCCGGCAAACAACACCACTTTGGTGATCAGCAAAGCTCCATAGGTGCTGAGGTATACGTCTTCGAGTTTTGGGCCCACGATGAACAGATAGTTCACCACGCCAGTGACCGAGATGACGACTACGATCGAAGCGCCCACCGATCCGAATCGGGTGATGGCCCGAGCCAGCAATCTGATGCGCTCTTCGGTTTTTAGCGTGTCGAGCCTTGCCATCCAGGCCAATGCGACTAATGCGCCGAGCCAGGCTCCAGCTGCCAGCAGGTGCAGTATGTCAGTTGCAAAATGCCAAAAACGACGACTGCCTTCATCCATCGCCCCATGACCGTTCCAAACCAGACTTGCGAGGGCGACACCCCCGGCAATAGCTGCGACCGATAAGCTAAGGCCAGGCGCACGTTGAAGGGGTATCACCGCTAAACCGCCAACGATCAACGCGATGATTCGCACGACGCAGGCCAGCCCTACGTCCGTCTCAAATACCATGATGTCGATATGTGGACGCAGCTCAGCGAAATCTGACTCTCCACTCATGGAGCTCGCCATCATCACCATGCTGGCGACAGACACCAGCACGCCGAGCGCCGACGTCCCCTTCACCAGCGACCGAAATGGCAACACGGTACCCGATACGCGCTCTCGTCCTTTAAGGCTATACAAGCCGAAAAGCGCCACGCCAAACAACAGCATCAAATCCAGGTACAAGCCGAAGCGCAGGGCAATGCTGGCCCAGTCGCTCATCAATTACTTCACTTTGAACGTAACGTTGCCGGTGATCGGGTGAGTATCTGATGACACTGCGCGCCATTCGACTTTATAGCTACCGGCGGGCAAAGGAGAGAGGGGCGTTATAACCATGGTTTTCGGGTCGCTGCCGCCGGAAACTTTGGCCTTCATGGGCATCGGGCCGTGGGCCATACCTGGCATTTCGGTCATCACCAGTTTCGCGCCAGAGAACTGGGTCATGAGGTTTTCGGAAAAGTGCAGTTCGATCTTGCCGGGGGCCGGGCCGTCCGCGCCTTCCTGCGGGGTAGAAGAGAGCAATTTAGGGTGCGCCTGAGCAAATGTGCTCAGCAGCAGCCCGGTGGAAAGTGCGACGGCAACAACGGTGGTTTTGATGGGGCGCATACAAGACCTCTCACCGCTTCGAGCGGTATTTATTGTGATCGTTAAGTTGACGCGTTCTAAAACCACAGCCGAACGCCAAGGACGAGTCGTGC
This sequence comes from Pseudomonas sp. Ant30-3, assembly GCF_000690905.1. Classification (GTDB taxonomy): domain Bacteria; phylum Pseudomonadota; class Gammaproteobacteria; order Pseudomonadales; family Pseudomonadaceae; genus Aquipseudomonas. The sequence goes on along the minus strand of NZ_JMCL01000042.1, from coordinate 13,581 downwards.
TTCATTACGATCCTCGCCGTCGTCGTTGGCATAATCAGCTGTCTTGCCGTAGGTGCGGTTCCAGGTCACGCCGATGTAAGGCGCAAATTCTCGACGGATTTCATAACGCAGTCGCAGGCCCGCTTCAGTGTTGGACAGACCGGATCCGATGCCTCGTTGCGGGTCGTTTTTGCTGTAAAAATTAAGTTCGGCCGTTGGCTGCAAAATGAGTCGGTTGGTCAGCAGGATGTCGTAGTCGCCTTCCAGTCGCGCGGCGGTTTGACCACCTTCACCGATGAACGCTGTGGCCTCGGTCTCAAAGTTGTACACCGCCATGCCTTGCACGCCGAACGCCGCCCAGGTTTGGGAAGCGCCAGGTTTGAAATCTTGCCGAACGCCTGTTACCACGTCCCACCACGGTGAGATGGCGTGGCCCCACAGTGCCTGGACTTCGGCCTCTTCGGTCTTGCCGTTGGTGCGTTCGCCTTCGGATCGCAGCCACAGGCGGTCGATGTCTCCCCCGACCCAGCCGGAGATATCCCAGGCCAGGTTGCTGCCGGCATCGGCATCCTGCCATTCAAGCTTGTCTGCGAGAAAGTAAGTGTTGAGCGCGGAGTCGTGCACGTTATGTCCCCCCGGGCTGACGAACACAGCGGCGCGATCGGCATCGGTCAACGCCGGGATCGGCGTGCGGCTTTCGGTCGGCGCGGCAGGCTGCATTTGGCCATCGTCCATACTTTGCATCTGGCTGTGGTCCATGCCCTGCATCTGGGTATGGTCCATGTTCTGCATGTTTTCCGTGGCGGCCATCGCCGGGGAAAGTGTCAGGCTCGCGGTCACGAGCGCCAAAGAAATCGGAGTGATCCTGATCATGGGTAGCGCCTCATTCTTCCACGCGAACTTCACGGAACATGCCCATTTCCATGTGGTACAGGAGGTGGCAGTGATAGGCCCAGCGGCCGAGCGCGTCGGCCGTCACCCGATAACTGCGCCGTGAGCCTGGCGGCATGTCGATGGTGTGTTTGCGCACCATGAACTGGCCGTTTTCGTCTTCCAGATCGCTCCACATGCCGTGCAAATGGATGGGGTGAGTCATCATCGTGTCGTTGACCAGCACGATGCGGACTCGCTCGCCGTACTTGAGGCGCAGCGGTTCGGCATCGGAGAATTTCACGCCGTTGAATGACCACGCGAACTTTTCCATATGCCCAGTGAGGTGCAGCTCTATGGTGCGGCCGGGATCGCGGCCGTCCGGGTCTTCGAAGGTACTGCGCAGGTCGGAGTAAGTCAGGACCCGACGACCGTTGTCACGCAGGCCGAGGCCAGGGTCATCAAGCTTGGGTGAAGTGCTCATGGCTTGCATGTCAACCAGCGGGTTGTTGCTTTCCGTCGCGGGGTGGGACTGCATTTCGCCCATTCCAGCCATGCCGCTGTGATCCATGCCTGTCATCTGGCTGTGATCCATGCCCGCCATGTCGCCGCCCGTACTACCGTGATCCATACCGCCCATACCCATGTCATCCATGGTCACCAGAGGCCTCGGGTCCAGGGGTGGTATCGGCGCGGACACATCCCTCTTCACTGCCAGCGTGCCACAGGCATAGCCAGTGCGATCCATCGACTGGGCGAACAAGGTATAAGCATCCTGGGTCGGCTCGACGATCACATCGAAAGTCTCCGCCACCGCGATGCGAAATTCGTCGACGCTCACCGGTTTGACGTGCAGACCGTCTGCGGCGACCACCGTCATTTTCAGACCGGGAATGCGTACGTCGAAGTAGGTCATGGCGGAGCCATTGATGAAACGCAGGCGCAGTTTCTCGCCGGGCCGGAATATCCCCGTCCACTTCATGTCAGGCGACTGGCCGTTCATCAAGTAGGTGTAAGTCGCGCCGCTGACGTCGGCCAGGTCCGTGGGATTCATCTTCATTTCGGCCCACATCTTTCGATCTGCGACCGTGGAATCCCAACCTTTCTCACTGACGTCGTGGATGAAGTCGCCCACGGTGCGCTTGTTGTAGTTGTAGTAATCCGACTGTTTTTTCAACGTCTGCATCAGGCCGACTGCGTCTTCGTCGGTCCAGTCGGTCAGCATCACCACGTAATCGCGGTCGTACTGGAACGGCTCCGGCTCCCTGGCGTCGATTACCAACGGGCCGTAAACGCCAGACTGTTCCTGAAGCCCCGAATGACTGTGATACCAGTAAGTGCCGTTCTGCCGAACCTTGAACTGATAGACATACATTCCACCCGGTTCAATGCCATGAAAGCTCAACCCTGGCACACCGTCCATGTTGGCCGGCAGCAGAATGCCGTGCCAGTGAATGGAGGTGTCGGCGTTGAGTTTGTTCCTCACTCGCAACGTGACCGTGTCGCCTTCACGCCAGCGCAGCAGGGGCCCGGGTAGGCCGCCATTAATGGTCATCGCGGTGCGCGGGTTGCCGGTGATGTTGACCGGGGTTTCGCCGATGAACAGGTCGAAATCAGTACCGGCCAGGACATGCGCCTCGCCGGGGCTGGTGATTGCCCAGACTGGTGTGCGCCACAGCCCCAGGCCACCGAGGATCCCGGCGGCGGCGAGTCCCTTTACGAAGGTTCGTCTTGATGTTTCAGGTTGCATGGCGCTTTGTTCCAGTCAGTCGGATGACAGAGCAAGCAGGAGATACTGCCAAGTTCGATGAAGAGGGTAATGGGTACAACCTTTCAGAAGGCTGAGCGAAAGATTACGGTTTTGTCAGGTTCACCCGCAGCTCTGGCCGTGATTCACTCGAATTCTGTCTTACGCGTTTCTGTTTCTGAGTGAGCATGCGCATCGATCATAGGGCAGGGGCTTCTGGCGCACCGCTATCCTGAGCAACTGTCACCATTACGGAATGGAACAAGGAATTATTTTGAGTCTAGTCATAGTCGAGTTACTTAGTTTTCCAGGATTGGCGATAGCTCATTGCAGCAACTAGGAATACAGCGCCACGTTGAGGAGAAATCATCCAACGCATGACGCATGGGCGAATAGCAAGCCGATGTTTCTGATTGAGCAACAGCTTGAGTTCGAATGTGAGCCTGTTGTTAAGCGAATTAAGGATTCAGCCGCAATACGGGGCAGCTCGGACGCTGAGACTAAAGGTGTGCGCGGGCTACAGTTTGTTAGGACGTTTCGTACATTTTTATGCGCGGTTTCGCATTGCGATTTTTTTGGTGTGGTGATTATCTAGTTGGCGGGCGCCGTTAAATGGCGGGCTCATTATTTAACCCAAGGAGGGTATCATGGCTAATGGAGTGACGTTGCCACCACTTAACATCAATGCAGTCGCCCCTTTTGTCTTTTTAGTCGTTAATTTCAAGTGAGGACGATGCATTGGCAGCCCAAAACAATGTTATGGAAACAGACTCCGTTTTCTCGATTTTGATATTTAACGTAGTGACTTTGATTCCTTGGGTGGCAGTTTTTATCCATAGTCTGAATTATTCGGCTGGTGAAGATGGTCCTGCATCGATGTTTCTGCTGGTTGTTGCTGCGGTAGGTACGTTATTCGTCTTACCGTTCTACAGTTTGGCGATTTATCTGAGCAAACGTTTTAATTTGAAGCCTTTCTTGAAGTGCTTCGTTGTTTTTTCCTTAACTGTGGTTGCGGTGTTTTGCATTTGCTCATCATTTGTTTGGGTGAAAGTGGGGGCTGGTGGCGCAGTGGTTTTTCTATTCGCTGCGCTAGGATACGCCGTGTGCGTTATAAGGTTGCTCAAACAAATTGCTGGGGTGATCAAGATTGACGCAGGAAAATGATTAATTTTTGAGTCACTCACCTAGGCTTCTATTTGGCCAGGCACAGAAAGCCCCGTAGATGAAAATCTACGGGGCTTCTTCGTTTCCGCCCGACTTGTTCAGAGCATTTTTTCAAGCCGCCGCATGGCGGAATTCGACTAATAGGGCGTCAGCCGAACCATTGCAACTGCGTAGGAAAGATAAGCCTGTTCCCTGGAAAAGTTACTCCCGCCTGTCATGCTTTTCTCCAGGCCTCGTGCCTACTGGTTACTCCTCAGAAGCTGCTATGCAGGGCGAAATATTCCCTGACATTGAATGTCCTTGCCTCCTCAAAACGTCATCTACTCTGGGTTGGCAGGTCCCGATCTGCAGTCATTACCTATCGCAAGGAGCGAACCATGTATTTTGAGATTTATCGGCAAACCCGAGGCACCCCCAGGACAGGACAAGGCCAGTGGCGCTGGCGTCTGAGGGCTGGCAATCATGAGACGATTGCCAGCGGCGAGTCCTACATCAACAAGGCGGATTGCGTGCACGCCATCAGCTTGATCAAGGGAACTCAGGAACAGACACCTATCAAGGAAATCTAGATTGAACACCGTAAAGCTGCTCGGATTGAGCAGCTTTTTCATGACCCTCTCATCGGGTTGAAGATCTACTGTTTAGGTCGCATAGACGCCACTTGCGCCGCTTACCTAAACTGTCGGTAGTTCTGGGATGGGGTTAACGGATGAATCGCAACGAGCTTCGCAAGGCCGATATCAATCTGATGGTGGTGTTTGAAACACTCATGCATGAACGCAACGTCACGCGGGTGGCGGAGAAACTGTTTCTCGGTCAGCCAACCATCAGCTCGGCTTTAAACCGCTTGCGCACGATGTTCAATGACCCGCTGTTCATTCGCGTCGGCCACCGCATGGAGCCGACGGCCAGGGCAGAGGAGTTGATTCAGTATCTGTCGCCGGCGCTGGACTCGTTGTCGATTGCCTTGAGCCTGACCCATGATTTTGACCCCGCCAGCAGCACCATGACGTTTCGCATCGGGCTGTCGGACGATGTCGAATTCGGACTGCTGCCGCCCTTGCTGAGAGCGCTGCGTCAGGAGGCGCCCAAAGTGGTGTTCGTGGTGCAGCATGTCGATTATTGGCGGATTCCGGATTTGCTCGCCTCAGGTGATATAACCGTAGGGATCAGCCAGACACGCGGTTTGCCGGCCAATGCCAAGCGAAAATTGTTGCGGCATATCCAGCCCAGTGTGTTGCGTGCCGATGCCTCTGACACGCCGTTGACGCTCGATGAATATTGCTCACGCCCGCACGTGCTGGTCTCTCACACCGCCAATGTCAGCGGCTACGCCGATGAATGGCTGGCGGAAATCGGGCGGACACGCCAGGTGGTGCTGTCGGTGCCGCAATACAGCGCGTTGCCTGCCTTGCTCGCCGGTACTGATCTGATTGCCAGCCTGCCGGATTACACCGCCGCTGCCATGGCCACATCCGGTCTGCTGTTCAAGGAGCCGTTCCCGTTCAAAACGCCGACGCTGGATTTGTCCATGGTCTGGCTCAGTCACGTCGACACCGATCCCGCTGAACGTTGGCTGCGCTCGCGCCTTGAAAGTTTCATGAGTGAGCGTGCCGTCTTGCCGTTGCCCGAGTGATCGCGGCAATGCTGTGTTATATGTACGCCCCTTCCACCCAATTTAAGGAGCCGACTCATGCCTCATCTGCACATGGAATACACCGCCAATCTGTCTGATCTGAATGCCGATGTGGCATTGATCAGGCTGAATAATGCGCTGGTGGCTTCTGGACAATTTGCTGCCGAATTCGACATCAAGAGCCGTGCGGTGAAGCTTGAAACTTTCAAGGTCGGCACTGCGATGAGCGAGCGCGCGTTTGTGCACGTGAAGCTCGCTTTGCTTAGCGGACGCTCGCCGCAGATCAAAAAGCAGTTGTCCGAGAGCCTGCTGGCGGTGGTGCAGGATCTTTGTCAGTGGCCTGCAGGCGTCGAGGTCCAGCTGGCGGTGGAACTGCTGGACATTGATCGCGAGTCTTACAGCAAAGTGGCTATCGGGCACTGAGCTGCAAGCCTTGCCCCCGTTGTCGCGTCAGGACGAACGACTACGTCCCGGCGTGACACAGATTGATGCATTCGATCATTTTCAAAACGTGGGGATACATGGCGGAGGCCTTGGGGGTCGGTCGCATGCCCGCGCGAGTATTGATGAACAGTTCATCTTCGAAACTGTTCCGAAGCTTCTTCAGGCAGTAACTGACGGTTGACTGACTGACACATAGCGTGTCTGCCACACTGGTCACGCTGCGTTGCTCATGCACGGCGAGGAAGACCAGGAAGTCTTGCATGTCGAGTTTTCTAAGCAAGTTACTGTTCAGCATCCATTCTGTCCCGCTAGGTCATCGCGCTTCATGCGCAAGTGGTGTAGCTGATCGTAAACGAAACGATGGTGCCAAGTGAATGCTTTACTCCACGTTTCGACATTTGTTTAGTCATTGCTCAACCAAGGTTCTTCAAATCCCGCTTTAACGACTCATCTCTCCGTGTGACGCTGCAGCTCATCTGCCTGCTGCGGTTTTCCCTATGGACGCTTGTCCAGTCGCTTTACCCTCCGAGCTCGCCTTCTGGGCGTTGTGGCACTGTCGCCACGCGCGCCCACCCGATTCCTGTCTTCTCCACTGAGTGGTCCTACAGGTCCCGCGCCGAGCGCCGGACAACTCGGCATCGCGTTGTGCAGATGCCTGACGTATCAAGCAGAGAATTCCCATGAGTTGCGCCACGACCTCCTTCGCCACAAAGCAAGAAGCCCTGACTTTTCTTGAGCAGCATCCCGATGTCGAAATGTTCGAGCTGTTTATCATCGACAACAACGGCGTGCCTCGGGGCAAGCTGTTGCATCGAGATGAATTGCTGGCGGTGTATGAAAGCGGGCGGCCGTTGCCGAGCACCATTCTCGGCCTGACGATCAATGGCGACGACGTGGAAAACTCAGGCCTGGTCTGGGATGTCGGCGATATCGATTGCCGGGCGTACCCGATCAGCGGCAGTTTGACGCGCATGCCCTGGCGCCTGATTCCCACTGCAGCCGTTCAAGTGAGCATGCACCCCAAGGAGGGCATGCCGGCAACCATCGCCGACCCGCGCCATTTGTTGGCGAGCGTCATCGAAGGGCTTCAGGCCGATGGTTACTACCCGGTCATGGCAGCGGAGCTGGAGTTTTACCTGCTCGATCAACAACGTGACAGCAACGACCGGCCGCAACCGGCGCGGGACGTTGATGGCGGCCGGCCTCGCGGGACACAGGTGTATGGCTTGCGTGAACTGGAACAGATCGAACCGTTCCTCGCCGATCTCTACAGTGCCTGCAAATTGCAGGGCATTCCGGCGCGCACGGCGATTTCCGAATACGCGCCGGGGCAGGTTGAAATCACCCTGGAACATCGCAGCGATGCGTTGCAAGCGATGGACGAAGCGGTGCGCTACAAGCGCTTGGTCAAAGGTGTGGCGCATAAACACGGGATGACCGCATGTTTTATGGCTAAACCATTTGATGATCTGGCGGGCACCGGCATGCACATGCACGTCAGCCTCGCGGACAAGGACGGCAACAATCTGTTTGCCAGCGAAACGCTGGATGGCACACCGCTGCTCAGGCAGGCGGTGGGCGGCATGCTCAGCACCTTGCTCGATTCGTTGCTATTGTTCTGCCCTAACGCCAACTCGTACCGGCGCTTTCAGACCAACAGTTATGCGCCCTTGGCGGCCACGTGGGGTGTGGACAACCGCACCGTGAGTTTGCGCGTGCCCGGCGGTCCGGCGTTCTCCCGGCATATCGAACACCGCATCTGCGGGGCCGACGCCAACCCTTATCTGGCGGCGGCAGCCATTCTGGCCGGCATTCATCGCGGCATCCGCGAACAGCTCGACCCGGGTGCGCCCGTTGAAGGTAACGGGTACGCCCAGGCTACGGAATTGTTGCCGACCGACTGGCTGACCACCCTGCGCGCACTGGAAGGGTCGAGCTGGGCGAGGGAAGCGTTTGGCAGTGAATTCCTCGGCGTGTATCTGGCCGTGAAGAGAGCAGAGTATCGACAGTTCATGGGCGAAGTCGGTGAGCAGGATTGGCGCTGGTATCTGCATCAGGCCTGAAACGTTCCAGGCACGCTCGCTGGCTGCGGCAAAGAATGAATGAGTGGGCGCGCGGAAGTCGTCGGTAGCGATATATACTGCGCGCCATTCTTCAAGGGAGAGCCGTGTGGCCATCGATATTCACTGGATTCGCGACAACGATAGCCTCGGTCAGTTTTGCGCCGAGTGGCAACAGCTGCCATTCGTTGCCCTCGACACCGAATTCATGCGGGTCGACACCTTTTACCCGATCGCAGGCCTGCTGCAGATTGGCGATGGCGTACGCGCTTACCTGATCGACCCGTTGACCATCGATAACTGGCAACCGTTGTCGGCTCTCCTGGAAAATCCGGCTGTCGTCAAAGTCGTGCATGCGTGCAGCGAAGACCTTGAAGTGCTGTTGCGCCTGACGGGCAGCCTGCCGGCGCCGCTGTTCGATACGCAGCTGGCCGCCGCTTACCTGAACCTCGGTTTCTCCATGGGTTATTCGCGGCTGGTGCAGGAAGTGCTCGGCATCGACCTGCCCAAAGGCGAGACCCGCTCTGACTGGCTGCAACGTCCGCTGTCGGAAACGCAGATCAGCTACGCCGCCGAAGATGCTTTGCACCTTGCGGAAGTTTTCATACAGCTGCGTCCGAAATTGTCTGACGACAAATACGCATGGGTCCTGGAAGACGGCGGCGAGCTGGTCGCCAACCTGCGTCGTGAGGTCGATCCCTACGAGGTCTACCGCGACGCCAAACTCGCGTGGAAGCTATCCCGCGCGCAACTTGCCGTGCTGCGTGAACTTTGCGCCTGGCGCGAGCGTGAAGCCCGCGCCCGTGATCTGCCGCGCAACCGCATCGTGCGCGAGCACTCGCTGTGGCCGCTCGCGCGAACTCAGCCAGACAACCTCGGCGCACTGGCAAAAATCGAAGACATGCACCCGCGCACCGTGCGTCAGGACGGTGAATTTCTGCTGGATCTGATCAAACGCTCCGGTAATGTACCGCCTGAGCAATGGCCGGCCGCTGTGCCGGAGCCGTTGCCGGTGGAAGCCGCTGCGGTAGTCAAACAACTGCGCGCAATCGGTCAGGCCGAAGCCGAGCGCCTGAATATCGCGCCTGAACTGATGCTGCGCAAGAAAACCCTGGAAGCCTTGCTCAAGAGCGGCTTCCCCGACGGTCCTTACCAACTGCCTGATTCGCTGCGTGGCTGGCGCCGCGAATTGATGGGCCAAGCGCTGCTCGACAGCCTGGCCACCCCCGGAGAACAGCCTTGAAACGTATTTGCTCCATCTATCGAAGCCTGAAGAAAAACGAGATGTACCTCTATGTGCTCAAAAGCGATGCACTGGAGCGCGTTCCGGAAAGTCTGATGGCCGCGTTCGGCAAACCGCATCACGCCTTCGATCTGGTGCTGACGCCTGAGCGCAAGCTGTCGCGGGAGGACATCACCGTGGTCCTGGAAAACCTCGAGAAGCAGGGCTACCACCTGCAAATGCCGCCGGCCGAGGACGAGTACATTGAGCACTTGCCGGAAGAATTGCTGCGGCGCAACGATCCGATGTGATCGGCAGACAGGTTCTGTTCAGAATCTGCCTGAAACACTGGAATGATTTTGGCGATGGCCGCTGCGCTGGAGCGCTGCTCCGCCGGCGGCCGTTTGCACTGCTTTTGAAAGGTTTGAACCATGCGCGTTCTGATTGCTGAACACGATCACCCTGTGTACGCCCAATTGCTGCGCCAGGCAGCACCCGATCTGGAAGTCCTCACCAGCGGTGATTCTGCCGAGCTGGCTCGTCAGGCAGCGGATTGTCCGATCTGGCTGGGTCAGCCGGACTTGCTGGCCACCCTGCTGCGTCAGGGGCACCAGCCACAATGGCTGCAGTCGACCTGGGCCGGCATTACGCCGCTGTTGGCCGATGGCTTGCCACGGCATTATCGCCTGACACGGGCGGTAGGAATTTTTGGTCAGGTAATGGCCGAATACGTGCTGACCTACATGCTTGGCCATGAGCGCGAGGTGCTGCCGCGTCTGGTCAGCCAGGTTGAGCGCAAGTGGGACAGTCGCCAGGGCCAGAGCCTGACCGGGCGCAAAGTTTTGATCGTTGGCACCGGGGACATCGGCCAGACCGTCGCGCGCTTTTTGCTGCCGTTCGGCGTCGAGTTGTACGGTATTGCCAGCGAAGCGCGAGAGCTGGCGCCATTTGTCGAAGTGGGAACGCTGGCCGATCTGCCGCGTCTGGTTGGTGAGGTGGATTATGTGATCAATCTGCTGCCGAACACACCGACGACTCACGACCTGTACGACGCGGCGCTGTTTAAGCAATTCAAGCCGACCGGGTTGTTCATCAACGTCGGGCGCGGCGTCGCGGTGGTCGATGCGGATCTGGTCGAAGCCTTGAAAGAAGGGCATCTGGCGGGCGCGGTCATTGACGTTTGCCGGCAGGAGCCGTTGCCGCAACGCCATCCGTTCTGGACGGCTTGGGGATTGCTGCTGACCGGCCATAGCTCGGCACCGACCTCGCCCTCTTTGATGGTGAAGCTGTTTGTCGAGAATCTGCGGGCGCATCAGGCGGGCGAAGCGTTGCGAGGCGAAGTGGATTTCAATCGCGGGTATTGAAGGCTCTTTTCCATCGCCGAGTTTACCGGCAGTCGCCAATCTTTTGCCGACACGGGCCCAGGCACTAGACTGGCGGCCTTTTCACCACCTTGATGTTGATGCTCGAACCATGGCCGCCAAAGTCGAACCGTTCTGGATACGCAAAACCCTCGATCAACTTGATCAGCAGGAATGGGAATCGCTGTGCGACGGCTGTGGCCTGTGCTGCCTGCAAAAACTCGAGGATGAAGACGACAACAGCGTCTATTACACGCGCATCGCCTGCAAACTCCTCGATCTGAAAACCTGCCAGTGCAGCGATTACCCGAACCGTCGGGATTTCGTGCCTGACTGCATTCAGCTCACCCCGGGCAAGGCCGATGAATTCAAATGGCTGCCGCCGACCTGCGGCTACCGGCTAGTCAGCGAAGGCAAGGATCTGCCGCTGTGGCATCACCTGGTCTGCGGCGATCGCGACGCCGTGCACCACGAACGAATTTCACAATCAGGACGCATGCTCGCCGAAGGCAGCGTGGCCGAAGACGATTGGGAAGACCACCTGATATTCCGCGCGGGCTGAAATTTACAACGGAGTGTATATGGCTGTGGGATTACGGCTGGGGTTGGCCGCTGCGCTGTTGGCCATGTGCTCGTCGGTGTGGGCGGCGAAAAAGGTCGATCTGGATTACCACGTACGTTTGTTGCCGCAAAGCGATCAGGCGGAAGTGCGCCTGACCCTGGCGCAAGGCTCGGCGGTCAGAAGCCTGGATTTTGATCTGGGCGATGGCAGTCGTTACAGCGATTTCAACGCTGACGGCCAATGGCAACTCTCGCCGGGCAAGTCAACGCGCGGTGTCTGGCAGCCAGCTGTCGACAAGGCCAGCCTGACCTACCGCGTACATATCAGCCATGGCCGTAAAAACGGTAGCTTCGACACACGCATGACATCGAACTGGGCGTTGATGCGCGGCGAGGATCTGGTCCCGCCGGCCCGGCTTGATCAACAGGACGGCATTGAGCTGGTGTCGCGCCTGGAGTTCGAATTACCCGGCGGTTGGAAAAGTGTCGAAACCGCCTGGCCGCGAATTGGCAAGAATCGCTTCCGCATCGACAATGTCTCGCGCCTGTTTGATCGCCCCACGGGCTGGATGCTGGCCGGTCATTTGGGCACCCGACGCACGCGTCTCGCGGAAACCGAGATCACGGTCGCATCGCCGCGTGGGCAGGGCATGCGGCGCATGGACGTGCTGACCCTGCTGACCTTTGTCTGGCCGCAAGTGCAGGCGGTGTTCCCGCGCCATCCTGGAAAACTGTTGATCGTTGGCGCCAATGATCCGATGTGGCGCGGCAGCCTGGCCGGGCGGGAATCGGTCTATCTGAACAGTCGTTTGCCATTGGTCAGCGAAAGTGGCAGCAGCGCATTGTTGCGTGAATTGGTGCAGGTAGTGGGCCGGGTTAACGATGAACATCGCAGCGACTGGATCAGCAAGGGGCTGGCCGAATACTACGCCATCGAATTGCTGCGCCGTGCCGGGGGCATGAGTGATGAGCGCTATGAAAGCCTGAAGGCGAGGATGGCCAAGGACAGCCGCACGGTCAGCTCGTTGCGCGGGGAGCAGGTTGATGCGGGGCAGGTGGCCAAAGCAGTGTTGCTGCTGCAGGAACTGGATAGGGAGATCCGCCTGAAGACACGCAACAAGCGATCACTGGATGATGTGATGCGCGGGGCGATGAGACTGGAGAATGTGGACACGGAGGCATTCGTTGGGCTCGCCGAAAGTGTTCTAGGAAGCTCATCGGCGGTTCTGCACAGCAATCTGATCCAGTGACAGATCAAAAGATCGCAGCCTGCGGCAGCTCCTACACTGGGGCGTTAAATCCCTGTAGGAACTGCCGCAGGCTGCGATCTTTTTTGTCTTAAATGCCGGTTTTGGGCGAAGTCAGCGAATCATTGCCGGTGACTGTCGCAGTGCTGGTCGCCGCTTCCGCGTTTGCCTTCAATCGGGTCAGATCATCACCAGCTCGTTCGATTTTCGCGCGCACGGTGTTCATCTCATGACGGCTCTTTTCCAGCAGGCTCTTGGCCGAGCAATGGCCGGTAATGCCACGTGCCAGTGCCACGCCTCCGATTGCGAGCTGAATCAGGCCGAAAATGCCGCCGCGGCGCAGGCCTTTGCCCATCATCACCACGCCACCCGCCAGAGACCCAGCGCGTTCCCAGCCGTGGACGTTGCGCTCGGAATGAGTCTGAAACGGAGTGGATTCGATAGGTTCTACGCGTTTGAAGTCGGTCATGATCTGTCTCCTGGCGAAAAGGGCTGCTACAAGAATAGATAATTAAGCTGACTGCTGCGGCGGGCGGCTTGTTCCATCGAATATTCGTTGCTCAGCGAAATTTTGCCCCGGAGCGGGTATTCAGGCCTTTGGCCATGCGATCGTAAAGCACGACGTTGACCGTGGCAGCCAGGTTCATGCAACCGGTGGTCGGGATGTAGACGACGTCTTCGCACCAGTCACGAATCTCTTTATCCAGCGAGCCGTCTTCCGGGCCGAAAATGTACAGCGCGCGGTCCGGGTGCGTGTACTCGGGAAGCGAGCGAGCGCCTTCGACCAGTTCCACTGCAACGGGAACGCAGCCCAGCGGCAAGATTTTTTTCAGGTCATCGATGCCGATCAGCGGGATGTCGTAATGGACCCGCTTGGTGTCGGTGACAAAGTCGGCAGCACGCTCGTAGCGCTTGCCGGTATAGAACACGGACGCCACGCCATAGCAGCCGGCGGCGCGCATTACCGAGCCAACGTTTTCCGGTGATTTAGGGTTATACAAACCAATGCAGCTATACCGTTTGTCTGCCACGAGCGGGGTGCCTTCGGGGGAAAAGCGGCGATTATACGGGGATTGGGGGAGGGGTGTTCGGTTGAGATCGGCGGTGTCTGAACCATAGCTATCGCCAGCAGGCTAGCTCCCACTCTGGAGCCAGGGCGGTCCCACATACGATGTGCACCGAAAAACCTGTAGGAGCGAGCCTGCTCGCGATTGCGCAGTGTCAGCTTGAACAAAGGTGACTGGCACACCGCAATCGCGAGCAGGCCCGCTCCCACGTTGGATTACCACC
>NZ_JMCL01000041.1 GCF_000690905.1 Pseudomonas sp. Ant30-3 | reverse complement strand
AGGGAGCTTGCTCCCGTTGGGCGCGAAGCGGCCCGAAAAAATGGGACTGCTACGCAGTCCAGCGGGAGCAAGCTCCCTCGCCACAGTACGGTGTCTGCTGTTAACTGATTTGTTTCAAATCGAGGCTGCTTTCATTGTTGAAGCAGCCTCGATGTATGTCTGGCGCCGTTTGCGACCCGACAGCAATAGCCTGATGAAGGACTGACGTTTCCCATGTTGACCATCGCACTGTCCAAGGGCCGCATCCTTGACGACACCCTGCCGCTTCTGGCTGAAGCGGGCATCGTGCCGACCGAGAATCCGGACAAGAGCCGCAAGCTGATCATCCCCACGACCCAGGCCGACGTGCGCCTGCTGATCGTGCGTGCCACCGATGTGCCGACCTATGTCGAGCATGGTGCCGCGGACCTCGGCGTCGCCGGTAAAGATGTGTTGATGGAATACGGTGGCCAGGGTTTGTACGAGCCATTGGACCTGCGCATTGCCCTGTGCAAGCTGATGACCGCCGGCCGCGTCGGTGATGTCGAGCCCAAAGGCCGTCTGCGTGTGGCGACCAAGTTCGTTAACGTTGCCAAGCGTTATTACGCCGAGCAGGGTCGTCAGGTCGACATCATCAAACTGTATGGTTCGATGGAGCTGGCGCCACTGATCGGTCTGGCGGACAAGATCATCGACGTGGTCGACACCGGCAACACCTTGCGCGCTAACGGCCTGGAACCTCAGGATTTCATTGCCGACATCAGCTCCCGGCTGATCGTCAACAAAGCTTCGATGAAAATGCAGCACGCCCGTATTCAGGCGTTGATCGACACTCTGCGCAAGGCAGTGGAGTCACGACACCGCGGCTGATTCACTTGCGCGACGCCAAGTCGCGCCGTCTATCCGCCTCATAGCCAGAATTCTCAGGTGCCCAAGCGGATCGAATGTTAGCTTCGGGCGCCTGAGTTTTTGCCAATCCTATGAGGCTCTCGCTATGACCGCACCGACTGCAATTCGCCGACTCAACGCTGCTGACCCGGATTTCGCCCATCATCTGGATCATCTGTTGAGCTGGGAAAGCGTGTCCGATGACTCGGTCAATCAGCGAGTGCTGGACATCATCAAAGCTGTTCGCGAGCGTGGTGATGCCGCGCTGGTGGACTACACCCGGCAGTTCGACGGCCTGGACGTCGCCTCCATGGCGGACCTGATTCTGCCACGCGAGCGCCTGGAACTGGCGCTGACGCGAATCACCGTACCGCAGCGCGAAGCCCTGGAAAAAGCCGCTGCGCGGGTGCGCAGCTATCACGAAAAACAGAAGCAGGATTCCTGGAGCTACACCGAGGCCGACGGCACGGTGCTGGGCCAGAAAGTCACACCGCTGGATCGCGCCGGTCTGTATGTGCCGGGCGGTAAAGCGTCGTACCCGTCTTCAGTGCTGATGAACGCGATTCCGGCCAAGGTTGCCGGGGTGACTGAAGTGGTCATGGTCGTACCGACGCCGCGCGGTGAACTCAACGAACTGGTGCTCGCCGCCGCCTGCATCGCCGGCGTTGATCGCGTGTTCACCATCGGTGGCGCGCAAGCGGTTGCCGCGCTGGCTTACGGCACCGAGAGCGTGCCGAAAGTCGACAAGGTGGTTGGCCCGGGCAACATTTATGTCGCCACTGCCAAGCGCCATGTGTTCGGCCAGGTTGGCATCGATATGATTGCCGGCCCGTCGGAGATTCTGGTGGTCTGCGATGGCCACACCGATCCGGACTGGATCGCGATGGACCTGTTTTCCCAGGCCGAACACGACGAAGACGCTCAGGCGATTCTGGTCAGCCCGGATGCCGAGTTTCTCGATAAGGTCGCGGCAAGCATCGCCAAGCTGCTGCCGACCATGGAGCGCGCAGAAATTATTGAAAGCTCGATCAATGGCCGTGGCGCATTGATCCTGGTTCGCGACATGGAACAGGCCATCGAAGTGGCCAACCGCATCGCGCCGGAACACCTGGAGTTGTCGGTCGCAGATCCGCAAGCCTGGTTGCCGCAGATTCGCCACGCCGGGGCAATCTTCATGGGCCGTCACACTTCCGAAGCGCTGGGCGATTACTGCGCCGGGCCGAACCACGTGCTGCCGACATCCGGCACAGCGCGCTTCTCGTCGCCGCTGGGTGTGTACGATTTCCAGAAGCGCTCGTCGATCATTTTCTGCTCGGAGAAGGGCGCGTCCGAACTGGGCAAGACCGCTTCCGTGCTGGCCCGTGGCGAGTCGCTGACGGCCCACGCCCGCAGTGCTGAATACCGCATTGTTGATGAGCAGAAGGGGAACTGAATATGAGCAAATTCTGGAGCCCGTTCGTCAAGGATCTGGTGCCTTACGTGCCCGGCGAGCAGCCGAAACTGACGAAACTGGTAAAGCTCAACACCAACGAAAACCCGTATGGCCCATCGCCGAAAGCGTTGGCGGCCATGCAGACAGAACTCAATGACAACCTGCGGTTGTACCCGGACCCAAACAGCGACGTGCTCAAGCAAGCCGTTGCCAGGTACTACGGCGTGCAGGGCAATCAAGTGTTCCTCGGTAACGGTTCGGACGAAGTCCTGGCGCACATTTTTCACGGCTTGTTGCAGCACGATAAACCACTGTTGTTCCCGGACATCAGCTACAGCTTCTATCCGGTTTACTGCGGGTTGTACGGCATCGAATTCGACGCGGTGCCGCTCGATGAGCAGTTCCAGATCAACCCGGCAGACTATGCCAAGCCAAACGGCGGGATTATTTTCCCCAACCCGAACGCGCCGACCGGTTGCCTGTTGGCACTGGACGCCGTCGAGCAAATCCTCAAAGCCAGCCCGGATTCGGTGGTTGTGGTGGACGAGGCTTACATCGATTTTGGTGGCGAGACGGCAATCAGTCTGGTTGACCGCTATCCAAATCTGCTGGTGACGCAGACGCTGTCCAAATCACGTTCATTGGCGGGCTTGCGTGTCGGTTTGGCGGTCGGGCATCCGGACCTGATCGAGGCGCTGGAGCGGATCAAGAACAGCTTCAACTCCTACCCGCTGGATCGCATGGCCAATGTCGGCGCAGCGGCGGCGTTCGAAGACCGCGAGTATTTTGACAAGACTTGCCGGTTGGTGATTGAAAACCGTGAATGGGTAATTTCACAGTTGCAGGCCAAGGGCTTTGAGGTGCTGCCGTCGGCGGCCAACTTCATTTTTACCCGGCATCCGCAGCATGATGCTGCGGGCTTGGCAGCGAAGTTGCGCGAGCAGGGCGTGATTGTCCGGCACTTCAAGCAGGAGCGGATTGCGCAGTTCTTGCGGATCAGCATCGGCACGCCTGAACAAAATCAGGCGCTGATTGATGGCCTCGGCGACCTTTAGACCGCTTTCGCGAGCAAGCCCGCTCCCACACTGGATCTTCTTCGAGATAGATATCAAGTGTGGGAGCGGGCTTGCTCGCGAAGAACGATAACGCGGTGCACCTGGTACACCGCGGTGTTGCCATCGCGGGCAAGCCACGCTCCTACAAGGTTTTGTGAATCACTCGTGATGCGGTTCGCCCAGAAAGGTCAACGAAGTGAAAAGCCCGCGGCTGTTCACATCAGCACTGTCCTTCACCGGCACCTCAACCTGCGCTGCAATCACATTCAGCCCTTCATTGCGTACCAACACCTGCGCTCGACCGTCTGCGTCAGTCTCGGTGCTGACCGTGCCCGGCGCACTGCGGTAATCGCCGATCAACTTGACGCCCGCCGCCGGTTTCCCATCCAGTAAAACCCGTACTGGCAACGGCTTGCCCGGTCCAACTGCCAGCGGATCAACCTCCGGCAGAATCAGCAGTTTTATCTGATCGAGCTTTGGCAACTTCGCCCCCGGTTGGTAAATCGCCAGACTGTATTTGAAGGTCTGAGTCGACTCGATCGCACCCGGCACTTTGTTGCGTCCTTCATTGATCCATTTCTTGTCGGCCGTCTGCGACCACATGCCGTTATCCAGCGCCACCGCCATCACGGCGGGCGATTTCAACGGCTGCAGGCGGGCGTGATCAACCAAGCGCTGCACGGTCACCGGGATCATTCGGCCGGCGCCGTCATAGGCCCAGGCGCCGCTGACTTTCATCGGTTTGAACGCGTTATCTTCTGCGCCATGGCCGTAGATCACTTCAATGTTGCCGCGGCGTTGTTCGGTCCACAGACCATGGGCCGACGCTTGGGTAGCGATCAGCAGGCCGAGCAGCGCGAAGGGTTTGAGCAATTGCATGAGGACGTCCTTTTACAGATTGAGTGTCAGGCTGACGGTGAAATTGCGAGGCTCGCCGGGGTTGACCCAGTAATTGCTGTAAGCGCGCTCGAAGTATTTCTCGTCGAAAAGATTGTTCAGATTGAGCCCAACGGTGACGTTCTCGCTGGCCTTGTAATGCGCCAGCAGGTCGACGGTGTGATAGGCCGGCAGCTCGAATTCGCCGCCCGATTCACCGGAGCGATCACCGACGTATGTGAATGCCGCGCCGACATCCGAGCCGCGCAAGTGGCCGTCCTGAAATTCGTAAACCCCGAGCAGGCTGCCGCTGCGTTTGGCTACGCCGAGAATCCGGCTGCCGGCAGGAATGACCTTGTCGCCCTCGGTCACTTCCGCGTCGATATAAGCGAAGGCGCCGATCACTCGCACCGCGTCAGTCAACTGCCCGGTGACTTGCAGGTCGAAACCCTGACTGCGCGCCTTGCCCATCGCGCGGCTGGTGTCCGTGCCCGGATCGAGCGCCAGCACGTTTTCCTTTTCGATATGAAAAGCGGCGAGGGTGCTGCTCAAACGCTCGTCGAACAGCTCACTCTTGATTCCGACTTCGTAGCCGACACCTTCCTCCGGGTTGAAAGACTTGCCAGAGGCGTCGAGCCCGTTATTGGGTTTGAACGAGGTGGACGCGTTGGCAAACACGCCGACTTGCGGCGTCAGTTGATAAAGCAAACCCACCCGTTGCGTCAGCGCGTCGTGGGTTTGCCGAGTGGTGGCGCCACGGGTGTGGTCGTCGATGCTTTGCTCGAAATGTTCGAAGCGCGCCCCGACCATGCCGCGCAGTTTTTCGGTGAAGACAATCTGGTCCTGCAGGTTCAGCGCCTGACTTTCCACGTGCTCGAAAAAATCGCTGCCCGAGCGCGCGCCGTTCGGTTTCGGCTGGCCGTAGACCGGCCGGTAAATGTCGATCGGGTAGGTGCTGCCGGCAATGGTCGTGACCCGTTCGTTTTTGCGATAGTTCTCGTATTCCGTGCCGATCAACAGTTCGTGCTGCCAGCTGCCAAGGTCGAACAGGCCGCGCAATTCAAGTTGCGTGATGCTGTCGTGCCAATCGCTGTCGCGCTCGCGATAACGGCGGTTGACGGTGTGGCCGTCGGTATTCAACGGGCGCGCTTCGGAGGCGAAACCCCAGAGTTTGCCTTCTTTGTAATGGCTGGCCAGACGCAGTTTCCAGGCGTCGTTGAGGTGATGTTCCAGCGCCGCCTGCAACATGTTGTTGTGGTTATCGATGTCGCCGTCATCGGGCTCGCCGAGGAACGTCGAACGCGAGACTCCGCTCAATGTGTTGTTCGGCGCAACGATGCCGCGATCAAATGTCGAGCTATGGCGCACGAACTCGCTTTCCACCAGCAGGCTGGTGTCCGGGTTCAGTTGCCAGCTGAAGGAGGGCGCGACGAATACCCGCTGACTGTCGACGTGATCGCGAAAGCTGTGGTTGTCCTCAACCGCGAGGTTGACGCGGGACAGCACATTGCCGTCCTCGTCCAGCGGCGTGTTGACGTCCAGCGCGGTGCGGTAGCGATCCCAGCTACCGGCGCTGGTTTGCAGCGTCGTGAATGCGTCGGGCTGCGGTTTTTTGCTGACGATGTTTACCGTGCCGCCGGGGTCGCCTCGGCCGTACAGGCTGGCGGCGGGGCCTTTGAGCACTTCGATACGCTCGATGTTGGCGGCGTCCGGCGTGGTCGGGTAGCCGCGATTGGCGCTGAAACCGTCCTTGTAGAACTCGGAAGTGGTGAAGCCGCGCACGCTGTATTCGTACAGGGTCAGCCCGCCGAAGTTGTTCTGCTTCGACACGCCACCGGCAAATTCCAGGGCGCGCTCGACGCTGGTGCTGCCCAGGTCCTTGAGCACACTGGCGGGGATCACGCTGATTGATTGCGGAATGTCACGAATGGCGGTGTCGGTTTTGGTCGCGCTGGCCGATCGCGTTGCGCGGTAGCCATGGACCGGGCCGGTAGGCGATTCGTAGTCGGACGTGACGCTGATGGCGTCCAGTTCGAGGGGCGCAGATTCTTCAGCGAAGACCGGATCTGCCAGCAGGCCGAAGGCGAGCGCTGCGAGGGAAGCCCTTTTTCGAGACGACATGTTATGTTGTTCCAATAGTGATATTGAAACAATATAACATGACCGTTGAGAATGTCTTGTATTAGTGCGCCGAGCTTACT
Source organism: Pseudomonas sp. Ant30-3 (assembly GCF_000690905.1). Lineage (GTDB taxonomy): Bacteria > Pseudomonadota > Gammaproteobacteria > Pseudomonadales > Pseudomonadaceae > Aquipseudomonas. The sequence goes on along the minus strand of NZ_JMCL01000041.1, from coordinate 5,177 downwards.
CTTCGGATTTTTCCTTGACGGGTGCCGGCGCCGGTGGCGGACGCAGGCCAATTTCAGCCGTCAGATTGATTTCCTTGCCGTTGCGCATCACCAGGATCGTGACTTTGTCGGTCGGTTTGATCCGCGCTACCTGATTCATGGAACGACGACCATCGCCGGCCGGTTCGCCATCAATCGCGAGAATCACATCACCCAGCTGCAGGCCGGCCTTCTGTGCCGGGCCATCACGGAAAATGCCCGCGACAACAATGCCGGGTCGTCCCGACAAACCAAACGATTCGGCCAGTTCCTGGGTCAACGGCTGCACTTCAATGCCCAGCCAGCCGCGAATCACCTGGCCGTGTTCGATGATCGACTTCATGACTTCCATGGCCAGTTTCACCGGGATCGCAAAGCCGATGCCTTGCGAACCGCCGGACTTGGAGAAGATCGCCGTGTTGATGCCGGTCAGGTTGCCGTTGGCATCCACCAGTGCGCCGCCGGAGTTGCCGGGGTTGATCGCCGCGTCGGTCTGGATGAAGTCTTCGTAGTTGTTCAGGCCCAATTGATTACGCCCGGTGGCACTGATGATGCCCATGGTGACGGTCTGACCGACGCCGAACGGGTTACCAATGGCCAGGGCGACATCGCCAATGCGGATGTTGTCCGAGCGGCCAACGGTGATCGACGGCAGGTTTTTCAGATCGATCTTCAATACGGCGAGGTCGGTTTCCGGGTCGCTGCCGATCACCCGGGCAAGGGTTTCACGGCCGTCTTTCAGGGCCACGACGATTTGATCGGCGCCGCTGGTAACGTGGTTGTTGGTCAGCAAATAACCTTCGGGGCTCATGATCACGCCGGAGCCGAGGCTCGATTCCATGCGTTTCTGCTTGGGCGAGTTATCGCCGAAGAAACGACGGAACTGCGGATCTTCGAACAGCGGATGGTTCGGCTTGTTGATCACTTTAGTGGTGTACAGATTGACCACCGACGGCGCGGCCGTGGTCACTGCGTCGGCATAGGACACCGGGCCCTGTTGCATCGTGGTGGTTTGCGGCGCTTGCTGAAGGTTGACGTCGAGGCTTGGAAGCCCGACCCACTCCGGGTAACGCTGGATAATCAACAGAGCGATAAGCACGCCGGCCAACAGCGGCCAGCTGGAAAAACGCAGCGCCTTGAGCATTAAGCACGTCCTGGAAGGTTGCAGGCGGAATGAGACCGCCCATAATGTCGCGCATTATACGAGGCGGCGCACGCCTCTGAACGGGATATTTAGGAGTCTTTTATGGCCGTCGCCCTGAGCACCCTGGTCGAAGAAGCCGACCGTTACTTGAACAGCGCAAAGATTGCCGATTATTGCCCCAACGGGTTACAGGTCGAAGGCCGGCCGCAAGTAATGCGCATCGTCAGCGGTGTGACGGCGAGCCAGGCGTTGCTCGATGCCGCCGTCGAGGCGCAGGCCGATCTGGTGCTGGTGCATCACGGTTATTTCTGGAAAGGCGAAAACCCGTGCATAACCGGCATGAAGCAGCGGCGCTTGAAAACGTTGCTCAAGCACGACATCAGTCTGCTGTCCTATCACCTGCCGCTGGATCTGCACCCGGATGTCGGCAACAACGTGCAGCTGGCGCGTCAGCTCGACATTACGGTCGAAGGCCCGCTCGATCCGGATAATCTCAAAATTGTCGGCCTGGTCGGCTCGTTGAACGAACCGATGACGCCACGGGATTTCGCCCGGCGTGTGCAGGAAGTCATGGGCCGCGAGCCGTTGCTGATCGAAGGCAGCGCGATGATTCGCCGCGTTGGCTGGTGCACGGGCGGCGGTCAGGGTTACATCGATCAGGCGGTGCTGGCCGGGGTCGATCTGTACCTTAGCGGCGAAGCGTCCGAGCAGACGTTTCACAGTGCGCGGGAGAACGACATCAGTTTTATCGCCGCCGGTCACCACGCGACCGAGCGCTACGGCGTGCAGGCGTTGGGTGATTACCTGGCGCGGCGTTTTGCTGTTGAGCACATCTTTATTGATTGCCCGAATCCGATTTAAAGAGGGCTGATATCCCGGTAACGCAGGATCAAAACGGTGGGAGCGAGCCTGCTCGCGATGACGGCCGCACATCCAACATTTGTGTGGCTGACACACTGCCATCGCGAGCAGGCTCGCTCCCACATGGGTATATTCATATACCCTTTCGATCTAGTCGGCGCCCTGATTAGAAGAGGTCGCTGTGCTAGGATTCCTCGCTCGAACACGGCCCGCTGGCCGTCCACAAGATCGTTTTCGTGAGTAGCCATGGTCGACAAACTGACGCATCTGAAACAGCTGGAGGCGGAAAGCATCCACATCATCCGCGAAGTCGCCGCCGAGTTCGATAACCCGGTGATGCTGTACTCCGTCGGTAAAGATTCCGCCGTGATGCTGCATCTGGCGCGCAAGGCATTCTTCCCGGGCAAGCTGCCGTTCCCGGTGATGCACGTCGACACCCGGTGGAAGTTCAAGGAAATGTACGCGTTCCGCGATCGCATGGTCGAAGAGCTTGGCCTCGACCTGATCGTGCACGTGAACCCCGATGGCGTCGCGCAGGGCATCAACCCGCTGACCCACGGCAGTGCCAAACACACCGACATCATGAAAACAGAAGGCCTCAAACAGGCCCTCGACAAGCACGGTTTCGACGCCGCTTTCGGTGGTGCTCGTCGTGACGAAGAAAAATCCCGCGCCAAAGAGCGCGTGTATTCCTTCCGCGACACCAAGCACCGCTGGGACCCGAAGAACCAGCGTCCAGAACTCTGGAACGTCTACAACGGCAACGTCAACAAGGGCGAATCCATTCGTGTGTTCCCGTTGTCGAACTGGACCGAACTGGACATCTGGCAGTACATCTACCTCGAAGGCATTCCGATTGTGCCGCTGTATTTCGCCGCCGAGCGCGATGTCATCGAGATGAATGGCACCTGGATCATGATCGACGATGAACGCCTGCTCAATCACCTGAGCGACGAAGACAAGGCGCGCATCGTCAAGAAGAAAGTCCGTTTCCGTACGTTGGGTGACTACCCGCTGACCGGTGCGGTCGAGTCCGAGGCCACCAGCCTGACCGACATCATTCAGGAAATGCTCCTGACGCGAACTTCCGAACGCCAGGGCCGGGTCATCGATCACGATGGCGCAGGCTCGATGGAAGAAAAGAAACGTCAGGGTTATTTCTAAGGGGTTGTCATGTCGCACGTATCTGATTTGATCAGCGAGGACATCCTCGCCTACCTGGGCCAGCACGAACGCAAGGAAATGCTGCGCTTTCTGACTTGTGGCAACGTCGACGACGGCAAGAGCACCCTGATCGGGCGCCTGCTGCACGACTCCAAGATGATCTATGAAGATCACCTGGAAGCCATCACCCGCGACTCGAAAAAAGTCGGCACCACCGGCGAAGACATCGACCTGGCATTGCTGGTCGACGGCCTGCAGGCCGAGCGCGAGCAGGGCATCACCATTGATGTCGCTTACCGCTATTTCTCCACCGCCAAACGCAAATTCATCATCGCCGACACCCCGGGCCATGAGCAGTACACCCGCAACATGGCCACCGGTGCGTCCACCTGTGACCTGGCGATCATTCTGGTCGACGCCCGTTACGGCGTGCAAACCCAGACCCGTCGCCACAGTTTCATCGCCTCGTTGCTCGGCATCAAACACATCGTGGTCGCCATCAACAAGATGGACCTCAACGGCTTCGACGAAAGCGTGTTCGAGTCGATCAAGGCTGATTATCTGAAGTTCGCCGAAGGCATCGCGTTCAAGCCGACCACCATGGCTTTCGTGCCGATGTCGGCGCTCAAGGGCGACAACGTGGTGAACAAGTCCGAGCGCTCGCCGTGGTACACCGGGCAATCGCTGATGGAAATTCTTGAAACCGTCGAGATCGCCAGCGACCGCAACTACACCGATTTGCGTTTCCCGGTGCAGTACGTCAACCGTCCGAACCTGAACTTCCGTGGTTTCGCCGGTACTTTGGCAAGCGGCGTCGTGCACAAGGGCGACGAAGTTGTCGTGCTGCCGTCGGGCAAAAGCAGCCGCGTGAAGTCCATTGTCACCTTCGAAGGTGAGCTGGAACACGCAGGCCCGGGTCAGGCGGTGACGCTGACCATGGAAGACGAAATTGACATCTCGCGTGGCGACCTGTTGGTGCATGCCGACAACCTGCCGCAAGTGACCGACGCCTTCGACGCCATGCTGGTGTGGATGGCTGAAGAGCCGATGTTACCGGGCAAGAAATACGACATCAAACGCGCGACCAGTTACGTTCCGGGTTCGATCACCAGTATCGTCAACCGCGTCGACGTGAATACCCTGGAAGAAGGTCCGGCCAGCTCGCTGCAATTGAACGAGATCGGTCGGGTCAAGATCAGCCTCGACGCCGCCATCGCGCTGGACGGTTATGCGAGCAATCGCACCACCGGTTCGTTCATCGTCATCGACCGTTTGACCAATGGCACCGTCGCCGCCGGCATGATCATCGCTCAGCCGCTGGCGCATGGCACCAGCACCCACCACGGTAAACTGGCGCACGTGGCGACCGAAGAGCGTGCACAACGCTTCGGCCAGCAACCGGCCACCGTGTTGTTCAGCGGCCTGTCGGGCGCTGGCAAAAGCACGCTGGCGTATGCGGTTGAACGCAAACTGTTCGACATGGGCCGTGCGGTATTCGTGCTTGATGGCCAGAACCTGCGTCACGACCTCAACAAGGGTCTGCCGCAGGATCGCGCCGGGCGTACCGAGAACTGGCGTCGTGCCGCGCACGTTGCGCGTCAGTTCAACGAAGCGGGGCTGCTGACACTGGCTGCGTTCGTTGCGCCGAGTGCCGAAGGGCGTGAGCAGGCCAAGGACCTGATCGGCAAGGAACGCTTGCTGACGGTCTACGTGCAGGCTTCGCCGACGGTGTGTGCCGAACGTGACCCGCAAGGTCTGTACGCGGCCGCAGGGGATAACATCCCGGGCGAGTCCTTCCCGTACGACGTGCCGCTGAATGCCGATCTGGTGATCGATACCCAGTCACTGTCGCTGGAAGAAAGCGTCAAGCAAGTGCTGGATCTGCTGCGTCAGCGTGGCGCGATCTAGGATAGGAGCAGCGGTTAGCCTTTAGCTTCAAGCTGCAAGAAGAAACCCGCCGATGAGTGATCATCGGCGGGGTTTTTTTTGT